>NZ_CP033459.1:0-730042 GCF_003265305.2 Pseudoprevotella muciniphila | reverse complement strand
ATGATGCCCACCTGACCCTTCGCAAGGTTGGAAGCATCTGTCATGGAATAGTTGTTTGCAACCTTGATGTAGCCAGGAAACTTGGCTTCGCCCTTGAGTGCTTTGTTGTACATGTCTGTGGCTTGCTTCTTCATGTCTGCCACCTGCTTCTTCACTGTGCTGTCGGCACCTGTGGTGTCGTTGGCCATTTGTTCTTCACCCTGAGCAACCTGCTGCATCAGTTGATCGCCCTGAAGAACATACTGGATGCCCTGTGAAAGGTAACTCTGAGCCTTGTCCTCCTGAGGAGCAAGGTAGAGGTACTTGAATGCCAACCAACCGCCCACAACCACCACGAGGGCAGCAAGGATGCCAATAATCAGTTTCTTATACTTCGTGAAGAATGCTGTTGTCGTTGCAAGAGTGTCGTTTTGTTCAACTCGAGCAGAAGGCTTTACAGCCTTGTTTTTGTTAGCCATAACTATTTTTTGTATTTCTTTTTTGCTGTTTGTGAAAATTGCACGCAAAAATACCACTTTCCAATGAATTGATAAAAGGAAATATCCTTTTTTTTATTTTTTCATTACTCTTCTCGATTGAAAAACGTAATTTTGAACCTCAAACCAGTCAATAAATAATGGAATAATAAAAAGAACATAAGACCCGGAATATCTTGGATTCTCCTAAAATTTCCTAAAAAACACCATGCTACTACAAAACATATCAATAATAAACTACAAAAACATTGAGGAGGCTGACCTCGCCTTCTCGCAAAACATAAATTGCTTTGTCGGAAAGAACGGACAGGGCAAAACGAACCTCCTCGACGCAGTGTATTATATGAGTTTCTGTAAAAGTGCCACCGGAGGAACCACCGACAGCCTGAATATCAGGCATGATGCCGACTTCGCGATGCTGCAAGCGGATTTCCTCGACGACAACGGCACGGCAGGGCGTGTAACCTGCGGCATGAAAAGGGGACAACGCAAGCATCTGAAGATCAATGGAAAAGAGTATAAACGCATCGCCGAACATGTAGGCAAGATACCTCTCGTGATGATTTCACCAATCGATTCGCTGCTCATCACTGGCGGCAGCGAAGAGAGAAGGCGATTCATGAACCAGGTCATAGCGCAGTATTCGCCCGCATACCTCGCGGCGGCAATGCACTACGACAGAATGCTCAAGCAGCGGAATGCCATCCTCAGAGCCGACGAAGAACCCGACTGGAGCATAGTGGAAGTGCTCGAGGACATGATGAGCAAAGATGCCGAAACCATTTATGCCGAAAGGAAAGCCTTTGCGGAAACTTTTGTACCTATTTTCCAGGAACTCTATAACGCGCTTTCTGCCGACGGCAAGGAAACGGTAAACATAAGTCTCAAGTCGCATGCCGAAAGGGGACCGCTCAAACCGCTACTGAAAGAAGGACGGCAAAAGGAAAGAATCGTAGGCTATACCTTGCACGGACCGCACAAGGACGACCTCGAACTCTTTGTCAACGACTTCCCCATAAAGCGCGAAGCATCGCAAGGACAGCAGAAAACGTACTTCCTCTCCATGAAACTCGCGCAATACCTCTACCTCAGAGACAAGGGCGACAAAAGGCAACCCATACTGCTGCTCGACGACATCTTCGACAAACTCGATGCAGACAGGGTGGCGAAGATAGTTGATTATGTGTCGGGCAACAATGCTTTCGGGCAAATCTTCATCAGCGACACCAACCGCGAGCACATCGATGCACTCCTCGCTTCAAGTTCAAAAACCGACTACAAACTTTTCAACGTAGCGAACGGAATAATTACAGAACAATGAAACGCAGAAACGAAACAGACATAAAGGAACTCCTGCAACTCTTCCTTCGAGAATCGCAACTCGAAACACCGCTCAACGAGTACAGGCTCATCAACTCATGGGAGAAAGTGGCAGGGAAAGTCGTGCAGCGATACACCGACGGACTGCGTATTCATAACCAGAAACTCATCGTGCGTCTGAAATCACCGGCACTCAGAAGTGACCTCATGATGCGCCGCCAGGAACTCGTCAACAAACTCAACGAAGAAGTAGGAGCAAAAGTCATATACGACATCGAATTTCACTAACCCAGGTTTACTGCAAAAAAATACAGGAATATCAAGATGAAACGAATTCTGTTCATAGTATCTTTCGCGATTTTTTGCCTCGTCCTGAACGCACAAACCGACTATTATGCACGTCAGGCAACGTCGAACCAGAATGATGCAGCGTATTATGTGAGGCAGGCGCAAGGATATGACAGGGATGCAGAAAATTATATGCGCGAGGCGGCTAACCACCTCAGAGATGCGGAATACTATCAGCGCCAGAAAAGATACGATCAGGCACAAAACTCACTTCGCAAGGCACACAGCGCAATAGAACGTGCCGACGACAGCAAGCGCCGTGCTGACAATGCACGTTCTAACGCAAAGTCATACATCCGACGCGCAGAAAATGCTCTGCGAAATGCGAAAAAGTAAGCCCCCGAACTCTCAACCGTCAACTATGCTGCAACATCGTTGCAGCCCCATCGTTGTCAATCTCAACTTTCAGTTCATTCAGCCACTTCCCCGGGCAAGTCGCGATAATTATAGGTAGAAGCCATCACGTGACCGTAGGCACCGGCAGAGCGGATGGCATAGATGTCGCCGCGTTCAGTAGCAGGAAGCATCCTGCCTTCAGCAAAAACATCGCTGCTCTCACAGATCGGACCTACCACGTCGTATGGCTCAAGCGTGGTGCTGTGTGGAGTGGTGTTCTCAATGTAATGGTAAGAACCATACATCGCCACTCTTACCAAATCTGTGAAACCGGCATCGAGAATTACGAATTTCTTCTCGTGTCCTTGCTTCACATAGAGCACCTTGGAATACAGTGTGCCGCATTGTCCCACAACGGCGCGACCCAATTCGAAATGCACCTTCTGACCTGCACGCAGTTTCAAACCGTTGCGGAATACGCTGAAATAGCCTTCAAAATCGGGTATGGGATGACCGTTAGGGTCTTCATAGTCGATGCCTAAACCGCCGCCGACGTTGATATAGGTAGTTTTGATACCTTCGCCATCGAGCATGTCCTGTAGTTCGTTGATGCGCTCGCAAAGTGGGGCAAAGAGGCTTACGTCAAGCACCTGCGAACCAATGTGGAAGTGAAGGCCGATGTAGTTGACGTGTTCCAACTTCTCGGCTTTACGAATGGCACTCACCATGTCCTCCATAGCAATGCCGAACTTGTTCTCGTTCAGCCCTGTCGTTATCTTCTCATGCGTGTGGGCGTCAACGTCGGGGTTTATGCGTAGCGCCACATTGACAGTCTTGCCCAATAGTCCTGCGCGTTCGTTGATGACTTCAAGTTCCGGCACATTTTCCACGTTGAAGCAACCGATGCCCTGACTGATGGCATAGTCGATGCCCTCGTCAGTCTTGCCGACACCGGCAAAAACAATGTTCTCAGGCTTGAAGCCGACTTCCAAGCAATGCTTAATCTCGCCTTCGCTCACACAGTCGGCACCATAGCCGCGAGAGGCTATCATGCGGCATACTGCATCGTTGTAGCAGGCTTTAATGGCATAATGCACAACGAAAGGATCGTCCTCACGAACTGCTTGTCCCATAGCATCGAGCGTGGCGCCCAACAGTTTCAAGTCGTAGTGGTAATAGGGTGTTTTCATTTAGTTTTGCTGAATAGTTTTGCTGACAGTGCTTTCAGAGCCTCTTCTTTGTTCTTTTGGTCAATCAGGAACGATATGTTGTGTTCGCTGCCGCCGTAGGAAATCATGCGGATAGGCACATTCTCGAATGCTGATGTAATGGTGGATTCGAAGCCCTTGTTGTCGCCCTTCAAGTCGCCGACAACGCAGATGATGCACAGGTTGCGGTCAACCACTACAGTGCCGCATTTCTTCAGTTCCTCAACGATGGGAGTGAGGCGGCTCACATTGTCAATCGACATCGATACACCCACCTCCGAAGTGGCAACCATGTCAATGCTTGTTTTATATTTCTCAAATATCTCAAACACATTACGAAGAAAACCCGTAGCCAGAAGCATACGCGACGATACAATTTTGATACATGTAATATTGTCTTTTGCTGCAATCGCCTTAATCTGACCCTTCACCATCTTGTTGTTGATGAGTGTGCCGGGAGCCGACGGATCCATGGTGTTGAGCAGGCGTACTGGTACGCCGGCGTAGCGGGCAGGCTGAATGCAGGTCGGGTGGAGAATCTTGGCGCCGAAATAGGCCAACTCGGCGGCTTCTTCAAAGTTTAACTGGCGAACAGGTGTAGTGCCTTCCACAAAGCGTGGGTCGTTGTTGTGCATGCCGTCGATGTCTGTCCAGATCTGGATTTCTTCCATGCGCATGGCAGCACCGATAAGGCTGGCTGTGTAGTCCGAACCACCGCGCTGCAAGTTGTCTATCTCGCCGTTGGTGTTGCGGCAGATGAAACCCTGTGTCAGGAAAATCTCCGTGTCAGGGTCGCGATCGAGCAGTGCCGTCCAATAGTCCTTAATGGGCTTCATCTGGGGCTCTTTGTCTTCGTCGATGAGCATGTAGTCAAGGGCTGGAACAAGCACCACCTTTACACCGCATTCCAACAGGTAGTTCGTTACCATGTTGGTGCTGATAATCTCGCCCTGAGCCAGAATGGCTTTCTCTACAGTGTCGTCGTAGTTGCTGCTTGAGAAAGAATGGAGATACATGAATTCGTCTTCCAGAAACTTGCGAGTCTTAGCCTTCATCTCGTCGGTGGAGTAGAGTTCTTCCACATGCTGCAGATACTTGATACGCAGGCGGTTAATCATGGCGTTCGCACTCTCGAAATTGCGCTTCTTCATGTAGTCTGAAATCTCAACGAGCGAATTTGTAGTGCCCGACATCGCACTCAGTACCACCACCTTGCGTTTGCCGTCTGTAATAAGTTTTTCTACGTCTTTCATTCTCTGCGGACTGCCAACGCTCGTGCCGCCGAATTTCATTACTCTCATTTGCCTGTACTTAGAGATCATCTTATGTTGCGTTAATTGTTGTAGTATTTCTTTTAATGCTTTTAATGCTTTTTCCAACCTGGCTTATGTCGCTTCAGCAGTTCTTCTGCAAGGTCTTCTATGCGCAATCCCTTCTCCGTGAGTAGCACAATGAGATGGTAGAGCATGTCCGAACCTTCATAAACAAGGCGTTCGTTTGTACCGTTAACGGCTTCTATCACCGCCTCGAGCGCTTCTTCGCCCACCTTCTGTGCCATGCGGTTGATGCCGTCCTTGAAAAGTGATGTGGTATAGGAGCCTTCGGGCATCTCTTCATGACGCTTCTCAATGAAATCCTGCAATTCGGTCAAAAAAAGTAAAGGATTTTGAGAATTCTCCTCGCCCCAGCAGGTGTCGTTACCCGTATGGCAGGTAGGACCGTGTGGATGTGCCTGAACGAGCAGGGTGTCATTGTCGCAGTCCACCTTAATACTGACCAACTCAAGATAATTGCCGCTTTCCTCGCCTTTTGTCCACAGTTTCTGACGCGAACGACTGAAGAAAGTAACACGACCTGTCTCCTGTGTTTTTGCATACGCCTCGGCATTCATATAGCCCAGCATAAGCACATTTTTCGTCACTGCATCCTGAACAATCGCTGGTACCAAACCGCCACATTTTTCAAAATCTATTGTCATCGTGAAGTAATTTCCAAATTTTAACGCGCAAAATTAAGAAAAAATAATGGCTTAGACAGCGGAATGTCAATAAATTGATGAAAATGCAAACTAAACGGCAGGTTTAGCCTGAAAAATGCGTATACGATAATAAAAAGGATGTTCAAAAATTAAGAATGTCGTTCTATAATGAAAGTGAATCCTGCACTAAGAATCTACTTCCTCGTCCAGTTTGTTGCGATTGTGTCGCAACCCGCAAAGTCCCAGACCACTGCCGCTCTCAATCCTCTCCGTCCTGTTCCTCTTCGTAGTTGTCATTATAGCCGTCCTCATAGCCATCGTTGTAGCCGCGTACGTAGTCGTCATGCTCCTCGCCTTCGTAACTGTTGGTGTCGTCATATCCTGCCTGCCATCCTCCTCGTGCTATGGCGTCTTCCTCGCCCATGTTGTATCCCTTTCGGCGACCTTCCTCGTATGCGGCAGAATGTCTGTTCGTTGTAGTTGTATTTGGGGCGATTTTTAACGGTTTTTCCTTTGTCTGTGTTGCTTGCGAAGTGTCGGTTGCGGTTGTGTCTTGCGCAGCAATTATAGAGTCCAGATAGGCATTGAAGTCTTCGTCTGTGTAGACAGGAACGGAGTCTGCAGCAGGAGAATTTGTTTTACTATCATTAGTGCAGCCACATCTGTTCATACATTCGGAGAGAAGAACACAAAAAAAGAGAACAAAAAAAACTTTTTCAAAGCACCCCGAACAACCAAAACCTCCGGAACTGCTATAGTCTCTCTTATAATTCATCAGCAAATCAATATTCTGTCATTTTCTTTTGCCTATGGCCCTGATAATGAGATAAAACAGCGCAAGTGCCACGATGATGTCAACGGCATTCCATAGCGTTCTGCCCAAAGAAATCTTGAAGAATGGTTGGAAGAGCAGGGCAAGGGCTGCAAACACAATGCCCCAAAAGTCGCGCCTTTGTTTGAAATAGTCGTAACTGAGGTAGGCGAAGGCTGCACACGCGGCAAACCTCACAATTTCGTAGAAACCGTAGGGCAGGTCTGCCAGACACACCAACAGAAGTACTGCGATAGCAAGTTTTAGGAGTGCTTTCATCTTTATCAAATAATTATATATGTTTTTACTATATTTGAGATAGGAATACCTTGCTATTCAAAAGAGAATCATTGTGTATAGCTTATATTTATATCTTAAAAAATCTATTAAATTTATTTTGAAATCGTTTCCTATCATTTCTATATATGATAAGGAATTTACAAGCTGTCCCAGAATTCTTGAGATTGTTGATCCATATCTAAATTGTCGTTATAATAGGGACTATCATATGGGTTACGCACAGGTTCTTCATAACTATAGTAATCATAGTCATCTTCTTTATCATAAGACTCAATTAGAGTTCCATTCTCGTCAAAGACGAAAATTTTTCCATCTTTAACCAATTGGCACTTTCCTTTATTAGCATCTGGATCATCTTCGTCATATTCAAAAAGTTCATAATCGTTATATTCGTAAGGGACAATATTTTCACCATTTGTATTGATAATTCCCCATTTGCCGTTTAATTTAGTTGCTGCTATCCTACCTGAGAAAGACTTTGCTTCCTCGTAAATAGGTTCAATTACGACTTGTCCATCAGTAGAGGTATAGCCCCAAAGACCACCATCCGTGCGATAACGTTTCTTATCATAAGTTCCCCCTATATTAATTCTACATAAATTACTTATACATGGCCCTAAGTAGGCTGCATTTGGGATACTAATTATTTGTTTCCTCAAAATATTAAATAGTTCCCAAACATTATTCTTCCTCACGACAGAGATATTGTTATGTACCTTCCCTATAAATTCATAATTGGGTGAAAGAATCTCATTACCTTGATAGTCTACTAACCCATAAATACGATTTTCATCTTTTCTATCTTTATTAGGTTTGTTTATTTGAATACGAATTAGATTCTCTTCAATTTTTTTTATATCATTGTATTTATTAGGTATAATAATATTACCATCAGAATTAACCAATCCCCATAAATTGTTTATACAGAATTTATACAATCCATTGTCCAATAATTCCAATTTAGAAAAAATAGGGGGAAGGATATCATTAGATTTTTTATCTATAAGACCATATTTAAAATCAGTTCTATCCCATTGATTATCTGAGGCTTGAACAGCTATGGCACATTTATCATTAAATGGCTCACAAAACGCATATTTATTATCAACATAAAGTTCTTTTCCATCAACCTCTATAATAAATCTTCCGTCAGTAGTTATATAATTATCTCCTGTATGGAAACGTCCCGTTTCTTTCTCATATTTTATTTCTTCAAAAAATACACAAGGGATTACCTCAATCATTTGACTATTAATAACGCCATGTAGATAAAAGTAATTATCATTTCGATCATGTTTTTTTATTTGAACAATAGCATATCCATCGACAAAACTATTTATATAAGAATAGGTTGGTTCAAGTAAAATATGTCCAGTGATATCAACAAATCCTTTATAATCATTATTGATACCTTCATATATTCTTAATAGTCCATTATATATGTCATCACCAATCTCACTATATTCCAGTGGCAGTAATTCATGGCCAGAATTATCAATCAAGCCCCATTTTTCTTGAGAATTATAATTATTAGCGACCTTGATAAGGTTGTCTGCAATCAGTTTTATATGATCGTATATTGGTTTGCATATAGATTGTCCTTGAAGGGAATATGCACCCCAACGGCCGTCTTGTCTGTATAGTATCATATCAGATTCTATTTGTATATCGTAAATCTGCTTACTAAATGGAACTATTTGTTTTTCTTGAAAATTAATTACGCCATCTTTATAGCTATCATCAGTTTTATCATAAATTGTAGCAATCAGCAAATTGTTTTTATATTCCAATGAACGATACTTCAATGGTATGATTGTCGTTCCAACTTGGTTTATGCAACCAAATAAATTGTTCTTTGAAACAATGATTAGGCCGTTATCTAAAATTTCAATAGTTTCATAAGCATCCGTTTTTATTAAGTTTAGATTATCTTTGAAACTAACACTCTGCTCGCTACTATTAATTAAAACTCCATCAGCTAAGAACAGATTTCCTTCTGTTTTTATCAATGATGAGAATTTAGGTGGAATAATAAGATTTCCTAAATTGTTAATAATTCCATATTTGCCTCCTACTTCTACGATTGCAAAGTCTAGTTCCTTTTTTTTATTGGTAATGTTCTTGCTATTCGTTGTTGGTGTGAATAATGAAATCTCAAAGTCATTAAACTCTCTTACGGAGTCGAAATAAGTATCAGTTGTGGGTTTACCATAAATATCAATTATATGATACTTGTTGTCAATTGACTTTATGGCAATTAATGAGTAACCTATATAAATTGGTTCCTCGATGAGAGATTCTGTTATTATTTCACCTTCGCTATTCAATATAGACCATGTGCTTTTAGATATATCTTCTGGGTAGTTTTTATCTTGGGTACAGCATATATATATATGAATATTTTCGTAATTAAGTTCATCTATTATATCGAATTTAGGACTAATAATCAATAGACCCTCAGAATTAATAAATCCTTTTTTATTATCCTTTTCTATAATAATTAATTCAGTCGTTGAATTATATCCCCAATCATAATCTTCATGGAGAATAAATTCAGATTCTTTTTGTTTATGTTTATATGTTACAATTTGTTGGAATTCTTTATTCACAAAACCAATATGGCCATTATGATAAACTCTTGAACGGTCTTGTGAATTGAAATCATCTTGCCAATCGTATTTTTTTGACGCGAGAATGTAGTTGCCATTGTAAAGTTTCACTAACTGTTCACCTTTATTATTTACAATACCTTTAACTCTTATATTTGAAATTGTTTTTGTTACAACGAAGTGGTCTCTTCCCCAGATTTCAATAGAATCATAAATAGTAGGTAAAATAAGACACCCATCAGTATTAATTATTCCCCACTTTCCTTCAGAATATCCCCATTTAGTTTCTTTATGACGCCATTCATCGTCTGTTTCGTCATATTCATACCAGTGCCCATCGTTCACTTTTATATAACCATTTTGTAATGATTCTTTTTTTCCAAATTGAGGTGTAAATAGCACTTGTCCTGTTGTTGTAGCCAAACCAATTTTATGATTTGAATAAATCCATATTAATCCAGGAGTAGCAGATTCGATATTATCATATTCAAATTCGAGAATTACATTCTCTTGGGAATCTATCAAGCCATGATGACCAAAGTCATATTTAGAAGCATTATAAATGTTTTGAATTTGTCGCAAATATGAGTATTTGGGCTCAATTAACTCATTAAAATCTTGGTCTAGCAGTCCATAGTCACCTTTAAGCTTAACACGAAACAATCCGTTCTCCAATTCTTCAATTTTATGGTATTTATATGGCAAAATAAAACTGTTATTATTATCGACCACTGCGCAATAATTATTATATTGACTTGGATTAACTTCTTGAATAACCTTAAATCCATTTTTCAATGTTTCTACAATCTTTATTTCTTTTTCTTCTTCAGTGAAATTGCCATTTATATCTAATTCGCCTTTTATTAGAATATCTCTATTTTCATCTTGATTAAAAACATATTTACTAACAGTTGCTTTGCCATTTTCAAAATTAGATATAATATTATATTCGGGTTGTGCAAGGATGCGATAACATTCATCAACTAAACCAACTCTTCCATTTTTTATAAAAGCACGTCCCTTGACAATTTCAGTGTCGTTTACGTCGCCAATAAAATTATATATAGGTTCCAAGCACACCTCGCCTAGTGAGTTTATAATGCCGAACTTATAAGTATAGTGCTCTTCATTATAGTAATCTTTATAAGAAAGTTCTTTTATTTCAACCTTCCAAAAACCATTACCAATTGGTGTTATTTTATTGTAATTAGGCTCAATTAAAGTATTGAAATCATGATTAATTAGTCCCTTTTTTTCATCTAACTTTACAATAAATTTATTTTCTACTTGTTCAATGTCCTGATATATTGGAGGTATACAAATCTTTCCATTGCTGTCAATTAAACCATATCCATCTTTACAAATAAGCCAATATTGTATTTCGTTAGTTATTTCTACTTCTTCATTTCTTGGCCGATCATAAGATGGAACATACCCTTTGTATGGTTCTATCGAGAAATAATCAAAAGGTATTACTGTTTTTTCTTTGATATCAATAACACCATATAACTCTCGGCTATTATCGTTTTTATTAGCAATTTTGGCTATGTATAGATTTTGTACAAAGGATTCCAAATTTTCGTATTTAGCTGCTATTATTATTTTGCCTTTGTTGTTGACAATACCATATTTTTCATTTGATACGAATATGTAATTTCCTAAAGAATCTTTTGTTGTCAGATAATCTATAGATTTAGGTAAATGAATAATGCTTGTGTCATTAATTATAACAAAGTTAAATGATTCATCTACATAATTCTCAAATCCATTGATGATTACTTTTGCTATACCATCCTTAAAGTTGTATCCCCATGTGAATTTTGATGGCAACTTTATATAATTGCCATCGTCTGTTTTAATTATTTTCTCTGCAGACTCATTTAAAAGACCTTTTCGACCATCTTTAGAAACAGCAATATAATTGCCTTCTATGTTGATTTCATCAAAAGATTCTTCGGTCAACTTCCCAACATTATTGTAAATATACCAAACTTTATTGTTATAGCTATACCTATAAGAATGATTACTAATTTTGTACAATCCGCTTTGCAGGATAACAAAGTCATCGCATTCGGTTTTAAAGAGAATTTCACCTTTCTTGTTTGCAACTCCAAATTCTATATAATCATCATCATAATAATCCTTTTTCTTTTTGCTAATAAGGAAATGTTCATTATATAAGCTTATTTGATTCCATGATGCTTTGATTATAACATTTCCTTTTCCGTTTATAACGCCTAATAATCCATTGTAAGTGACCTTATAAAAGTCATTAGTGTATTCTGGACATTTATCAAATATAACAGAAATAATGCGCTTACTTTTTATATTATAACAGCCATACTTCGTTCCTCTGTAATTCTCTTTTTTCTCAAGAGGAATTATATCACCATTAATCTCGCCTATATTATCATATTCAGGGTTAAGTAATGTATTTCCGGCACTATCTATCAATCCCCATTTACCTTCATCGGACACACCTGAAAACACAAGGTTGTTGATATTCTTACCAGCGATACACCACTCTGGCAAATAAATCCTCTGATTAACTCCTTGAGGGGTAATGAAAGCGCGTCCAGATAAATCCACTAAGCTCTCACTTATACCATTCACTTCTACCGAAACACAATCTTTTCTTACTTCTATAATCCTTTTATATCTCGGTTTTATTAGTAACCCAGTTGAAGCATTAAATAGTCCTTTTTTACCATCTAAACTAATTTTGAACACATAGGGATTGTCTGTTCTATCAATATATCCACTAAGTGGAGCTAGCAACTCTTCTCCTTTTTCGTTAATCACTCCATGTTTCCAGTTTTCACTAACTATGGCAAAACCATCCTGAAAAGGTTTACCATCGGTATATGTGTCAAATACTTTTATAATATTTCCATTTATTGAAATTAGGCATAATTTATCGTTTTTATTTAATGCAAAAGCCTTATTTTCACTGAAATCATGTATCTCATTATATTGTAAAGGAACTACAACTTCACATTTTTTATTGATTACACCCCAGTAACCAGTATTATCTTTAACTATTGCATAACCATCTTTGAACTCTTTAGCTACAATGTAAACTTTAGGTAAAGATATAATAGTACTTCCATCATTCAGTAAAATATGTCCTTTGTTATTAATTCGAAATCTATTTCCAGATTCATTGAGAATAAGATTACCATTCGGCTCAATTTCTGGCTCATTTAGATTACATTCAGAACAAAAGCCGTCAACATTAACAAATCCCCAAGAACCAATGCTATGATTTTTATATTTTGCAGTTCCTCCTACAAAATCAGATATAAAATAGAATTGAGGTTCAAATATTTCTTTTCCTTCTGTATCAATAACCCCCCATTTATCATTTAATTGAACACATGCATGTCCATTTTTAAATTCTCTAACAGAATCATATTTCGCAGAAATTGAGATAAAATTCCCTTCATATTTCTTACATTCATTGCCAGAAAGGTTTAGGATTCTACATTCTCCCTTCCTGATAGCTTGGGCATATCCATCTTTAAATGCAGATATATAATCATAACGAGGCTCAAATATTTCCTGGCCACCCCTTAGTATTGCACCATACATGCCATCTTTTACTACTATAGCTACGCCTTGATGGTATTCTCCAACAAAGTCATATTTATCTTCAATATTTGTCATAATCTTGCTATCATTAGTTTTTTATTTCGAAATTCGCTATGATTACCTTGTTCTTGACATACGTATGCTTCTTCTCGGTTTTTCTATAGTATGCTTAATGTATATTATTTATACTTTTGAAATGCTTCAAAAAAATGGTTGTATTACAACATTATATGTCCAACTCAATTAACACACAATGGTCTGTTCAAAAGCACTTGCTTTTTAAGATGTCATTCTCACGTTGATGCCTTGAGTGGAGAGGTGGTGTTTGAGGTCGTTTATGCCGATTTCGCCAAAGTGGAATACACTTGCAGCGAGGGCTGCATCAGCATGACCTATGGTGAAAGCATCTGCAAAATGATTCATCTTGCCCGCACCGCCGGAGGCAATGACGGGTATGGAGAGTAAATCGTGGAGTTTCGATAGGGCATCTAGCGCAAAACCTTCCTTCACACCGTCGTGGTCCATACTCGTAAAGAGAATCTCACCTGCACCGCGGTCTTCCACTTCCTGCGCCCAGTCGAAGAGTGTACGGTCGGTAGGCACGCGCCCGCCATTAAGGTAGCACCGCCACTTGCCGTCAGCCTCCTGCTTGGCATCAATCGCTACAACACATACCTGCGAGCCGAAACGGCGCGTGATGTCGTTCACCAGCACAGGATGGCGCAGTGCGGCGGAGTTGATGCTCACCTTGTCGGCACCTGCTGAGAGCAGACGTTCCACGTCGCCCAGTTCGTTGATGCCACCGCCCACGGTGAACGGAATGTTGAGCGTGGCTGCCACACGCGACACCATGTCGGTGAAAGTCTTTCTGCCTTCGTGGCTGGCTGTGATATCGAGAAAAACGAGTTCGTCTGCCCCTTGTTCGCTATACAGACGTCCCAGTTCAACAGGGTCGCCGGCACTGCGTAGGTTGACAAAATTCGTACCTTTAACGGTTTCGCCGTCTTTCACGTCAAGACAGGGTATGATACGTTTGGCAAGCATATTATAGTGTATTTACGGTCTTATTGAATGTATTGTTTTGACACTTCCCGCAGGTCGATTTTCCCTTCATAGATGGCTTTACCGAATACCACTTCAGGAACACCAATTTCATTTAGCGTCTGAAGGTCGTCAATGCCGCTCACGCCGCCAGATGCTATTAAGCCACAGTCGGGAAAAGTCCGCATCACCTTCTGATACAGTGCAGTTGAAGGTCCCGCCAGCGTACCGTCGTGGCTGATGTCAGTGCACAGCACCTTCTTCAGCCCCTTCTCGCCGTAACCGGCGATGAAGTCCATGAGCGTCAGTTCCACTTCTTCCTGCCAGCCGTTGATGCGGATTTTTTCGTCCTGCACATCGGCACCGATAATGAAACGCTCTGCACCATATTGCGCAGCCCAATCCAAAACAGTCTCTTTCGATGTGGCAGCAATACTACCGAGAGTAACCATAGCCGCGCCATGGTCAAACGCCTTCCGCAGGTCTTCGTCTTGCTTGATACCGCCGCCAAAATCGATAGTCAGACTTGTCTGATTGGCAATGCGCTCCAATACGACGTGATTTACGACGTGCTTCGAACGCGCACCGTCCAGATCAACAAGGTGAAGACGGGGAAAGCCCAAGTCCTCAAAAGCCTTTGCCACCTCAAGAGGATCTTCATTATATACCTTCTCTGTGGCATAATCACCTTTGGTCAAGCGAACGCACTTGCCGTCAATTAAATCTATCGCGGGAATGGGGAGAATCATAGATGTGTATATGGGTTAAAGGTCTATTTCAAGAAAGTTTCGCAGCAATGTCTCGCCATTTTTTCCACTCTTTTCGGGATGAAACTGTGTGGCGAAGAAATTGTCCTTCCTCATCGCTGCCGAAAAAGCCGTGCCACAATAGTCGGTGCTGGCTATGGTAAACCTATCGTGAACGGGTACGTAGAAACTGTGGATGAAATAGAAGAAGTCGTTGTTGCTGATACCTTTGAATAGCGGATTGTCTGCCATGTTGGCGGTATTCCAGCCAATGTGGGGTATCTTGTCTTCTTTTGTCTGTGGAACAAACCGCTTAACGACAGAACCTTCAAAAATACCAAGACAGTCTGTATCGCCTTCTTCGCTGTGAGAACACATGAGTTGCATGCCAATGCAAATTCCAAGAACAGGCTGTTTGAGCGAAGGA
Source organism: Pseudoprevotella muciniphila (assembly GCF_003265305.2). Classification (NCBI taxonomy): domain Bacteria; kingdom Pseudomonadati; phylum Bacteroidota; class Bacteroidia; order Bacteroidales; family Prevotellaceae; genus Pseudoprevotella; species Pseudoprevotella muciniphila. The sequence goes on along the minus strand of NZ_CP033459.1, from coordinate 714,851 downwards.
ATGAGACGGTCCAGTCCGCTTGATTTCAGACTGTTCATCGTTGTAGCGGCTTCACCCTGACCGGGGAACACAATGCGGTCGGCACTGCGGATGTCTTCTTCATTGTCCGTCAGAAGCGGTTCTACACCGATGCGCCGTAGCGCATGAACCACGGAGTAGATGTTGCCCGCGTCGTATTTCACTATTACTACTTTCATCGTCAGAAGTAAATGAAGGGTGGGGTATGAATGTCAGTCGAGTTTCAGAACGGCTAAGAACGCCTTTTGTGGCACCTGAACGTTGCCAATCTCCTTCATGCGCTTCTTTCCGCGTTTCTGCTTTTCGAGCAACTTGCGTTTGCGGGAGATGTCGCCGCCGTAGCATTTCGCCGTTACGTCCTTGCGTACTTGCTTCACAGTTTCGCGTGCAATAATCTTCGCGCCTATGGCGGCTTGGATGGCTATGTCGAACTGTTGGCGGGGTAGCAGTTCTTTCAAACGCTCACACATGCGCCTGCCAAAATAGACGGAATTGTCAACGTGCGTCAGTGTGGAAAGGGCGTCAACAGGTTCTCCGTTGAGCAATATGTCAAGTTTTATCAGTTTTGAGGGGCGGAAACCGATAGGGTGGTAGTCGAAACTGGCATAACCCTTCGATATACTCTTCAACTTGTCATAGAAGTCGATGACAATCTCTGCCAAAGGCATGTCATAGTGGAGTTCAACACGATTGCCGCTGACATATTCCTGTTTTACGAGTTCGCCTCGTTTGGAGAGGCACAACTTCATGATGGCACCGATATAGTCCGTCTGAGTAATGATAGAAGCACGGATATAAGGTTCTTCGATGTGCTCTATCTCGATGGCGTCGGGCATCCCCGCAGGGTTGTGTACTTCTGCCATCTCGCCGTGCTTGTTGAAGATGTGGTAACTCACGTTTGGCACCGTAGTGATGACATTCATGTTGAATTCGCGGTCCAGTCGCTCCTGAATGATTTCCATGTGGAGCAGACCAAGAAAACCGCAGCGGAAACCAAAACCGAGTGCCACACTCGATTCGGGCGAGAACGTCAGCGAAGCATCGTTCAACTGCAATTTCTCAAGACTTGCCCTGAGTTGTTCGAAATCTTCTGTCTCAATAGGATAGACTCCGGCAAAAACCATTGGCTTGACTTCCTCAAAACCGGAAATGGCTTCCTTACACTGATTTGAAACGGAAGTAATCGTATCACCAACTTTTACCTCTGTGGCTGTCTTGATACCGCTCACGATGTAGCCCACATCACCGCAATGCAACTCCTTGCGGGGCGACAGGTCCATCTTCAGCACGCCTATCTCGTCTGCCTGATATTGCTTTTTGGTGTTGACGAAGAGCACCTGCTCGTTGGTGCTGATGTGTCCATTCACAATCTTGAAATAGGCGATAATGCCGCGGAAGGGGTTGAACACACTGTCGAAGATGAGTGCCTGCAGCGGCGCGTCCTCGTCGCCCGTAGGACAGGGAATGCGCTCAACGATGGCTTCCAATATCTCGTCCACGCCCTCGCCGGTCTTGGCAGAAGCGCGGAGTATGTCGGAATGGTCGCAGCCTAAGAGTTCAACAATTTCGTCCTCCACTTCCTCGGGCATGGCATTGATCATGTCGCACTTGTTCAGTACGGGGATTATCTCAAGGTCGTGCTCGATGGCCATGTAGAGGTTTGAAATGGTCTGTGCCTGAACACCTTGGGTGGCATCGACCACCAAAAGACAACCTTCGCAGGCTGCAATGGATCGCGATACCTCATAGGAGAAGTCTACGTGACCCGGGGTGTCTATAAGGTTGAGTGTGTAGGTCTCGCCGCCGTGCTGATACTCCATCTGGATGGCGTGGCTCTTGATGGTGATACCGCGCTCTTTTTCCAAGTCCATGTCGTCGAGCATCTGACCTTCGGTAATCTGGATGGTGCCCGTGCGCTCAAGCAAGCGGTCGGCAAGGGTGCTCTTGCCGTGGTCAATATGGGCTATGATGCAGAAATTGCGTATTTTTTTCAAGTCGGTGTGGATGTATGGGTTATTGTTGGCTCAATGATAGCAGCAGGAGAAGGATTAGACTATATAATATATAATCAGAACTTCTCTGCAATGTCAAAACTTACAGCGTGATTGAGGTCTTTTTCCGAAAGCAGCACGCCTTCCTTCAGCGGCCAGTCGATACCGATGGTGGGGTCGTCGTAGCGAATGCTGCATTCTGCCTGCGGAGCATACACGTTGTCCACCTTATATGTAAACACTGCCGTGTCGGAAAGTACCTGGAAACCGTGGGCAAAACCGCGGGGTATGAACAGTTGGCGCTTGTTTTCATCGCTCAGTTCCACTGCCACATACTTGCCGTAAGTGGACGAGTCCTGGCGCAGGTCAACAGCAACGTCAACCACTCTGCCTTGAAGCACCCTGACAAGTTTCGCTTGCGAAAACTCACCTTTCTGATAGTGCAGGCCGCGGAGCACGCCTTTGCTCGACTTCGACTCGTTGTCCTGAACAAAGTGGACAGCCTTGCCAATGCCGGCATTAAAGTCCGATTCACGCCATGTTTCCATAAAATAGCCTCGGGCATCCTCGAACACCCGCGGCTCTAATATCCATACATCATTGATGTCGGTCTTGATGAAGTTCATATTATAATTTGTTGTATGATACTGATAAATGTCCTATTCGGTAGTGCTTTCGGAGGGTAGGGAGGATTCCTTGACCACTTTGAGTGAGTCGTCATCGGACACGTCCATCAAGAACGTCTTGTTCTCCGAATTATCCATGATGTCTTCACATATCACGTCTTCTATGTACTGCTGTATTGCCCGCTTCAGCGAACGTGCACCGTAAAGTGGGTCGAAACCTTTCTTCACGATGAAGTCAACTGCTGCATCTGTAAGCGTCAGTTCACAACCAATGCCTTGCATGCGCTTGCGAAGAGCATCTATCTCAAGCAGGGCTATCTTGCGCCCGCTTTCTTCATTGAGCGGCTGGAACATGATGATGTCATCAAGGCGGTTGAGGAATTCCGGGGCAAATTGCTTAGACAATGCCTTGCGGACAATGCGTTCTGCATTCTTGCTGTTGCCAGCCAGACCCGTCTTTTCAAAACCTATGCCGCTGCCGAAGTCCTTCAGTTGGCGTGTGCCGCTGTTTGAAGTCATGATAATCACTGTGTTCTTGAAATCAACAGTCTTGCCACTGCCGTCTGTCAGACGACCTTCATCCATCACCTGCAGGAGCGTGTTGAACACATCGGGATGCGCCTTTTCTATCTCGTCGAAAAGAATGATAGAGTAGGGCTTACGGCGAACGCGTTCCGTGAGTTGACCGCCCTCTTCGTAGCCTACATATCCGGGAGTGGAACCCACAAGCCGACTCACGGTGTATCTGTCATGAAATTCTGACATATCGATGCGGATGAGCGCATCTTTACTGCCGAACATGAATTCTGCCAGTGTCTGGACAAGGTAAGTCTTACCCACACCTGTAGGACCTATGAACATGAAGGTGCCAATAGGGCGATTGGGGTCTTTCAGACCTATCCTGTTGCGGGTGATGGAGCGCGTTACCTGGCTGATGGCTTCATCCTGGGCAATGACCTTCGCCGACAGCGCTTCCTTCATGCCTTTCAGGCGGACATTCTCCGTGCTTGCCATCTGGTGTACCGGAACACCGCTCATCATCGATACCACGCTGGCTATGTCTTCTGTGTCCACAAGCAATTTCTCCGATTTCAGTGATTCCTGCCATTCCTTGTTGCGCACATCGAGTTCTTTCTGCTTCTGCTGAGCCTCGTCCCGCAGGTTGGCAGCAAGTTCATATTGCTGTTCGCGGGCTGCTTGCATCTTCTGTTCACGCAGGTCGGAAATCTCTTTCTCCAGTGCAACGATGTCGCCCGGTACGCTGACGTTGACAAGATGGGTGCGGCTACCAGCCTCGTCCATGGCGTCGATGGCCTTGTCGGGCAGAGAGCGGTCGCTGATGTAGCGGTCGGTCAGACGAACGCAAGCATCGAGAGCATCGTCGCTATAAGTAACGTTGTGGTGCTGCTCGTAGCGGTCCTTGATGTTATGCAGTATCTGAAGTGTCTCTTCCTTGGTCGTGGCATTCACCATCACTTTCTGGAAACGACGCTCGAGGGCACCGTCCTTTTCTATCGTCTTGCGATATTCATCTATGGTCGTAGCACCGATACACTGCACCTCGCCGCGAGCCAAGGCTGGCTTGAGAATGTTTGCCGCATCGAGGCTGCCAGGCGCAGAACCGGCACCTATGATGGTGTGAATTTCATCGATGAAGAGAATTATCTCCTTGTGTGTTGACAACTCCATGATCAGGCGACGCAAACGCTCCTCAAACTGACCACGATACTGTGTGCCGGCAACGATGTTTGCCATATTGAGAGAAACAATGCGCTTGTCCTTCAGCGAAGGAGCGGCCTGATTCTTTGCTATCAGTTGAGCCAGACCTTCCACAATGGCACTCTTGCCCACACCAGGGTCGCCGATGATGATAGGATTGTTCTTCTTGCGGCGTGACAAAATCTGGGCAATGCGCTCTATCTCTTTGGTACGACCCACAACGGGGTCCAGTTTATCGTCGCGTGCGGATTGCGTGAGGTCGATGCCATACTGGTCGATGATGGGGGTGTCCGACTGACTTGCGTCGCTCACCCTTGTAGTGCCCGAAGCACCGGAATTGTCATCGCCCTGAGGGTATTCTTCTGTGTCTTCGCCCGCAGGAAAACCATAAGCATTGCTCACGTTAGGCTGTGTGGGATTGAGAATCTTGGAAATACTCTCGTAAGTTACGCCAAATCCGTTCAGGACGTGCTTAGCCTCATTATCCTTGTCGCGCAGCATGGCAAGCAGCAAATGGTGAGCATCGGTCGATTTATCGTGAGAGAAACGTGTTTCCAGAATAGCCAATTTGAAAATCCGCTTGCTGGCATCGTTCAGGATGATGGTTTCTGTCAGATTTTCAAAAAATACAACACTGCCCTGTTTCAATGCCTCCAGACGAGTACGCAGTTCATCAAGGTTCACGCCAGAACTCGTCAGGGCAAGTGTGGCGGAGTTGTCGCTGTCGCGAATGATGCCCAATAGCAGGTGCTGAGGTTCCACCGCTTCACAATGCAAGCGGTGAGCCTCGTCGCGACTATATTGTAATATGCGGGTCAAAGTCGTTGGTAACCCAAATTCCATACCTAATTCCATAATCCTTTCTCTTTTCAGTTTTTGTAATTCATTTTAATATATCCCCAATCAACTATTTATTATAGAATAATGATTCCTATATATATCGTCATTGTTGAATGAAGCGTTTTCCTGTATATTTCAGCAAAATTTGTGCCGAATTACGTCGCCTGCCCCAGAAATGACCTATTTATTCTGCGAAGATACTAAAAAAAACGGAAACAATGCAGAAATGGGCTATAAACAAAAAAAATTGATTGTCTCACGACAACCAACTTTTCACTAACCTTAATCTAATACCATGAAAAACATTGCAAAAGTACAGGGCTAACCGACATGTTGCAAGTTTTTCCGGAAAAAACATCGGTTTGTTTGGATTTTTTTATGATTAAGCAAGTTATTTGTAAACTCGACTGTGAAAATTTTTGATAATGCACTCGAAAAACGTGAATTTATTCCTATTCCACTTCTTCTGCCTTAATCTCAACCACATCTTCTTTCGCTTTATCCTCCTTTACTGATTTCTTGTCGAGACGGTGCACGAAAAAGATAATGCAGAGTTCCAACAGCGCATAGACAATGAAGCCGCAACCGATGAGCGTAACGATGAGCGCGAGCGCTTCGTGCCAGAAAAACATGCACAGCACACCGAACGTGAACAGTACGGCAGGAAGGATGTACAAGCCTGTATGTATCTTCACACCGCGCTTGTGGGCAGTGAACAGTGTGTTGAACTGTGTCAGACTGACTAATATGAGAAGTCCGGCAAGCACGTACATCATAATTTGGATGAACATCTCGGATTTGCAGATCAGTAGCACACCGAACAGTATGCTGCCACCGCTGGCGATGGGTGCCAGTTCTGATGGCGTTTCTTCGCGAAAGTTGCTGATAATGGTCAGACCGCCTATGAGTACGAAAAGAATACCACTGCCGATGACAAGCCAGCGCGTGGCATCGTGCGACACCAAAACGATGAGCACACCCAGAGCCAATAGGAACAAACTACGCTGCAGGGCGCTTTGAAGAAATTTTTTCATAGAAATGCTTATTATTAATCAGTGAAAACTCTTTTATTTGTCAAGTAAGTTTTGTCAAGTAAGTTTCGTCAAGTAAGTTTCGTCAAGTAAGTTTTGTCAAGTAAGTTTTGTCAAGTAAGTTGCGACTGAGTCGCAACTCTCTCAACTCCCTTAACTCTGTCAGCAATCTTATCCACATTCATGCTGCGGGCGCTCGCGTCGAAGATTTCCTTGTAGAGACCGCCTTGACGATATACCTCGTCCGGTGTACCGCTCTGTACGACACGTCCTTTCTGAAGGACATAAATCTGGTCAGCATCAACGATCTGACCGATGTTGTGAGATATGATGATGACCGTTCGCCCCGCCTTGATGGCATCAATGCTCGACTTGATCTGTTCTGTTGCCACGGCATCGAGGCTGGCTGTTGGCTCGTCAAGGAATATGATGGGAGGGTTCTTGATAAACATGCGGGCTATAGCAATGCGCTGTTGCTGTCCACCGCTAAGTTGTAGGGCTGGTGCATCAAATTGTTTGGGCAACTGCATAATCTGGTCGTAGATATAAGCCTGCCGGGCTGCCTCCACCACGTCTTCGTGAGTGGCTTTCGGGTTGCCATACCTGATGTTCTCCTCGATGGTACCGTTGAAGATATGGTTCTTCTGCAACACCAATCCTATGTTTTCACGTAGCCAGCGCGTGTCCCAATCCCGCAGTTCTGTGCTATCGAGTTTGATGCTCCCCGAGTCGGGATGATAGAATTTGTCCAGGAGGTTGACGATAGTCGTCTTGCCCGCGCCGCTCAGACCCACCAAGGCGGTAATCTTTCCACGTTGGATGCGCATGCTCACGTCCGTCAATGCCTTTGTGCCGTTTCCGTAAGTGAAGTCCACTCCGTTTAGTTCGAACTCGCCTCTCACAGTGTCGGGATGGTACTCACCTGTATCCTCCACCTCGTCGTGAGCATGCAGGATGCCAAAGAAGCCTTCAGCATAAATCAGTGCATCGTTCATGTCGTCGTAGATGCGGTGCAACTGCCGGATGGGGGCACTCACGTTGCTGAACAGCATGACGTGGTACATAATCTTTCCGATGCTCATGCCCGGATAGTCTGTCAATACCAGATAGGCAGTGAGAATGATAATCAGTACCGTGCCAATCTGTTCAAAGAAACTCTTCAGACCGTCATAGAGGTAACTCCAGCGCCGGGTACTCATCTGCCGGTCTGTCATGGTTTGTTGCACAGCCTGTTGCTTCTCTGCCTCCACCTGCTCGCGGTTGAACGACTTGATGACGCTGATGCTTTCCAATATGTTCAGGATGCCCTGACTTACTGCCTGATGACTGCTGAAGATGCTCCTCCTGCCACCCTTCATGCGCTTTGCCTGTCTGTATGTGATGTAGAAATACACGGGTACAATGCACAAAGCCACCAAACCGACGTAGAAGTTAGCGGCAAACATCAGTATCAGAGCAAGAATGGCACTGGTGAAGAGGGGGAGAATATCGATGAAAAAGTTGTTTACCGTATTGCTCAGGCTCATCACGCCACGGTCTATGCGCGACTGCAATTTACCCGTGTCATTGTCTTCGGCAGAGAAAAAAGACATGCGGAATGTCAGAATTCTGTCAATCACTTGCAGTGAAAGGTCGCGGCTCACGAAAATGCGAAGTTTCTGTCCGAAATAGCGTTGGAAGAAGGTGATGAAGGCTGCAATGAGTTCCTTGCCCAGAAGGACGATACTGATAATCAGCAATATCTTGGTGGCCTTGCTCCAGTCAAAACTTACGTTCTGTATCAAAGCATTGATGGCATCCACCGCCTTGTCCAGCACTATGGCATTGACCTGCGCCATCAGCGACCCGATGAAAGTCAGCGTAATGGTACACGCAATGAGCAACCTGTAAGGCTTTACGAAGGGCCAAAGGTTCTTCAGCAGACCGAATATGTTCATCTTCTCTGTTTTCATGGCATCCGTCAATGAGACGAAATCGCTTTGTCGTCATCCGACATCGCAGGTTTTTGTCCGCCTGCAGAAGCAGTGGTGTCGGGTGTGGGGACTTTTGTTTCTACGATGGTTTCTGTGTCCCTGTTCAGACGGTCCTTTTCCTTTTTGAAACCTGTTGAGAAAATGAAATTGTTCAGGATATAGAGACAGGCAAACGCACCTATAGCCAGCAGACACACTGTGAGAAGAATCTTGATTTTCTTCTTTATGGGGCGATGGGTTGGGTGAGTGTCATCCTGATGTTCATAATCCATATCCATTATCTCACCGCAGGCAGGACATTTCAGGTTGAATATTATATGGTCGGGGTCGTTGGGGATTTTTAGTTCCCTTTGACAGTTGCTGCACTTAATGGTATGTTTTTTAGACATGATTGTGTATGGTTTTTTGTCGTAGGTGTCAATAATTATGGCGCTTGGTGTTGCGAGGCGCTGACCATTGAAATTGGCATGTCTCTGTCGAATTTACCCCACATCACAGGGTGTTGCATACCGCGTGAAATGGCTGAGACGTTAGAATGGACATATTCGAACAGTTCTATGGCGGAGACAAAGCCGTCAGCATCCATGTCGGCACGTCCGCGGAGAGCCTGAAGCACGAAGGTGGTGAAAAGGCTGTTCCGCCACTCGTAGGCATTCCTGCCGTAACTCATGGGCTCAATCGAACGCTCATTGCTGCGCGAGGAGAGGAAAAACATCACACTCGTTTGCGTACTGTCGGCGGCACGCTCACTGTTGCGGCGTATCTGTCCCGAATGGCAGGCATCTGCTATAATCATCTTCTTGGAAGCCTTGCTGCGGTGCATGGCTTCGTAGATGATGTTGTAATGAAGACTGCCATCGTAGCAGCAGAACAGACCAGGCAACCCGTGACCGCTGAAATAGAACAATATGGCATCGTCTGCCTCCGCCTCACGGAATATATGCATAGCGCGCATCACGTGCTCAACGGTGGCATTGCCATTCGTCAGCAAAACTGTGTTCGCGCCACCCTTCTTGAAAAGGGCGTTCATGGCACGCGCATCATGGTCGCTGTAGGTCAAGTCGTTGCGATAGCCCGGATAGTCTGAAATGCCAATACAGACCACGTAAGTTCTGCCATGAACCAATAGGCAAATGAAAGCAGCAAGCAACGCAAAGATAATTCTTTTAATCGTCATTATTTGATACCACTTGATGTATATCACTCAGCATAAGTCTAACCGCACAACCTGGCAATTCTGCCATCGTTCCACTTCCTGAATGCTTTTGCCTTCTGCCACACCGCGCAAACAGCGCATGAATAGACCATGACTGACCACAAGCACTCGCTTGCCTGCAAATTCAGTGCGAAAGAAGTGGAGTGCTTCGGCTGCGCGCTGCGTCATGGCCGCCACTGTTTCAACACTCTCATAATCGTCCACATTGACACTGCCTATCTTAAGCCCTGTTATCTCTCCCCAATCGCGCTCGCGAAGTAGGGGAGTAGTGAAAACAGGCAGATGAAGAGTGTTGTTTATTAAATCCACAGTGTCTGTGGCGCGTTGCAAGTCACTGCTCACAATGCAGTCAATAGGCACGCCAAGAAGTGACTTCCCCATCTCGATGGCTTGCTCGCGTCCCCTTTCAGTGAGCCGCCCTGGCAGGCAACCCTGAAATATACGGGCGAGATTTTCTTCTGTCTCGCCATGCCGCGATAGGTATAATGTCGTCATGAGTACCTATTTTTTGCAAAGATAGACAAAATGTAGCATAAAATGGGCAGACCATCATCATTAACGCAAAACGAACTACCAGCAAATCCAGTAGTTCGTTATGTCTATGATGTAATAATTTGCGTTACCTACACCGCTATAAGCGGTTTCAGAGTTGCCCTATTTTATTATCAGTTTTTTGCCGTTTACGATATATATACCCTTTGACGGATTCTTTACACGGCGTCCGTCGAGGGAGTAAATATAACCGTCGTTGGCATCGTTGATGGTGGCGTTGGTCAAACCTGTAGGAGTGGCATCCACGAGGTAAACGTCAATTACGGGGGCATTCAGGTTGGCATCAGCTGTTGTGAACCATGTGGAAGTTGTATTCAAGTCGGCAACGGTCAATTCCATAACACCGCTGAGCACTTCCGATTGGTTGCCTTCCGTAACAACCGTCGTACCCCATCCGTTAGATGTTGAAATTTTGTAGCCAGTGATAGCGTAGTCACCTTCCACGCTGATGGTGAATTTGAAGTCGCGCCCCAAGTTGAAGTTGGAGGTGTTAAATCCATTGTTGTGGTCGGCTTTAATGGTCACGACAGGCTCCGCAGCGGATACCCACTCTGAAGCTGCCCATCCTGATCCAGTTCCTACTTCGCTCCCATTTTGGTAAAACGTACCTTCGACATCCTTCTTGTAGGTAACTGTATATGTTGTAGTCGTGGTGTCTGGGTTAGGGGTTTCACCAGGGGTAAAAAGGCCTTCGATTCGTACTTCGCCATCGATGTATGAGGCAGGGATGGTGTACTCATGCGTTTCGCTGTCGAAAGCTGAGGCGGGAACAGTAATAGACTTGTACTGGCGGTTTTCGTGCACATATTCGGGGCCGTCGAGGTTGTAGCCATGAGTAATGACTGCACCCGTGTAGGTAAAGTCAGGAGCAGGCTCCATCTTTATCTTGAATGTCTGTCCGAATGGGATGCGCTTTTCGCTGAGCACGGTGCCGTCATCGGCAAGAACGTCGCCGTTAAGTTGGTTGGCAGAGATGTCCACTTCATCGGCATGTACGTTGAGGAGAACGTCAAGTATTGCTCCGCCATTGTTTACAATCAGGTTGTTGGGATCAGCATTGCCGCCTGAATCATCGCTATTCCAGTCCACCTTCAGACGCATACGGTAGATGCCGAATGGCGTGTCTTCGGGAATCGTGAATGTGGGGCATGTGATGTAGCCGCCCGATACGCTGTTGCCGTTTGCCTGACTCTGTCCGAGACTGTTGTAGCCTTCGAGGTAGGTGTAGCTTACCAACTCGCTACCTGCAGCGGGCTTGTGGTCTTCGATGACGGGCTTGAACTGTCCATCGTTGTCCCAATCGACGTAGGCATAGCCACTCATCCAACCTCCCGTGTACGACATCTTGACACTGACGGTACTGCCAGGACGTGCCGTGATGGTAGCCGTTTCTGTTTGGTTGTTATATACCTTCGTCTTGTTAACGCTGACGTTCTGCGCTGATTCGCCTGAGACGGTGAAGCTTGCGCTATTGAGTGAGCGGTCTGAGCGTGTGGGTTTCTGGTCAACATCGAAGTTCACAGGGTAGAACGATGTCATGACACGGGCTTTGGGGTTGTCATTGACCTCAATGTCGTCGAAGTATGCTATGAAGTCGCTTGTCCGTAGGTGTGGTGAAGCGAGGTCGGGAACGAGGACGAGGCTGTGAATATCCACGTATTCATTAGTGCTGATGGGGAACACGAGGTCTGTCCATGTACCTTCTTTGAGAGATATGGAGGACGTAACCCAAAACTGCTCCGTTTCGGGGCTTTGTCCTTCCCAGTCGCGACGTTTGCCGAGACCTATTACCATGATGTTTGATGTTTCGCCTTGTGGTTTCAGCGCCATGACGTGGACGTAGCGTGTGGCTTTGCCCATGTGCAGTGTGTCGGCAAGGTCAATGCGTGCACCGAACGTGTTGCTACCGAAGCGAGAACGCTGCACGGCAAGCACCTTCGCGCTGGGATTGATTTGTATGCCAAACTCCTCGTTGACGGATGCGTCAGGGTTTTTCGTAACGCCTACATAACGCTCAGGGGATGCTATTGCTCCTGTACGGAATGGCGATTGCTCCCATGTATCGTAAACCCCAAGACTGCTATATCCTTTCGCCGTCTCAAAGTCTATGGTCTGTGCTGAGGCAGGCAGCGCAACGGCAAGGGCTGCCATAGCTATATATTTTGTTAATTTCATAATTCAGAAAATATTATGTTTGTGGGGTTAGAAAACAGAGAGTGTATGAAGCGTCGGGCAACCTCTTGCATCGTTGATGGTGATGCGGAGGTATTTTGCCTTCACAGCCGTATAAGAAGATGTGCTTCCGCCAAGTGGAACGATGCGCTTGTAGCCGATGGTCGTTGTCGATCCAGAGGCGCGCTTTGTCCATGTGTCGCCGTCGAGGCTTGTCTCTATGGTGAAGCTTTTCACGCGCTGACCTAATTTGATGTATTCCATCAGCATGACATAGTACAGTGACTGTTCCTCATCCCATTCCAGCGTGATGCTGGCTGAGAGGGTGTTGTCGTCCGTTGCCCAGTAGGTGTCTTTGTTGTCGTCCGTTACGTTGTCAATGCTGTAATTGCGCGATGCTCCTGCAGTACGTGTGGTCGATGCCGTGATGCTCTTGGCAGTCTTGGCTTTGTCGTTCGTTAGACGGTTGTTGATGAGTGTGCCGAGTTGTTGAAGAACTGTCACGTCGGCAGAGGGCAATTCGCCGTTTTGGTCTGGTGGGAAGTTGAGGATGAGGGTGGCGTTGCGGCCTACTGTCTCAAGGTAAATCTTGAAGAGGGTATTTGCCGTCTTTGGACTCTCACCGCTATGCCAGAACCATCCCTTGTCAGTGGCTTTGGCATCGCTCTCGCCAGCCTTCCATTTCCAAGCGTTCATGTTTCCACTCTCGCCTGAGCCCATAGACCAGTTCGTTTCTCCTGCCCATCCAGCTTCATTGCCAATCCAGCGAGCTTCGTCGCCCACACCCCACATCACGCAGTTTGGTGCGATGGCGTGCACGGTGTCGCGCAGGTTAGGGATGTCGTAGTATGTAGCAGCATTGGGGATGGTGCGTGTTTTGTTGGCGCCGCCGTAGTAACCTGCGTGGTCACCACCTGTAGCACCGTCGAACCACATCTCAAATTGGTCGCTACCGTATTGTGCCAACTCAAGGCACTGTGGGAGGAATACCTTGTTTACGTAGTCGCTCGTGCCATCGCCCCAGTATTTGCTATTGAGGTCCCACGGCGATACGTAGAAGCCATACTTCATGCCAAGTTCGCGAGCGGCAGAAGCAAAAGCTTCTGGGATGTTCGTGTTGCGTCCGTTTTCGTTTCCAGCATTCACAACACTGTGCGTCGTCGTTGCCGTTGGCCAGAGGCAGAAGCCGTCGTGGTGTTTCACTACGGCGATACCGCCCTTCATTCCTGCTGCCTTAACAGCAGTGAGCCACTGCTTGGGGTTGGGCAACTTTTTAGGAGCAAACTGAGATTCGGCCTCTCCGCCATTTCCCCACTCAGAGTTTGTGAAGGTGTTCATGCCGAAGTGGAAGAATGCGTAGAACTCCGTCTCCTGCCAGAGCAACTGACGTTGGCTCGGAACGGGATGTACAGGTGCGGGCTCGTTGTCGGCGCTGTTGTAAGCATCGGTAACGGGCACGAAAATGTCATCCACACGAGAATCGTAGCAGTCCACTGTAATGGTGGAGTTGTTTACGCTTACAAAGTAGGTCATGTAGCTATACTCATCGGGGAACGTGACGATGACGTCCTCTGCTGTCACTGTGCTCGAGCAGCTTACGTTGCTTGAGCCTTCTTCGATGCTTTCGCCTTTAATGGTCATTGTCATGCCTGGTACAACACCGTTTACGACGAGTGAATAATCGTAGGTGCTTTCAGCATAAACCACAGTGAGTTCGGCATCCGCTCCGTTCACGGTGACGCTCGAGGCACCCTGTGGAGTCTTTCCTGCGATTGTCGGGGCTTCGATTGTCGTTCCGTCAATGACGTAGTAGGTTTGAGAATTTAGGCTTTCGCTATTCGTATCTACGCAGTTCAAGGTAACCTTGTAGATGGCACCGTAAATGGCGTAGGTTGTCCATGAACCAGCTCCCCCGTTGTACTTCACTGCGTTGGCATTATAGTGAAGTGTGGAGTCTGTCGGATCCTCGAAGCTGATGCTCTGTGCGCCCGTGACAATCTTCGTCGGGTCATTGGGGTCGCGATTTACAAGGCGGAAGTCCGAACCTTCACTTTCAAATGAGGTGCTCTCCGCTGATGTGCTGACGTAAAGGCCGTCACTGGCACGCTTCACTTTGTAGCAGCCCTCTGTGGTGCTTTCTTCAAGATAGAACAGCGCCGTTTCGTCAAGAGTGCCGTTATGAACAGTAGTGAACCTCATCCAATGGTCGCATCGAGGCTGTGTGTCGGTAGCCGTGTTGCTCGTGGCAACAAAGCCGAAACGCTTGCCAGTGCCTGCCAGCGCCTTGAACTGTTCCAAAGTAAGTGGCTCGCCATAGCCCTCCAAAGCGCTGGCGGTCTGTGCCCAACCCACCGTGCTTATGCACAGCAGGACGAGAAGAGTAAGGGTTTTCTTCATCATTCTTACATTCTAAGTTTAATAGCCCATTTGCAGAATAAAACCAGTGCGTATTTTTACTCTGCCTATAGACTTGTTGTTAATGTGGTTGATGTATTGTATAGCTTTTTGCGCACTGAATAACTATTGACAAGGAGTCAATGTACAAACTGCAAAAAAAAAAAAAAAGTTCAATTGAAGAAAAAAAACTTCAATAAAGTGCGTTTTTATGTGGGATAATTAACAATCCGAGCTCACGTTAATTAGAAATTGATGCCATGTTTGTTCTTCACTTCGTTCATAACGAAAGTGCTCTCAATGGAACTTACAGAGTCGATGTTGCCCAATTTGGTAAGTATGAATTCTTGATATTGCTTCATGTCGCGAACACCGATTTTTAATAGATAGTCGTATGTGCCACTCGTGTTGTAGCACTCAATGACCTCTGGAAAGAAGTTGATTTGGCGCACGAATGCCTCTGCTATCTCTCGGTTTATTTGCTTGAGTTTTACATTACAAAACACCAGGAGTTTTTGATTCAACTTCTCTGGATCTAACACCGCAACATACCATCAACTATACGCTTATCAATAGGCACCGAACATATAGATGACATTATTGATGACCTTACCCAAGCATTAGAGAAAATTTAAGAAAAATAACGTGAGTTTGTAGCGTCCTGCAAGCCTTAGCGAAATCGCCGCGCGAAGCGTTGGCATAATTTGCGAATTTTTCGAGTGTAGCGTCCTGCAAAGCTTCGCGCAATTAGCGTAATTCTTGCAGTAGCAAGCGAGCAGAGCTCGAGCGCGCGTTCAAAAAAGAATGTAAATGAGAATCCTTAAAGTGGGCTTATTATAAAAAAACAAATCCGCAATGCTTTTTTATCGGCACTGCGGATAGATTTTTATGTAATATTTCTTATGAATCAGAACTTGATATTCACACCCACACCAATCACGTCGTTCGTACGGTCGAACAGGTCGTTGCCGGAGAAATCGACATTCTGGAAGGTGGTGTTAACCTTGTCAATCTGCTCGGGAGTGAGGGCTCCTGATGCAGCCACTCTCTGAACAATGCCGTTGTACATAGCGCCTACACCATTGTAGTCTTCCTGATTCTTGCGAGTGCTGTAATAGAATGTCTTGAAGTATGACACGTTGAGGTCAACCTTTTCAGAGAGTTTCACCTTTACGCCGGCACCAAGGCTGTAGGAGCTTGTTGTGAAACTCATGTCGCTGATGTAATCTTTTTTCTTGCCAAGACCATAGTTGGTCATCTGTCCGCCCACACTGGCTGTCAGACGGTCTGTGAGGTCGTATTCCAAACCACCGAGCAACTCCCAGGTATTAGCATCGAGCTTATCTTGCTTATGGTTGTGTTGATGAGCGTTGTCGTCAAAATAGTAGTGGTAGCCCAAACCTACACGGAATTTGTCTGTGGCTTTGTATTGCGCACCGATACCGAAGAATGCGGGCATGTCGCCGGCAACCTTCTTGCCGTCCTGAAACTCTTCAAGATTGCTCATCATGCTTGAAGCTTCAGTTGAGGAACGGTTCTTCAGACGAAGACGTGCCTTTGCCTCATAGCGAAGACCAACGTTCCATCTGCCGTTGTTGTAGTTCACACCGATAATCGGAGAAAAGCCCCAACCGCTCTGGTCGCAGTTCACATTGACATCGCCCACGAGTGCCGCCATGGAATTCATGCCTACAGCATTGAACAAATTGGCGGCGGGTACTGTCGTGCCGGCAGGTATGGTGCCTGCTGCGGTGGGCATGTCAACAGCAGTGGTCAGAGATATGTTGCGAACATAGCCATAATAGTTACACGAAGCATAAATCAAACGGCCGCCGAGACTCACCGACAGATGGTCGTCAACTTTGTAACCCAAACCAATCTGACCGCCAAAATAGTACTGCTTGCCACGCATGAATGACTCGGCAGAGTAGCCCGAAACAATGTCCATCGGCGCCAAGGCATTAACCACACCGGGAAGCATCGAAACAACACTCTCGAAGGAGCCGAGCCCATTGTCAAACTCACATTTGCCGCCACCGCCAATCACACCGAAGTGGAATGAGCCGAACCAACGATCCTTGACGTAGGCAATGTCGAAACTTGGAATGATAGGAGCAGTTGACTTGCCTTCGAATTTCTTTAGCGACATTCCGTTATTTCCTGCACCATAGCGGAAAGGTTCGTAGAACGATTGAATCGTACGGGTCTGTAATGCCGTCTGGTTATTCACGGCAATGTGCCAACCTGGAGTAAGGAAACCAATTCCTGCGGGGTTGTATAAAGCACCTTCAACCGTAATCACACCTTCCATAGCCGGAAAGCGAAGGAAATGCGCACCATGATTCGTGTTGGTCAGGAAACCGCCGGCATTCATAGTCATTGTAGCAAATGCACACAAAGCGGAGAGAAGTAGTTTTTTCTTCATAATTGTATGAGTTTGTTCAATTTTTCTTTTCTGATTCTTTTTCCAGTTCTAAAACGCCGCAAAATTACAATTATTTTTGCACACTTAATTCTGTAAGTGTGCAATTTTTTTAACTTTGTTAATTTTGTTATTTTAATAGGCTATAATGCAAAGTCGAAGTGACGATTTGATGGTATTATTGGTCAAATAATAAGCCAAATCGAGTTTTTTAGCTCCCGCAGGTCAAAAACTCATCGAACACAACACCCTTTCTAAGCAAAATTTTGTAATTTTGCGACCAATTATAAAATAAGGTGTAATTGATATGTTTGAAAGTTTAAGCGAAAGACTCGAAAGATCGTTCAAAATACTCAAGGGTGAAGGAAAAATCACGGAAGTGAACGTGGCAGATGCCCTTAAGGACGTAAGAAAAGCGCTCATTGCAGCCGACGTCAACTATAAAGTGGCAAAAACCTTCATCGACTCCGTCAAGCAGAAGGCAATGGGTATGAACGTGCTCACTGCCGTCAGACCCAAGGAAATGATGATAAAGGTGGTGCACGACGAACTCGCCATACTCATGGGAGGCGAAGCGCAGCCCATCAACCTGCAAGGACGTCCGGCAATCATTCTCATGTCAGGTCTGCAGGGCTCGGGTAAAACCACCATGTCGGGCAAACTGGCGTATATGCTGAAAAAGGATAAGAAGCAACATAAGCCTCTCCTCGTGGCGTGCGACGTGTACAGACCTGCCGCCATCGACCAACTCAAAGTGCTCGGAGACCAACTCGAAGTACCTGTTTATAGCGAAGAAGGCAACAAGAACCCTGTGGAAATAGCACTAAACGCGGTGCAGCACGCTAAGGCGAAAGGAAACGACATCGTCATCGTCGATACCGCAGGACGACTCGCTGTGGATGAGGAGATGATGGACGAAATAGAAAACCTCAAAAAGTCGCTCAACCCTTCGGAAACCCTCTTTGTGGTAGACGCCATGACGGGACAGGACGCTGTCAACACAGCCAAGGAATTCAATGAACGCATTGACTTTGATGGCGTGGTACTCACAAAACTCGATGGCGACACGCGTGGCGGTGCAGCCCTCTCTATAAGGACAGTGGTGGACAAACCCATCAAATTCGTCGGAATAGGAGAAAAAATGGATGCACTCAACGTGTTCCACCCGCAGCGCATGGCAGACCGCATCCTCGGAATGGGCGACGTGGTCAGCCTCGTGGAACGCGCACAGCAAGCAATAGACGAAAAAGAGGCAGAAGAACTCGAGAGAAAACTCAGAAAAAATAAATTCGACTTCGAAGACTTCCTCAATCAAATTCAGACCATCAAGAAGATGGGTAACATCAAGGATCTCGTATCAATGATTCCTGGGGTGGGAAAGGCTGTCAAGGATGTGGACATTGACGACAATGCTTTCAAGAGCGTGGAGGCAATCATCCGCTCAATGACGCCGAAAGAACGCAAAGAACCATCACTCCTTGCCAACCAAAGCAGAAAAATCAGAATAGCAAAAGGTAGCGGAACAACCATTCAGGAAGTAAACCGGCTCATCAAGCAGTTCGACGACATGAGAAAGATGATGAAGCAGATGAATGCCATGGATAAAAAAGGCATGATGGGAAAAATGAAAGCCATGAGGCAGATGCAGCAAATGCAGCAGAACGGTCCGAAAATCTAAGATAACCCCCAAAGCGAAGTAAAGGACTTAACCCATCTGCATGGTAGTCCCGTAGGGACGAAACAGTATAGGCAGGGGTGAAATGGAGCGAAGCGAAATGAAACCCCTGTAAACTGACAATTTATAAACGAACCCCGTAGGGGTGCCACAAAATTTTCATCGACCAACTGACAAATATAAAAACCAACCACACCATGACCATTATCGACGGAAAAGCCACCGCAGCAAAAATAAAGGAAGAAATAGCACAGAGAGTAAAGGACATCGTAGCTGCAGGAGGCAAGCGCCCACACCTTGCAGCGGTGCTCGTGGGGCACGACGGAGGTAGCGAAACATACGTCAGGAACAAAGTGCTCGCTTGCCAGGCATGCGGATTTGAAAGCACACTCGTCAGATATGAAGACGACATCACAGAGGAAGAACTCCTCCAGTGTGTGGAAAAACTCAATAACGACAAGGACGTTGATGGATTCATCGTGCAACTGCCATTGCCAAAACACATCAACGAACAGAAAATCATCGAGGCCATCGACTACAAAAAAGACGTTGACGGCTTCCATCCCATCAACGTAGGGCGTATGGCAATAGGTCTGCCGTGCTACATTTCTGCCACACCAAAAGGCATTCTTGAACTACTGCGCCGTTACAATGTGGAAACAAGCGGAAAAAAATGCGCCATTCTCGGACGCTCAAACATCGTAGGCAAACCTATGGCGCAACTCATGATGCAAAAGCAATACGGCGACGCAACGGTCGTAGTGCTACATTCGCACAGTCAGAACCTCAAGGAAGAATGCCGCCAAGCCGACATCGTCATAGCAGCCATCGGCAGTCCGGAATTTGTAACAGCCGACATGGTAAAGCCAGGAGCCGTGGTCATCGATGTAGGCACCACGCGGGTGCCCGACGCATCACGAAAGAGCGGATTTCGCCTCTCCGGTGATGTGAAGTTTGACGAAGTGTCAAAAATATGCAACGCCATAACCCCTGTTCCGGGTGGAGTAGGGCCCATGACCATCTGCATGCTCATGCTCAACACCCTCGCTGCAGGCGAGAGAAAATACTATCCATAAGAAGTACAAGGAAGATAAACAAAAAAATCCCAAATCGGCGCTTTGACTGATTTGGGATTTTTCGTAGTTTTTTACTTGATATCAATCAGATAGGATATCTTGGCACTGATGGTCTGGTGATTCGACTTCGAGAATACGTCCTTCTTGGCACTGGCAAAGATGTCCGCCAAACCATAGTAGTAGCGCCCTTCAATCGAGAAACGCCCGATTTTAGTGTTGACGTCAATGCCCAAGCCTCCTGTTATGCCATAGTCTAATTTGTGGTCAATGTCCATGTCGTATTGTACAGAAAGCATGTTGGGGCGGTCGGGCAGACCATCGGCAGTTACAGTCCAGACCTCGCTGCGTTTTGATGTCTCGCCAAAGCAATAACCCAGTTGCGGACCTGCCATAATGCTGAACATCACACCATTGTTCTCGCGCCCCCAACTCAAGCGAGCAAGCATGGGAAGTTGTATGTAGTCGAGATAACGGCTGTATTCGTCAGGCAGTTCTTCTGAATTATGGTCCAGCACATGCTCAGTCCAGCCGAGGCGAGTATAGTTCAACTCCAACTGCAGGGCGCAGAGCGTCTTGAAGTATTTTTCGCAAGTATAGCGCATCGTCACGCCGAAAGTAGGGCCGATGTGCGAATTCTGCTTGATGTGAGGGTCAAAAGAAATCGTGTTGAACGTCATGCCGCCATTAGCGCCGAGCGACAACGTATTGCGGTATTCCCCGACTTGGGAAAATGCCGTAACGCACACCAGGAAAAACAGGAAGACTGCCGAAAACTTGATTTTATTTAGCATGGATAATGACATGTTGACCGATTGCCTGAACATACGTCGGAAAAACTATCTTGAAGAAATGCGTTCTATTGTGTTGTCTGTCCTGAAATGCATGAACCAGACGTTGCCGTTCACGTAGCCACCGTCTTTGTTCGCCGACTGGAACTTCAGCAGACTCTGTAAGTATGCTTCGCTGCTGACCTGTGTGGTGAACGACTTGCCATAGTTGAAGTAGTTCGACATCGTCTGAAGCCCCACGTCATAGCCGAGCAGACCATAGCGGGGATAGAAATTCAGCATAGGGGCACCATAGCGCTTCTTGTATGCCTCCATCTTCGAGGTGGTGGAAGCATCGTAGGGGTTGTAGTAGAACGAAGCGAACACGTAGGCATCGGCAGCGCACAGACGGTGAACGTAGGTCTCCTGGAATTTCTCCCACTCAGGATAACCGAAGAGCACAGTCTTTATCTTAGGCATTTCGCTGCGCAGACGTTCCAGACGCGTCAGTGTCTCTTTCAGCGTGCCTTCGCTCTTGTCCGTAGGAATGAGCACCAGTTCTCTCTTGCCCGATGCTATGGACAGTATGTCATTGTTGGAGAAACCCATCGGTAACTCGCTGTATTGGTCCTGCCGCAAGTTCGATTTCATGGCTGCAACAAAGTCGTCCTGAGTCTGCGAAGTCCTCAGAAATACAACGTGCGAGCCCGGGAAATGTTTCTTGAACAGCGTGCAGGCATTGGTGTTCTGCACCTTCGCAGGGGTGTTGACAATGTACATGTTCCTGCAACTGTTCACCGATTCCACCTTCGAGGAGAAGGGTACAATCGCCTTGATGCCCGTCCGGTTGGTGAATACACCCATAGTGGCAAAATGACTGGGATAGAGCGGACCGTAGATGATGTCCACACCATTCTTTTCTATCTGCCCCAAAATGGACAGGACGTCGCCGTCCGAACTCTCTTCGTAGGGATATATCGTAATGGTCTTGCCGCGCTGTTTCATCGTTTCTGCAGCCATCAACAGACCGCGGTAGAACTCGGCGCAACGACCCACTTCGGGCTTGTCGCCTGACATAGGCATCACGATAGCAATTTTAATCTCTTTGGATTTGCCTTGGGACGATGCAACGGCTTTTTGCTCGGGCTTCGAAGAAGCCGAAGGGCGAGCAGAAGATTTATTACGGGAAGGTATGTTGAGTGTGCTGCCTGCACGCAAAACGTAGTCGCTGTTATTCATTTCCGGATTGGCGGAAATAAGTTCGCTGATGGTAAGACCATATTTGTGAGAGATACCCCAGATGGTCTCACCTTCCATAACCTCATGCTGACCGCCTTCCTTCGCCACTTGCGTAGAATTACGCGCTTCGGTGGGAATCTTGATGGTCTGCCCGGCCTTCAGGTTCTCAGGCTGAAGACCCGGGTTGACGCTGATAATCTTCTCGATAGTCGTGCCGTGTTGTCTGGATATGCCGTATAAAGTCTCGTGTTCCTGAACCCTGTACTGTATTACTCCGCTCTGAGCAAGAACAGGGACTATCCCCACAGCCAAGAACAGTATTACAAGACAGGAACCGAGTAGCGTGCGAACATTTTTCATGATATTACCTTTAACTTTTCCGTTGGCGAAGTTAAGAAAAACTATCGGAAACACCAAAGGGCAAATGCCTTTTTCAATTGAATTTAACTAAAACTCCAACACAACCCCGCTCTGCGCCGGAACAGTTATCTCTGTTATCCCGTAGCGCTTAAGTGTAATTTGTACGTCTGTGTCAGTAAGCAGATCTTTTGCCGTGTATTTGCCTTCCTTCATTTTCAGGAAATCGAAGGCGTGGGCAGGAATCGTCAGACGCGTCTGGTGCTCTTTCTCGTCGAAATTCACTACCACAAGCAGTGTCTCGCTGCCATGACGCCTGATGAAAGCAAATAGGTGATGATAGTCGAAAACGCACGTGTCGCCATAGTTGGCATACATCAGGTCGTAATTCTCGCCCTGCGTCACGATGTCTCGTCCGCTCATGCTGACAATGCGTTCGTAGGTGTCATAGAGCGCGCGTTCGGATTTTGTGAAACTCTTCTTCCCTTTACACAACTTTCGGAGTGAATCGACACACCAATAGTCAAAAATAGTGGTTCTGCCGTCGCGGCCGCTGAAGCCTTCTGCGTCCATGCCGCGCTCGCCGAGTTCCTGGCCGGCATAGAGCATCACCGGAGCGCGGTCGAGTAGGGCACAGACGATGAAAGCAGGAAAGCCTGCCTGTGCAGTGCCCGAGAAAAAGTCGGAGGCAATGCGCTGCTCGTCGTGGTTCTCAAGGAAGTTGAGCATGTGAGAGCGGATGTCGTCCACCTTTTGCCATTCGCTGGTAATGGCAGATGCTGAAGCCTCATGGCGCATTACGGCACGGAGAGTGTCGTAAAGCCCTACCTTATTATATAAATAGTCGAAACCGCCATAATGGATGTAGTTCCTATATTGATTGGGATCGTAAACTTCTGCCACGAATTCGATGTGCGGATACTGCTCTTTTACTGCAGCCGTGGCATAATGCCAGAAGTCAACAGGCACCATCTCTGCCATGTCGCAGCGGAAAGCATCTATGCCCTTACCACACCAGAATAGCAGGATGTCGGTCATCTTCTTCCATGTGTTGGGAATGGGGTTGAAGTGATGCACACGTCCACCAACATAGTCCACACCATAGTTCAGTTTTATGGTTTCGTACCAGTCGTTGCGGTCGGGCCAGGCATCGAAGCGGTCGTTGCCTGTAGCCTTGGCAGGCGACTCCATGTAGTCAGCGCCAGGGCAGAAATTATCGCAATGCAGACGCTCGTTTGGAATATAATAGAAATTATTGTCAGCACTGAAAGCACGGGTCATGTCGTCATCGGCACCCAAATCGGCAACACCTGCAGGGTGAGCGTCGCTGTGGTACTGACGTGCCACGTGGTTAGGAACGAAGTCGATAATCACTTTCAGACCGGCTTGGTGTGTGCGTGCAACAAGATTTTCAAACTCTGCCATCCGCTGCGCAGGGTCAGTGGCAAGGTCGGGGTCGATGTCGTAGTAGTCCTTGATGGCGTATGGAGAGCCTGCAGTGCCTTTTACCACTGCCGGATGGTCCGTCGCAATGCCGTAACGGCTGTAGTCTGTCTTTGTGGCATGCTCCAGAAGACCTGTGTACCAAACGTGGCTGTAGCCGAACGACTTGATGCGGCGTAGCACCTGCGGCGTAATACTGTCCATCTTGCCGCAGCCATTGTCTTCAATGCTACCCGAAGGGGTGTTCTTGCCGCCTATATTGCCAAACAGGCGTGGGAGCAACTGATATATCGCGTGTATGCTCATATAAATAAAAAATGAGTGTCCAGAGAAGGATAATACTACGTTCCGAACACTCGTATGTTGGTTAATAATGTGCTTATTCGCCTATGCCTCTGATGCTGATGTCGGCATTGCCTTTGCAAATCTTGGCAATCATGCCTTGAAGAGCCTTGCCCGGACCGCATTCAATGAAATCTGTGGCACCGGCAGCAACCATGGCATTCACTTCTTTCGTCCAGCGGACAGGAGAAGTTAACTGCTGGATGAGGTTGGCTTTGATTTCTTCTGCGTCAGTATGAGCCTCACCGTCAACGTTCTGATAAACAGGACAGCGGGGAGCACTGAATGTGGTGGCAGCAATGGCGGCTTCAAGTTCTTCCTTGGCAGGCTGCATCATGGGTGAGTGGAAACCACCGCTCACGTTCAAAATCAAGGCACGCTTGGCACCCGCTTCTTTCAGCATGGTGCAGGCAGTGTTCACGGCATCCACGGTGCCGCTGATAACGAGTTGTCCGGGGCAGTTGTAGTTGGCAGGAACAACAATCTCGTCGCCGTTGCTCACCTCGCTGCAGATGCCTTCTATCACATCGTCGTCGAGCGCTATGATGGCAGCCATCGTCGAGGGACGCAACTCGCAAGCCTTCTGCATAGCCTTTGCGCGGGCAGAAACCAACATCAGGCCGCTCTCAAAACTCAGGCAACCTGCTGCCGTGAGCGCAGAAAGTTCACCAAGAGAATGACCTGCCACCATGTCGGGGGTGAAATCGTCGCCAAGACAAAGTGCGTTAATTACACTGTGGAGGAACACTGCCGGCTGGGTAACCTTTGTCTGCTTGAGTTCTTCGTCAGTGCCGTCGAACATGATGTCCGTGATGTCGAAACCGAGAATGTCGTTTGCTGAATCAAAGTATTGGCGGGCAATAGGGTGCTTCTCATAAAGGTCTTTGCCCATGCCCACAAACTGGGCACCTTGGCCAGGGAATACGAATGCTTTCATTTATTATCTTTTATTATTTTTATTTTCAATTAGCCTGCGAAAATACAAATTTTATACTAATTGGAAGCAATTTGTCAAAATATATTTATGCGACGGTAAAAAAAAAGGAAAACGCATTTACATACGTCCTCCTGATCTAAATTTGTTATAAAGTGTAACATTAACTGTTAGTAACTCTCGCGGATTTCTACCTTCTTGTCAGCACCGACAGCCTGAGCCACACCAAGGAATATCTCGTCCTTACGGTCGATGGTGTAGCGGCGGAACTTGCCTGCAATGCGGGTCAGTTTTGTCTTTGACTTGTTCAGTGCTTCGCTGTCCACAATCCACTTTTCTGCCGGCATCTCCTGTTCGGGAATGCCTGCGGCTGTGGCTTCATCGTAGAGGTAGTGCAGACGGCGCATCTCAACACTGAACTTGCCGTCGGCTATCTGATACACCAGTTGGTAGAAGAAGCGGGTGCTGTGAGTAACAAGTGCGGAGCGGCGGAAGTAAAGCGTCTCTTCAATGCTGGCTGCAATGATGCCTTCTTCTTCGTCCAATGCCGTGAAGCGCGACTGGGGCAGGTGGTTGTCGCCTTCAACAATCTGGCTCAGCGTGTAGTCGCGAATGGCTGCAAAAATCTCTGCCTTCGACTTGCCTGTTGCAGTGAAGTCTTTCTTGAATGTTACAAAACCATTCTCTACCGGCACAGCGCCCGCCAGGTATTTGGCTTCGTTGTTCTGGCCAAAGAGGCACAATGGAAGCACCATACTTAATATAAGGAGAACTCTTTTCATAATCTTTTCTTTATTTTTATAGTTACTTTCAAACGCGAAGTTAAACTATTATCTGAAAATACGGAAACAAATAAATCTAAAAAATGTGAATCAGCGACCCAGAGTGCGCTGCTCTATGTATTCATGTACCTGAGCGCGATGAGTATCGGAAATAGGAATATATTTGTCGCCGAACACTATCTGGCCGCGCTCCATCACGTTGACCTTCTCCATGTTTACTATATACGACCTGTGAGTACGCAGAAACTTGGGGTGGGGAAGGTAACTCTCTATCGTGTGCATCGAAGTAAGGGACAGAATAGGACTGCGGCTCGTGTCGAGATATATCTTCACGTAGTCTTTCAGGCCTTCAACATAAGTTATGTCCTTGAAGAAAATACGCACCAGTTTGTAGTCGCTCTTCACAAACATGGAGTCCACCTGATTGTCTTCCTCGTGAACCGCTGCTTCACCATGTCCGTCAAGCCATTTCAGCGCCTTGTTTGCTGCCGCTAAGAAATCAGTGTAACTGATAGGCTTCAGCAGGTAGTCCAAAGCCTGGACACGATAACCGTCGAGCGCGTATTTGTCGAAGGCAGTGGTGAACACTATCTTCGTCTCGTCCGGCAGTAGTTTGGAAAACTCCAGACCACTCAGGTTGGGCATCTGTATGTCAACAAACACCAGGTCAACAGGACTTTCCTTTATTTCGCCCAGAGCCTCTATGGCACTCGAATATTTCCCGCGCAACTCAAGAAAGGGCGTGCGCGATACGTAACTCTCAAGCAACTCAAGTGCTAAAGGCTCATCGTCTATTATTGCACATCTGATAGTCATAACTCATATTCTTTTTTCTCAAAACTAATGTAAAAGCATACAAAAATAAGAAAATCTTTTGAAAATACAAACAAAAAGAAAAACTTTGCAAAATGTCTTTGCAGGTTTTGAAAAATGTCGTAATTTTGCACGCCGATTATTATCAAGGCGCCGTAAAAGTCGCCTTAACTGCGTGTAAATAGCGGCAGCCATTGGCCGGCTGCAGTGGTTTGGGAATCGCAGGAAAAGTATTTTAATTAGTAGTAACAAAACAAAAAAAAGTAAAAAGAAAGTGGACACTTTAAGTTACAAGACCATTTCTGCAAACAAAGAGACAGCCAACAAAGAGTGGGTGGTAGTAGATGCTACCGACCAGGTGCTCGGCCGTCTTTGCACAAAGGTTGCCAAATTGCTCCGCGGTAAGTACAAACCAAACTTCACACCGCACGTAGATTGTGGCGACAACGTTATCATCCTCAATGCCGAAAAAATCAAAATCACCGGCAAGAAGATGACAGACAGAGTTTATTACAGCTATACAGGCTATCCCGGCGGACAGCGCGAAACAACACCTGCGCAAATCCTCGCAAAGAAGAACGGAGCAGAAATCCTCCTCCGTCGTGTTGTGAAAGGCATGTTGCCCAAGAACCGCCTCGGCGCCAAGTTGCTCTCCAACCTCTATGTATATGAAGGTGGCGAACACAAGCACGAAGCACAAAGCCCAAAAGCAATTGACATCAACCTACTTAAATAATCGCAGCAGCAATGGAAATGATTAATGCATTAGGTCGCCGCAAAAGCGCCATCGCTCGCATCTTCGTAACTGAAGGTACTGGCAAAATTACAATAAACAAAAGAGACCTTGCTGAATACTTCCCTTCACCCATCCTGCAGTATGTGGTAAAGCAACCCCTTACGCTGCTCGATGCCGCTGAAAAGTATGACATCAAGGTGAACCTCACAGGTGGTGGCTACACAGGACAATCACAAGCCCTGCGCCTCGCCATTGCACGTGCACTCGTAAAAATCAATGCTGAAGACAAAAAGGCGCTCCGCGCTGAAGGTTTCATGACACGCGACCCGCGCGAAGTGGAACGCAAAAAGCCGGGACGTCCAAAGGCACGCCGCCGCTTCCAGTTCAGCAAGCGTTAATGCACGGCAGAACAACGAGAGTTTAGCATCTAAACCCTTAGGATTCTATCACAGGAAAGACTACCAAAGGGCTGGTTGACTAATAAAGGAGACAGTCGAAAAATAAAACCAACGACTGTCGGCAACTAAAAAGAAAGTAAACAAACAAAAAATCAAACAAATGTCAAGAACAAACTTTGACCAACTCCTCGAGGCAGGCTGCCACTTCGGCCACCTCAAACGCAAATGGAACCCTGCCATGGCACCATACATCTACATGGAGCGCAATGGCATACATATCATCGACCTCCACAAGACAGTCGTGAAAATTGACGAGGCTGCAGATGCACTCAAGCAAATCGCTAAGTCAGGAAAACGCATCCTCTTCGTTGCTACTAAGAAACAAGCCAAGCAAATCGTTGCTGACAAGGCTACATCGGTAAACATGCCTTACGTTACGGAACGCTGGCCGGGCGGTATGCTCACCAACTTCCCAACTATTCGCAAGGCTGTCAAGAAAATGGCCAATATCGACAAAATGACTGCCGACGGAACATTCTCCAACCTCTCAAAGCGCGAAATTCTCCAGATTTCACGCCAACGTGCTAAGTTGGAAAAGAACCTCGGTTCTATCGCTGACCTCAACCGCCTCCCCGCTGCTCTCTTCGTCATCGACGTGATGAAAGAGCACATCGCAGTAAAAGAGGCTAACCGTCTCGGCATACCCGTCTTCGGCATCGTAGACACAAACTCTAACCCAAGCAACGTTGACTTCGTAATACCAGCCAACGACGACGCAAGCAGCAGCATTGAAACAATACTCGACGCTTGCTGTGCAGCAATCGTGGAAGGACAGGAAGAGCGTAAGGCTGAAAAGGCTGACGAGGCTGCTGCAGCATCTCAGAATGAAGAAGATGCAGCACCGGCACGCGCATCACGCCGCCGCTCAACACGTGCAAGAGTAGAAAAGGCTGAAGCAGCTCCTGCTCCCGAAGTTCCCGCAGCAGAGGAAAAAACTGCTCCTGCAACTGAAGAAGCACCTGCAGCAGAACCTACTGAAGCACCCGCCGAAGCATAAACTTTTATAAAACAATTCTAACAACGAACAACAAATGGCAGTATCAATAGAAGATATCAAGAAATTGCGCGCACTGACCAATGCCGGACTCTCCGACTGCAAGAAGGCACTCATGGAGGCTGATGGAGATTTCGACAAGGCGAACGAACTTATTCGCGAACGCGGACTCGCCATCGCTGCTAAGCGTAGCGACCGTGAAGCAAGCGAAGGATGCGTGCTCTGCAAAATCGACGGCAACTTCGGTGCTATCGTAGCGCTCAAGTGCGAGACAGACTTCGTTGCACAGAATGCTGACTTCGTGGCACTCACACAGCAGATTCTCGATGCAGCAGTTGCCGCAAAATGCACTAACGTGGAAGAAGTAAGAAACCTCGTTATCAACGGCGAAACGGTTTCCGAACTCGTTACGGCAAGAAGTGGTGTAACCGGA
This sequence comes from Pseudoprevotella muciniphila, assembly GCF_003265305.2. NCBI lineage: Bacteria > Pseudomonadati > Bacteroidota > Bacteroidia > Bacteroidales > Prevotellaceae > Pseudoprevotella > Pseudoprevotella muciniphila. Next base: position 685,848 of record NZ_CP033459.1, on the reverse strand, counting down.
GAAAAAATGCAGCTCGACGACTATCTCACCATCACAGGTGAAAGCCTCTCAATGTATAACCATCAGGGCAGGAACCAACTCTGCACCATCGTAGCACTCAATATGCCGGTGGCTGAAGAGTACGGACACAGCGTGGCTATGCAGGTAGCAGCCATGAAACCTATCGCAGTAACAGAGGCAGAAGTACCAGAAGAAGTTAAGGCACAGGAACTCAAAGAGGCAATTGCTAAGACAAAAGATCAGCAGATTGAAAAGGCTGTTGAAGCAGCACTCAAGAAGGCAGGATTCAACCTCTACATCGCAGAGAGCGAAGAACACCTCGAAGAAGGTATCCGCAAGGGTAGCATCACGGCTGAGCAAGCCGACGAAATCCGCGAACTCAAGGCACGTGTGGCTGAAGAAAAAGCCAACAACCTCCCCGAGCAGATGATTCAGAACATCGCTAACGGACGTATGGCAAAGTTCTTCCGCGAGAACTGTCTCGACCAGCAGGCTTACATCATGGATGGAAACATCACCGTGGCAGAATACCTAAAGCAGGCTGATAAAGAATGTAAGGCTACAGCCTTCCTTCGTTTCACGCTCCGCGCAGAATAAGAAAACGATTTTAATAATCATACCTACCAAAAGAGAGGATTTAGGTCCTCTCTTTTTTATTGCACCTACACCGGAACACAGCGAAAATTATATGGATAATTCTATGGGAATGAGTGGAGATGTAAAAAAACAATTATTGGTGTCCGGTAAAAGTTTTATGGACATAGTCATAAGCCTTTCTGTTTGGGTGTTTTATGGGTGGTGTAATCTATGGGGGCTTACTCTTTGACTTTGTTGCGTCCGTTTTAGTGCTCTGAATAAGGCTGAAAGCCTTACTGCTCATAGCCCAAGGCAACGCCTTGGGTATATGGACGTATGAGTATTTGCGTCCTGAAAGGACAAAAGCCATATTATTAAATAAATGCTAATCTCGTTTCTGCTTTTGCACTTACAGTGCGCCATTGCCATTGACCTTATCCCCCAGGGCGTTGCCCTGGGCTATGGGCTTTACGGACTTTCAGCCCGTTTTAGCGGACAACAATAAAAAACAATCTTGTGTAATTTGTGTCGCTCGAGCATGCTCGCTTGCCAAAGCAAGAATTTGTGGTTTTATAAAACTCCAGTCGCGAAGCAAATTGTGTAATTGGTGGTTATGCAAGAAAACCTGTGTATAATTCGTTGTTTCTTCAAAAAATGTCTAAAAAAATTGTTTGTTTTGAAAAGTAACTGTAATTTTGCAGCTTGAAATCCAAAATTTAACAAAATAGTTACAAAAAGACTTAAAAAACAAACAGTAAAACAAATCAAAGGATTTAAGAGAATTCAGAATAATTATTAACTAAAAAAATACGAGAGCCACAAGGTTTACGAGAGCTGCAAGACGAAGCCGCTGCACATTCTAGAAAACTGCACCATGCGTCAACGACTTGAACAGACATCTTACAACCCCCGCAGATACTTATGACCCGCGCAAATTACATCCACCAGACCGCTGCGCCACAGTTGTGCGCACAAAGGCTTCAAAATCAAGACACTTTTGAAGTTTCCGGCGTTTATTTTGAACCGGTAAGGTCAAAATTTACCCCCCCCCCAATTTACACAACTCGCTGATTATCAGCGATATAAAAACGCCTGCAAGGTTGCATTCTCTGCTACCCTTGCCGCCACGCCGTTCTCTGTTGTTCCGCAAGGGATTAGAGAACGCTGTTTGTATGTGGTAAAAGCATCATAACGCTTAATAATTTGCAGGAATTCGGAGTAATCAAACTGCTCCGACAGCCATAACTGCGCGAAAAAAAATAGAAGAAATTAACAAATAAAAAATAAAGCAATATGAAAAAAATCATTACTCTATTAATGCTTTCAGCATTATTCTTTGTGCCGAAACGTGTGCAAGCCGTGCAATGGGAGGTCTCAGACGGCACGCAGTACCGCATCAATCCCAACAACCCAAGTGACCCCAACGACTCCGTCCGTATTCCTGCAGGAACGAAGTTTGTGCGCATTATGTGTGGCCTTAAAAGGGATAGATATTCAAACTATGAGCAAGTAGTAATTTTAGAAAATGAACCTTACGTCAATGCTTGGAGCAGTGATGAACATGTTTTTACTATGTATGCTTCTCTTTCAGGTACTATAAAAGACATTAATACTTATACTGGTTATTCTTATGGTCCTTATGATTTTGGTGACCCGAATTTGACTCCTTTATATAACAGATTAATAATTATACCAAACTTTGATAATGATGCTCTCCGCTTGAGACTTGCAGAGAGGATTTATGGCTATAATTATCTGCGCATCACGTACGGTGGTAGTATGAGAACAGCACTCAGTTGTTCTTCGAGAATAAGAATTTCGAGTTACGGACGTAATAGAGAACATGAGTATTTTAGTACGCTGGATGCAGTTACTTTGCAGCAAAGAATCAGGTATTTGTACAAGATTGTTCTTACTGAGGACGAAGTATTGAACACCAAAACACTCAATTTTGATCCTCAGGAATATGGAATTTCATCAAGTTACGTTGGTATCCGCAATATACGCGGACTTGAAATATTTCAGAATTTAGAAGAACTCATATTAGCAAACAACAGACATTTTGCTATGATGTATTATTATTATACAGACAACGATCATGGAACTGCTTCTTTTTATCCGGATTTTACCCCTTTTTCCAAACTCAAGGTTTTGGATTTGTCAGGAATCAATGGTTCATTTGATAACAATTATTATAGAGAAACCTATGTTCACTTTAGACCTACAGAAATGCCTACTTTGCCATCATCATTGGAATATTTGTATTTAAGAAATTCCAATGTTGTTCAAACTTTACTGTTGAATGGCACAGGCAACCCGAATTTAAAGGAAATAGATGCCACAGGCAGTCGTACGTTAGAGACTCTTGAAGCGAAAGGCTGTCCGGAGTTGGATGCCGTGCTTGTAACGAACTGTTCGAATTTGAGAGTCTTAAATTGCGATAGTGGCAATCTCACAGAACTTGACCTTACGGGATGTTCGCTTCTTAGAGAACTATATTGTAACGATAATATGTTGGAGACCCTGACATTCGACTCGAATACGAGTTATTCACGTCTAGAACGTGTAGAATGTCAAAATAACAACCTCACGTCGCTTTCGTACAACAGCACCAACAATATCCGGTCTCTCAATTATCTTGATTGCTCAAAAAATATCATTACTAATCTGGAACTGCCTTACGCAAACGAACTTAAGCAACTCTACTGCTGGAACAACAAAATTCCGTCGCTCGACCTTTCCGCAAGCACGAACCTGTGGCGTCTGCGTATGTCGAACAACAAGGTAAAGTCATTGGATTTGACCAATAACAGGAAGTTAAAGGAAATCTATGCCAACAACAATCTCCTGACCACGCTTGACTGCTCAAACCTGACCTATTTGCAGGAAGCCCAACTCTCGCGCAACAAGATGACAAATCTTGACATGTCGGGATGTTCAAGCGTTAAGAAATTGCTCTGCAACGCGCAAGGTGGTGACAACGTCCGTCTGCTCGACACACTCAATCTCACAGGCTGTACTGCTCTTACAACCCTCGAATGTCAGAACAATGCCTTGACATCCTTGAATTTGAGCACTTGCACAAGACTTACGCCCAGCGGCGTGAAAGCCTATATGCAGCGTGCCGTAAAGGACGTAAAAGTGTTCGACCGCAACAAAGTCTGCATCGAACTGCCCAATGGTGTAACACCAGCGATAACAGACAATAGCACAATCAGCAATGCCGATATGGACAACTACTTCGGCACATGGACCGGCAGTGGTTTCGACAAGACACGCAATAAAGTCATCAAGCGCGGCGGCAAGACCTATCTGGTACTGCACGACATCAGCGACGATGCCCGCGGCGGCGCACAGACCAAGGCGGATGTGGATTTCTACGGCAAACAAATGAAATACCAATACGCGCTCTTCGGCGATAACTGGGATGAAACACTCGGCGGCAGCCTTGCCAATGGCAAGAAGACGGATAACGTAACGGTAACAATCTACCCCTACGTGATGTACGTGAACCCTCTGAGCAAGGACATCCACTCGGAAGAGGTTACACAGCAAGGAAAAGAACCCTTCTACTCCGGCACCATCTACCTGGACTATGACGCCATAGTACCTGCCGGTGCCACGGCATACATCGCCAAGAAAATAAACATCAATAAGGAACTGATCTACAGCACGGCAGGCGGCGGTCATGAGAAGGTAACAGCCGACCAACTGCAGTTGGTTCCCCTCGTGGCAGGCGAAGGTGCTTCAGAGGTAGTCATCCCTGCCTACACGCCGGTATATGTAAAGAGCGACACAGAATTCGGTCTCTTCTCTTTCGACCGCAACAATCACGGCGGTATAGAGCAAGCCTTGGGCTATGCACAGGATGGCAGCCACTTGACAAAGGACAATATCCTCAGAGGTGTACTCACAGACTCTGCCATCACTAAATACAGTGTGCTTTCTCTCGGTCGCGGTCGCCCCAAAGGCAGTGATGACAATGGCTATACCACTGAGTCGCGCATAGGCTTCTGGCCCTTCAGCGGCACGACAATCCCTGCCCACCGTGTGTTCATTCCGATAGGTGAACTTGAAAACGCGGGTGTAAACAACAATAGCCCGGGTCTGCTCTTCTCATTCATTAACGACATCGACGAAAACACGACGACCGGCATCCGTTCCGCAGTGATAAACAATAACGAAGGCTGGTACACCATCAATGGTGTCCGTCTGAACGGTCGTCCCACAGAAAAAGGTATTTACATTCATAATGGCAGAAAGGAGGTAATCCGATGAAAAAACGTGTATATCAACGTCCGTCAATGCGTATCATTCCTATACTTCCGGGCGAACCATTGATGAATTTCAGTGTTGACACAGGCGACTTCTTCAGTCGTAAGAAAGAACTCGACACAGCAGATTGGCAAGAGGAAGATGAAACACCCAACCGCTTCGGCTATTGGGACTGACAACAGGAAAGTCCTTTCACAGGAAACGAGTATTTCTCATAAATGACAATTACTATATAAATATTTTTTAGAGTTATGTTTTTTTCCGGGAATTATTCAGAGGATTCCCGTCAGGAAGAACGGCGCTGTGAAGCGCTGTTCTTTTTGAGTTGAAAGCGGACAGTCAGAACCAATAATCAGATATTAAAGAAATCGCCTAAAAGCGAGAAATCCTGCAAATCTTTTCAAATCATACAAAATAATCGTTTGAAAATCAACTTGTTAGATTTGGGCAGATCTGTGTGATTTCTGCGCGACAGCGCACTCCGTTCGTTTGGATACAAGTAGCGCCCTGCGGGCAGAAATTAAATATAATAGATTCAAAATTATAGAACACCCCATTAAAGAAATCGCCTAAAGGCGAGAAATCCTGCAAATCTTTTCAAATCATACAAATATAATCGTATGAAAATCAACTTGTTAGATTTGGGCAGATTTGTGTGATTTCTGCGCGACAGCGCACTCCGTTCGTTTGGATACAAGTAGTGCCCTGCGGGCAGAAATTAAATATAATAGATTCAAAATTATAGAACACCCCATTAAAGAAATCGCCTAAAGGCGAGAAATCCTGCAAATCTTTTCAAATCATACAAAATAATTGTTTGAAAATCAACTTGTTAGATTTGGGCAGATTTGTGTGATTTCTGCGCGACAGCGCACTCCGTTTGTTTGCATACAAGTAGTGCCCTGCGGGCAGAAATTAAATATAATAGATTCAAAATTATAGAACACCCCATTAAAGAAATCGCCTAAAGGCGAGAAATCCTGCAAATCTTTTCAAATCATACAAAATAATCGTTTGAAAATCAACTTGTTAGATTTGGGCAGATTTGTGTGATTTCTGCGCGACAGCGCACTCCGTTCGTTTGGATACAAGTAGTGCCCTGCGGGCAGAAATTAAATATAATAGATTCAAAATCTTAGAAAATCATGGAAATACATGGTAATTCGTGTAGAAAACCATCGGCAATCCACGTCCTTTGCGTTCTAAAACAACGATGTAAACGGGGTTTGATGCTGTTTTCTTAAAAATTTTACCGGACACCAATAATTCTCATTACTCCGTCCTAAAAAAGTCATTTATCGATTCAAAATGCCATTTTGAACGATACATTTGTGTGTTTATACACACAATGGAACATTTTGTCTATTCTATGCCGTAAAAAATGTAATTTATGTACAACGAAAACAAAGTTTTTGTACTTTTGCAATAAATAAAGCAAGAAATGTCTGGATTTGCATTTATATTACGCCGTAGATCTACAACGATTATACATGTCGCTGTATGGCTCTATATCTTTCTCTCGCCAGTAATATTCAAGCCCAACGACAGGCCCTTCGACCTGATTCATGATGCAGGACAGTTCATACTTCCTTTCTTCTGGTTCATCGTATTTTATGCGAATTATTTCTGGTTGGTGCCCCACTATTTCCAAAAGAAAAAATACGTCAGGTTTGCGCTTTTTACAATTCTCATGCTCTCAATCCTGCTGATGGTGGAGCCGCTCTTGGAGTTGTCTTTTCCGGAACTGTTCTCTCCGCCGCCACCACCCATAGAGGGCAGGCATGTCCATACCTATACTGAAAGCAACACGTTGTCAGTGCTGAAAATACTGATGCATGATTCCATCATGTACGTCCTTTCTGCATTAGCAGCCACATACGCGCGTGTAGCAAGAAAGTGGCAGGACGTGGAGCAAGACTTGCATATAGCAAAATTGCAGATGACAGAGGCGGAAATAAAGAATCTCAAGTACCAGATCAATCCACACTTCCTTCTCAATGTACTCAACAATATATATGCTCTCGTAGCCATTGATCAGGAGAAGGCGCAAGCCGCCATTGTGCAACTGAGCAAAATGATGAGGTATCTCCTTTCTAATTTTGAGACCCCCACCATACCGCTGAACCATGAGATGGAGTTTATCGAAACTTATGTCAATCTCATGCGTATCAGAATCACGAAAAACGTGGACCTGAAGTTTAATGTGGACGTACCCGCAGATAACAGTATGGAAATAGCGCCCATGATTCTCATTTCGCTCGTCGAAAACGCATTTAAGCATGGCATTAGTTCTGTGGAGGATAGTTTTATACATATTAACATTAAAGCGCGACACAATAAATTGCACATCACTTGCAGCAACAGCAATTTCCCAAAAACAGGCGACGACAAGACTCCTAATGGTGTAGGACTCAAACTCATGGTCAGACGATTAGAACTGTCTTATCCTGACAACTTCGCCTATCAGACGAATATCTCTGAGGACGGAAAAGTATTCACTACGACTATAGACATCAATCTTATAAAAATAGAATAAGTCTGTTTGAATACTATTTTTACTTATAGAGAAGAGCCGCGACCCATACCGACAGACTGTCGATATGGGTCTTTAAATGTCTCAGAACGCCTGAAAATGTATAAATATTGAATCTTTGTTAAAAACGACCTTGTTTTTCAAGAGAAATTTCGTAAATTTGCAGTGTAATTCGGTGAATGAAGAGCGAACGCAAAAAGATGTTAAAGTAATGCTCGTTTTCGCCATAATAGACAACTTCTAAGTAAATTTGCTCACATAAAATAAATAACACTAATGGCATCATTAGACGACAGAATCATTAAAGTAAACATTGAGCAGGAAATGCGCTCGTCGTATATCGACTACTCAATGTCAGTTATCGTGGCACGCGCTTTGCCCGATGTGCGCGATGGCTTCAAACCAGTACACAGACGCATACTATACGGTATGCAGCAAATCGGAAACACACACGACAAGGCAACAAAGAAATGCGCACGTATCGTAGGTGAAGTGCTCGGTAAGTACCACCCACACGGCGACAGTTCTGTATATGGCGCGCTCGTGAGAATGGCGCAGGACTGGAACATGCGCTACACACTCGTCGAAGGACAAGGTAACTTCGGATCAATGGACGGAGACTCTGCTGCAGCAATGCGTTACACGGAAGCACGTCTCTCGCTCCTCGGAGAAGCCATGATGCAGGACCTCGAAAAGGAAACTGTTGACATGACAAACAACTTCGACGATACACTCAAGGAGCCGACAGTCATGCCAACCAGAATACCAAACCTCCTCGTCAACGGAGCAAGCGGTATAGCAGTAGGTATGGCAACTAACATACCTACACACAATCTCGGAGAGGTCATCGACGGATGTGTGGCATACATCGACAACCCTGATATCGAAACAGAAGAACTCATGCAGCATGTCAAGGCTCCCGACTTCCCGACAGGGGGCTACATCATGGGTATGCAGGGAGTAAGAGACGCCTACGAAACAGGTAAGGGACGTGTGGTAATACGTGCGAAAACCGACATAGAAACAACACCCACACACGACAAGATCATCGTCAACGAAATACCTTACGGCGTAAACAAGGCAGAACTCATCAAGAATATAGCCAGCCTCGTCAACGAAAAGAAAATCGAAGGCATATCAAATGTCAATGACGAAACCGACCGCGAAGGCATGCGCATCGTCATCGATGTGAAGCGCGACGCTAATGCTAACGTAGTGCTCAACAAACTCTTCAAGATGACAGCGCTGCAAAGCAGTTTCTCCGTAAACTGTATAGCACTCGTGCACGGACAGCCTAAATTGCTGACACTCAAGGACTGCATCAAGTATTTCGTGGAGCACAGACACGATGTAACCATACGAAGGACACAGTTCGAACTCCGGAAGGCACAGGAACGTGCACACATCCTCGAAGGACTCATCCTCGCAAGCGACAACATCGACGAAGTAGTGCACATCATACGCTCGTCCAAAACACCTCAGGAAGCCATAGAACGACTGAAGGAAAGATTCGGATTCGACGACATTCAGGCAAAGGCTATCGTCGATATGCGCCTCGCACAACTCACCAACATACAGCAGGAGAAACTGCACGCTGAGTACGACGGCCTCATGAAGAAGATAGAGTACTATAACCTCGTGCTGACCGACGACGGCGAGTGCAAGAAACTCATGAAAACTGAACTCGAGGAAGTAAAGGAGAAGTATGGAGACGCACGTCGCACAGAAATCCGTCTCTCTGCCGAAGAATTCAATCCAGAAGACTTCTATGCAGACGACGAAGTGGTTATCACGCTAAGCCACCTCGGATACATCAAGCGAACACCCCTCACAGAGTACAGGCAGCAGTCGAGAGGAGGAGTGGGAAGCCGCGGAAGTACCACACGCGATTCAGATTTCATAGAACACCTCTACCACGCCACTATGCACAACACTATGCTCTTCTTTACAGAGAAGGGACGCTGCTACTGGCTCAAGGTGTACGACATACCCGAAGGGGCGAAAAACTCAAAGGGACGCGCCATACAGAATGTGCTGAATATCGATAGCGATGACTCTGTCAATGCATGTCTGCAAATCAGAAAATTAAACGATAAGGAGTTCTGCGAGTCACATTATGTGGTATTCGCAACGAAAAACGGTATCGTGAAGAAAACGTGCCTCACAGAGTACAGCCGACCGCGTGCAAATGGCGTAATAGCCATCAACACACGCGAGGACGACAAGGTAGTGAACGTCATACTCACCAACGGCGACAACGAACTCGTTCTGGCGAACAGAAACGGACGAGCCATACGCTTCCATGAAAGCAAGGTAAGGACTATGGGACGTAACGCAACCGGAGTAATCGGAATGAGGCTCGACAACGACGGAGAAGACGCCATCGTCGGAATGATTGCCATCAACCACGAAGACAAAGAAACCATACTCGTGGTGAGTGAGCAGGGATACGGAAAACGAAGCCAAGTAGCCGACTACCGCGTTACAGGACGTGGCGGAAAGGGCGTGAAGACGCTCAACGTAACGGAAAAGACCGGCAAAGTCATCTCGCTCAGAGTGGTAACCGAAGATATCGACCTCATGATCATCAACAAGAGCGGTATAACCATCAGGATGCGCGTGGACGACATACGCGTAACCGGACGTGCCACACAGGGCGTGCGCGTCATCAACCTCTCAAAACGCAACGACGTCATCAGTTCTGTATGCGCCGTTAGCAGAAGCGAAGAAGAAGAGGAAACTGAAGCAATACCCGGAAATGAAGCATCTGCACAGCCGGCAGTACAGACTGAAACACAGCAGGAGCCAAACATCAACGAAGAAAACGTATAATTAAATAAAAAAACAACCATCTACAGGGAATGCCCTGAAAAGGCTACCCATAAAAACCACAACATCATGAAAAAAATACTGATTTCATTTGCGCTTCTCGCCATCTCTGCATTTTCATTTGCGCAGGACGCAAACCTCGAGAAGATTCAGGAACTCATGGTAAAGAACAAGGCATATAGTGCAGACTCGCTCATGCAGTTGACACTTGCCAGTCCCAAAACCAAGAATTTGCAACTCATGTACAACAAGGCAGGACTTATCAAACTCATCCTCCTGCAAGAAGAAGCAAATAAGCAAGGGCAGGGTGTACCCTTCGATACTCTGGCATTCGTTAAGCACATCGACGATGCTATCGACCTCTACACCAAGAGCCACAATTTCACTGTAACACCCAATGAAAAGGGTAAACTGCCCAAAGTGGATCCAAAGGTAGAAGAAGATACAAAGGCAAGGCTCATGTCCATCTATTCTTATCCTTCCTATTCTGCCATGTTCCTCCTCAATCAAGGTGATACGCTCGGCGCACTCAAATACTTCCAGAAGTATCTTGATATGTCTAACAATCCGGCATTCACACCCGCAGAACGCGATTCACTCATCGCCGCCCATAAGGAGGCTGATGTAAGAACACAGTTCAACGTGGCGTTCCTCTACTACAACCTCAAGGACTGGAACAACATGATTCCAAATGTGGACAAAGCGCTCAAAAATGATTTTGAAAAAAAGAACCTCTATTACATGAAGCGCGACGCATACCTCGCAATGCAAGACACCGCACAGTGGGTAAACGTGCTCAAGGAGGCTGCTACTGACCTCAACGAAGTGTCATTCCTCGAGGAAATTGTGTCCTATTATATCCGTTCCGGAAAAACTGATGAAGCAGAGGCTCTCGTGAACGATATGGTGGCAAACAATCCCGGCAATGCGCTCACATGGTACTTGAAAGGATACGTAGAACTCAGCATCAAGGAAAACAATGCGGTGGCAAGGGAAAATTTCCTCAAAGCAACAGAAATAGACCCCAACCTCGCTATTGCATACATCAATATCGGTGTAACCTATTATTCAGATGCGGTTAAGCGCCGTATGAGCGATGAATTCAACTTCATCAACAAACTCAACTTCAAACCGGACGAAGTGGCTATGGAATTCTACAAAAAAGAAGTGGCAACCATACGTCCCGATTTTGATAAGGCCATCGATTATCTTAACAAAGCAAAGGAGATAGACCCCGTGCAAGCACCCGAAGCCAACAGACGCCTGCGCTCCATCTATTCTCTGCTCGGAACGATGTATCAGACCTGCAACCAAAAGGATGAAGTGGCTAAACTGCAAGGATTGATCAACGAACTCGAAGAGTAAGCCAACCCCTGTTTTTAGAACAGACCTTAATAATCTCTCTCCGGCCATAAAACAGCCGGAGAGGGAAATTTTAATAAAAATAATACAAATACTTCAATTTGAGAATAAAACTAATCCTCATACTCATCATCGCCGTCGTCTTGGGTAATCACCCTGTCCATGCGCAGAAGGCATATAAAGCCATCAGGACAAGTCTCAAGAACAAAAAACCGGACGATGCACTTAAATCCTTCCAGACACTCAGGAAGGACTCTGCACACATGTCCGACCCTAAACTGTATCAGTTTGCAGTAGCGGCTTACACACAAAAATACGAAGCGCTCAACCAAACCATTTATCTTAAGCAGAAATACGACACGGCACAGTTCTTTACCACAAACTACAGTCTCTGCGAGAATATCCTAATTTGCGACTCGTTGGAGCAACTGAAAATTAAGTCGGAAGAGAAACTGTATAAAGAATTCAAATATAGAAAATCAAATTGCGAACTCTTGAGGAAGTGCGCAAACAACATCAGTTCGGGAGGACGTTATTATTTCTCAAAAGGGAAATACAAGGAGGCTGACCCCTTCTTCAAAATGTACCTGGCGATACCCAAAAAACCTATTTGGGGTAACGATACAACCACCATAAGCAGAAAAACCTATTTCGACAACATCTATTTCAATATGTGCAGCCTCTATGAGCAGAAGAAGTACGATGAAATGATGCAATACGAAGAAACACTACTTGCCGACTCAAATGTGAGAAAATATGCATTGGAGTATTACACACTTGCGGCAGAAGCAAAAGGCGATTACACGCACTATGTGGAACTCCTGAGAATAGGAGCATTCGAAAATCCTGACCAGCCGTTTTATTTCACAGAATTGGCAGACTATTATAACGAAAGAAATGACTATCACTCCGCGTACGAATTAGCCGAATCCTTGTTGCAGAAAGATAGTATGAATATCTACTATCTCGAATGTAAAAGCCTCTGTCTCATTAAGATGGAGAAATATGAAGAAGCAGTGGACGTGGCAAAAAAATGTTTGGCGATAGATAGCACAATGATAGAAGCCTATTTCTATATAGGCGCCGCATATTCAAACCTCGCAACAAAAGTGAATTTTCCTACCAACGTCAAGAGTAAAGAATACAAAAACGCGAAAAAACAGCAAAGCAATTATTATTCCCTCGCAAAACCATACGTTGAACATTATCGCAAGATGGCACCGGACAGGCAGGACAGATGGGCACCATTGCTCTACAATATCTATCTGAATCTCAACTATGGCAGAGAATTTGGGGAAATAGAAACTCTGCTCAATAATGCAAGGAAATAATAATCCATAACTATATCCAACACAGAAAAATGAACAACCCTTTCTCCGAAAAATACAACACTTTGCACGAAACCATCCCCTTCGGAAAAATCAAAATGCAGCATTTTGAGCCAGCCGTACTCGAAGGTATTAAGAAAGAAAAAGAGGAAGAGGACAACATCGCAAATAATCCCGAACAGCCTACGTTCGAGAACACCATACTCGCCATCGACAGAAAAGGAGAAATGCTCTCAAGAGTGCTCGCAGTGATGTACAACCTGATGAGTGCTGAAACGTGCGACGAATTGGACGAACTCGCGCAGAAAATGACGCCGATAATCTCCCAGCACAACTCCGACTTTATACTCAACGAAAGAATCTTCAAGCGTGTAAAGGCTGTTTACGATGCAAAGCCCGACTTGTCGGAAGAAGATGCCATGCTTCTCGAAAAAACATACGAAGCCTTCGAACAGAATGGCGCAAATCTCGAAGAGAAAGACAAGGCAAGATTTAGAGAATTAAGAGAAGAACTCTCGAAGACAACGCTCAAGTTCTCGCAGAATCATCTAAAAGAAACTAATGCATACGAACTGCATCTGACAGATGCTAAAGATGTGGATGGTCTTCCGGAAAGCCAACTCGAACAAGCCGCTCAATGTGCAAACGAAAAAGGCATGACAGGATGGGTGTTCACGCTCAAGGCACCCAGTTACGCGCCATTCATGCAGTATGCCAAAAACAGGGAGTTGAGAAAACAGATGTACATGGCGTATAACACGCAATGTACTCATCGGAATGAATACAACAATTACGAAACTGTTGCAAAAATAGTTAACCTCAGAAGAGAACTTGCGCAACTGCTCGGACACAACACCTATGCAGAGCATGTGTTGCAAAGAAGAATGGCAGAAAAGCCCGAGAATGTTTACAACCTCTTCAGACAACTCGAGCAGAACTATCACCAGCCCGCACTTAAGGAGGTGGAAGCCGTCGAAGCCATGGCAAAAGAGATGGAAGGTAACGACTTTCAACTAATGCCCTGGGACTTCGCATACTACAGCCACAAACTCCAACTCAAGAAATATGACCTCGATGCCGAAATGCTGCGCCCCTATTTCCCGCTCGAAAAAGTAAAGAAGGGTATTTTCCAACTCGCAAACCGACTCTATGGCATCACATTCAGGGAAAACCCCGACATAGAAGTCTATCACAAGGATGTTGTGGCATACGAAGTGTTCGATGCCGACGGAACGTTCCTCGCAGTGTTCTATGCCGACTTTTTCCCAAGAAAAGGAAAGCAGAGTGGGGCATGGATGACCAACTATGCAGAGCAGTGGGTGGACGACGAGGGAAAAGACCACAGGCCCATCGTGTCTATAGTAACCAATTTTACACCGCCTGCAGCCGAGCGCCCCTCCCTGCTTACACTCGGAGAAGTGGAAACCTTCCTCCACGAGTTCGGACATGCACTGCACGGCATCTTCTCAAAAACGAAAAGGCAGACGCTCAGCGGAACTAATGTTTACTGGGATTTTGTGGAACTGCCCTCGCAGTTTATGGAGAATTATGCCATAGAGAAGGATTTCCTAAACACATTTGCAGAACATTACGAAACGCATGAACCGCTGCCCGACGAACTCGTCAAGAAAATCATCGACAGCAGAAACTTCAACGTGGCGTATGCCTGCATGAGGCAACTCTCCTTTGGTGTGCTCGACATGGCATATTACGACCGAAAGGAGCCTTTCTGCGAAGACGTAAGGACGTTCGAACACCAGGCATGGAGCAAAGTGCAGATTTTGCCACAAGTGGACGAGGCATGCATGTCAGTGCAGTTCGGACACATCATGTCGGGAGGATATGCTGCAGGGTATTACAGTTACAAGTGGGCAGAGGTGCTGGATGCTGATGCCTTCGGACTATTCAAGGAAAGCGGCATCTTCGACAGGGATACGGCACAGAAATTCAGAACATGTATCCTCTCAAAGGGTGCAACAAGCCACCCCATGAAACTCTATGAAGACTTCCGTGGCAGGAAACCGACTATCGATGCACTCCTCAAGCGAAATGGTATTAAAGAATAAATAATGAATAAGCAGGAACTACTCGACAGACGATACCTCAGAATGGCAAAAATATGGGCAGAAAACTCATATTGCCAGCGAAGGCAGGTTGGCGCACTGATAGTGAAGGACAAAATGATTATCAGCGACGGATACAACGGAACGCCTTCAGGGTTTGAAAACGTCTGCGAAGACGATAACAACGTAACAAAGCCATACGTGCTGCACGCAGAGGCCAATGCCATAACTAAAATAGCGCGCTCAGGAAACAATTCCGATGGAGCAACGCTCTATGTAACCGACTCGCCCTGCATAGAATGTGCAAAACTTATCATACAGGCGGGCATAAAACGTGTGGTCTATGCAAAGGAATACCGCCTCAAGGACGGCATAGAACTGCTCCAGAGGGCTCATATAGAAGTGAAATACATTCCCACAGAGGAAGAATAAAGAAACGAAAATACTTATGGCGAAACAAGCATCCAAATACACACCGATTTTCGTAGCCATAGGTGTGGTGTTTGGTATTTTCATAGGTTCTTTTCTCGCTAACCATCTTGGCGGGAAGAGGGTCAGCATCATCAACTCATCAAGCAGCAAAATCAGCGACATGCTGCACCTGATTGATGATTATTACGTTGACACCGTTGACATGGAAAACCTCACAGAGAGGGCGCTGCCGAGCATTCTCAGAGAACTCGACCCACACTCCAAGTATATCTCTGCAGCCGACGTGGAGGCATCAATGCAGGAACTGAATGGCAGTTTTTCCGGCATAGGTGTGCGCTTCACCATCTATGACGACACAGTCTGTGTTGTAAGGGTCATAGAGGGTGGACCGTCCGACAAGGTAGGCCTCAAGGCGGGGGACAGAATTCTGGCAATCAACGGAAAACCATATATAGGAAAGGATGTCGTCAGCAACGACACAACCATGAAATTGCTCAAAGGACCTAAAGGCACGTCTGTCAGTCTCACCCTTCTCCGGAGAGGGCAGAAGCCTTTCACGAAGACAATCGTCAGAGACGATGTGCCGCTGCCAAGCGTCGATGCAGCCTATATGCTCGACAAAACAGCGGCTTACGTGCGGATAACAACCTTCGGAAGCACCACATACGACGAATTCATGATGGCTATGGACGACCTCTCGGCTAAAGGTATGAAGTCGCTCATCATCGACCTCCGCGGAAATCTTGGAGGGTATATGGAAACGGCTGTGAGTATCGCCAACGAGTTCCTCGAAGACAATAAACTTATAGTCTATACACAAGGCAGGAAATCGCCCAGAGAGGAGAGAAGAAGTAACGGAAAAGGGCGCTTCCAGAAAATGCCGTTCGTTGTCCTCGTGGATGAAACCAGTGCGTCCGCCAGCGAAATCATGGCAGGAGCATTCCAGGACAACGACCGTGCAATGATTGTAGGAAGAAGAACATTCGGAAAAGGACTCGTGCAAGTACCTATAGAATTCGCTGACGGAAGCATGCTGAGGCTCACAAAGGCAAGATATTACACACCCTCGGGGCGCTGCTTGCAAAAACCGTATAGTCCGGGCGACGAGGAAGAATACGAAAGCGACCTCCTGCAAAGGGCAGAGAGCGGAGAATATTTCTCGCAGGACAGCATCAAGCACTCGGATGAGAAATACAGGACATCAATCGGAAGAACTGTATATGGAGGAGGCGGAATAACAGCCGATATTTTCATACCGAAAGACACCATCGGAGCAACGGAATATCTCAGAGATGCAATCCTTAAGGGACTGATAAATAAGTTCTCATTCTCTTTTGTGGACAATAACCGCTCCAGACTCGACAATTTCAAGACAGAAACCGCGCTGGAGAACTATCTCAACAGCATCGACATCGTGGAGCAGTTTGCACAGTATGCAGCAAAGAACGAACTGCCCAGAAAAGACGACCAACTGAAAAAGTCGGCAAAACTGCTCAAGGAGTATCTCCTCACTAACATTCTCATCGATCAGTTGGACACACAGGGCGCCGTGGAATACCTGAATAGGACGGACGAGTTTGTGCTGAAGGCACTGGAACTGATAAAGACCAACAAAACGTATCCTGAACAGGAAACAAAGGCGTTGGGCAAGAAAGCGGTAGCCAAAGTCAGCCATATTGCTTTCCCCATGGTATATGCGCCTCGGACGCTCGCCCTGCATTTCGTTTCCGCAGCAAACAGACATTGGAACAATGGGTGACGCAGAGCAGAAAAAACGCATCAGAAAAGAAATTAGCATCCTGAAAAAACAAATGTCAGAGATGCAGCGCACGCAATTCTCCCTTCAGTTGCAGAAGAGAATAGAAAACCATCCACGATTTAAGTCTGCAAAAACTGTATTGCTCTACAGCGCATTGCCCGATGAGCCGGAAACAAAGAAACTGATAAACCGATGGCACGACACAAAAAAAATTCTCCTCCCTGTGGTAGTCGGAGAAGAACTCGTGCTGAAAGTGTATGAAGGAGAAAACTTGATGAAAACGGGTGCATTTGGGATAAAAGAGCCGCAAGGAAAAGATTTCAATGACTACCTTTCAATAGATCTGGCTATTATCCCGGGTGTGGCTTTTGATCAGGAACTCAATCGTTTAGGCAGGGGAAAAGGGTATTACGACAGGCTTCTCTCGCATCCTGATATCAAAGCCTATAAGATGGGCTGTTGTTTTCCGTTCCAGATAGTTCAACGCGTCCCCGCAGAACCGCACGATTTCAAAATGGACGAAGTCATTTTTCAATAGATTAACCCAAATCGGCAGGAAATGCCGGTTTGGGTTAATAAATAGAAAGAGAGTAGCAATACTCAACAATTAGTTAAGAGGTAATGCTGAATGCACCATTCTGATGTGCGAAATGCTTTGTGCGGGGTGGACGTTATGCTCCGTAAATTTCAGTTGTCCTTAACTGGCACTTAAGCAAAAAAGTTTTTTAACTCACCTTGTCGTGTATGCCACTCTCCGATAATCTGAATCTACTCTTCTATAAGGTCATACTTGAAGTTCATCGTCTGAATCTCAATATCAAGTAGCCTGTACTGTTGCGATAGTTCATCAACCTGTTTGCGTAGCGGCTTAATGTCAATATTTGCAACGCTCTTAATCTCCGTACGACTGTATCTGTTATTGCTGCCGACTGAAGATGCAGTGTTGAAAACACCTTGCAGAACTTGAATGTGCCTGCTTAATGCTTCTCGTTTGGCTAACAATTTGGTCAGTGGTACGCCCTTGTCGTTGGTCACTTGCATATTTGTGGCGTTTATGCAATAGATGTAATATTCGAATTGCTCTATGCAACTTTTTAGTTCTGCTAACAACTCTTTCGGATTCTCCGCAGGCTCATCGCCTTCTTGAGAAACCACATTGTTATCCAAGCGTGACGCTAACTGGGTAATACGAGTCTGCAGGTCTTTACGTAGGCTTAATGCCTCAGATAATTTCATACATTTATTATTTTTTTCTTATCGCATCTGCGCGTCAAAATCTTTCAGTGCAGAAACGGTCTTATCTGTGGCTGGAACGAGCGGCAGACGGAGCACGTTTTCCGCTTTTCCCTGAATGTTCAGCAATGCTTTTACACCTGCTGGATTGCCGTCGGCAAACAGCATCTTGTAAAGTGGGCGGAATTGTTGTTGGCGGCGAAGCGCTGTGTCATATTCATTGTTAAGCACACTATGTACCATCTCGCCAAATTCAGAAGGATATGCATTGCCAAGCACTGAAATTACACCAACGGCACCAAGCGTGAGCAGTTCGAAAGTAATGCCGTCATCGCCGCTGATAACTTCAAATCCTTCAGGAGATTTATCAATGATTTCCTCAATCTGGTCTATCATGCCTGAAGCCTCCTTGATAGCCACGATGTTTTCCACATCGTTAGCCAGGCGGAGTGTGGTCGCAGAAGAGAGGTTCACCCCCGTGCGTCCGGGCACGTTATAAAGCACCACGGGCAGCGGCGTACTCTCAGCCACAGCCTTGAAGTGTTGGTAAAGCCCCTCTTGGGTCGGTTTGTTGTAATAGGGACAAACAATCAGAACACCGTCAATGCCTTCTGGGCAATTCTTGACGTTGTTGCACACTTCGCGCGTGTTGTTGCCGCCGGCACCGAGAAGGATGGGCAGGCGACCTTGGTTAACTGCCTGAATAGTGTCGATGATTTTCTGTTTCTCGTCTGCTGTGAGGCATGGTGTCTCTGCTGTAGTGCCAAGCACACAAATGAAATCAACGCAGTCCATGAACGATTGTGTCAGGGCAGTCAGTGCCTCGTAATCCACTTCGCCGTTCTCCTGGAAAGGCGTGATTTCGGCGATGCCAAGACCGCGAAATATATTCTTTTTCATGTCGTTTCTATTTTCATTGCAAAATTAGGTGTTTTACCGATTTTGTGCAAGAATAATCGGCAAAACGTATTACGCTTCGCCTATCATCGACAGGAACTCCTCCTCGTTGACGATGGGAATGCCGAGTTTGTTGGCTTTCTCGAGTTTTGATGGCCCCATGTTGTCGCCGGCAAAGACGAAGGAGGTCTTCTTCGAGATACTGCTCACGTTTTTGCCGCCGTGCTGTTCGATGATGGATTTATATTCCTCGCGACTGTGGCGGGCAAAGGTGCCGCTGATAACGATGCTTTTGCCTGCAAGTTTGTCGGAAGCCTTGACCGTTTCGGGCAGTTCCATCTTCACACCGGCTTCTGCCAGACGGTCGATAAGTGCCGCATTGTTCGAATTGCTCAGGAAAGAAACGATACTGTTGGCAATTACTGCGCCAATACCTTCCACCTCAAGCAAATCTTCCGCGCTGGCAGTCTTAAGCCTTTCCATCGAACGGAAATGCTGTGCTATCTGGCGGGCTGCCACTCTGCCCACGAACCTGATGCCAAGGGCATACAGCACCCTGTCGAAAGGCACTTCCTTACTGGCTTCTATGGCATTGATGATTTTTCTTGCCGATTTCTCTCTGCTCCTGTCGTAACCGCAGATGTCCGTGATTTTTATCCTGTACAGGTCCGATACGTCCTTCAAGAGTCCCTGCTCGAAATAAGCATCCACCGTCTCAGGTCCTAAAGAGTCTATGTTCATCGCCTCACGGCTGATGTAGTGTTCTATGCGCCCCTTAATCTGTGGTGGACAACTGCTGTCGTTGGGGCAATAGTGCGCCGCTTCACCTTCGTAGCGCACAAGCGGAGTACCGCACTCGGGGCAGTGCTTGATAAATTCCACTTTCTCACCCAGCAGCAGGCTGCGCTCATCAAAGTTTACACCAACTATCTGCGGAATAATCTCGCCGGCTTTTTCCACATAAACCATGTCGCCGATGTAGAGGTCGAGTTGCTTGATGATGTCCTCATTATGGAGCGAAGCACGTTTCACGATAGTGCCTGCCAACTGCACCGGATCCATGTTGGCAACGGGTGTGACAGCGCCAGTACGCCCCACCTGGAACGTAACCTCGTTCAGACGGGTGCAAGCCCTCTCTGCCTTGAACTTGTAGGCTATTGCCCAGCGTGGTGTCTTGGCTGTGTAACCCAATCTCTCCTGTTGACGGATGTCGTTTACCTTCAGCACGATGCCGTCGGTAGCAACAGGAAGATTTCTGCGCTCAACGTCCCAGTAGTCGATGTATTTGTAGATGTCGTCAAGTGTACGGGCAAGACTCGTTGCGTCCGATACCTTGAAGCCCCACGATTTGGCGCGCTGCAAGTTGTCGTAATGACTGTCCGTAGGAATGTCATCGCCGAGAAGATAGTAGAGATATGCGTCTAAATGGCGCTCTGCAACAACACTCGAATTCTTGCTCTTCAGAGTGCCCGAGGCAGCATTGCGCGGGTTGGCAAAAAGGGCTTCCTCGCGAAGTTCGCGCTTGCGGTTGAGATCTTCAAAACTCTCCCACGGCATGAGTACCTCGCCGCGTATCTCGAAATGTGAAGGATAATTGCCATCTGGGGCAAGAACTAAGGGAATAGACTTGATGGTACGCACATTGGCTGTAACATCATCGCCTTTCACGCCGTCACCGCGTGTAACAGCGTGGGCAAGCCGGCCGTCTTCGTAGATGAGCGATATGCTAAGACCGTCAAATTTCAACTCGCAGCAAATCTCAAAATCCTCACCGTCGAGACCTGACTTCACGCGGTTGTAGAAATCGCGGACTTCGTCTCTGTCGTAGGTGTTGCCCAGCGAAAGCATGGGGTAAGCATGAACAATCTGTTTGAAGTCATTGCTGATGTCACTGCCTACTCTCACGGAGGGAGAATTGGCGTCGTACATCTCAGGATGAGCCGCTTCAAGATCCTGCAACTCACGCATCAGCCCGTCAAATTCCATGTCGCTGATCTCAGGGCTGTTCTTGACGTAATAGTTGTAGTTGTGCCGGTGCAACTCGCTCCGCAAATATAATATCCGTTCAGTATCGTTCATATTCTTGGTCTTTTCAGCAAAGTTAACCATTTCTTCCATTCCGTGCACAGAAAACCAACCTAAAAACAACTCAGTTCCCTCGTCAAGTAAGTTGCGACTCTGTCGCAACTAAAAGCCTCCTCACTTCTGCCGTATAAAGATATTGATGGGCGTACCTGAGAAGTCCCAGCGCTGCCGTATCTGGTTTTCGAGGAACCGGCGATACGATTCCTTTACGTATTGAGGAAGGTTGGCATAGAAGATGAAAGTGGGTATCTTCGTGTCCGGCACCTGCGAGCAATACTTTATCTTGATATACTTGCCCTTGAGCGAGGGTGGGGGATATGCCTCAATCACGGGAAGCAGTTCTTCGTTGAGTTTGTGGGTGGAAATTTTTCTGCGACGGTTGTCATAGACGTGTTTAGCCGTGTCAAGCACCTTGAAGATGCGCTGCTTGGTAATCGCTGACGTGAAAATGATGGGGAAGTCGCTGAAAGGTGCCATGCGTTCACGGATGGACGCCTCGAAGTGCTTGATACTCTGCGGGCTCTTGTCTTCGGCAATGTCCCATTTGTTGATGGCAACCACAAGACCTTTGCTGTTGCGTTGGATAATCTGGAAAATGTTCATGTCCTGAGCCTCTATGCCGCGGGTGGCATCAATCATCAGGATGCAGACATCAGAGTTCTCTATGGCGCGGATGGCGCGCATCACGGAGTAGAACTCCAGGTCTTCCGTAACCTTGTTCTTACGGCGGATGCCTGCCGTGTCAACGATGTAGAAGTCGAAACCAAACTTGTTGTAGCGTGTCAGAATACTATCGCGAGTGGTGCCTGCAATGTCGGTAACGATGTTGCGGTCTTCTCCAATGAAAGCATTGATGATGCTGCTCTTGCCGGCATTGGGACGGCCGACAACCGCTATGCGGGGAATATCCTCGCCTTCCTCTTCATTCTTGGCGCCCGTCTTGAATTTCGACACAAGCAGATCAAGCAAGTCGCCCGTGCCGCTGCCCGTGGCAGATGATATGCAGTAAGGGTCGCCAAGTCCAAGGCTGTAGAACTCTGCGGCTTCGTACTGGCTCACGTTGTCGTCGCACTTGTTCGCGCAGAGTATCACAGGCACCTTTGTGCTGCGAAGTATCTTAGCCACTTGCTCGTCGAGGTCCGTAACGCCGGTCTTCACGTCAACCATGAAGAGAATGACGTCAGCCTCCTCGGTGGCAAGCATCACCTGCTTGCGGATTTCTTCTTCGAATATGTCGTCGGAGTTCACTACCCAACCGCCGGTATCTACCACGGAAAACTCCCTGCCTGTCCATTCTGCCTTGCCATACTGGCGGTCGCGCGTGGTACCTGCCTCGTCGCTCACTATCGCCTGACGCGTGCCGGTGAGGCGATTGAAAAGTGTTGATTTGCCGACATTGGGCCGGCCTACTATTGCTACTAAATTCATGACTTGTCTAAATTATAACCGAAGTTGCGAAGCGAACGGTCGGAATTGCGCCAATTCTTGTCCACTTTCACGAACACTTCCAAGTAAATATTTTTCTGAAAGAATTTCTCCAATGTCTTGCGAGCCTCGGTGCTTACTTTCTTCAGCGCAACACCGCGATGACCGATGATGATGCCTTTCTGACTCTCACGTTCCACATAGATAATGGCATTGATGTGGATGCTCTTGTCTGACTCCTTGAACTGTTCTACAACCACCTCGGTGGAGTAGGGCACTTCCTTCGAGTAGTAGAGTAGTATCTTTTCGCGGATAATCTCAGTCACGAAGAAACGCGCAGGCTTGTCGGTCCATTGGTCTTTGTCGAAATAGGGCGGACTGTCGGGCAGCAGCGACTTGATGCGCTCCATCAGACCATCTGTACCGAAATTGGCTTTGGCTGAAATAGGAAAAATCTCTGCCTGAGGGAGCACTTCCTTCCAATGGGCGATGAGAGATACAACGTCTTCCTGGTTTGAGAGGTCTATCTTATTGATAACCAACAGAACAGGAATATCCATCTTGCTGACCTTCTCAAGGAATTCGCTGTTCTTTCCTGCCTTCTCCACAACGTCCGTCACGTAGATCAGCACGTCTGCGTCTTGCAGTGCCGACTCAGAGAAGGCAAGCATGCTCTCCTGAAGTTTGTAGTTGGGCTTCAGCACACCGGGGGTGTCAGAAAACACAATCTGAGCCTCGTCGGTGTTCACGATGCCCATAATGCGGTGGCGCGTGGTCTGGGCCTTGAAGGTGGCAATCGAAATCCGCTCACCGACAAGCCTGTTCATCAGTGTGGACTTCCCTACGTTAGGATTGCCGACGATATTTACAAAACCTGCTTTATGCATCGGAAGATTCTTTTCTGTTGATGGTATTCTTATAAAGAGAGTTTAGAAATTTAGTGTGCATGAAGGCAATGCGAGCGAACGACCATGCCCTGACACTAAACTTCTAAACTCAGATTTTCCTTGACGTTCTATTTTTTTAGACTTGTTCTCTGTCGCCGTCGTAGCACCACTTCAGATAGGCAGCACCGTATGTGAAGCCCGCGCCGAAAGCAGTCAGAAGCAAGTTGTCGCCTTTCTTCAGGCGCTTCTCGTTCTCCCATAGTGCCAAAGGAATAGAAGCGCAAGAGGTGTTGCCCATGTGCTCGATGTTCATCATCACTTTCTCCATCGGGAGTTCCAGACGATTAGCCACGGCTTGAATGATGCGGATATTAGCCTGATGAGGAAGAACCCAAGTGAGGTTTTCCTTAGTCAAGCCGTTCCGTTCAGCCACTGCTGTAGTCGTGTCGCTCATGTAGGTTACGGCAAACTTAAACACTGTGCGACCTTCCTGATGGATGTAGTGCATCTTGTGGTCGATGGTGAAGTGGGATGGGGGACATACCGAGCCACCGGCTTTCATGCACAGGAAAGGCAGACCTTTGCCGTCCGTGCGCAGAATGCTGTCTTTCCAACCGATGTCTTCGGTTGTAGGCTCTACGAGTACTGCTGCGGCACCATCGCCGAACAGTGGGCAGGTGGCGCGGTCGGAATAATCTACTATGCTCGAGAGTTTCTCTGCGCAGCATACCACAATCTTTTTGTATCTGCCGCTCTGAATCATGCTCGTGGCCTGATCCATGGCATAAAGGAAACCGCTGCAAGCACCCCAAAGGTCGAAACCGTAGGCATTGACCATACCCAAACGACCGATAACAATCGAAGCCGTGTTAGGGAAAGTGTAGTCGGAAGTCGTTGTCGAAAGTATCAGACATTCCACTTCAGACGGGTCGGTCTTTGTGCGGGCAAGAAGTTGCTTAACAGCCTTGCGCGCCATATAACTTGCACCAAGCCCTTCTTCGTTCAGAATGCGACGCTCCTTGATGCCTACGCGAGAGGTAATCCACTCGTCGTTAGTATCGACCATGCGCGACAACTCGTCGTTTGTCAGTACATATTCAGGGATGAAACCACCAATACCAGTGATGGCTGCATTTATCTTTTCCATTGCTGTTCTAAAAAAGTTAAAAAGCCGATGTGCAGTGTTGCTCATCGGCTGTCGATCAATTATTCGATAACCTCTTTCTCTATTGCCTGCTTGCCGCGATACTGACCGCATGTGGGGCATACGGTGTGGTAGATGTGCCAGCCGCCGCAGTTGGGGCAGATAGCCAATGTAGGAGCAACTGCCTTGTCGTGAGTCCTACGCTTTGCGGTTCTCGTCTTGGATTGTCTTCTTTTAGGATGTGCCATTTTTGAATGTTATTTTTATTGTTGTTTTTATTCTTCTTCTGGGGAACTGTCGTCGTGAATTTCGCTGACGCTCATGCTTTCAAGCAATTGAACCATCTCTGAATTGCATTCGCCGTCGGGGTGAATCTTCTTCAGGGGAAGCGATAACTCCACAAACTCGTAGATGTCCCATGCTATGTCGTAACTGTCATTGCTCTCGGCTGTGTTGATGTCATCACTCGGAAAAATACAGTCGAAAGATGCTACCTTGATTTTCTCTTCTACATCAACAGCAACTGCCAGGTCGTCTAAACAGCGGTCACACTTTACTACGACGTAGCCATTGATGCCGAAAGTCAGGTCATACGTGTCGCCGCTTGCACGGCGAACGGCAAGCGAAACATCCAAAGAACCATCGCTGATATCTTCTGCATCCAAAGCATCGAAATAGTCCTTGGAAAGATGGAATTTCAGCAGGTCGTCCGCTTGTGACACCGACCGTAAATCAATGCGTAATGAATCACTTACATTCATAGCGGCTGCAAATTTATTACTTTTTTTTGGATTGAAAACCCTATACCACCTATTTTGTTCATTTTTTTAATCTAACACAGCGTTTTTGTCATTCCTGTAACACAAAATCATCATAAATTCCTTTTCCTATAATTCATGACAAACCGTGAACGCATGAACGCTAAGAACGCTATGACAATAGCAACTGCAGAATAAAAAATTATTTATTGCTGTCCGCTAAATTGGGCTGAAAGTCCAATTAGCTCATAGCCCAAGGCAACGCCTTGGGTGAACACAACGGTGAAAACATCGCGCTGTAGGCGCAAAAGCGTAAAGAAAACTGGATGAACATATAAAGGGTTGGGTAGAACGGCATTAGAATACTGCTTTTTATTGCTGTCCGCTAAATTGGGCTGAAAGTCCAATTAGCTCATAGTCCAAGGCATCGACTTGGGTATTTAAGAAGTGAAATTGGAGCGCACTCTTTACTCCAAGGGCGATACCCCGTCTATGTGCTTGTTGCCACTGTCGGGACGCAGAGTAAGCCAGTCCGTAAAAAAAGCGGCAGATTTCGCATGTCATCCACCGCCTTTTCAATTATTATAAAAACAATTCTATGAACAATAATCGCTCTTTGCCAGACTGTTATTTCCTTTCGTAGTTATAAAGCTGACCAACTTCTGCCTCTGTCAATGCCACGCCATAAATGCGGACATTGTCCACCTTGAAGGGGTCTGCCCAGGCATCATAAGAAATATCATTACGACCTCCAAATTGCATTTTGTTGCCTACTACTGCCTCACGATTATTATTATTATCTACCAATGCACCATCAACATAAAGTTCAAAGCCTTCCCCTGTCTGCACAAGAGTTATCATGTGCCATCCGGAAGATTGAAGTGATTCGGCATAGTAGCTAAAGGATTCAAAAGATTTAGAAAAATTCACCTTTCCTTCAGGAGTGATATATATACTGGGCACTGAATATGAATGATTTGCTCCTGTACTAAACAAATAGCCGGCACCGAAGTCCTTTACCCACATGCTTATGGTATATGACTCTTTCCCTTTTATCGGGTTCCTTGCCACATTGACAAACGCCTCTTGGTCAAGATACAATGCTTTGCCTCTTCCGTTGGGCGTATCGTCGATAAAACGGGTCTTACCATTGATAACACCGTTGTTCTGCATACCAGCAGAATTGTTGGCAGAACAGTCGTCAAAATTATAGTAGGCTATCAGTCCGCGCGTAACGTCCTCATTTACGTCATTTTTATTATCCACGCCGCACGTCCTTTCTCCACTCTCATTGACAGGTGCTACGGCATCGCCGTTTCCGGTGGGGATTGCGGCATGCGATTCGCTGCAAAACAAGAATCCCAAGGTCATGGCAGATATAGTCACCATTGACCAAAATCTTAACTGTTTCATCATGTTTGATTTTTAATTGAGTTAGTAGTTAATGTATTATGATTTTCTCTATTTAATCACTTTCTTCCCGCCTATGATATACACACCACCCTTCTGCGGATTAGTTACGCGGCGGCCCTGCAGGTCGTAGATGAATGTTTTATCATAGGTTCTACTTTCATTTAACGGCATTATTTCTATTGTTGGTTGCAAGACACTTGTAACAGCATCATCCACGATTGTGCCAAAACGACACCAAGGGTAACAATTCTTATAAGCCTCAACACATCCCTCAGGGACATGAAGGGTTGCATTTTCAGGGTGAGAATAGTATGTTGTACCAATATAAATTACTCCCACACCATGAGATTCAAAAACAGCATTGCTGCAATTATAGTCTTCAGGATTTTCTCGTAAGACAGTAACGTCGCTTATATTTTCTAATCCGTAAAAAGCAACATCCCCTATTTCTGTAACGTTACTTCCAATAGTAATTGTTTTCAAATTCCTACAGGTGCTAAATGCACTGGCACCTATTGTTTTTACATATTCAGGAAGTTCAATGCTGGACAATGCGTTACATTCACGGAAAGCATCATTCCCAATGCTTATAATACCATTTCCCATCTTTATACTCTTGAGTTTATTACAAGCAGAGAAAGCATAATCTCCTATTATTTCAACTGTATTCGGAATAATTAAATGCTCCATTCCATCGCAATGATAGAAAGCCATATAAGCAATGCTTTTCGTGCCTTCTCGTAAAGAAATAGTTGTCCCCTCAGGCATATTTCCCTTATATCCAAAAGCAACCAAACCCACATACACGACACCGTCGGGTTGATTATTTAGATAAGTGTCTAACCAAGGACAATCTTCAAAGGCACCTTTGCCAACACGTTGAATTGAATCTGGTAGTGTTACGTTTGAAAGAGCTCTGCAATACCGAAAAGCATAGATTCCTATGCTATCAGTAGATTCAGGCAATACTATATTCGTAAGAGCCTTGCAAGAATAGAAACTGTACGGTCCCACATATAGATGATCATCTGAAGTGCGGTCTGCAAATTCTACTTTCATCAGTTTTTCACATTCCATAAATACAGCAGAAGGCAGGATACGAACTTTAGGGCCTATTGTTACTTTCTCAATTCCTGTACCTTCAAAGATTCCATCAACGCTGCTACCATTTCCATAGCCAGTAGATGTGATATTCGACATTAAGGAGTTTGCATTATATATAACACGCACCAACCCTTCGCAACCGTAAAAAGCAGCATTTCCGATATATGTCAGACTTTCGGGGAGAGTGATTTGTGAAATGGACTTGCTGTTTCTGAAAGCATTATCACCTATCTCAAGCAGGTTGTCAGGAAGTGTCAGTTTGGTTATTCCCAATCCTTTATAACCTTTAGTGAAGGCACTGTTTCCAATTCGTAATAAAGAATTAGGCAGTATGAGTTCACTACATATCGTTGTATAGTCCTCATTAGAAGTTGAATATATGAAATCATCTGCAACACTTAGTGTTCCTTCTCGAAAACTTATGCGAGAAACAGGACTCCCCTCTATGCACATAGCGATGTGTCCCATATATTTTATACCATCTACGCACTCCAGACTTGCAAAGAAAGGAGTGTCCGTGAATGTTGATTTGGCAACTTGCAATAGATTTCTTGAATAGCTGACGACACTTAGCCTGGTACAACCATAGAAAGCTTCCGGCATAACAGCTTTAGTACTTTCCGGCAAATTAACAGAACGAAGGTTTGTACATTTGGCAAAGGCTGACTCTCCAATTGATTGCAAGTTTTCTGAAAATATTACATTACTTAAAGAAGCACATCGTGCAAATGCTTTTTTAGAAATTACAGGAACACCACTAAGGTCTATTTCCCCTACAAGACTACTGCAGTCTGCAAATGAAGCTTCTTCTATATTTTTTACTTTAGCAAGACTACCTACGTATCGCAAGGACTCACATCGAGAAAACGCACTGGAGCCTATTTGTGTTACATTATCCAAAGATGCGATTTGCAAAGCGACACACTGATAAAAAGCGTATTTAGAAATTTTTGTAACAGAGCTTGGAAGTTTTATTTCTGTTAAGGAATTGCAGCCGCGGAATGCACCTTCCTCTATAGTAGTAACACCATCAGGGATTACTATTTTTTGAAGTTCCGTACAGTTGGCGAAGCAATAAGCACCAATACGAGTAAGATGGCTTGGTAAGATTACTTCTTTCACTTTCATGCCAATAAACACACCTGCAAAACTGTTTCCATAGAATTGATTTACAACTGAAGAAAAGCCCAATCCTGAATCATAAACAATGTCGTATGAATAATTAACATCTGACAGATAAAAATTTCCAAAATCCTTAGAAGAACAATATGAATTATTATCAGCAATTAACACGACATCGGACATGTCAAGATAACTGATGTTCGTAAAACGTGCAGAAGTTCTCAGATAGTTAATATCAACACTGTTAATAGGACCGACAAGTTTTAAATTGCGTATGTCTGTTTCCTCAATGTCCAGTGCCATTTCTTGCAGCGTTCCGGCATCAGTAAGATTAATCGTTACCAATGGGTAGTCTTCGTTTTTTTCTGTAATCTGTTTAAAGCCTATTGATGAATAAGAAGACGTACATCCTTTTGGCACTATTGCATAAACCTTTGACAGGTCGCTGAAAGCCTTGTCCGCAAGCGTGGGCGGTGTAGATTGGTTGAATGTTACATTCAATCTGTCATAACCATAAAACGCATAGGAACCTATGACAGAAACAGATGCTGGTATTGTAATATTAGCGTAGGTTCCTATGTTTGATAATGCTTCGTAACCTATTTCTACTATATCATTGGGAATAATGGTATTCTTACATCCTTGTACGAGTTTGTTTGAAGCTGTTTCTATAATTGCATTGCAATAATTGCGTGAATCGTAAACTGGGTTACCTTCTTCTACAATTATACTTTCAATGCTGGAGCAGCCATAAAACGCACTTACTCCTATGCATGTAACAGAGTAGGGGATGGTTACCGATGTAAGTCCGGTGCATTTACGGAAAGCCCACTGTCCTATGTACGTGACGGAGTTGGGGATGGTTACCGATGTCAGACCAGAGCAACCAGAGAAAGCATCTTTCCCTATTGTCGTAACAGAGTTGGGGATATATACGGAGGTTAAGCTAGTGCAATTTTGGAAAGTATTACGTTCTATGCTTGTGACGGAATTGGGGATGGTTGCAGAAATCAAGTTTGAGCACCCATTGAATGCGTCTTCTCCTATGCTCGTAACAGAGTTGGGAATGGTTACCGAGGTCAGACCGGCGCAACTACGGAATGCATATGCCGAGATTCCAACAGTTCCTTCTTTTAGTGTGATACTGCTTCCTGATGGCATTATACCTTTATAATTATATGCGACATGTCCTGCATATATTACACCATCAGGTTGATTTTCATACCATTTTGTATCATGAAAAGCATATGCTCCTATGCTTGTAACAGAATTTGGAATTATTATCGATGACAAATTTGTACAACGATAAAAAGCATAATTTCCGATAGATTTTACACTTTCACCTACAATCAATTTCTCAACTTGTTTTCCAAAAATTTTTGAAAAATTATTTCCTCGTAAACTTTCTTCATAATCAAAACTTTTACTCATAATAACATTGGAATATATTGCTATTTCTTTCAAATTTGAGCAACCAGAGAAAGCATCTTCCCCTATGCTCATAACGGAGCTGGGGATGGTTACGGAGGTCAGACCCGAGCAACCATTGAAAGCATAATCTCCAATAGATTTAACATCATTACCTATCACGAGGTTACCCACTTTACTTCCAAATATACCTGACAAGTTTCTTGAAGAGGCTAATATTGCATCAGAGTTAATTGTTACTTCTGTCAAATTTGTACCACTGAAAGCAGAACTTCCTATGCTCGTAACGGTGCTGGGGATGGTTACGGAGGTCAGGCCAGAGCAATTACGGAAAGCATTACTTCCTATATACTTGACGGAGTTGGGGATCGTTACGGAGGTCAGACCAGAGCAATTATAGAAAGCATATTCTCCAATACTCGTGACGGAGTTGGGGATCGTTACGGAGGTCAGGCCTGAGCAATTATAGAAAGCTCGCTCTCTTATGCTTGTAACGGGATAAGTCGTTCCGTTATAGGTAACGGACTCTGGAATTACCACATTGCCTGAATACTCGTTTGAATAATCAGAAGAAGAGTTCCCTCTGTAAGACACGCTTAATTTTGTTCCATTGTTGGTAAAAACATAGTAAATGCCACCGACTTCGATGTCGTGGGCAAGAGCCGGGATGCCGCAGAGCATGAACGGCATCAGCAAAGCAAGTAATTTCTGTTTCATAAAGTTAAGTATAGAGTTTAGTTATTGTTGTTCACGTCTCTATACAAAAAAGCGTGGAACTCGTCTTGTTGCCCGTTCCACGTGTAAAGGCTCTCGCATCGCCCATCTCAGTCAAACGAGCAACGCAGAAGCCCACGCCGATATGATGTACCTGTTCCATAAAAATAATATGGCGCAATGGGTATCATACCACAGATGGACATCTACCGTTGCTTTGGACTTGACTGAGATTTGGAATTTGCGAGATTCTTACACGTCAAGAACAAAGCGCCAAAGTAAACGCCTTTATGTATATCTGCCGTCCCACCATCCCACAGCAGGCTCCTGCCTCGTAAGGAAAAATGGGAATGCATTGCAAAAATAGTTTTTTTTATTAAAACAAAACAATTTTGTGAAAAAAATCACGCAAACGTATCAAAAATTGCGATTGTTCACGTGGAAGTAGCAAGGCTCTCGACCATGTTCATCGCTTTCAGCGATGTATCGTGCTGCATTCTCTTCGCTGCGCCTGGCTTGTTGTCCTCCATGTAATTTCCGTATAATTATCCATGAATTATTCATGAATTGGCTGGGCTTATAAAATTATATGATTAATTACACGGCAATTACATGGATAATTATAAGGATGAAAATGACAAGTAAATTTTTCAAATAATTATGATTCAATTTTTCGACAATTTCTCGTGCAAGGCACGATCAAGAAAAGTGCCCTGAGGGCAGAAATTATATGGAAGATTAGAGCGGCAATGTCTTCGCGGAATCAGCGTCTTGTGCGCTCCAAAACCCTTGGCTGCAAAGCACGGATAAATACCACCTCCCCCCAAGCATAAAGGACACCGCCTTTGCGACGGTGTCCTTTATGAGGTGTTCTATAAATAGTTTCCTAAATTATAGAACATCCCTTTATGATTCATGGCGGCAGTGCAACTCCGCACTTATACGTCCTGGTTGGGCGTAATGAGTTTATACCCCTTGCCGTGGATGTTGATAATCTCAACGGAATCGTCTTCCTTCAGTTTTTTGCGCAGTTTGGTGATGTAAACGTCCATCGAGCGGGCGTTGAAGTAGTTGTCGTCAATCCAGACGGTCTTCAGGGCAAAATCGCGCTGAAGCACTTCGTTTGCATGGAGGCAGAGCAACTGCAGAAGGTCGCACTCCTTAGTGGTCAGGCGTGTTACTTCCCCATTGCGCTCAAGCGTCTGTTTCGTGCGGTCGAACTTGAAACTGCCTATCGTGAAGTCGGTCTTGTTCATGTCGTTCTTGGCATTCATCCTGCGCAAAACGGCTTCAATGCGGTAGGTCAGTTCCTCCATGGAGAAAGGCTTGGTCAGATAGTCGTCGGCACCTATCTTGAAACCCTCCAGAATGTCTTCCTTCAGTGTGCGTGCGGTAAGGAAAATGATAGGCACCACCTCGTTCACTCTGCGGATATCTTTTGCCAAAGAGAAACCATCCTTCTTGGGCATCATCACATCGAGCACACAAATGTCGAAACTGTCGCTCATAAACGTTTTGTATCCAATTTCACCATCAGGGCATAACACTGTGTCATAGTTCTTTGCCTGAAGATATTCGCGGAGCAACATGCCCAGATTCTCGTCGTCCTCACAAAGGAGAACTTTCATTTTCTTGTCGATATTCATAATTTCTGTTTTAAAATTGGTATGCTGATTGTAAATTTTGTGCCTTTACCGAATGTGCTGTCAATGTGTATGGTTCCTTTGTGGAAGTTTACCACATTTTTCACGTATGCCAGTCCTAAGCCGAAACCTTTAACATCGTGCTTGTTGCCTGTCGAAACGCGGTAGAAACGGTCGAACACACGTTTCAGGTCATCGCGCTTGATGCCGATGCCGTTGTCTGTTATCTTGATAACCAGACGGTCGTCGTCGTTCTCTAAGGAGATGTCGAGAAGCAGACGCCGATCGCCGCTCTTGTACTTGATGGCATTGTCGAGCAGGTTGAACAGTACGTTCGTGATGTGCATCGAGTCGCCGAAAATGTGCGTGTCGTCGGCGGTAATGTTGGTCGTCAGGGTGCCGCCCGCACTTTCCACCTTCAGTCTGAATGTGCTCACCACTTTTTCCAGGATGGGCACCACATCAATGTCCTTACGCTGATAAACACCGCCGTTACGTTCAAACATCGAAATCTGCAAAATCTTTTCCACCTGAAAGCGCAGACGGTTCGTCTCGTCGGCTATGATGCTGCATAGGTGCTTCAGCATGTGCTCGCTCTTCGTTACACTCGTGTCCTGAAGCATCTGAGAAGCCAAAGAAATAGTCGATATCGGTGTCTTGAACTCGTGTGTCATGTTGTTGATGAAGTCGTTCTTGATTTCCGTGAGACGTTTCTGGCGGAAGATGATGTAAACCGTGTAGCAGAACATCAGGAGAAGCACCACCGTGAACACTATGGCAGGTATCAGGAACTGAAGGCTGTCGTTGATATAATGGCTTAAGTTTGGAATAAAAACCACCATTTCCACACGCTCTGGCGACAAATCGTCGTTGAACAGACTTGTGCGGAACCTGTGCGAACCTTTGTCAACGATGTTCTTGTGGCAATCGTAAACAGTGTCGCCGTTGTGGGTGATGACGTAATGGAACTCAACGCCCTTCAGACCATTGTTCTTCAGTGCCTCAGCGAAAGTCTCGGTGAGTGTGTTGAAGTTGATGCGTTCTTCTATCACGCGGTTGTCGCTTTCGGCTATAATCTCGTGCATCACTTTCTCGAGCAACTCGTTTTTGTTCTTGAACCTCTCACGAATACGCTGGCGCAGCAACTGCTGCTCGTAGATGCGACGCCTTGCCGGATATTTTTTTGCTATACGTGCCGAATCTGCCTGAAACTGCCTGATGAACAGCGAGTCGCTCTTGTCGTTCTTCAATGTGAACTCCAGCACACGGCGCGTCTCGTCCAACTCTATGCTCTGCACAGTCTCGCGAAGTGCCTTGTTTACACAAGTGTTCACCTGTGAAACACGCAGAGAGTGCATCTCACGGATGTAGTTAGCCTCCAGAAACAGAAGGATTATGAAACTGAAGCCCATTACTATGGCTATCGCTATGATCGTACCCTTTTTCATCAACGCAAAAGTAATATCATTGATATTGCTATGAGGAAAATAAATTTAAAAAGATTAAAAATTTTCAAAAATTAACAAAAATAAACAAATAAGACGTTAATATAATGCATAAAATAAAATAAATTGTGTAAATTGTTAATTAAGCGCTCCTCTTTCACGCTCTTTGCCTGCTTCTTAGTAATTTTGCACACAATTAGAAATATGATAATGAAATGATAATAAAGTTTCTAACATCATTTGGCAGATACTTGATGCTGATGGGCAGAACGTTCGGAAAACCGGAGCGGTGGAGAATGTTCTTCAAGCAGTATGTTAAGGAAATGGCACAACTTGGGGTGGACAGTATAGGAATAGTGTTGCTCATTTCTTTCTTCATAGGTGCTGTCATCTGCATACAGATTAAACTCAATATACAAAGTGCATGGATGCCGCTGTGGGTGAGCGGATACGTTACACGCGAAATCCTGTTGCTCGAATTCTCAAGCAGCATCATGTGTCTCATACTTGCAGGAAAGGTGGGGTCGAACATCGCCTCAGAACTTGGTACCATGAGGACGAGCCAGCAGATAGATGCGCTCGAAATCATGGGAGTAAATAGTGCCAACTATCTTATTCTGCCTAAAATTCTGGGACTTGTAACCGTCATACCGCTACTCGTTACCTTCAGTACAGTCAGCGGATTTCTTGGTGCTTATGCAACGGCATACATCGGACATATCATCACACCAAGCGACCTTACGCAGGGACTGCAACACGACTTCCAACTGTGGTTCCTGTGGATGGGCGTAATCAAGTCGCTCTTTTTCGCATTCATCATTGCAAGTGTTTCGAGTTTCTTCGGATATACAGTGGAAGGCGGTTCAGTAGAAGTAGGAAAGGCAAGCACCAATGCGGTTGTCTCGTCGAGTATGCTCATACTTTTCAGCGACCTATTCCTAACACAGATGCTTAGTTAAAACAAAATCAAAAAAAGAACCAGTAACGTCGTGATAGAAATAAAGCAATTAAGAAAAGAATTTGAAGACAAGGAGGTGCTCAAGGGCATCGACTTCCGTTTTGAAAACGGCAAAACAAGTCTTATCATCGGTCAGAGCGGTAGTGGAAAGACCGTACTGATGAAATGCCTTGTAGGACTTTTCGACCCCACGGCTGGCGAAGTGCTTTACGACAACCGCGATTTCGTCAAAATGAACAAAAAACAGCGCACCATGCTCAGACGTGAGATGGGCATGATTTTCCAGAGTGCTGCACTCTTCGACTCGCTCTCTGTGCTTGAGAACGTGATGTTTCCGCTCGATATGTTCTCTGATAAGTCTTACAAAGAAAGGAAACGCCGTGCGGAATTTTGTCTCGACAGGGTGAACCTGCTCGAAGCAGCAGGAAAATACCCGGGAGAAATATCCGGAGGTATGCAGAAACGCGTGGCTATAGCCAGAGCCATCGTCATGGAGCCGCAATACCTTTTCTGCGACGAACCCAACTCAGGACTCGACCCCAAGACATCGCTCGTCATCGACGAACTCATACATGGCATTACGAAAGAACTCGGCACTACCACCATCATCAATACACACGACATGAACAGCGTGATGGGAATAGGGGAGCACATCCTCTTTATCTACCAGGGAAACAAGGAATGGGAGGGAACGAAAGACGAAGTAATCGGCTCAGGAAACCAACGACTCAACGACTTTATCTTCGCCTCCGATTTCATGAAGCGGAACAAATGACAGTTGATAGTTGATAGAGGACAGTTGACACATTTTTTATTTTAATAGCGTTCGGTAAAACGCGCTGAAAGCGCAAAAGTAGATATACAAACAAAAATGCAGCCTTCTATGGCTGCATTTTTGCTATATTGGCTCAAATCCTATATAGTCCCTTATTTTTTCTGACGCCAATCAGTGCCTTCAGTTTTTCCTGCCGGTTTGCTTCTTCAGTTGCATGATGGTGTTCATCTGTTCAGGCGGTAGCGCGGGGATGTTATGCTTTTTTTCATATTCAGCCAATGCTTCAAGAGACATGTTGCCGCTGTATGGCTTGCTGATGCCTTTTGCATGGGCGGTGTACTCGTCTTTGTCCATATAGGCATTATCTACGGCATAGAGATATACAATAATTGTTTTCCGTCCCGCCTTTGCGTTGTATTCCCAATGATTGGATTCCATTACAAAGTTTTCTCTTGGTATAGTTCCGTCGGCATCTATTTTGTAGATCTGCATGTACTGATAGTCGTAATTGCGCTCTTCACGTATTTTTGCTATCTTACTCTCGTTATTCATCTTATTGGCATAAATTTGCATTTTGCTGCCATTGAGCGTGGTATAGGAATAGCCGTCAGAATGAACGATGTTGCCTACTATTCCTTCGGGGTTACGTACCAGCCATCGATTTTCCTCATCAGTCTCAACCGTTGTCTTATAATAGTTCTTGAATTTAGTTCCGTCATGTAAACTTTTTTCTATTGGCGACAAAGCACCTGAAACCGTTCGCTGTGCTCGGTCCTGCAAGTCCTGTGTGTTCCAGGTAAGAGCCTTGTTGGCTGCGCCTCCGAATGCCCAGAAGTGACCGTGAGCCTTTCCTTCGTACTTGTTTTTTATATCGTGGGCTATAGGCAGGATACCTGCTGCATAAGCGCGCAGCGAATCGTTAATGTAACTGAATGCGCGGAAGTAATACTCCATGTAGATGTAGGGCTTAGGTCTGACAATTGCCACTTTGACATCGCGGTAATAATCTTCCATAACCACTATGCCATCCTTTAGCGATGCAACAGTAACCATCTGCGGCTTGTAAGCGATATGGGTAATTCTCACGCGCTTCGCACCATTCACATCGGGCAGCACACCGTCTAGGTCGGTAGTACCGATCAGGATACCGTCCTCTGTCAGTACAGAAGCCAGTGGAATGCCAATACCTTCGTTGTCTCTTACTACAAGTTTTTGAGCCATTATGTCCGATGAAAACAGAATTACGGCTAAGACGCAGATGGAAAATATTCTTCTCATTTCGAAGTTGTTTATAAAAATTGGAAAATCGTTCTGTTTATAAATGATAAAGGACTTGCTCGTTCGTCTTCTGACAATAAGGCAAGTCCTTTTGTTTACTAATATTCAGAGTGATGAACTATTGCTCCTTTACCTGTGCATGCTTGAAACGCTTGTTGCCTGCCACTTGTTTCAGGAAGGCCTCTGCTTCTGCACGGCTTGCGTAATTGCCGTAAACAACGTTCATGTATTTACCCTCAGCCTCTGTCTTGGCTTCGTTTAGCCCGTCTTTCTGCAGGTTGCTGATGAGGAGGTCGGCATATTTCTGTGGCAAACCGCATGACACAACGATGGTGAATCCACCTTTTTCGGCATTTGCTTCTTGCGCTGTAGGTGTGTCTTGGGCAGTAACTGCTGGCTTTGGTGCAGCAGACGCCGGAACAGGAGAGGATACAGGTGCAGAAGCCGCAACTTGTGCTGATTTTTTTGCTTTCTCCGGAACTTTTACGTTCACTTTTGCAGTGCGCGTATGATCATCTGTGTTACCCCAGTTGAAGCCGCTGCCCAAAACCTGTGCCTGCTGATGCCCTACATTGACATCGCCCTTCTGCATGGGGACTGCCCAACCGAGAAAGAAGAAAGCAGATACTACAGCAGCGGCAGCATAGTTTACAACCTTCTTGCTGATGCTGAAGGTGTATTTGTCGCTCTGTCGGTTATATGAAACGGCACCCTCTGCGAATGCCTTCATCGATACATGCGTCAGACCATACGTCTCGGGCGACACGATACCATGCTGATGAGGCTCAAACTCGTAGTTGCCTTCAAGGTTCAGCCTCAGCACACCAACACCTACAAGGTCCAACTCACCTTTCTCGTACAGTTCTTCCTTCATATCAATCACGGCATCCTCGAGCATCTTGAGTGTCTCGGGGAAAGTCGTGTCGTAAGTCTGCATGAGCGACTGAATCAGCAAACCATCATTAAGTGTCAGTTCCTGATTGAAGGAGACAATGCGCTGGGGAGGTTGGTATGTGTAGTCGTCTTCTCTGTACTCGGCGGGGATATACTGGGCAATAAATCCGCCTAAGTCGGGGATAATCACGCAGTTGTGGTCAAGCAATAATTTGACGAGGTGTCTCGATATCTCATTCATACTGCAAAAGTATAATTTTCTTGTTAAAAATTTGCAGTAACGTAGCGAAAAAAAACACCTGATTTTTAAGTTTTTTTCTTCGTTAATCTTGAGTGATTTCGAGGTGTGTTATAAATGAACAAAGAAGCGGCTTTTCGTTGTAGTCTTAGTTTAAAGACTGATTGAAAAACCGCTGAAATTCATAGAAATAGAAGATATGCCTATTCTTTGCGTTTCAACTTTGGCAGTTTAAGCCTGGTACCCGCAGAAACGTGGCTGTAGGGCTTCATGTTGTTGTGTTTGTAGATGTATGTCACGAAGAAGTTGTCGCCATAGCGTTCCTTGGCTATGAGTTCTATGATGTCGCCATATTTGAACTCGTACTCCTCAAGGTCGCCGACAATTTCAAAGTTGTTGACGATGTCTCGGGAGTCCTTCGTGCCGAAAAGTTGAAGTTTCTCGCCGTTCTTGCCAATAGTGATGCCATCTGAAACTTCTGTTTGGGCAGCACCCGCAAGTGAATCATTCTTGACTTGTTGTGCGCTGTCGGTCGCTGCAACGGTCGTGTCAGACTCGGGAGTGGCATTGCCACTACGGTTGACAACCCAGAAAAAGATACCGGCAAGCAACAGCAGCCCCAATATGGCGGCAGCAATTTTCCATTTGCCTTTATCAAGGGATGGCTTTTCTGAAATAGTCTGCTCTGTCTCCTCTGCAGGTGGGGGGGCATCCGAAACTTCTTCTGTCGGTTCTATTGCCTTTTCTGGTTTTTCCTGCACTTGCATGATGCCGGCAGCATAGCGGGGTGTAGCATTTTCAGACGCTACAGGTGCTGATGGAGAAGAATGTGCCTCTTCAGTTATTGCCTCCTCATTTGCAGAAACTCGGGTGTCTGGCTTCTCTGCTGTTTCTTCAGTGTGCTGTAAAACTTCTTTGGTGTGTGTGTCCGTTTCCGTTTGTTGCATCGAAGGCGCATCAGGGCTTGGTGTCTCCTCTTTGGCTGCAGGCTCGGGCAGAACAGGTGTTTTCACACGCTCAATCTCATCTGTGTCAGTCTCTTCGTTGAGGATGATGGTTTCAAATTGAGAGAACGGACGATTGACAATGGACTTAAACTTCTCATCGGGAGTGAATGAAACCTTGTTGTGCCCACTGATAAGTACCGGCTGACCCGTGTTGACGTCAACACTCTGGCGGTCGCTCACTGCCACTATCTTGAACGTGCCGAAGTTCTTTACCTTCGTCATGTTGTCCTGTTCAAGACCTTCCACAATGGTCCTGAAGAATGCCTTTGCAAAAGCCTCTGCTTTCTTCTGGGGCAACTTGCTCTTCTTGGCGAACAAGTCGGTTATGTCTTTAAGTGTGTATCTCATTCTTTAACTGATAAAAAAGTAAGGATGCAAGTATATTTGCCTTTAACTCTAAGGTGTTAAAATGGAAATAAAATAAGGTGGGCGCAGGCATCATTTGTTTTTGAATTTCTCCTTGATGGCAGCCCCAGGCTTGAAACTCATCGCGAGTTTTGGGGGGACGAGCATGCGCTGTTTGGTAGAGGGGTTTACCACGATGCGTTCCAGTTTTTTCTTGACCTCGAAATTGCCGAAATTCTGAACGGTGAGCACATCGCCGTCTTCCAACGTGTCTGCAATCAGAGATGAAAACATGCCCGAGAGGTGCTGCATCTCCTTTGCCGGCAATTCTGTTGCATTGCTTAACTTTTCTAAAAATTCTTTATTGTTCATGGTACATGTATTGTCTTATCTTATTTATGTCTTGAAAAAAAGAAGGGAAATCACCTTATTTAACTTCCCCGTAGAGGTCGAACTCGTCGGACCCTGTAATACGGACATTGTAGAATTGCCCTGTCTCCAAAGTCTTGTCCGAAGCCTTGATGAGAACTTCTCCGTCCACTTCCGGTGAGTCGAACTCGGTCCTGCCAATGTAATAATCACCTTCGGTGCGGTCGATAATCGTGCGGACTGTGCTGCCAACACGCGAGGCGCCTGTTGAGGCGGAAATTTCTTCCTGAATGGACATCAGTTCGTCTAAACGCGACTGTTTTACCTCTTCCGGAACATCGTCTTCGTAGTTCAAGGCGGCGTATGTACCGTCTTCTTCGCTGTAGGCGAAAGCACCCATACGCTCAAAACGCTGTTCGCGCACGAACGACTTCAGTTCCTCAAACTCTTCCTCCGTTTCGCCGCAGAAACCCACCATCAGCGTGGTGCGAAGCGTAATGCCCGGAACTTCCTCACGAATCTTGCGGAGCAACGCCTCCGTCTCGCGCTTGGTGGTGTGTCGCTGCATACGCGTCAAGACGCTGTCGCTCACGTGCTGCAGGGCAATGTCAAGGTATTTGCAAACATTGTCGTTCTCGCGCATCACACGAAGAAGGTCCATTGGGAACCTGTTGGGATAGGCGTAGTGCAGCCGAATCCATTCCACGCCTTCAATCTTTGCCATAGCCTCCACTAAAGCAGGAAGACACTGTTCGCCATAGAGGTCGATGCCGTAGTACGTGAGTTCCTGGGCAATAACCTGAAATTCCTTTACACCACGACTTACAAGTTCGCGCACCTCATCGAGTATTTCTTCCATAGGCCGGCTTACGTGTCTGCCTGTGATGATTGGGATGGCACAATAGGCACAATGGCGGTCGCAACCTTCGGAAATCTTCAGATAGGCATAATGGCCCGGAGTAGTCAGATGGCGCGTCTCGCCGCCTTCGCGAATGGTGGTGCCGGGAAGATCCGCTATCAGGCCTTGCCAGTCAAACTTGCCGTAAAACTTGTCAACCTGCGGGATTTCTTCGGCCAGTTCCTTGCGATAGCGCTCAGATAGGCAACCCATCACGAAAATACGACGCAACATGCCTGCGTCTTTCATTTCACAAAGTTCAAGTATCATGTCGATACTCTCCTGCTTGGCATCCTGAATGAAACCGCAGGTGTTGATGACTACAATGTCGCCGTGAAGTG
The DNA here is from genome assembly GCF_003265305.2 of Pseudoprevotella muciniphila. Lineage (NCBI taxonomy): Bacteria > Pseudomonadati > Bacteroidota > Bacteroidia > Bacteroidales > Prevotellaceae > Pseudoprevotella > Pseudoprevotella muciniphila. Next base: position 644,290 of record NZ_CP033459.1, on the reverse strand, counting down.
TTTCGGGATCATGGTAAACTTTGTACCCATGACGGGAAAAGAGGCTCATAAGACGCTCGGAATCCACCAAGTTCTTTGAACAACCCATCGTAATGACATCCACAGTAGGCATCGTCGTCAGTATTTCAAGACATGAAACTAAAGGTTGATGCCTTCGAACAGGCTCTCAACAAACTCGCGGTTGTTGAAAGGCTGCAGGTCGTTTATCTGTTCGCCCAGGCCGATGTAGCGCACGGGAACGTTCAGTTCATGGGATATGCCGATGACAGCACCGCCCTTGGCCGTTCCGTCGAGTTTGGTAATGGCGAGCGACGTAACATCGGTAGCCTTTATGAACTGCTTGGCTTGCTCAAAAGCATTCTGGCCGGTAGAACCATCCAGAACGAGCAGAATCTCGTCAGGCGCAGTAGCAACTACTTTCTTCATCACATTCTTTATCTTTGTCAACTCGTTCATCAAGCCAACCTTGTTGTGCAGGCGGCCCGCTGTGTCGATGATGACAACATCGGCACCGCTCGCTACGGCATGGCTTACCGTGTCGAAAGCAACGCTAGCAGGGTCGCTGCCCATCTGCTGCTTAATCACTGGCACACCGGCGCGCTCGCCCCAGATGCAAAGTTGGTCAACGGCAGCGGCGCGGAATGTGTCGGCAGCACCAAGGACTACCTTCAATCCTGCTTGCTTGAACTGATAAGCCAACTTGCCGATGGTCGTGGTCTTGCCCACACCGTTCACGCCTACTACCATGATAACAAATGGCTTGTGGTCGTCTGGAAATACGAAACCCTCGGTCTCTGTGGGATCTCCGGCAAACAAGGCTGAAATTTCTTCCTTCAGAATTGATGTCAATTCAGAAGTGTTTACATATTTTTCCTTAGCAACGCGTGCCTCAATGCGGCTGATGATTTCCAATGTAGTGTCTATGCCGACGTCAGAACTGATTAACGCACCCTCAACATTGTCGAGAACTTCATCGTCAACTCTCGACTTGCCGGCTATGGCGTGGGTAATCTTGTCTATGACGCTCTTCTTCGTTTTCTGAAGACCAGTGTCAAGAACTTCTTTCTTTTCTTTCTTGGAGAAAAAACTGAATATGCCCATACTCTTAAATAGTCATGAATTTTGTGCAAATTTAATCAAAAATGACGGAAAAGATATCACAAAAAACGTTTTTGAAACATAAATGCAACTCTCCTGCCACAATAGTCAGAAAATGAAAACTCTACATTAAATTCTGCAAAAAAAGAGGGGAAAAGTGCTCTTGTCTTTTGCTTCTATATACTCTATAGCCTCTATAGCCTCTATAGCCTCTATAGCCTCTATAGCCTCTATAGCCTCTATAGCCTCTATAGCAGTTGCATTGATCCTTTCTTTGAATAGTGCATGAATCTTCGCCCCCCTGAACGCACAAAGAGACGGAAAGGCACAATGCCCGTCCGTCTATGTTGTAGTGTCTAAAACTTGATGGTTCTCTTCCTCGAGAGCGGTATCAGTTCTTAAAGAAGTCCTTAACGGCTTCGTTAGGAACCATCTCCTCATTGAAGATATAAGCACCAGTCTTGGGGCTCTTTACCATCTTGATAACCTTAGAGTAAGAACGACCGTCGTTCTTGCCCGTCTGCAGTGTTGCGACTGTTTTCTTTGCCATATCTCAATAATCTTATTTGATTTCTTTGTGAATAGTCATCTTGCGAAGGATGGGGTTGTACTTCTTCAACTCCAGACGCTCCGGTGTATTCTTGCGGTTCTTCGTCGTGATGTATCGTGATGCGCCGGGCAGACCGCTGTTCTTCATTTCGGTGCATTCCAAAATGACCTGAACTCTGTTTCCTTTTGCTTTCTTAGCCATCGTTTTATTTATTTATCCAATATTCTTACTTCTGTGCAATAACCCTTCTCGGCTGCCTGTCGCAAAGCGGCATCAAGGCCAATCTTATTTATCAGACGAAGACCGGCAGCGCTGACGCGTAGGCTGATCCAGCAGTCCTCTTCTACATAGTAGAACTTCTTTGTGAACAAGTTTACTTCAAATGTGCGCTTTGTACGGCGCTTAGAGTGGGAAACGTTGTTGCCGTTCTGGGCTCTCTTTCCTGTGATTTGACAAATTTTAGACATTTCTATCTTCTTTTTTTTACGTTCTATAAAAGGCGTATTTCTCAATACGGGGTGCAAAGATAGTGCTAATTTTCTTTTTCGCAAAATTTTATTTCAAAAAAATAAAACGATGCACTTCTTTGTTGAGTGAAATTTAAAGAAATCAGACGCTTATGCTTCCTCTTCCTCCACTACCTCAGGAAATTCTTCCTTCAGATAGTCGCGCAGCATGTGCATGGCAAGGCTGACGGCGCTCGAAACATTGCGCTCTCTGCCGCAGTCCTCTGTGAGAACCTGGCAAACCATGCGGTCCTTGTTGCCGACTGCCACCCAGATAGTACCTATAGTTACACTGCTCTGAGCATTGTCTGCACCGCCAGGACCGGCAAAGCCCGTAATTGCTACCGCATAGTCGGTCTTGAAGAGTGCATTCGCACCGAGAACCATCTCGCGAACTACTTCCTCACTCACAACCGTATGGTTCTCTATGGTTTCTGGCTTTACTTTCAACAGGTCTTCCTTGATGTCGTTCTGATAGCAGACCAAGCCACCGCGGAAGTAGTTAGAACTACCTGGAACGGCAGTTATCAGACTCGATACACGACCGGCTGTGCAACTCTCTGCCGTGGAAAGCGTCTTGTGAGCATTCCACATCTTTTCGTTGATTTCCTTACTGATTAATTTGAGATCAAACTCCATAATTTATATTTTTTATCGTTATTCCGTTATTTCCTTTATATTGTTGTGCGTGTAAATACAGGCTTGTCAAGCGGACAAAAATCGCGGTCGAGCAACTTGTAGTGTCCCACCATGGCTATCATTGCTGCATTGTCTGTGGTGTAACTGAACTTAGGAATGTAAATCTTCCATTTTCCTTTCTCGCCCATCTCCTCAAAGGCACGGCGAAGTGCAGTGTTGGCAGACACTCCACCGGAGAGCGCCACATGGCGGATGCCTGTCTCTTTTGAAGCCATCACGAGTTTCTTCATCAGAATGTCTACGATGGTCTTCTCAAGCGATGCACAGAGGTCTTCCTTGTGGTGCGCGATGAAGTCCGGGTCTTCCGCCAGTCTGTCGCGAAGAAAATAGAGAAACGATGTTTTCAGACCGCTGAAACTGTAGTCCAGCCCTTTGATGTTAGGCTTGCTGAATGAAAACGCATTCGGATTGCCCTGACGGGCGAGGCGATCGATGATGGGACCACCGGGATAGCCGAAACCCATTACTTTAGAGCATTTGTCAATCGCTTCACCTGCGGCGTCGTCAATGGTCTGACCCAGGATTTCCATCTTGTTGTAGGCTTCAACACGAACAATCTGAGAATTGCCGCCGCTGACCATCAGGCAAAGGAAGGGAAAGGGCGGTAAAGCCTTGTCTTCATCCGGTACCTTGATGAAATGAGCCATTATGTGGCCTTGAAGATGATTGACCTCGATCAATGGGATGCCAAGAGCAGATGCCATGCCTTTGGCAAACGACACACCAACGAGCAGCGAGCCCATCAGACCCGGCCCCAATGTTACGGCAATGGCTGACAATTCTTCCTTGGCTATGTCTGCCTCCTTAAGCGCTGCGTCAACCACTGGAACTATGTTTTGCTCGTGGGCACGCGAAGCCAGTTCGGGAACTACACCCCCGTATGCCTCGTGAATGCTCTGGCTGGCTGTAACATTGCTCAGCAGCAAGCCATCGCGCATCACGGCGGCAGAAGTGTCGTCGCAAGAAGATTCAATCGCTAATATTGTATAGTGCATAAGTGCTGTTATCTTGATTTATATTTACTTGAAAAATAAGAAATCAGTGCGTCAAAATCTCATAGCCGTTTTCAGTAACCAGGAACGTGTGTTCCCATTGAGCACTCGGCAATTCGTCGTCAGTAACCACAGTCCAACCGTCTTCTTCATCGATGAACACTTCCCAGGTACCCATGTTTATCATGGGTTCAATGGTAAATACCATACCGGGAACAATGAGCATACCATCGTGGTGGTCATTGTAGTGCACCACTTCCGGGTCTTCGTGGAATTCAAGCCCTACACCATGACCGCACAAGTCGCGTACCACACTGAAACCATTCTTGTGCGCATGTTTTTGAATGGCTTTGCCGATGTTACCAATAAAGCCCCATGGCTTGATGGCACGGGCACCAATCTCAAGACATTCCTTAGCCACACGCACCAGTTTCTCCTTCTTAGGACTGGTCTTCCCAATGATGTACATGCGCGAGGCATCGCTGAAAAAACCATCCAGTATGGTTGAAACGTCAACGTTGATGATGTCGCCCTCCTCGAGAATTTCTTCTTCGCTCGGGATGCCATGACATACCACTTCGTTCACGCTCGTACATACACTCTTAGGAAAACCCTCATAGTTAAGTGGGGCAGGTATGGCACCATGCGAAGTCGTGTAGTCGTAAACCAGTTTGTCTATCTCTGCTGTACTCATGCCGGCATGAATTTCCGCCTCAATGAGATCTAACACTCCTGTGTTTACGACACCGCTACGACGAATACCCTCTATTTGCTCCTTATTTTTAATAAGGTGGGGGGTAGGAACCAACTTTCCGCGATTCTGGTATCTCAGAATGCGCTTGTCAAATTCCGTCAGTTCACGGTCTTTTGGCACAAACCAGTTACGCTTGATTTTTCTGATCATTCTTTTCAAATTGGGTGCAAAAATAGAGAAAACTATTTGAAATGAAACTTTTTCAACATGTTTGACCTTCAAAACAATGAACTATTACTATTCAAAATCTCGTAAAACCGCTGATAATGCACTTCTTGGCGGTTCGTTTCAAATGAAACCATTTAACACAGCAAGCACTCCTGATACCCAAGTTCCACATTTGCAAACTTCAACATGAAAACGTAACTTTGCAACGAAATTCAGAATAATTCATCCGTAATGAGCGAAAATTTGTATTCACAGAAGGTAATCGACCTGATCACTATATCTACGGAGTATTGCAGGTGTCTTGAGCAGAGTCAGGGTATCAGTCGCGATGAGTTTGTAGACGTGATGTGTAATATACTGCCGATGATATATCTCAAGATGTCAATGCTCGGAGATGTGCCCGAGGAAGAGGGGTATAACGACCCCAAAGTGACAGAAGAAGACTATAATTTCGTCAGAAACAATGTGGCAGCAATAATGCAGGAAATGGACGACTTCCTCGAAGTGCATGTTGCCGACTTTAAATTCTCAGAACAACCCATTCTGTGTACCGTCAGCGAAAATCTGGCAGACATCTATCAGTCTCTGCGCGACCTCGTGGAAATCTTCAGAGAAGGATACGACGAAGCCATGCAGGTGGCACTGCATGAGGCAAGCACAGAATTTCGGTTGACGTGGGGGCAGGCACTGCTCAACGCACTGAGAGCACTTCATGATGTCAGATACAACGTAGGACAAAGCAACGACTATCTGTGAAACAACTTTTCGAACAAACACCAAAATCGTTTCCCGAAAACCTCCCAAGGTTTACATTCGAGGGGAGAATAGTGCTCGTCTTGTCGCCCTACGAAACAAGCAGGGCATGCCGGCTGCTCGAAAGGCAGAAAATAATAGGTATAGATACCGAAACAAGGCCAAAATTTACAAAGGGGCCAATGAACAAACCGGCATTGCTGCAAGTTGCAACGCACAATATTTGTTTCCTCTTCCGTATAAACAAGAAACCGCTACACCCAAGTCTTATTAAGGTGATGGCAGATCCGGATATCATCAAAGTGGGACTCTCTCTGAAAGACGACATCGCAGCATTAAACAGAATCAACAACTTTGAGCCTAAAGGATGGATTGACCTGCAGGACGAGGTAAAAAGAATAGGAGTGAAGGATCAGGGACTGCAACGCCTCTTTGCAAACCTCTTCCACATGAGAATCTCAAAGGCAAAACAGCGCTCAAACTGGGAGGCTGATGTCCTGACAGAGGCACAACAGGTATATGCCGCAACAGATGCCTATGCATGCTTGCTTCTATATGAGGAAATAAAAAAACTGCAACAGACAAAAGACTACGAAATCATAGAACTTCCGCAAGAAGACAATATAAAGACAAAACCATGACCTATCCCGAAATAAAACTACGCAGAGGAAAATCCGACAGTGTGAAGCGGTTTCACCCATGGATTTTCTCTGGCGCGATACAATCCTTGCCGGATAATCTGAAAGAAGGCGACCTCGTAAGCGTTACTGACGAAAACGGAGATTTCCTCGCAGTGGGATTCTACCAGATTGGGTCAATCGCAGTCAGAATCCTTTCTTTCCAAAACGAAGAAATTAACACCGTATTCTGGAAAAGAAAACTCGAAGCAGCACTCGATGTGCGGCGAAAACTGCAACTCGCAGAAAATGCTCAGAACACCACCTACCGGTTGGTACACGGCGAAGGCGACACCCTCCCGGGGCTCATTATTGATATATATAACGACACGGCTGTCATGCAGGCTCACGCCGTAGGAATGCACTATGCAAGAGAAATCATCGCAGATGTACTGATCGACATCTATGGAGGCGAACTCAAAAATGTGTATTACAAATCCGAAGGAACGCTACCTTACAAGGCGGCACTCAACCCGCAGGACGGATTTATAAGAGGAGGAACCGATGTTAACGTAGCAATCGAGTATGGGCTGAAATTCCATATCGACTGGACCAAAGGGCAAAAAACGGGATTCTTTATCGACCAAAGGGAAAACCGTCTGCTCCTCGAAAAAATGGCGAAAGACAGAAAAGTACTCAACATGTTCTGCTACACAGGAGGATTCTCCGTCTATGCACTCAGAGGAGGAGCGCAACTCGTACATTCAGTGGACAGCAGCGCCAAGGCCATCGACCTGACAAGAGAAAACGTTGAACTGAATTTCCCCGAAACGGACAAACACGAAGCCTTTGCAGAGGATGCCTTCCGGTACCTCGAAAAAATGGCAGGAGAATACGACCTCATCATCCTCGACCCGCCAGCCTTCGCAAAGCATAAAGACGCACTGCGAAACGCGATAAAAGGATATACACGGCTCAATGAAACGGCAATAAGAAAAATAAAAAAAGGAGGCATCATCTTCACATTCAGTTGCTCGCAGGCAGTAAATAAAGACCAGTTCCGACTCGCCGTATTCACCGCTGCAGCAAGGACGGGAAGAAACGTGAGAATACTACATCAGTTGCACCAACCCGCCGATCACCCCATAAACATCTACCATCCCGAAGGAGAATATCTCAAAGGACTCGTCATACAAGTGGAATAGAGTAGGGGACGAAATGCGCCATAAAGCCCATCCTTAAATTCAAATAAGAAGTGCAAGACTCGTCCTGTGGGATTCACTGATTGAAAGGTAAGTCAGAGACATCAAGTAGCAACATAAAAGCAAAAGGGAGATTTTCATCTCCCTGAGATTAACTACTTTTGTGTTGCATATGAAATATAAACAGCTAACCTCGCAGCAAAGGTACACAATCCAGAACGGATTAAAGCAAGGATTGACCAAAAAGATGATCGCCGCCCTCATAGAGGTGAACGAAAGCACCCTTTACAGGGAAATCCATCGAAATGGCGGTGCCAAGGTTTATAATGCAGAAAAGGCACAGCGCGAAGCAGACCGCCGCAAGACGCGTCTTCAGAAACCGCGAAGATTCACACACGCCCTTAAGCGGGAAGTCATAAGTCTGCTGCAAAAGAAATGGTCGCCCGAACAGATATGCGGGTATATAAAGAGACAAGGGCGCGAATGCGTCTCCCATGAAACAATATACGCATTCATCAGAACCGACAGGAAGTGCGGAGGGATGCTTTGGAAACTCTGCCGTCACGCAATGAAGAAGCGACGGAAGACAGACAAGGGAAAACGGATTCCCATAAAAGACCGCGTGAGTATAGACCTTAGGCCGGAAGAGGCAGACGGCACGCGTTTCGGAGATTGGGAAATGGACACCATAGTCGGTAAGGATGGGAAAGGAGCGCTAGTTACACTCTACGAGAGACGTACTGGATATGGGATGGTCAAAAGGCTGCCTGATGGAAAAGAGGCAAAAGGCGTGGAAGAAGCAGTATACAGAATGTTGATTCCTTACAAGAAACAAGTACTCACTATTACTACAGATAATGGAACAGAGTTCGCCAGGCATAGTCAATTGGCAAAGAAACTCTCCACGAAAATCTTTTTTGCACACCCTTATAGCTCATGGGAAAAGGGAGGTGTAGAAAACTACAACAAACTCGTCAGACAATATATACCTAAGGGAACGAATTTAGAACAATACACAGACAAATATCTTATGGAAGTACAAAAGCAAATTAACAGCAGACCAAGAAAAAAACTCAACTTTAATAACCCAAAAAACGAATTTTACAAACTTTTAGACTAATATTGCACTTGCTACTTGAATCTACGATCGAACAGAAAAAATGACGATTTTGACGAAAAATCTTTGCCGGTGTATAAAAAAATACTAATTTTGCACCCGCAATTTTGCATAAATCAATTTATTAACAAAAAAACTAACGTAATGACCAACACTTACGAGACCGTTTTCATACTTACTCCCGTTTTGTCTGAAGATCAGATGAAGGAAACGGTCGAAAAATTCAAGGGAATTCTCGCTGAAAATGGCGCAGAAATTACCTCTGAGGAGCATTGGGGCATGAAAAAATTAGCATACCCCATCGAGAAAAAGTCATCGGGATTCTACGTGCTGATAGAATTCAAGGCAGAGCCCGTGGCAGTGACCAAACTGGAAACAAACTTCCGTCGCGATGAGCGAATAATTCGTTTCCTTACTGTTAAACTCGACAAGTACGCTCAGGAATGGGCTGAAAAACGTCGTCAGAAATACGCATCTAAAAAGGAGGACTAAACCATGGCACAGACAGAAATCAGATATTTGAATCCGCCCTCAGTGGACACAAAGAAGAAAAAGTACTGCCGTTTCAAGAAAAGCGGTATCAAGTACATTGACTACAAAGACGCAGACTTCCTCAAGAAGTTCCTCAACGAACAGGGAAAAATACTTCCTCGTCGAATCACAGGAACATCACTCAAATACCAGCGCCGTGTGGCTAAGGCCGTGAAACGCGCACGCCACATCGCATTGCTGCCGTTCGTAACTGACTTGTTGAAATAATAAAATAGGAGGATAAGCAATGGAAATTATACTGAAAGAAGATATTACGGGTTTGGGATATAAGAACGATATCGTTACCGTAAAAAACGGCTACGGCCGTAACTACCTTATCCCCACAGGAAAGGCTGTCATAGCAAGCGCTTCTGCTCGCAAAGTGCTCGCTGAAAACCTCAAACAGCAGGCTAACAAACTTGAAAAAATCAAGGCAGACGCACAGGCTGTTGCAGACAGAATCGCTAATATCAAACCTATCGTTATCGAGACTAAGGTTAGCGCCACAGGTGTTATCTATGGAAGCGTAAACAACCTCCACATCTGCGAAGAACTCAAGGCACAAGGCATTGAAGTGGAACGCAAGAAAATCGTTGTAAAGGACGTAAAGGAAGTTGGCGAATACACTGCTAAAGTACACCTCCATAAGGAAGTTGAAGTTGAAGTTCCCTTCAAGGTTGTAGCAGAAGGTCAGCCCGAGGCTCCTGCAGTAGAAGAGGCTCCCGCAGTAGAAGAGGCTCCCGCAGTAGAAGAGGCTCCCGCAGTAGAAGATGCTCCTGTAGCAGAAGAAGCACCCGTAGTGGAAGAACCTGCCGCAGAAGAAACTCCCGTAGCAGAAGAAGCACCTGCTGAAGAAGAAAAAACAGAAGAATAATTCTAAACAGAAATTATCATAGAGTGCCGTGGCAAACGCTGCGGCATTCTTTGTTTCAAAATAAAACATGCGCTATTTTATCCAACTGTCCTACGACGGAACGAACTATCACGGATGGCAAGTACAACCCAATGCCACATCCGTGCAGCAGACACTCAACGAGGCTCTCTCTACCATACTGCGCCAACCTATCGCAACAACGGGGGCGGGGAGAACTGATACCGGAGTGAATGCAAAAATGATGGTGGCGCATTTCGACGTCGGAAACGAAGTGGATGAAAACCAACTCACCGACAAATTGAACCGCCTGCTGCCACATGATATCGCAATACAACACATCAAAAGAGTGGAAAACGAAGCACATGCCAGGTTCGATGCAAAACTCCGAACCTATCACTACGACATAATGCTCGTAAAGAACCCATTCAAACGGCATTATGCAACAAGGCTCTATTTCCAACTCGATTTCGGGAAAATGAACCAGGCAGCAAAAATGCTAATCGGAACTAAGGACTTCACCAGTTTTAGCAAAACAGGAACAGATACAAAAACAAATATCTGTACCATAACCCGAGCCTGCTGGACAGAATTGGAACCAGGCTACTGGCGATTCGAAATATCAGCCGACCGCTTCCTCAGGAATATGGTCAGGGCAATCGTCGGAACACTCATACAAGTAGGAAAAGGAAGGCTCACCCCCGAAGAAGTAAGCAATATCATCGAAAAAAAAGACAGATGTGCCGCCGGAGAATCAGTCCCCGCAAAAGGTCTCTCCCTCGCTGACATTCAATATTAAAGATTTCTAGTTTCGTTTGTTCTTTTTTTTTGTCTTTTTTTCATTTTGTTTGGAGATTAGGATTTTTTTGTACCTTTGCAGCGTGAGGGATGGGTTAACCTTCAGAGACCCGCTCTCATTCCAGCCAAGTTAAATGCTTGGCTTTTTTATTTGTATGATGCTTTCGCCAAAAAAATCGCCAAAAATAGCATAAAAAAATTGCCAAAAGTGAGATAACAAATTGATTATCAAACTATTGACAAAATTCTTTGTACACCGTCAGGGGCTCGAACCCTGGACCCACTGATTAAGAGTCAGTTGCTCTACCAACTGAGCTAACGGTGCATCGCTGCTTTTTGCAAACGCGGTGCAAAGGTAGAACTTTTATTTATTACAGCAAATTTTTTTAATAACTTTTTTTGCCTTATTATATTTTTCCGAAAATTGTTGCAAAAAACACTACTTTAATCAAACACCACATTGCAGAGAACTACGAAAAATAACCATAAAGTTGCATTACACAATCATTTTTTTGTGCAATATGTTTGTATTTTGATTTTTATATGTATTTTTGCGCAAAAGTTTGCAAAACGTGCAAAAAATTCAGCCTTTTTAAGAATGCTGTAAACATAAAAGGAATAGAAAGTCATTATGGATTCAGATAAAATGAACGAAGAACTCCAGAACCAACATATCGTAGGAGAGAGAGATTTCATTGGGCATATAGAGGAAAGCATTGTAAACCATTGGAACAGAGACGCTCTTACCGACTATCAGGGAGAAACCTTGCAATATAAGGATGTGGCAAGAAAAATCGAAAAACTTCACATCCTCTTCGAAAATGCAGGTGTAAAGGAAGGTGATAAAATAGCACTATGCGGAAGAAATTGTGCACATTGGGCTGTGGCATTCCTTGCTACATTAACCTATGGCGCAGTGGCCGTACCTATTCTTCACGAATTCAAACCGGAGCAGGTGCACGACCTCGTTAACCATAGCGATGCAAAATTACTTTTCGTGGGCGATCACATGGCAAAATATATCGACCCGCAGGAAATGCCGCGACTCGAAGGTATTGTCTGTATAGCCGACTATTCCTTGCTCATCAGTAGATCAGAATTGCTTACCAACGCAAGAGAAACACTCAATGCACTGTATGGAGCAAAATATCCCAAATTCTTCAGGCAGCAACACGTGCATTACAGAAGAGCCAACCCTGACGATATGGCGCTCATCAACTATACAAGCGGTACAACAAGCCGGTCAAAAGGAGTAATCATACCGTTCAGGGCGATATGGTCAAACTATAAGTTTGCATGCCAAGTCATGGATCATGTCATCACGGAAAACAGCAATATCGTAAGCATACTGCCTATGGCGCACATGTACGGTATGGCATTCGAATTCATATACGAGTTTATCAAGGGTGCACACGTCTTTTTCCTTACAAGAGTGCCCTCGCCAAAAATTATTTTCAAGGCATTTGGAGAAATCAAACCTGATGTCATCATTAGTGTACCTCTTATTATAGAAAAGGTCATCAAGAAGATGATTCTTCCCAAATTGCAGACACCAAGCATGAAACTCTTGCTCTCTCTGCCAATCATCAATCAAAGAATAAGAGACAGAGTAAGAGAACAACTGCAGAAAGCATTCGGAGGAAACTTCTACCAAATAATAATAGGAGGAGCAGCGTTCAATAGCGAAGTGGAAGAATTCCTCACAAAGATAGGATTTAATTTCACAGTAGGATATGGAGCAACAGAATGTGCACCCATCATTACCTATGCTGACTGGAAAGATTTCAAGCCCGGATCTTGCGGCAAGGCGGTGCCAAGAATGGAGGTTAAAATCGACAGCAAAGACCCGCAAAGAATAGTAGGAGAAATACTCGCAAGAGGAGAAAACGTCATGCTCGGATACTACAAAAATGAAGATGCAACAAAAGAAGCACTCGACAGCGAAGGATGGTATCACACAGGCGACCTCGGGGTAATCGACAAGGACGGAAACCTAAGCATACGGGGTAGGAGCAAAAACATGCTGCTTGGGGCTAACGGACAAAACATCTATCCGGAAGAAATAGAAGACAAACTCAACACACTGCCATACGTCAGCGAAAGTGTAGTCATACAAAAAGGCAACGAACTCTACGCACTCGTTCATCCCGATTTCGATGAGGCGGAAAAAGACGGGGTAGATGCTGCTGCATTACGCAGGCAGATGGAACAAAACAAAGAAGACCTCAACCTGCAGATACCTGCCTACGAAAGAATAAAAGGAGTAGTCATCTGGAAAGACGAATTCGAAAAAACGCCTAAAAAGAGCATAAAACGATATCTGTATCTCGACGCAAAGATAGACTGAGTATGACCCAAATGGTGCTTAGAACAGAAGGACTCGTGAAAAAATACGGGAAAAGAACCGTAGTCAATCAAGTGGCCTTCGATGTGAAACAAGGAGAAATAGTAGGACTGCTCGGACCTAACGGAGCAGGAAAAACAACATCCTTCTATATGACAACAGGACTCGTCGTACCTAATGCAGGGCATATATACCTCAACGACGAAGAAATAACCAACTACCCGGTATATAAAAGAGCACAGGCGGGAATAGGCTATCTCGCACAGGAAGCATCAGTCTTCAGGAAAATGTCCGTAGAAGACAACATCGCATCTGTCCTCGAAATGACAGGTAAATCAAAAGAGTACCAAAAAGAAAAACTCGAAAGTCTCATAGCAGAATTCCGGTTGCAGAAAGTAAGAAAAAACCTTGGCGACCAACTATCGGGAGGAGAAAGAAGAAGAACGGAGATAGCAAGATGCCTCGCCATCGACCCTAAATTCATCATGCTCGATGAACCATTCGCAGGAGTCGACCCTATAGCCGTGGAAGACATACAATACATCGTATGGAAACTCAAAGACAGAAACATAGGCATACTCATCACAGACCATAACGTAGAAGAAACACTCTGCATTACAGAACGCGCATACCTCCTCTTCGAAGGAAAAATACTCTTTCAGGGAACGCCCGAAGAACTCGCAGCAAACCAGGTCGTAAGAGACAAATACCTTACAAACAGTTTCAAATTAAGAAAAAAGGACTTCCAATTGATGGGCAAGGAAAGAGAAATAATGGACTAAGCCAAAAAACAGCAATCTTACCCCTCCTAATTATTATATAAGTAGAAACTATAACCTCTATAGCTTCTATAGCTTCTATAGCTTCTATAACTTCTATAACTTCTATAACTTCTATAACTTCTATAACTTCTATAACTTCTATAACTTCTATAGCTTCTATAGCTTCTATAGCTTCTATAGCTTCTATAGCTTCTATAGCGTCTATAGCGTCTAAAAATCCTCAACTCCGGGACATACGCTTAATTACAAAGGTAACAGTCCCCCAAACTTCGAAATCATCATCCGCGCCAACTCTGATCGTCTTATAAGAAGAATTAGCGGGGACAAGTTCTATGTGATCCTCAAAAACGTGAAGGTACTTCACCGTAAACTCACCATTGAGAATACAAACAGCCATAATGCCATCCTTCACCTCAAGCGACTTGTCAACAACCAGAATATCACCCTCATTCACGTCAGCCTCAATCATCGAATCACCCACAACACGAGCGTAAAACGTACTCTCGGGATGAGAAACAAGGTCGCGGTTCAAATCAATCGAATTCTCCATGAAATCCTGAGCAGGAGAAGGAAAACCCGCATAAACACCGCCATCAACGTAAGGCAACGACAAATCCGACTGCGAAAAAGCAGAAAATATCTCAAGTTTCATAACTTCTATATCTCTTTTATCATTGTTTTAGAAATATTCTGGAATATCCAAAACCTTCCGATTGCAAGCAAAATGCCTTTTATCCATGCAAAAATACAACAAAATATAAATGTACTCACCTTTTATTTTAGTTTATATAATCAGTATTATTTTGAGTCTCTAAAAAACAACAATAAATTTGCAAAACCGGATTGCTTTTCGTTCAATTTTGTCAACTCAACTTTGAAAAACGAGAAATTTTGAAAATATAAAGCGCTGATAATCAGATGTGGTGATTTTTTTTGAAAAAAACTTTCTGAAATGTTTTGGAAGTTAAGAAAACTCTTTCTATCTTTGCATCCGCTTTCGACAAATTTTTGGGAACATCCCATAATTGTCTTGAGCATAGTTCTTTGAAATTTTTCCATTACTGAAAAGAGAAGTACAAGAGAGATTCTTGCTTATTGTTCATATTATTTTGTACATGAGCGAGAAAGGGTAAAAAAGTTTTTTTACATCTCCGTCAATTGAAGTATTCGATACTCCATTTGATCCAAGACTTTATAATTAGTCACCGAGCCAAGGAAACAATTTATTATATTTTTTTACAATGAAGAGTTTGATCCTGGCTCAGGATGAACGCTAGCTACAGGCTTAACACATGCAAGTCGAGGGGCAGCATGCAGGAAGCTTGCTTTCTGTGATGGCGACCGGCGCACGGGTGCGTAACGCGTATCCAATCTACCCTGCACACGGGAATAGCCCTGCGAAAGTAGGATTAATGCCCGATGTTCTTTTTTTGTTGCATGACAGAGAAAGCAAAGATTTATCGGTACAGGATGAGGATGCGTCCCATTAGGCAGTAGGCGGGGTAACGGCCCACCTAACCTACGATGGGTAGGGGTTCTGAGAGGAAGGTCCCCCACATTGGAACTGAGACACGGTCCAAACTCCTACGGGAGGCAGCAGTGAGGAATATTGGTCAATGGTCGCAAGACTGAACCAGCCAAGTAGCGTGCAGGATGACGGCCTTACAGGTTGTAAACTGCTTTTATGCGAGGGTAAAGTGTGCCACGTGTGGCATATTGCAAGTATCGCATGAATAAGGACCGGCTAATTCCGTGCCAGCAGCCGCGGTAATACGGAAGGTCCGGGCGTTATCCGGATTTATTGGGTTTAAAGGGAGCGTAGGCGGGTATCTAAGTCAGCTGTGAAATTGCGTCGCTCAACGTCGCACCTGCAGTTGAAACTGGATATCTTGAGTGCGCACAGCGGCGCTGGAATTCGTGGTGTAGCGGTGAAATGCTTAGATATCACGAAGAACTCCGATCGCGAAGGCAGGTGCCGGGGGCGCAACTGACGCTGAGGCTCGAAAGTGTGGGTATCAAACAGGATTAGATACCCTGGTAGTCCACACAGTAAACGATGGATACTCGCGGTATGCGATATACTGTATGCCGCTGAGCGAAAGTATTAAGTATCCCACCTGGGGAGTACGCCGGCAACGGTGAAACTCAAAGGAATTGACGGGGGCCCGCACAAGCGGAGGAACATGTGGTTTAATTCGATGATACGCGAGGAACCTTACCCGGGCTTGAACTGTGGTGGCCGTTGGGCAGAGACGCCTGATTTCCTTCGGGACCGCCATAGAGGTGCTGCATGGTTGTCGTCAGCTCGTGCCGTGAGGTGTCGGCTTAAGTGCCATAACGAGCGCAACCCTTTTCTGCGTTTGCCATCAGGTTATGCTGGGCACTCCGCAGATACTGCCATCGCAAGATGTGAGGAAGGTGGGGATGACGTCAAATCAGCACGGCCCTTACGTCCGGGGCTACACACGTGTTACAATGGAGGTTACAGAGGGCTGCTACCTGGTGACAGGACGCTAATCCGTTAAAATCCTCCTCAGTTCGGACTGGAGTCTGCAACCCGACTCCACGAAGCTGGATTCGCTAGTAATCGCGCATCAGCCATGGCGCGGTGAATACGTTCCCGGGCCTTGTACACACCGCCCGTCAAGCCATGAAAGCTGGGGGTGCCTGAAAGCTGTGACCGCAAGGATCGGCCTAGGGTAAAACTGGTGATTGGGGCTAAGTCGTAACAAGGTAGCCGTACCGGAAGGTGCGGCTGGAACACCTCCTTTCTGGAGGCTTTGGTGATATAGTTGATATAGTTATTTTTTCAGGAGATGTTTTTTCCCATCTTTCCTGTGCTGTCTCTTTCGGTAATTGGATTTATTGGATATAACGGCGGGATGGAGCCATGTTTTCGTATGAAGATGCAGATTCGCATGAAGATACTGAAATGCAGATTGGTCATCCCTTTAAGCCCGCCGCCCCGTTGCGGCCCGGGCGTTGCCAGTCCTATAGCTCAGTTGGTTAGAGCGCCACACTGATAATGTGGAGGTCGGCAGTTCAAGTCTGCCTGGGACTACGAATGCTAATATCGATTAGCACCGCCGAAGGGGGATTAGCTCAGCTGGCTAGAGCACCTGCTTTGCAAGCAGGGGGTCATCGGTTCGAATCCGATATTCTCCACACCCGGACTTAAATCCACTTTATTGATAGTGGTAGTCCGAAGCGATCCATGACATGTTGTACAAACCGTAAACAATCGTAAGAAAACAATTTCATTAAGGTGATCTGAAAAGAAGTACAGCTTTTAGTATATGCGTCTTGCGTTTTACGGAATGTTTTTTTTCATTTCCGTATGATGTGATATAGACAAGTAAGTACGAAAGGGCGTACGGTGGATGCCTAGGCTCTTACAGGCGATGAAGGACGTGACAAGCTGCGATAAGCCGCGGTTAGGCGCAAATAGCCTTTGACCCGCGGATTTCCGAATGGGACAACCCGGCAGTATGAAGTACTGTCATCCCTTTTTTGGGAGGCGAACCCGGCGAACTGAAACATCTTAGTAGCCGGAGGAAGAGAAAACAAAAGTGATTCCCCAAGTAGTGGCGAGCGAACGGGGATTAGCCCAAACCACGGGGGTTCCGGCCCTTGTGGGGTTGTAGGACAGCGTTATTGTACATCAGATGGCGAGCGGAACGTATTGGAAAGTGCGTCCGTAGAGGGTGACAGGCCCGTACGCGAAGTTATCTGTGACATAGCTGTATCCTGAGTAGCGCGGGACACGAGAAATCCTGTGTGAATCCGGCGGGCCCATCCGCCAAGGCTAAATACTCGTAAGAGACCGATAGTGTACCAGTACCGTGAGGGAAAGGTGAAAAGCACCCCGTGCAGGGGAGTGAAATAGTTCCTGAAACCGTACGCCTACAAGCGGTCGGAGCCATATTTTTTATGGTGACGGCGTGCCTTTTGCATAATGAACCTACGAGTTGTCGTACGCGGCGAGGTTAAGCGCAATGATGCGCGCAGCCGAAGCGAAAGCGAGTCTTAAAAGGGCGGCTAGTCACGTGCGGCAGACGCGAAACCAAGTGATCTACCCTTGTCCAGGGTGAAGTCCCGGTAACACGGGATGGAGGCCCGCACCAATAAGCGTTGAAAAGCTTCTGGATGAGGTGAGGGTAGGAGTGAAAGGCCAATCAAACTTGGAGATAGCTCGTACTCCCCGAAATGCATTTAGGTGCAGCCCCGATTGTTTCCTGCATGAGGTAGAGCGACTGATCGGATGCGAGGGCTTCACCGCCTATCAAGTCCGGACAAACTCCGAATGCGTGCAGGTTAAGATTGGGAGTGAGGGCGCGGGTGCTAAGGTCCACGCCCGAGAGGAGAAGAATCCAGACCGCCGGCTAAGGCCCCGAAATAATGGTTAAGTTAGACTAACGAGGTGTGGTTCCGGTGACAGCTAGGATGTTGGCTTGGAAGCAGCCATTCATTCAAAGAGTGCGTAACAGCTCACTAGTCGAGGGACCGTGCATGGATAATAATCGGGTATTAAACCATTTGCCGAAGCCGCGGGATGCATATTTATTGTGTATCGGTAGGGGAGCATTCCCTTCTGCCTTGAAGGCGCATGGTGATGTGCGCTGGAGCGTTGGGAAAAGCAAATGTAGGTATAAGTAACGATAAGGAGGGTGAGATGCCCTCCCGCCGAAAGACCAAGGTTTCCCGGGCAACGCTAATCGTCCCGGGGTTAGTCGGGTCCTAAGGATAAGCCGAATGGCGAGGCCGATGGCAGAAACGGTTAATATTCCGTTACTGCCGCAACGGGCGATGTGGAGACGGAGAAGTGACACTCCCGCGCGCTGACGGAATAGCGCGTTTAAGGATGTAGGTGTTGATGGGGGCAGGCAAATCCACCCCCTGAGCTGAACTCTGAAAGTACGCAAGGCCTTCGGGCTGCGCGAGTGGAGGTAATCATGCTTCCTAGAAAATCCGCTAAGCTTAACCGTTGCGGCACCCGTACCGTAAACGGACACACGTGGTCGGGTAGAATATACTAAGGCGCTTGGAAGATTCACGGTTAAGGAACTAGGCAAATTGACCCTGTAACTTCGGGAAAAAGGGTCCTCACATTTTAGTGAGGCGCAGAGAATAGGTCCAGGCAACTGTTTACCAAAAACACAGGGCTGTGCAAATTACAGAGAAGACGTATACAGCCTGACACCTGCCCGGTGCTGGAAGGTTAAGAGGAGAGGTCATCCTTCGGGTGCAGCCTTGAATTGAAGCCCCAGTAAACGGCGGCCGTAACTATAACGGTCCTAAGGTAGCGAAATTCCTTGTCGGGTAAGTTCCGACCTGCACGAATGGTGTAATGATCCGGACACTGTCTCAACCGTGATTCCAGTGAAATTGTAGTATCGGTGAAGATGCCGATTACCCGCGATGGGACGAAAAGACCCCGTGAACCTTTACTACAGCTTAACGTTGTGACCGGGCCGTGGATGTGTAGGATAGGCCGGAGGCTATGAAGTAGGTACGCCAGTATTTATGGAGCCGCCGTTGAAATACGGCCCTTCCGCTGTTTGGTTTCTAACGCGCTTGTTGCGCGGACAGCGTTTGGTGGGTAGTTTGACTGGGGTGGTCGCCTCCAAAAGCGTAACGGAGGCTTCTAAAGGTGCCCTCAGGCCGATTGGTAACCGGCCGCAGAGTGTAATGGCATAAGGGCGCTTGACTGGGAGGCCGACAGGCCGCACAGGTAGGAAACTAGAGCATAGTGATCCGGTGGTTCCGTATGGAAGGGCCATCGCTCAAAGGATAAAAGGTACTCCGGGGATAACAGGCTGATCCCTCCCAAGAGCTCATATCGACGGAGTGGTTTGGCACCTCGATGTCGGCTCGTCACATCCTGGGGCTGGAGAAGGTCCCAAGGGTTGGGCTGTTCGCCCATTAAAGTGGCACGCGAGCTGGGTTCAGAACGTCGTGAGACAGTTCGGTCTCTATCTATCGTGGGCGCAGGAAATTTGCGGGGCTCTGACACTAGTACGAGAGGACCGTGTCGGACTGACCTCTGGTCTGCCGGTTGTGCCGCCAGGTGCACTGCCGGGTAGCCATGTCGGGATCGGATAAGCGCTGAAAGCATCTAAGTGCGAAGCCGGCCCCAAGATTAGATTTCCTTATGAGGGTCGTCATAGACGATGACGTTGATAGGCTGCAGGTGTAAAGTCGGCGACGGCAAAGCCGAGCAGTACTAATTGCCCGAAACTTACTGTTTATTATGGCGCAGATACTAAGCGCTGTATGATACATGAAGATTGGTCTGAGAATTGTTTTTTATCAGATTGTTTTCGGTTTTGACATGTCACTGTTATTTACGGTGGTTATAGCGCCGGGGTTCCACCTCTTCCCATTCCGAACAGAGCAGTTAAGCCCGGTCGCGCCGATGATACTGCATAACTGCGGGAAAGTAGGTCGCCGCCATTTTATTCTGGTCCGCCAAGTGCGGACCTTTTTTTGTGCCTATATGTTATAGGGTTTCACTTAGCGGGCACACAAGAAACGGCAAGCAAAGCGCGATGCAATGCTTGCCGTCTCGTAGTTAGTGATAATGACCAATATAACCGCACAAGTGTTAGCGGCTTTTGTTAATAATATAAATACCTATAGCCGCAAGAATTCCTGCCAAAAGGTAATTCCACAAGAAAGGCTCATTCAAACAAATACATGAACTGATAGCGCCTACGATGGGGATAATTGAGTTGTAAATACCGACTTTCCCGATTGGATTGCATGAAAGGAGTTTGTTGTAGAGCGTAAAGCCTATTGCCGAGATTGCTGTCAGCATCAGCAATATCAATAAGCCATAACCTGTAACGCACGGCAATGTACCATCTACTAAAAAACCTGCAATAATAAGAAAGACCCCGCCTATGGTAAGACTATAACCTGTGCCTACTATAACATTTATGCGTTTCTTTAGACCCCTTGTCATCAGTGCTGCAACAGCAGAACAAATAGTGTTGATGATAATCATTCCGTCGCCAAGCCAAGTGAACGAGCCGCTATCTTTCCCACCAATGTTTAGGGCCATAATACCAGCAAAACCGATTATACAACCCAACATTTTTTTAGTACTCATCTTGTCGCTCTTGAAAAACATACAAGCAAGAATCACAACAAGAAAGACGCTAAGCGAATTAAGGATAGCAGCACGCGACCCCGTGGCATGCGACATACCGAAATAGAAAAAAGCATAATGTAATGTTGTACCAACTAATGCAAGCGCTATGATAAACCACCAGTCGCTTCGTCGGTGAATTTTGAAAGGACGTCCGCTTTGTTTTGCAACGAGTAAGATGAGCAATCCTGCAAAGAAAAAACGTATGCCGGCAAAAAGCATCTTACTTCCTGTCATTTCAGGAGTTATGGCAAACTCTCTGAAGCCGAGTTTGACAAGAGGAAATGCCCAACCCCATAAAAATGCAGCAGTAAGGGCGAAAGCCACTACCCATGCTGGTCGCTGAAAAATGCTGATATTCTGTTTGTTGCTCATTTCTTCGGACGGATAATGTGACCAGTGTTCTCTAGTTCTACGGCATCTTTCAGATGCTCTTCCAACAGACATTCTTCTACAATGTAGAATTTAGGGGTCATTGCTCGTGGGAAGCGGTTGAAAAAAGCATCTGAAGAGTGCACCCATTTGTATCTGATGACTTCGCGAAATTGAGGGATGATTTTCCACATATTGAAAATCCGGGTCTTGGTAGGGATAACAATGCCCACTTTCCCGCTGTTTAGCCATACTATGCAGATGAAGTGCGACCGTGTGCGCGTATCCTGATTCATTTCTTGTTCGCTGCGCTTATGACTGATGGTGATATGCCGACCAAAACTGTTATTGATATCGTTCATCATTCGGCGGAAGAGTTTGCCGTGGGCAGACGTGTCCTGCATTTGATGGAAACAGATGTGGTAATGAATCATTTCATGAATCAATGTGTCTTCTATTTCTTCTTCAGGTAAATCGTAGAATGTGCTGATACGAATCACGAAATCTGAGTACCTGTATTTTCCGAGAAATGTCTTCTCCCGCTTGTATTCCAGACGCCCCATAAACGTACGCGCGCGGCTCATCTTTATCGGTGGAAGAGGTAATTTTCCGTTGAAAATAAGCAGGTTAAATGCATTAAACTTGTGCTCTATGTATTCTGGTGAAGGTCTCATTCAGTAATTGCGATTATCTCCCAAAAAAGATGGAAAGAGCGATTTTTCAGATGTATTTTCATTTTGAAATGCAAATTTAACGTTTATTGTCTGACTCGGAGCAGAGTTTTTTCTAAATTTGCAGTAATTTTGAAGAAATGTGTGCAAATCCACTTTCTTTTAGACAACGTTGAATGTTAAATTTTTGCAAATAATAACTAACCATGCAGATGAAGAAAATCTTTCTGAGTTTACTCTCCCTTATTCTTGCTGTGTTACCCATTTTGGCACAGAACAGTACTTACGAAATGGCACGCGTCTATCCCTTGCAGCAGGACGAAGTGGGTACTGCAAAAAGTACGGTGTCAACACAAGGCAATGAAACAATATATACGTTGTCGAATAACGTGCTCAGTGCTTCGTTTGTCAAGACTAATAATACATTAAAGTTTGACGGCTGCGAAGCAATGAATCTCAAGGCAGGCACTGAACTCTTTACTGTGGCTTTTGGCGATGGCAGTACAGAGGTAAAAGCCTCTGAAATGAACCTGCGAAGTGTTGAAATGATAGATCTTACTGGTAGTAATACTGCGGTAAAAGGTTCTGAACATTTCTCTGGGAAAGCACTCAAGGCTCGGTTCACTTACACTTATCAGGGCTCTGTGGTCAATGTGTTCTGGCAGGCAGATTTGCGTGACGGAAGCCATTATCTGCGTACGGACATTACACTGAGGGGCTCTGCCGACGTGAAACTCTTTAACGTCATTCCATTGCTTTACGATGTGGACGTGGCTGCTGCAGGAAGCACACCAACAGTTGTGGGCAATACGCGCGGAGCAGTTTTGATGAGCGACAAGATCTTTGCAGGTCTTGAAACACCAATGGGCATAAATAGTGTATCTGGCTCGTCCAACAATATACCCGTACAGTTCCAATACGATTCTTGGACTTCGGCATCTTTCAATTATGCACCGGGTTCAGCAACGCCATCAGCCATAACATCGATGGGTTACACCGCAGACCAGATTGTGGCAACGCAAGGCTACCTGTCCTTTAAGACTGCAGGCTCGCAAACTGTTACTTTCCTCTATTCGTCCGGTAGCCATCGTCTGAATATTGTTGGCGTTGATGCGCTGGACATGGATGGTAATGTTGTGGCAAGCGACTATCACTATGGTTATACAGGTGGGCAGAAATCGAACAATGTTTATACACTCAATATTCCAGCAGTGGGCACTTATCTCGTTCGTTACTTCGTGGAGATAAAAACGGAATCCGTAACATCCAGCGGTACTATTACATATTCAGAAAAAGTTATTGCACCTGTAGTGGTATTCGATGGCGCGAGTGCAACACCAAAGGCAGAGAAATCAACAGACTTAAAGGCACTTTCCGGAACGTCAATAGAGGAGAACGGTTCACTTTCTGACAGTTGGACACCCTCGTCATGGACACAACTGCAACAGAGTGAAATACCTTTACGTATGGGCGAATTAGGATATAGCGCACCAAATGTTTATGGTGTAAGTCAGGATTTGGCAATTCAAGGTTCTGGAAAGTTCCAGGTTGAGTTCAACTATTCGTCAGGCAACAATCGACTCAATATCGTGGGTGTTGACCTTCTCGACAGCGGTGGCGACATCGTAGCATACGATTATCATATAGGATATACAGGCACAGCCAAAAGCGAAAATGTATATAGTATGACCATTCCTTTCAGTGGTACATACAAACTGCGCTACATGGTTGAGAACTCAGAAGCGCTTACCTCAAGCGGAAATATCACAATAACACTTAAAACAGAAGAAATCATCCACTTACCGAGCGAAGCCACTGTGTCCATCCAAGGTCTTTGGAGCAGAAATACTACGCTCAAGGCAGGTACCGAATGGAACGTCAGTGCTGTCGTAGGACTTGTGGCTCCAGGACAGCAGCGCCGTTCGTTCTTGGCATATTCTGAAAGAGAGCGTGCTGTGCCATGGCGTTGTATGCCGGCATACATCAGTTGGTATGAACTCAACATCGACCGAAACAACGATGCTTCATACACCACGAACATGAACATCAACCAATGCGTTGACGTAGTGAACCAGTGGAAAACAAATCTTTTCGATAAATATGGTGTGAGCATCAACTCCTTCGTCTGGGACGATGGCTGGGATGAATACGGCACATGGACCTTCAACCCCAACTTCCCCAACGGATTCACGGAAGTGGATCAGGTTACACGCAAAATGTGTTCTGGCATCGGTGCTTGGCTCGGTCCGGTTGGCGGCTATGGCACAAGCGGTAACTATCGTCGCGGCTACTGGAATGGTAAGGGCGGTATGCAACTCTCCAATACAGCATATTATGATGTGTTTACCAAGGCATGTAAGACGCTCCTGACGGATTACGATTTCCGTTTCTTCAAGTTTGATGGCATCAGCGCACAGTTCTCTTCAGTAGGACCTGATGCTGGCACCACTGGCGAAGAAAATGCAGAAGCCATTATCTATGCCGAAAGAGATATCCGCAAGAACTACAAGGAAGACATCTTCTTCAACACTACGGTAGGAACATGGGCAAGCCCATTCTGGTTCAAGATAACAGATGCCGTATGGCGTCAGGAAAACGACTTCGGAACAATCGGCAACAACTCCATTAGTCGTGAGAACTGGATTACCTATCGCGACCGCCTCGTTTATCAGAATTTTGTGCAGAACAGCCCCATCTGTCCTATCAACACATTGATGACACACGGCTTCATTTTAACAAAATATAGTAGCCCGGCAAATTGCACACGCGATTATGACGCAGTGCTTCGCGAACTCCGTTGTGCTTTTGCATGTGGTAGCGGTATGGTGGAACTCTACAACGACTATAGCCTGATGAACTCCATCAACAGCGGAAAACTTTGGAGCGACCTTGCCGACTGTATCAAGTGGCAACGTCAAAACGCTGATGTGTTGCCCGATATCCACTGGGTAGGAGGCAATCCCTGGGACGGCTCGAAATGTAATATCTATGGTTGGGCAGGATGGAATGGTCGTAAGGCTGTACTCACACTGCGTAATGGTTCCAACACCCGACAGACTTTCAAGACAACGCTTCGCAAAGCACTCGACATACCGCAAAGCATCAACACCACTATCACGCTCAAAAAGGCTTTCGCTGACCAAATAAGACTTTCCGGTCTCACCGAAGGTTCAGCCATCAATATCGACACAGAACTCACCCTGTCAATACCAGCCAGTTCAGTCTATGTATTCAACGGCATAGATGGTAGTGGCAACCTCGTATCTGTTGACAGTATCTGCTTCTCTGCTGACTCTTACAGAGTGGGAGCCGGAAGTGCCATCCGTCCGGATTATGTAGTAATGCCACTCGATGCAAGCGACAAGAGCATAGTTTGGACATCGAGCGACCCAAGCATCGCTACAGTTGCTGACGGGGCAATTACGGGTGTAAGTGAGGGGACCGTAACCATCACTGCTACTGCAGCAGACGACGGTGGTGCCGTGGCGCAGTTTGAAGTCATCGTAGGTAATATCCCCACAGAAAGCATTTCGTTCAATGCCACAGAATACAATGTATATGTAGGCGAAAACGTAACGATTACGGCAACGGTTCTTCCTGCCGATGCAAGCAACAAAGAACTCGTATGGGAATCGTCTGATGAATCTGTCGCTACGGTTGCAGATGGCGTGGTAACAGGTATTGCAGAAGGTTCTGCCGTCATTACCGCTACCTCAGCTGCCAATCCCTCTGTAACTAAGACTGTTATGGTAACAGTGGATGCTGTCCCGCCATACAACGTGAATTTCGACCGCGACGCCGACCCTACGAACAGCAGTCGCTACCTCAACAGCATTATCATCAAGCCCGAAACGAGTGAAACGACGACACTCACATTAAATACGAACCACAAGCCTTATCAGGACCTCACTTCGAATGTCATAAAGGTGGAGAAGGGTGAAAAACTCACCGTAACCTTCAACTACAACGGCTCTTGGATGCATGGCTACGTATTCGTCGACGAAAACAACGACGGTGTGTTCAATGTGAATATAAATGCCTCAGCACACACGGCTACCGGCGATGTGAAAACATACGCGTTCTACAGCTTTGACGACAGCAACGATACTAACGGCTATAACAGCGAGGGCACAAACCTCACAGGCAGTGCACGCAATGTGCTCAACCCGCCGTCATTCAAAGCACCAACAGCCGATGGCACCTACCGCATACGTTTCAAGGTGGACTGGAACAGTCTCGACCCCGCAGGAAGCACCGTGGCAGGCAATACCATTCTCGGCAATGGCGGTAGCATCACAGATGCAACTCTAGTCGTAGGCGACCCAACTGCCGTCAATATTGTTCAGATGAATAGCAATAAAAACGCCATCTACGACCTTCAGGGCCGCAAGGTAAGCAAACCTGCCAAAGGAGTTTACATCGTCAACGGCAAGAAGATTGTGAGATAAATCCAAGGACAGTACAAATTGAAAGGTCTGTCATATTGATTATAAAAGGAATGTTCATACCGGACATTCCTTTTTTATTGGATTTTTGAGTATCATTTTCTTCTTTTATATAAACGAATTTATCTTTGTACTTCCAAAATGGTGGCGTTTGGCTACTAAAATGGAAGTAATGCAAAAAGTATGGCTATTATAATTGAACGTAAACAACTGCTTAAAGAACTCATCAGTAAACGGTGGAATGGAAAGGTGAAAATCATAACCGGCAAAAGGAGGTCCGGTAAATCTTTCCTGCTTTCTACCTTGTATAAGAATTATCTGTTGAAAGAGGGTGCCTCAGAAGATAATATCATTGAAATCGCATTGGATAAGGATGAACATTCTCCTTATCGCAATCCTCGTGTGCTTTCTTCCTATGTCAAAGAAAAGACGAACGATCATAGTCAGAAGTATTATGTCTTTATTGACGAAATCCAGTTGTCGTATAAAGTCAAGAACACCGATTTGGATGAGAGTTCTGTGCCTGAAGAAGACAGGGAACTGCTTTATACGACTTTCTATGATGTCCTAAATGATTTGCGGATGCAGGACAACCTGGACATCTATGTGACAGGTTCCAACTCCAAGATGCTGTCGAAGGACATCGTTACCAACTTCCGAGACCGTGGCTCGGAAGTGAAAGTGTTTCCGCTTTCATTCAGGGAGTTTTATGGTAGGGTGAAATTGAAGGCTGAAAGAATAACTTTAGTATAGTGGAATGCCGCTGGCTGTCTTGGAAAAGGATGAAGCGGAAAAGCGGAAATATCTTATCAGCCTTTTCAATAATGTATATCTAAAAGACATCGTGGAGCGTTATAATCTTAAAGACGACATCGTGCTTGACGCTTTGGTGAACGCATTGTCTTCCGCTGTCGGTTCTTTGACCAATCCAACCAAACTTGCTAATACGGCAAGTTCGCTTATGGGAATGAATACTTCTAACCACACGGTCAAGAACTATTTGGACTTTTTGGAAGATGCCTTCTTATTCGTCTCTGCAAGCAGGTATAACATTAAAGGCAGGCGGTATTTTGACAACATACAGAAATACTATGCGATGGACTTAGGGCTTAGAAATGCCAAACTGAATCTCAGGCAGCAGGAAAGGTCGCATCTGATGGAAAACTTAATATTCTTAGAGCTACTTCGTCTTGGCTATAGTGTGGACGTGGGAATTGTAGAAGTCAGAAAGTTGGTTGACGGGAAAAGAATAGCCTCGCAGTATGAAATTGACTTCGTTATAAATACTACGCGGCAAAAAATATATGTCCAGTCAGCCCTTAATGTCGATACCCCAGAAAAGAAGGAGCAGGAGACTTTTTCAATGAAGAATACAGGAGATTCTTTCCGGAAAATTGTTTTGCTTGATGGCAACCGTAAGCCTTGGACAGATGATGATGGCATAACTTATGTTGGGGTAATACAATTTCTTTTAGGAGAAGTTGATATTGAAAAAATATAAATCTTGAGCGTTCCCCTAACGGGTCAGGCTTTCATAAATCGAGCCTAAGGTCTCGACCAAAAGGCTACATTTTACGCGTCACTTGCCCGTAGTCAGCCAGCCGCGCGAAGTGCGGCGAAGGCTAGTACGAATAAAGTGGCAAGTAATCCTTAACGCATAGCGTACTCATTTGAGTGCGCTTTTGTTGTTCCCACCCAGTCGTCAGAATAGCCACTGTGCATACGACTTTTTCCCAAAAGTCCCAACCTTATCCAAGGTGTTGCAAATATGTGTACTATTTACTCAAATAATAAAAGGAATGCCCCGCTCGGAGCATTCCTT
Organism: Pseudoprevotella muciniphila; assembly: GCF_003265305.2. Classification (NCBI taxonomy): domain Bacteria; kingdom Pseudomonadati; phylum Bacteroidota; class Bacteroidia; order Bacteroidales; family Prevotellaceae; genus Pseudoprevotella; species Pseudoprevotella muciniphila. The sequence goes on along the minus strand of NZ_CP033459.1, from coordinate 616,048 downwards.
TTATTCAATCGTGCTGACCACGATTATTTCTTATAGGTCTTCGCCGTGATTCGAGCCAACCTGTTCTTGTTGTTTTCTGCGTATGGCTGAACAGTGTCGCCGAATGCGTTGGTCGTAATCTTGTCGGCACTGATGCCGTATTGTTCAATGAGTGCTTTCTTCACGTTTTCGGCGCGTTGTTCTGAAAGAACCTGATTGCGTGCAGCCTTACCTGTACCCTTGTCAGCATAGCCGCTTACGTTCACGCGGCAGTTGTCGTGCTTCTTCACCCAGTCTGCCAGTTGGCGAATCTTGTCGTCATTCTCGTCTGTGATGACAACCTTCGATTCATTGAAGAAAAGGTCAATCTGTGTATCCTCTGGCACAAACTTCGGCTCTACAGGTTTAGGAGCAGGTTTGGGCGCAGGGGGAGGAGGTACCGGCTTGGGCTCGGGCTTGGGTTCCGGTTTTGGTTCCGGTTTGGGCTCAGGCTTGGGCTCAGGTTTGGGTGGAGGTGGAGGAAGCACCTTCTTCTTGAAGCCGAACTTATAAGTAAGTCCCAACATGGCAGTCAGTTGCATGTCGTCGTGGCCGTTCAGTTTAGAATTGAAACGGTCGCCGAGGTTGTTGAGGTCCACTTCAAGGTTTGCTGACCAGTGTTTCGCAAAGTTGTACTCCAGCATACCACCGATGCGCAGGTTGTGTGCAAACTTGTCGTCTGGCTTGGTGATGTATTTGCTTTGAACAGCATCAATATCATCAAGATTCCATGCCTTGCTCAAACCTATACCTGCAACAAGATATACATCTAATGGATGTACTTTTTTCTTGCTGAACACGTTTGTCAGGTTCACGAGAAGGTCTGCGTCGGCTGTAAGGTAGTTGAACTTGGTTGTACCGTAGCCTGTGTTGTGACCGGCAGCGGTCTTGTTCATCCAGCCACCTACGTGCAGACGTGCACCAATTTCGGGGGTAAACATCGCACCGAGTTGCACTGCACCAACAGGAGTAATGAGTTTACCGTGGTCGTAGTTGGTGAATGTCAGTTGTGCGCCGCCCTGAACACCTACAAATCCGTAGGGATAAGGCTCATACTCTTGTGCTGAAGCAATCGTTGCTCCAAACATAGCGGCTAATGCTGCCGCATAGAATTTTATCTTCATGGCGTTTATGATTGGTTTTGTTTTATTTCTTTTCACAATCTTTCGCAAAGTTAAAATTTCTTATTTAAAAAATCTGTAATTGTCGCTTTTTTTTGAAAAAAATGTGAAATACAGACAATCTTGCTTTATTTCCCTTGAGGAGTTTTTGTCTTTTCTGCCTCTAACTGTTTTTTCAGCCTTTCCACGATGTCTGGATAATTGCAAGCCTGGTTGTCGCTTTCGTAAGCGGCTGTCATGTCGTAGAGTTGGGGCTCGGGGTCGTTGCCGGTCTCGATTTTCGGCCCCCACGTAATCATTTTCGACCCGTTGTTGGGCGTGATATATTTCCAGCGCTTGTCGCGAATGGAAAGCGTATGGTTGGCTGCAAATTCTATGACATAGTCTCTGTCGGCGCGGTCGTAGCCGAGCAGGGTAGAGATATGGTCTTCACTATCTGGTGCAGCACCGCGTGGAATGCGTGTGCCTGTCAATTTAGCGAGTGAAGTCAGCCAGTCTATTTGTGAAATCAGGGCATCTGATGTCTGTCCTGCTTCAACGTGTCCTTTCCAGTTAACAATACAAGGTACGATAGATCCACCTTCGAAGGCACTGTATTTCATCCCGCGATAAGGTCCGGCTGGTTTATGACTGCCAAGCAGGTCTTCTGCCTTGTCATCGTAACCATCATCCACCACAGGACCATTGTCGCTCGAGAGAATGATGAGTGTGTTCTCGCGGATACCGAGGCTGTCCAATGTTCGTGTAACGCGACCTACAGTCCAATCGAATTGCGCAATAGCATCACCGCGCAGCCCCATCGCATTCTTGCCGCGGAAGCGGTCATGCGGGAAGCGTGGCACATGGATGTCATTAGTGGCGAGGTAGAGGAAGAAGGGCTTTTCGCGGTTGTTGCAGATGAAGTTGATGGCATGTTGTGCTATGCTGTCAGCAATGTTCTCGTCTTTCCAGAGCGCCTTGCCGCCACCTTTCATAAAACCGATGCGACCTATGCCGTTGACGATGGACATGTCGTGACCATGGCTGTGTTTCAGGTTGTAGAGTAGTTCTGGATTCTTGGCGCCTGTAGGCTCTCCCTCAAAGTTACGTTTATAACTCACCTCAATAGGTGATGTGGCATCATAGTTGGCAACCATGCCGTTCTCTATGAACACGCATGGCACACGGTCGGCAGTAGCCGCCATGATATAGTGATAGTCGAACCCCAAATCCCCTAGCGATGCACTCAAGGGGGCATTCCAGTCCTGTTCACCTGACTTGTCGCCGAGTCCCAGATGCCATTTGCCGATGGCACCCGTGGCATAACCTGCGCTCTTAAACGCATCTGCCATGGTAAATTGCTCTGGTCGGATAATCATGCCTGCATCACCGGCAGCAACGTCTGTGCCGGGTTTGCGCCAGGCATATTCGCCGGTCAGAAGGCTATATCTCGAAGGAGTACTCGTAGATGCTATAGCGTGGGCATTGGTGAAGCGGATACCGCTTTCAGCAAGTGCGTCAACACAGGGCGTCTGTACTCGTTGGGCGCCATAGCAGGACATATCGCCGTAGCCCAAATCATCGGCAAGTATCACAATCACGTTAGGACGCTCCTGCGCCGTAGCAACGGCAGGAAGAAGCGATAAGAGAAAATATGGTCGCATAATGGTATTGATAACAATCTAAGTTTTGTCATTTTTCGCCAGCAAGACTATCCCAAATGCCAGCAGGGTAAGGTGCCTTTACATCTATTTGTTCGTGCGACACAGGATGTTCAAAGGCTATCTGTCGTGCATGGAGCGAAATGCTTCCGTCTGGATTGGAACGAGGAGCACCATATTTCAGGTCACCTTTTATCACGTGGCCTATAGCAGCCAGTTGACAGCGAATCTGGTGGTGGCGGCCTGTGTGGAGTTGTACTTCGACGAGCGTGTAGCGGTCGCCATGGCTTATCGTGCGAAAAGTGAGAATGGCTTTCTTGCTATCCTTTGTTTCTTTGTCATGGGCGTACGATTTGTTCTGTCGCTCGTTGCGTGTAAGCCAATGAGTAAGAGTTGTATCTTCTGTATCAGCCATACGAGGCACAATGGCGTGGTAAGTCTTGCTGATCTCGCCTTTTGAAAACATGGCATTAAGGCGGGACAACGCCTTGCTCGTCTTGGCAAAAAGCACAATACCGCTCGTAGGACGGTCCAAACGATGAGTAACACCCAGAAACACGTTACCAGGCTTATCGTATTTCGTCTTCAGGTAGGCTTTCACCGTTTCGCTTAATGGAACATCGCCAGTCTTGTCGCCCTGAACGATTTCGCCAGGCTGTTTGTTCACGATGATGATATGGTTATCTTCGTAAAGTACGTCCATATAATGTCATGTTTTGCACTACAAAATTACGCAAAAGTTCTTATTTTTGCACGCTATATCAAAAAACTATGACCAAAGACGGGCTATTAAAAATGGTGAGAACAGGCAAACACCTCACGTTCCGGCAGCAAATCATGTTGGCGGTTTCGCTCAGTGTGCCTGCCATTCTTGCTCAGATATCGGTCATCATCATGCAGTATATCGATGCAGCGATGGTGGGAAGTCTCGGTGCAAATGCGTCGGCAAGCATAGGGCTTGTGGCTACTACCACGTGGCTCTTCGGAGGACTGTGTTCGGGCGTCTCTGCCGGTTTCAGCGTGCAGGTGGCGCACAGGATAGGGGCGCACGATGAAGTGGGGGCGAGGGCTGTGTTACGTCAAGGCCTCGTCAGCGCTTTCATTTTCAGTCTTGCGGTGGCTGTAGTGGGGGTGTTGATAAGCGATGCCTTACCCACGTGGCTCGGCGGATCAGAAAGCATCCACGCAGATGCATCGGCTTATTTTATGATATATGCCATCAGCATCCCTGTCATGCAAATCTATTTCCTCTCTGCAGCAATGTTGCGTTGTAGCGGGAATATGCTGGTGCCAAGCCTGTTGGGGGTCGGAGCCTGTACGCTCGACGTGATAATGAATGCATTTTTTATTTTTCCTACTCGGACGATAACTGTTCTCGGACTGGACATCATGTTGCCAGGATTCGGACTGGGAGTAGTTGGCGCAGCATTAGGCACGTTGGTGGCTTTTGTTATAAGTGCTGTTGCAATGTTTGGTTTTCTTGCGCTGCGTTCCAAAGAACTCAATCTGTTGCATGAACATGGAAACTTCAAACCCGAACGACGCACACTGCAACGTGCCGTGAAAATTGGAGCGCCCATGATGGTGCAGCATGCCGTGATGTGTTCAGCACAAATCCTGACGACGGTCATCGTGGCACCACTTGGAACATTCGCCATAGCAGCCAACTCTTTTGCCATAACGGCAGAAAGTCTTTGCTATATGCCCGGATATGGTGTAAGCGATGCGGCAACCACACTCGTAGGACAAAGTCTCGGAGCAGGCAGGCCCGAACTGATGCGACGCTTTGCCATAATGACAATAGGACTTGGAATGGTTGTTATGGCTCTCATGGGATTGGTGATGTACATGGCGGCACCGCTGATGATGGAAGTGCTCTCGCCAGTAGAACAAATACAGGTTTTGGGAATAGAATGTTTACGCATAGAAGCGTGGGCAGAACCGATGTTCGCTGCATCTATCGTAGCGTATGGCGTTTTTGTCGGTGCAGGCGACACAATAGTCCCCAGTGGCATGAATCTTGCAAGTATGTGGGCGGTAAGACTTACCCTTGCTGCATTCCTCGCACCTATATATGGCTTACAGGGTGTATGGATGGCAATGTGTGCCGAACTTACTTTTAGGGGACTGATCTTCCTCATTCGACTCGCTTGGTGCTTCAATCACAAAAAGGAATGGATACATAAGAAATGACAAAGAATAATATCGAAAATAAGGAATTTGAGGGAGAAAGGCCGCTCTATGCAATGCACGGTCTCCACCTCAATAATGTTACAATACACGCAGGAGAGAGCGCGCTGAAAGAGTGTAGCAATATAGTCTGTGAAAACTGCAGATTCGAAGGGAAATATCCGCTTTGGAATACCATTAACTTCAAAGTTCATAATTGCCTTTTTACCGAAGGCAGTAGGGCAGCATTGTGGTATTCTGAAAATCTTGAAATGACCGACACAATCGTGGAGGCTCCTAAAATGTTTCGCGACATGAAGAACCTGCACCTCAACAGGGTGAAGTTGACCAATGCACAGGAAACACTCTGGAACTGTCAGGGCATACGTCTTGAGAATGTTACGGCTGATAATGCAGACTACATCATGATGCACTGTGCAGACATCGAGATAGACAACCTCGTGCTCAATGGCAACTATTCTTTCCAATATTCTAAAAACATTGTCATCCGTAATTCTATACTCAACACGAAGGATGCTTTCTGGGAAACGGACAATTGCACCGTCTATGATAGCGAAATCAATGGAGAATACCTCGCATGGAACTCCCGTAACCTCCGATTGGTTCGCTGCCACATCACAGGCACACAACCGCTCTGCTACTGCGATGGACTTATCCTCGAGGACTGCACCTTCGGAGCAGACGCTGACCTCGCGCTCGAATATAGTAGTGTGCAAGGCAATATAAAAGGACACATCGTCAGCATAAAAAATCCACGAACAGGAAATATCGCCATCGACAGTGTTGGAGAAATCATCATTGATAATAACATCAAAGCACCAGCAGACTGCAAAGTCATCGTGAAAAATGACAAAAAGTGCGTTTAACCTAAAGTCGGTCATTCGGTATTGGGTTAAGCGGATAGTCCTAATTTAGGGCTAACTTTTGCGCACTTTTATTCTATTCATAATGCCATGCCTATATCTCTATGCTCAAATTAAGAAAAGTACACCACATTGCCATTATCTGTGCGGACTACAGACGCTCACTCGAATTCTATACAAACGTGTTGGGGCTGCAAGTTGTGGCAGAGCACTATCGTGCCGAAAGGCTGTCTTATAAAACCGACTTGGCTTTGAATGGAGAATATGTGGTAGAACTTTTCTCGTTCCCTTCGCCGCCAAAACGACTCACACACCCCGAAGCCATAGGATTGCGACATCTGGCATTTGAGGTGGATGATGTCAAGCAAGCCGTAGCCGAACTCGACGCAATGGGGATTTGCCACGAAGATATTAGAAGAGACGAATACACAGAAAAGGACTTCGTTTTTCTCACCGACCCCGACGGACAGCCCATAGAACTCTATTCACACCTATAATCTCTGATTGTTCTAATTGCTGAAGTTGCTACAAGATGGCACACAACATCCGAAAACAATGATTGTGTCATAAATTATTACAATCAACCAAATATCAGTAAATTTGCAGCCGAAATACAAAAACCAATTAAATAAACAAGCATGAAAAAACTTCTAATTGCCCTCGCGTTAGTCTTTGGCGTGAGCGGAACAGTAAAGGCAGACGGTGGCATGTGGCTACTCAAACTCATGGAGCAGCAACACCTTGCCGACTCCCTTAAAAAGGCAGGCCTTGAAATTGACCCCTCCGAACTATACAGCGAGGACGGACCTTCGCTCAAGGATGTAGTAGGAATCTTCGGTGCAGGATGCACAGGCGAAGTGGTAAGTCCGGACGGACTTATTCTCACCAACAACCACTGCGGCTTCGATTTCGTACATGCCATGTCAACCATGGAGAACAACTATCTGCAGGAAGGCTTCTATGCACATTCGCGTGCAGAGGAATTGCCCACACCGAAACTCGACTTCGTCTTTGTACGCGCCATTGAAGACGTAACGAAGCAAGTAATCGAAGCGACAGAAGGTATGAACGAATATATGCGTCAGAGCGAGTATGTGCTCGAACCTATCGGAAGCGAACTCCTTAAAAACAGCAAATGGGCTAACAAAAAAGGTATGCGCGCAAGAGTGGTGCCTTACTTCGGAGGCAACCAATTCTATGTGTTCTATGAGCAGGCTTACAACGACGTAAGGCTCGTGGTTAACGTACCGCAAAACTTCGGGCAGTTCGGAGAAAATCAGGACAACTGGATGTGGCCGCGCCATAACGCCGACTTCGCCGTATTCAGAATCTATGCCGACAAAAATGGCGAACCGGCAGAATACAGCGAGGACAACGTGCCCCTCAAGTGCGACAAATATCTCCCCATATCAATGAAGGGTATAGAGAACGGCGACTTTGCTATGGTAATGGGATTCCCCGGACAAACAACAAGATACATGACTGCTTCTGAAATACAGTCGCATACGCAGAAATTCGATAAACCCATCAATACGATGGGCACGGTGATACTCGACCACATGAAGAACCTCATGGACAACGACAAGGAACTTAACCTCTCCATGGCAAGCGATTACTTCATGATAGGAAATACAGTGAAGAATTTTGGCGGAGAAATTGACGCTGTGCGCAAACTCAAACTTGTGGAACGTACAAGAGTGAAAGAAGCGGGCTTCCGTCAGTGGGCAGAAGAACAAGGTAAGCCTGAATATAATGAAGCCATTGATGCCATCGACAGAATTACAGCAGAATATGGAGATACTCTTCACGATTTGTATCTCGCAAACTTCGGTATGCGACAGATGGCTGTGAAAATACCGGCACCAATGGTGAAGTCATACGTGGAAGGCTACAAGGAACTTAAAGGCGAATCAGGCGTAACGGCACGCGAAGGTATTATGTCGAGCATGAAGTTCCTGACACCAGCCGAAATGCAGCGCGACCGCAATCTGATGAAGAAAATACTCCGCACATGGGTGGACAACAAATTGCTCGACGCCACATTCTGCAATCTAAGCACAACAACAGATGTGGATGCTTTCGTAAATAATATGTACGATAACTCTGTCTTCATCGACAGCATGCGTCTTGAGTCTTTCCTGAAGAAACCAAACATGAAGACGCTCGAAGCAGACCCCATTTACAAATTCAAGACAGAATATCAGGATTATCTGATGTCTTTGGCTGCAAATACAATGGTGTATGAATCAATGCTTGCAGAATACGACAAAGTCTATGTAGGCGCACAACTCGAACGCAACGGATTCTCAACTGCACCCGATGCTAACATGACACTGAGAATGACATACGGACATGTGTGCGACCTCAAACCGCGCGATGGTGTAACATACGACTACCAGACCGTAATCGACGGTATGTTTGAGAAAGAAAACCCCAACGACCCGGATTATGTCATCAACGAAGACGTGCGCCGTCTTTATGAAGCAGGCGACTATGGACGCTATGCACGCCCCGACGGCAAACTCCCCGCTTGCTTCATCACCGACAACGATATCACAGGAGGAAACAGCGGTTCGCCGGTTATGAACGCAAAAGGTGAACTCATCGGCATCGCATTCGACGGTAACATCGAGTCTCTCTCGTCCGATCTCGAATACAACAAAAATCTCCAGCGTTGCATCAGTGTGGATATACGCTATGTACTCTGGGCAATCGACAAACTCGGAGGTTCAACATACATACTCGACGAACTCGACATAAGGAACTAACATTCAAACAAAAACAGACCATAAAACAAGCGAACTGCATTTGCGGTTCGCTTGTTTTTGTATTCGTTTGGAAAATGGGGCAATTGGTCGATTTTTTTTAATTTTATATATAACAATGTGCATTCCTATTTAAAAAAACCAATAATTTTGAGCCCGAAATTGATTATTGTAAGATAAAGACTGCAAAATATATATTTTTGAAAGAAACAATATATTTATTACATATTTTATGAACAAAACAATGAAAAAGATTTTGTTATTCCTCGCATTCGTTGTCAATGTGTTTGTGGCGAATGCAGATGAATATCCCTATCTGGCTTTTCAGACTGTGGATGGCTCGGTAGCCACTGTCAGTACTACAGGACTGAAGATATCGTATGCTGAAGGCGTATTGACCGCTCAAAACTCTGTGGGCGAAACACGTTCTTTCGAAACGTCTAATATGAGTCTGATGTATTTCACCGACACGGCAACCGGCATTGCAACCATCGATGCTCAGGGACAGCCCGTAAGTGTGGAAATCGTTGCTGCAGACGGACGCAACTTAGGACGCTACGATTCATTGAAAGATGCAGCAGACCGCCTGCCAAAAGGAGTGTATATAGTAAAGGCAAATGGTAAAACTGTTAAAATCGCATTGAAATGAAAAGAATAGCAACCATCCTGATAGCCGTGTGCTCTGTGTTGACAGTTTTTGCTCAAAACACATTAAAAGCAAATGTGGCAACGTCCAATAATACAACACTCAACGTGCGAATAGGCAACGTGATTTATCAGTATCCTGTCTCGCAGGCCGGCGAAATGACATTTAGTGGTGGTACAGAAGTTACCATACAGGACAGAACTTACACTCTTGCAGATGTCAGCGAAATGTATGTGGACGACAGCGAGGTAACCGATAACCTTGTCAGTGTGGCTTATAATGGCACGTCTGCAAGTGTGAAGGTGGCAGGAAACGTGGCAAAGTATGTCGATGTAACCATGGACGGAGCGCGTGTGAACATCATACAGAACTCCTTGCTGGATGCTTCAGCAGGCGAAATAACATACGCACTTAGCGGCTCGAGCAGCAATGGTCAGTTTGTAATGACCGGAGAATACAAAGCAACGGTTGAACTCAACAGCCTGACTCTGACAAGCACCAGCGGTCCGGCGGTACACATCAAGGACGGCAAACGCATAGACCTCGTGGTTAATGGCACGAACACCCTTTGCGATGCTGCAAATGGTACGCACAAAGCAACTCTCCACATCAAGGGACACACCGAGGTGAAGGGCGATGGTACACTGACCATTAAGGGATTGACAGACCACGCTTTCAAAGGAAACGAATATGTTTTGCTCAAGAAGACCTTTACAGGTAAACTGATCATTGCAGGGGCTGTCAGCGACGGCTTACACGTTGACCAGTATTTCGAACAACGTGCCGGAACAGTGAACATAAGTGGCACTGGTGATGATGCCATACAGGTAGATTACGCTGTTGATGATGCCGGCAACATCGAAAACGATGAAGAAAATACAGGAAAAGCAATTATCGCCGATGGCACATTGACCATTACGACATCCGCTGATGCAGCAAAAGGCATCAAGGCAGAGGGCGACGTGAATATCAGTGGCGGAACAGTCAATGTTACACAATCTGGTAGCATTGTGGTAGGAACAGATGATATCAGTTATTCTGCCGCAGTAAGAAGTGAAGGCAATATCAATATAACAGGTGGTAACGTAACAATCAAGAGTACTGCAGATGGCGGACGTGGATTGAATGCTGATGGAGCAATCAATATTAACGAAAGTAATGCCACTACAAACATAGATATCACGGCAAACGGTGCAGGTGGCACAGCAGAAAATGTAGGCAGCAGTAGCGGCAGTACAACAACGGCTTCCTATCGCGTCTATGTCAGTGTGCCCACCAGTGGACAGGGCGGAGGCGGCTTCCCCGGCGGCGGACAGCAAGGCAACAGTGCCTGGAAAACAGTGTATCTCTACAAGAGCGACGGCACACTCGTACAACAACTTACAAGCACGGTCAGCAAGTCGAACGGATACAGCACGGTAACGTTCTACTACTACGACTTCGGATCTGCAACCAGTGGAACTTACTACTTCAAGAGCGACAATTATACCAGCGCTTGGGGAGGCAGTACGTCCTATACCATCCAAAGTGCATCGTTCAGCGCACCAACCAGCGGCGAGGATATTTACTATTCCATCACTAATAGTTATAGCACAAGTGGCTCAACGCGCACATATTCTTTGACCAATGTTACCAGCACCTACAGCGGTACGAGCGATGTGAGCGAAGACGAAGGAACGGGCTACAACGCTGCGGGTATTAAGGCTGACGGCAATGTAACCATAGCAGCAGGTACTGTCAAGGTAAGCAACAGCGGCACAATGAGTAAAGGCATCAAGTCGAAAGCCACAGTAGCCGTAAATGGTGGAACAATAACACTCACACCCACAGGTGGTATGCAAGTCATAAACAGCGATGCATCCTACTGTGCAGGTATCAAGACCGTAAACTATGTGCAGACCGATGGCACTGTAACCATCAACAGTTCCACAGGCGCTGCAACACGCGGTATCTCTGCAACCAACGTACAAACCGATGGTGGTACACTCAAGATTACCAGCAGTAGCGGCGGTCAGACAGGAAGTTCTGACAGTTATACAGCCAAGGGTATTAAAGCAGATACAAAAATCGCCTTCAATGCCGGCACCATAACCATCACAATGTCCGGCAATGGCGGCAAGGGTGTCAAGTCAAGCGGCACATACACACAAGGTGTAAGCGGTGGAACAGGTCCTACACTCACAGTCACAACTACTGGCAGCAGCTACGGCAGCAGCACTACCACCGGAGGCGGTGGCATGTGGGGCGGCGGTGGCGGTCCTGGTCAGCAAAGCAGCGGTAGTTCCGCAAAGGCGATAAAGGTGCTCGGAAATATCTATTTGTATGGTGGGCAAACAGTAGTAAACACTTCAACCAATGGTGCAGAAGGTCTGGAGAGCAAAACAGCCGTATACATCGAAGGCGGAAATCATTACTTCAAGTGTTATGACGACTGTATCAACTCTTCCGGCAAGATATTTTTCAATGGCGGCGTAACAGTATGTTACTCTAACGGCAACGACGCTGTAGATAGCAATGCCGGCACAGCAGGAGCCATTACCATTGGCAACGGGACTGTCCTGGCATACACTTCAGCAGGTAGCCCTGAAGAAGGTCTCGATTGCGACAACAACTCCTACATCCGCATCACAGGCAGTGGCATCGGTCTTAGTGCAGGTGGCGCACAAGGAGGAGGTAGCAGCAGTTCCAGCATCAGCGGTGCAACACAAGGCTACTATTTCAGCACAAGTTCCATAAGTTATACTACCGGACGTTACTACACACTGTCCGATGCAAGTGGCAACAATCTTGTTACTTATAGTTTCGAGAATGGCGTGAACAGCATGCTCTCTCTCTTCACAGCAAAAGGTATGACCAGCGGACAGACTTTCTCCGTAACCTACGACACGAGTGCACCCACAGATGCTACAACCGCATGGCACGGCATTTACCTCGGCAGTTCCAAGGCAAAGAGCAACAATTCTGTACTCAGTGCCCAAGCCAAATAAATATTGGGCTACTCTATAAATCAGGCTTGAATGTAACGCCTTAATAAAATAAGTGACGCTCATGTCGCTTTACAATAGATAACCTATGGCAACTGCCGTAGGTTATCCTTTTTTAGGAGAAGACAGTTCTCTTAAAACTTTTACCGGACACCAATAAATTTATATTGATGTTCGCTAAAAAAATATGTGGCAGTGAAATGGTGCCCAGTGGATAAAGTAGGGGGGTGATACTACAGTTTTTATGCATTAGCCCCAGCGGTGCAATATAGAACAATTCTGCTCCAAACTAACATCTTACTATAAAAAATCACATCCCGCGAGTCTCACGACTAACGGGATGGTACCTTAAAAAAACTATTTAAACTATAGATTGAAGAGATCCTTATTTTTTTTATTGCACTGCAAAGATAGACCAAGCCGACTTTTCTTGCCAAACAAAATAGACTAATTGGCAAATTCTATCGATAAATCAGGAACTTTTCGGTTTTCCTCACCCTGAGTTACCCATTTTTATGGTCAATTTTTTGATTTTCATCAACGCCCCTGATGACAGAAAAAATGCCGAAGTCAGAAAATAAGCAGCAGTGAAATGATGGGGCAGCGGATAAAGTAGAGTGGTGATACTACAGTTTTTTTTGCATGAGCCCCAGCGGAGCAATATAGAACTATTCTGTTCCAAAGTTCAACTTACTATAAAAAATCACATCCCGCGAGTCTCACGACTAACGGGATGGTACCTTAAAAAACTATTTAAACTATAGATTGAAGAGATCTTTTTTTTTTTGCATTGCAAAGATAGACCAAGACGACTTTTCTTGCCAAATAAAATAGACTAATTGGCAAATTTTAACGATAAATCAGGAAAAATGATGCCGAAAAACTCAATATACTTGCAGAGTCTCTAAAAAACTAATCAGTAAATGTCTGTTGTTTCTGCAAAATACTTACACTTTCTCTATACATTTCTTTTTAACATTGCAATTATGCACTGTTAAATACAAATATAATCATTTTTCGGTACATTTACAGAAACTTGACAGTCAACTTCAGTTATCGCTCAAGACATGCTGAAACAACTATAATGAAACAAAAGTTTTTCTCACATTTATAACGAAGACTCATCGCAGCTTTCGTTTTTTTGTAATTTTGCGCATCTTTCTATACAAGTATCCAACAAATGAAACACTATAAAGGCATAATAGCCATTACTCCGCTTTTCGTCCTGGCACTGTCCTTCCTTGCGCTCAGCGCAGCGTTAGGAGACTTCTCAAAGGTGCCTCTTCTCATCGTGTTTATTCTCACTGCAGTTTATGCGCTCTGTATCACCCGGGAACTGCCGCTGAAGGAACGCCTGAAATGCTTTTCGAAAGGAGCAGGCGCGCCCGACTTGCTGATGATGGTGTGGATTTTTATGTTGGCAGGAGCCTTTGCTGCTTCGGCAAAAACTGCAGGATGTATCGATGCAACGGTGAATGCCACGCTCAGTGTGTTGCCCGATGAAATGATTTTGGCTGGCATCTTCATTGCAGCATGCTTCGTTTCGCTTTCAATAGGTACATCTGTCGGGACAATCGTTGCACTCGTACCAGTGGCAGTGGGAGTCGCTGCTAAAACGGACATCTCAGTGCCTATGGCAACGGCATCAGCCGTAGGTGGGGCTTTCTTCGGCGACAACCTCTCTTTCATCTCCGATACAACCATTGTTGCAACGCAGTCGCAGGGGTGCAAACTCAATGACAAATTCAGAGTAAACTTCCGAATCGTTCTCCCTGCTGCACTCATCACGATGGCTGTCTATGTCGTACTCGGACTTGGGCAAACCGGTTCGCCGGAACTCGGAGAAGTCAACTGGCTGAAAATGTTGCCCTACATAGTGGTTATAGGCCTCGCACTGACAGGAATGAATGTGCTTCTTGTGCTGCTCATCGGTAACTTGTTTACGGGAATTATCGGAATATCAACGGGAGCGTTCGACATAGAAGGCTGGTTCGCCGCAATACAGACTGGTATCAGCGGTATGGCAGAACTCATCATGATTTCTATGCTCGCGGGAGGGTTGCTCGCACTCATCAAGCAAAACGGAGGTATTGACTACATCATCCGGTCGCTCACCAAACGAGTAAGTACGGGGCGAGGAGCAGAATGGAGCATCGCCGCACTTGTAAGCATCACTAATCTCTGTACGGCAAACAATACCGTGGCAATACTCTCCGTGGGGAAACTATCGCGTGATATAGCCGAGAAATATGGCGTTGACAAACGCAAAAGCGCAAGTGTGCTCGACACTTTCTCATGTTTTGTACAGAGCCTGATACCTTATGGCGCACAACTACTAATGGCAGCCGGATTGGCTGCCATTAGCCCGGTGGAAATCATTCCTTTCCTCTTCTATCCGTTTATCATGGGAGTCTGCGCCATGCTGGCGATACAATTCCGATATCCGGGAAAATACTCTAGTATATAGTTGTCTTCTCCCGGCATTTGGAAGCAATAGTATCGGCTGATTGTAAAAGTGATACGAGCGGATATAGATCCATGGCACTATAGAAGGCTTTGCGCATGGCCGTACCATTTTCGCCCATATCGAACATGCCCATGTGCCAGCGGATAGCAAGAAGTTCTTCAGGTCGGAGACGTATGAAACGCTCTATGAAAAAGCACGACTTCTCACCATGGCCAAAAGGGAAAGTATCATTGCTCGTATAGCCTTCATACGACACCCAACGACCTGAACTATCTTTCTTCCATTTTTCCTCTTTATGATATAAATTTACCTTGCAAACATCGTGAAACAAAGCCGCAACAGCAATGCTCTCGTCCGATGGCGCTTCTGAAAATGGACTCTCGCCGCTCTCAATGGCAGGCTTAATAACAGAATCGTTTATTGCGACGGCCGTTTCATAAACATTGATAGAATGTTTGCAAAGACCGCCTGCCTCGTTCAGGTGGAATTTCGTGGAAGTGGGAGCAATGTAGAAATCTGTTTTTTCCAAGTAGTCGAGCAAACCGTCAAGCCCCTTCCTGCTTATTTTCTCTCGGCAAAGCGCGATAAAGCGCGTCTTGTTCTCTTGTATTTCTTGTTCAGTCATAGTCTTTTTGTTTTGATAATGTAAGATTTTTGTCTATTATTTCAGGGAAATCCACATCGTAATGCGAGACCATGATAATGCTTTTGTCTCGGTTCTCAACGTAGGTTTCGATAATTTCCAATGCACGTTGGCGACGACGGCTGTCCAAGCCGTGGAAAGGCTCGTCAAGAATTATTAAGGAAGGACTTTTCACGAAAGCGCGTGCCAAAAGCACCAGACGCTGCTCACCTTCTGAAATCTTCAGAAAACTGCGGTCGGCGAGATTAGTTAACTCGAACAAATCAAGCCATTGGCGGCAGTAGGCCTTCTCGCTGTCGTCGGGCAGGCGATGTAAACCATTTGTGTCGCGCAAACCGCTGCCAACGATGTCAATCACACGTTCCGGCTTGCAATAACTGCGGTAAAGTTCGGGCGACACATAGCCGATGTGACGCTTGATGTCCCAAATGCTCTCGCCCGTGCCGCGACGATGCCCAAAGAGCGTAATGTCGCAGGCGTATGCCATAGGGTTGTCTGCACATACGAGCGACAGTAAGGTGGATTTACCCGAACCATTGGGACCTTTCAGCGCCCAACGCTCACCGCGAAGCACTTCCCAACTGACGTGGCTGAGAATGGTTCTGCCGAAGTAGGAAATGGTGATGTCATTAAATTTAAGAAGACTGTCAACATCCGGCGCGGGAGTGCGGGCAGCCAGGTCGCGAACAAGATTGCGCTCTGCTTCGCTAAGGTGCGACACATTTGCCGCTACATCTGCAATATAGTCGCAGCGCCGAACCTTTGACCCAACACGCCTGCCATCCACTCTGACCACGTGCGTTACGAACTCGGGAATGTCTTCATCGCGTGCCATGACAAGAATCAATCCTGTGGTGCGGGCAAGTGTGGCAAGTACTTCGCAGAATTGTTCGCGTGTCTGGGCATCAAGCCCGATGAAAGGAGAATCTATAATCAGGACACGGGGTACATGCCGCATCTCCTTGGCTATCTGGAACTTGCGAAGTTCACCGCTCGACAGCCAGTTGATGGGTTTCTCAAGTTCCGATGTATTACAAAGCCATTTCAGAAAGGACTTTGCATCGTTTCTGTCCGCAAGATTTTTCAGCCCTTCTATATCCGCATTCAGCACTTCGCCCACGGTGGGGTAGGTCTTCTCGTCGCCATGGTTCCAGCGTTGCTGGTGGTATTCCGGTGTCAGGTCTCCGAATGCATCATGAAATGCCATCACACGCAGTTGGTCGTAAAAATGCTCACCGTCTTTTAGCGGAATGTTGTATTTTACACTGCCTTCGCGCAGGGGGAGTGCGCCGGTGATGATGTTGACAAGTAAAGTCTTTCCCGCGCCATTTTCACCACAGATGGCAATTATTTCTCCTTCGTTCATCTCAAAATCCACAGGTGCAGCCACCGGAAAATCCGGATGACGGGGCACTGCTTTAATCACACTGATGAGCGGTGATGCTAATCTCGATGAGGAAGTGGATGATGTCATCTTTATAAACTTATAAACTATAGAAAATGGGATTGTTACTTTTTCTTTGAGGTCTTTAGCAGTTGTGCCAGTTTTTTCTGAGGACCGGTCGTGGTGTCGCTCACGCTTTTTCCATGTTGCTGTGCGTATGCCTTCCACGATTTTGTGCCACCGCCGGAACCTGTCAGGTCGGGGCGGTTGCTGTGAAGGAAATGACAATATGCCACGGCGAGTGCATCTGTGGCATCTAAATAGGGTAGCATGCTGCTCTCGGGTATATTGAGCATCTTCTGCATGAAAACTGCCACTTGTTGCTTGCTCGAACTGCCTTTCCCTGTTATGGACATCTTGACCTTCAGAGGAGCATACTCACAAATAGGCACCTGGCGACTGATGGCTGCTGCGATAGCCACACCTTCGGCACGCCCCAACTTGAGCATGCTCTGAACGTTCTTGCCGAAAAAAGGTGCCTCAACAGCCATCTCGTCCGGAAGGTAACTGTCTATGATTCCCATCACGCGCTCATAAATCCTGCCAAGTTTCAAATAGATGTCGCTCACCTTACGAAGGTCTATCACACCCATCGTTACCATCTCTGCCTTGTTCCCGACAACCTTCAGCACACCATAACCCAAAACGTTTGTACCGGGGTCAATGCCAAGTATGATGCGCTCCTTAAGAGATTGAGCAGAAGTCGTCTTTTGTGCCATGTGGATATATACTTCAAGAGAAATGAAAAAAAACTGTGTTATCTAATCCCACTTCTCATGTTGTCAGATTAAATGCAAAAATAGCAAACAAAGGGGAATTTAACCATAATTTAGCACAAAAATTACAGTTTTATTTTGTTGTTGACGCAGTTGTTTTTAACTTTGCAAAGGAAAAGATATCTAATAGGCACATTGAATAGAAACATTTTAAATTCTCAGTAGAATGAAAAAGATATTATTGCTCCTCGTTGCATTCATCTGCACAGTCGGTATTTCCGCTCAGGCAGTATTAAGTCTTGACCGTACTTCCCACAATTTCGGAACGTTCAAGGAAAGCAAAGTGCAGAAAACAACTTTCACAGTGACAAATACGGGTAATAAGCCGCTCATCATTCAGCAAGCATTCACATCGTGCGGATGCACAGTGGCTAATTACACGAAAACTCCCATACAACCAGGAGAAAAAGGAACAATAACTGTTTCTTACGACGGAAAGAATAAGTTCCCGGGACAATTCCGCAAGGTGGTAACAGTGCGCTCAAATGCATCAAATTCACTTGTGCGAATTTATGTAGAGGGAATACTCGAAAAGGACTGATATAGTCTCTTTTCAGACCATCATTGATAAGTGCCGCACATGTGGCGGCACTATTGATTTTTGGGGGGTGTAAATTAGGATTGAATGATTTTTGAGTTATTTGGGTGTGGATTTTGATTTAAGTTCGCAGGTGCATAGCGGACTATGTACCAAGAAGTTAAGCCGAAAGATGCCTAAAAGAGCCAATAATCATCAAGACTATTCATAAGTAATAACCCCTGATTTATAGAATACCCCTTTATTTAGCCGCTTGATTTATAATAGCGGCATTTGTAATTATTAAAAAACGACAATTAAATGAATCCTAACAACCATCTGGTAATAATGGCAGGCGGAATAGGTAGCCGCTTTTGGCCCATGAGCAACGAGGAATTACCTAAGCAGTTCCTCGACATACTTGGTTGCGGTAAAACGCTGATACAACTCACCATGCAACGCTTCCAGGATATCGTGCCGGCGGAGAATGTGTGGGTGGTTACGGGTGAACGATATAAAGACCTTGTTTACGAGCAACTGCCCGATGTTCCCAAAAAGAATGTCCTGCTCGAACCATGTCGCAGAAACACCGCACCATGTATCTGCTATGTCAGCACGAAAATAAAAAAACGCAATCCAAAAGCCGTTGTGGTTGTAACACCAAGCGACCATGTCATCCTCGATGTGCCGGCATTCAAGGAAGCCATCAACGAGTCTTTAGAATATACGTCTGAAACGGATGCAATAGTAACGCTCGGAATAAAACCTAACCGACCGGAAACAGGCTATGGCTACATCAAGGCAGACCTCGGATTTTCATCAGCACGAATGAAAAACCTCTACAGAGTGGATGCCTTCAAGGAAAAACCAGATATCGACACGGCAAAGCAATACATTGCATTGCCGGAATACTTCTGGAATGCCGGTATATTTGTTTGGAGCGTAAACACCATTGTCAATGCTTTCAGAGTGTACGAATCGCAAATGTGGAAGAGTTTTGAGGCACTGATGCCGCAGTTTGATACACCCAAAGAACAGAAGGCGGTGAACGAAGTATATGAAAACTGCAAGAGCATATCCGTGGACTATGCCATCATGGAAAAGGCGGAGGACATCTTCGTGCGACCCGCTGATATAGGGTGGAGCGATCTCGGAACGTGGACATCACTCCTCATGCTCAGCGACAAGGATGTGTACGGCAATGCACTCATAGGAGATAACATACGAGTGTTTGAAACAAGAAACAGTGTTGTTCATACAACCCATTTGCGTGAAGTTGTAGTGCAGGGGCTCGATGGATACGTTGTGGTGGAGAAAGATGGCGCACTGCTCATCTGCAAACTTTCCGAAGAACAGCGTATAGGCTTGTTCCATGAATGAGAAGCATAATAATGGCGACCTGTTCTTTGCCAAAACCATAGAGGAGTGGTATGACAAGAACAGACGCGAACTGCCTTGGCGGGACATCACTGATCCTTATCGCATCTGGATTTCTGAAATCATACTGCAACAAACCCAAGTGGCACAAGGATACGATTATTTTCTGCGTTTCATACGTCGGTTTCCGACTGTAGAAACGCTTTCTTCTGCCAACCTGGACGAAGTGCTGCAACTCTGGCAAGGATTAGGCTATTATAGCCGTGCCAGAAACCTGCATCAGGCAGCAAGACAAATTGTCAATCTGGGCGGATTTCCCAAGGATTACAAGAACATCAGGGCGCTCAAAGGAGTGGGCGACTATACCGCAGCAGCAATCAGTTCTTTCGCATACGGATTGCCCTATGCAACAGTGGATGGGAACGTGTATCGTGTTTTGGCAAGAGTGTTCGCCATCGATACACCCATCGACACCACAGCAGGAAAAAAGCAGTTCGCACAACTCGCGCAACAACTTCTCGACAAAAAACGACCGGCGCTGTACAATCAGGCACTCATGGATTTCGGAGCATTGCAGTGTCGTCCAAAGTCGCCCGACTGCACGAAATGCCCGTTAATCGCAAAATGCGCGGCATTCGCTTCAAAATGCGTTGACACTCTCCCGGTGAAGCAGAAACGCACAAAGGTAAAGGACCGCCATCTTGTCTATCTGTACGTCAGAAGTAAAGGCAAAATCCTACTCCGACAAAGACAGCAGGGAGACATTTGGCAAGGACTCTACGAACCGTTCCTCATGGAATATGAACAACCTGCTGCTCTGCACGACGTAGCAAACGACAAAAGGACTGTATGGCTGGGAGAAAAAGCCGTTTTCAGAAATATCCTCAGCAGATACACACACATGCTGACACATCAACGCCTGAATGTGGAAGCATACTTGGTCAGCATTGATGAGCCAAAACTTACACCGGATGGTTACTGTTGGGTAGATGAAGCAAATCGCGATGAATATCCCGTTTCAAGACTCGTGGAAATCATCTTCGAGCGGATAAACAACAACTAACAGGTATGGAGATTACCTGATGAGATAAGTAAAAAACATAAGTGAAGTGGCAAGAAAAAAGAAACCCCTACCGCTGTTGGAGCGTATTACGATAGAAGACGTGGCTGCCGAAGGAAAGGCGCTTGCCCGTGTGGACAACCTCGTGGTGTTTGCACCATACGTTGTCCCGGGAGACGTGGTGGACCTTCAGGTGCGGAGAAAAAAACATAGTTACGCCGAAGCAGAGGCAGTGAAGTTCCATGAGTATTCGCCAATGCGGGTAGAACCCTTCTGCAAGCATTTTGGAGTGTGCGGAGGATGCAAATGGCAATGCCTCTCCTACGAACAGCAGTTGCACTACAAACAAAAGCAAGTAACAGACGCATTGACACGCATAGGGAAAGTGGAACTACCGGAAATTTCTCCTATTCTTGGCAGCAAACATACACAGGCGTATCGTAATAAACTCGAGTTTGGCTTCTCGAACAAGAAGTGGCTTACATTCGAACAAATCAACAGCAACGAAACGTTTACTGATATGGACGCGCTGGGTTTCCATATACCTGGAGCCTTCGATAAAATTCTTGACATAGAGGAGTGCTTCCTCATGCCTGAAATAAACAATAAAATCCGTAATGGTGTAAGGAGTTTTGCCAAAGAACGTAGCATATCATTCTACGATTTGCGGCGTCAGGAGGGAGTGCTGAGAAACATGATGCTTCGCTCATCCGATACAGGCGAACTCATGGTGGTCATGCAGTTCCATTGCACATCCGAAGATGAACATAAACAGGCAGAGGACGTGCTCTGCTTCATGCGCGACAGTTTCCCTGAAATCACCTCGTTGCTTTATGTGAACAACCTGAAATGCAATGACACCATCGGCGACCTCGACATCCTTACATTCAGTGGTTCCTCATTCATCTATGAAGAAATGGAAGGGTTGCGGTTTAAGGTGGGACCCAAAAGTTTCTACCAGACCAACACGGAGCAAGCCTATGAACTTTATAAGGTAGCACGCCAGTTGGCAGCACTCGATGGCAGTCAGTTGGTGTACGACCTATACACCGGCACTGGCACCATAGCCAATTTCGTTGCCCGTCAGGCAAGACACGTTGTGGGAATAGAATATGTGCCAGAGGCAATAGAAGATGCAAAAGTGAATTCTGAAATTAACGGTATAACGAATACTTCGTTTTTTGCAGGCGACATGAAGGATATCCTCACAGAAGCCTTCCTCGAAGAGCACGGACACCCCGACGTGATTATCACTGATCCGCCCCGCGCAGGAATGCACCCGGATGTGGTCAATACTATCATTGCTGCCGGGCCAAAGCGAATCGTATATGTAAGTTGCAACCCGGCAACACAGGCACGCGACCTCGCAATGCTAGACGTGCACTACAAAGTGACGGCTGTGCAACCGGTCGATATGTTCCCGCAAACACATCATGTAGAAAATGTCGTACGCCTCGAAAAAAGATAGTAGCAAAGTCATAGGAGCATTCTCGTCATCAGAACAGTTCTGGACGAGTTTCTTAAAGGTGGTGCCCACATTCAGCAAGGGCTACCTCGGTATGTACCTCATTGAAGCAAAGCGCTTATTTAAGAAAGGTATGCTCAGTCTTGATGCACCGGAACTCCAAACCTTTGCCCAACTGGAAACGACGACAGCCATCGACCGCCGCAAAACATTGGAAGCCTTCCTGCCACTTGCCAAAACGCACGAAGAGGCAGAAAAACTCATAAACCTTTTGGCAGAAGATACACCAGAGGCGAGAATAAACGCCATGATGAAAGCGGCTACACTGCCATGTTGCTACCTCATCTTTCAGCAACTACGCCTCGTGGAAGGCGACAGAAACCTGTCGAGAAAGGCTTGCATAGCACTCAATCAAAAGGACGATGTGCGTTCCCACCAACTTGCAGCACTTGTGGCAGACTATTTCGGACTACAAGATGTCCCAAAAAGAGTTATGCTCAAATTAAAGCCATATCAATTGCATCGCGTTGAAAATTCATACGAAAATTTCATAAACTTTGTAACATAATATCGTAAGTTCAATTAAAGTAAATTATTATCAATATCATTTTAATAGTCATGAAGAAACTATCCCTATTGGTGCTTTCGCTGCTCATAATGATGCCTACAGCGGCTTTTGCGCAAAACGAAAAACCAGTTGAAAAGAAAACTGAAGCACCAGCAGCACCAAAAGCTGCAAAAAAAGTAGAGAAGAAGAAAGAAAAGAAGAGTGCACAGCCGAAAAAAGGGCAACCTACGCAAGCGGCAAAGCCATCTACACCGCCTCCAGCGCAGGCAAAGAGTGGACTATTCGGAGTTGCTAAGCAAGGCGACGACTATTTCTTTGACATCCCAGATACAATTCTCGGTAAACGCATACTAGCCACAGTGAGATTTATTTCAACTCCTGCCGACCTAAAACTTTATGGAGGAGAACTCGTCAACCAGCAAACAGTTTATTGGGAAAAAACACCAAACAACCATCTCGCGCTACGGTCCGACCCCTACGTAACGATGGCAGACAAATATGATGAAATAAACAAGGCTGTTACAACAAGCAATGAAAACCCCATTATTGGTTCATTTAAAATTGAACAAGGGGCAGGCAAAGGTGCATCACGCATCAAAGTAACGCAGTTCCTCCTTAGCGATAATGGAGCACTAACACTTAGCAAGAATACTAAGACAAACACCGGTGCCGCCAGTCTCATGCCCCAACAGTCATATATAGAAGAAATTAACACATTCCCACTCAACACGGAAGTAAAAATGGTTACCACTTGGATGGCACCAAGCGGACGAACTCCATCTGCGTCAATGACAGGAAAGCTGACATTCAGACTCAATGTCTCATTCGTGCAATTGCCAGACAAACCTATGCAACGTCGTCTTTTTGACCCACGCGTGGGCTATTTTACAGATGGGTTTACACTCTATTCAGACGACCAACAGAGAGTGGCTAATAAACGTTTCATCACACGCTGGCGCCTTGAACCGAAAAACGAAGAAGACGCTGAACGCATGAAACGTGGAGAACTCGTGGAACCAAAGAAACAAATCGTATATTACATCGACCCAGCAACACCTAAACAGTGGCGTAAATATCTCATTGCAGGAGTTGAAGATTGGCAAGAAGCATTTGAACAAGCAGGCTTTAAAAATGCAATAGTGGCAAAAGAATGGCCAGATAGTGATAAAACCATGTCGATGGAAGACGCACGTTATTCCGTTATACGATACCTCGCATCCGACATTCCTAACGCATACGGACCACAAGTGCACGATCCGCGCACAGGAGAAATCCTTGAAAGCCACATCTGCTGGTATCACAACGTGATGAAACTCGTGCACGATTGGTACATGGTTCAAGCTGGAACGCTCGATGAAGCAGCACAAAAAATGAAATTCGACGAAGAACTGATGGGGCAACTCATACGTTTCGTCTCTTCGCACGAGGTGGGACATACGCTGGGCCTGCGCCACAACTTCGGTTCGTCGAGCACCGTACCAGTGGAAAAACTGCGCGACAAGGCATGGGTGGAAGAGCATGGACACACACCGAGCATCATGGACTATGCGCGTTTCAACTATGTGGCGCAGCCTGAAGACGGTATCGAACGTGTGGGTATCTTCCCGCGCATCGGCGACTACGATAAGTGGGCTATCAAGTGGGGATATTCACCCATGTGGGATGCTTTTGATGACGAGAGCGACCATCGAGAACTCGAAAAACTCGTTCAGGACAATCTCGCTAAAGACCGCAGATTGTGGTTCGGAGACGGTGAAATGCGAAGAGGAGACCCGCGGTGCCAGACAGAAGACCTCGGCGACGATGCCATCCTCGCCAGCCACTATGGTATACTCAATCTGAAACGCCAAATGAAGAATGTACCGGAATGGAGTTACGATGCAACGGATATCTACAATACCAACGCAAGAGAGGTCTACAACACCATTATCTCACAGTTCAACAGATATATGGGACACGTAATGGGTAATATCGGAGGAGTTTACTACGATTTCAAGACAGTGGACGAATCAGGAGATGTTTACCAGAATACGCCCGCTGAGAAGCAGCGCGCAGCGCTTAACTTTGTGGCAGAACAAGTGTTCAGTGAACCCACATGGATGATAGAAGAGGATTATGTAAACCGTTTTACGAACAATCCCCACACACTTACAATAAACGTGGGAAATGGTGTGGTTAACAGCCTTATGTCAAGGCTCGAAATCCTAAACAGCGCATATCCTGCAAAAGACTTCCTCGACGACATGACACGACTGCTTATTACAGAAAAGGAAGGACAAGACACGGAATACATAAGAATGTTGCAGTCAACATACGTTTCAACACTTTGCAATAGTTTCAAACAAATGCAAGTAACGTCAAAGGCGCGTCCTGCAACCTACAGCATGCTCAGAAAACTCTCAAAGATGTTCAAAGCACAGCCAAACAATGACCATTATGCATCTCTGGCTGACTATATAGAGCGTGTACTCGACTATAGTTCTTCTGTTCCCGCAGCAACAGCGCAGCCCAGCCGTCCGGCAACGCGCTAAACACAGCATAAAGAGTCTTAACAATGCCCTGAGAATCAATTTTTCTCTCAGGGCATTGTACTTTTTCCGCAGAATGACCAAATTATATTAAAAAAGCACAGGATTTATTTGCATAAATTCTGATATATATATATCTTTGCCCACATACTTATATAAAGATTATAAAATTATTACTTAACTAATTGCTTATGAAACGATTTATACTCCCATTGCTTTGGCTATTATTGGGCCATGTTAGTTTTGCAGGCATCGTGCTTGATGAACCTGTAATTCAAATGAATGGTAGTGAGCCGCAGTATCTGAAGTTTGTAGGTACAAATTCAGAGAACAACTATCGATTTACCCTCGATACGTATCAAGACGATGGTCTTAAATTCAGACTCACACTCGACCGCATCAACGAAAAGTCTCCGGCTTATTTCACACTCGATGACCTTAACGATGAAAACTATTGGGAACCGATGTTCCGTCAATACACGAAGCAACTTGCAGGAGAGGAAATGTTGGCACAGAACAACATCAAACAGATTTATGTGAATGGTGTGGCATTATTAGACAATCAGTTTGCTGGCTATTGTGATGCGTTGAAGTATGTGGAAATAAACGCATCTGGAAATTACGAAATACCTGACGGGTGCTTTGCGAAAGGAACAGCAAAAAACTATTCCATAAAGCAGATTATTTGCAATGTGGAAGGCACTCTAACCCTTGGCAACAATGTGGTTGATGCAAATGCAGGAGGATTAACCGTCTCTACTTCCAAAGCAGCAGTAGCACAAGTCTGGTACGACTATAAAACGAGCAACAATGCAGCATTTGCGCTCTTGCTCAACAACGAAGCCTATGAAGGCGGATATGATGCTAATGCCCCTGCCATTACAGGAGTAAATGCAACATACACCATCAATGAAACTGCCTCAAATATAAGCATCCCTAATATGGGTATCTCGGTTTCGACCACTCAATATGGCACTGCTTCATCTTTCGTGCTTAATAGTTTCACGGCTACAACAACAGGCAACGTTACGGAAGTATTCATGGATTATGCCGTCTATCCCGAAGGTCATGGTGGAGAACAGCACTCATGGACTCAAATCCATGCCACAGCGAACGGCGATGGCACATGGACGGCTAACAGTAACGTTAATCTCATGGCTGGTCTTGCAAGCAATACGACGTATGTGTTTGAATGCGCGTTTAATACAAACCCATCTGATAAGGGCGACCGTGCACATTATCCCACTGATGGCTCTCACATCCGCATCACGTTTACTACAGGGGAAATGCCATCCAATTTCGTGATGGATGAACCTGTTATTGAAATGAACGGAAGTGACCCGTCCTACATCAAGTTCGTGGGCACAAATGCAGCAAACAACTACCGCTACACGCTTGACACATATCAAGACGACGGAATCAAGTTCCGCCTGACTCTCGACAGAATTGATCCAACCAAACCTGCTGCCGTAACCCTGGCAGATATAGTAGATGAAAACTATTGGGAACCGCTCTTCAGTCGCTATACATTGGCTTTGGCTGGCTTTGAAATGCTCGCAAGGAACAACATCAAGAAACTCATCGTTAATGATGTGGCTCTCCTTCCTAACCAGTTCGTGGACTATTGCGATGCCATGAAAGAAGTATCGATAAACGCAGAAGGAGACTACAACATTCCCAATGGGCTTTTTGCTCAAATAGACGCAGAAAATTATGGTATTAAAAAACTCGTCTGCTTTGTGGGCGGAGACCTTACACTCGGCGATGGTGTTGTCGAACCCACTGCAGGAGGTCTCACTGTCTATACATATTTGGAAGACATTGCGCGCACATGGTACGACTATAAGAAAAATAACAGTGCGGCATTCGTCATTTACCTGAACGACGAGCCTTATGTGCCTTCTGATCCTGCCATAGTCAGCGTAAGCACTGTTTACACGGTGAATGGTACAACAAAAACACAGGCTATTCCCAATGCAGGCGAAGAAGTCAATGATGATGCATTCAATGGCATAACATCGTTCGTGCTTAATAGTTTCACGGCAGCAACAACTGGCGACGTTACGGAAGTTTTTATGGATTATGACATCTTTGAAGATGGATTGGATGGCCGGCAGAATCAATGGAAACAAATGTATGCTACAGCAAATGGTGATGGAACATGGACGGCAAGCACCCCAATCAATGTCTTGGCAGGTCTCGACAGTAATACTACATATTCACTTGTAATTTCTTTCAATACCAATCCTGGCGATTACGGACGTGCACACTTCCCCACAAATGGCTCACACATCCGGATCCATTTCACTACAGGAGACCTCACGACAGGTATTGACGCAATGCAGACCGGTTTCGTAACAGATAAGTCTGAAATATACGACCTGCAAGGTCGCCGCGTTAATACCAATTACAAGGGTATAGTTATCCAAGGTGGCAAGAAATTTCTCAAATAGTAAAAGGAGAAAATAATTTCAAAAATGTGGACATGTCTCGGGGCATGCCCACATTTTTTCTACACGAGTGATAATACCCAAAAACGAACAACGCCGTACTTCAAAAGTACGACGCCGCATCAAATCAATTTAAGAAGAAAGTATTACCTTTTCTTTCTGCGTTTCTTCCAGGGCAGGAAAGAGAAGGCGCGTACACCGCGATAAATCTTGTAACCTGTCATCAAGCCGTCGTATATGGCGATGGCTTTGCCGATGTTGTTTATCCACTTCTGCGACGTAGTCTCTGCTGCCTCAGACTGTGTCAGTCCGTTGGCTTTCTTGAACAGTGCCTCCTGCTTTTCCTTGATTTGCTGGCGCAGTTCGGCTTTTCTGGCTTCAATGGATTCGGGCGTATAGTCGATAAGTGGCATCGTCAGGTGGATTTATTTATTCGTGTTGTCAGATGTCTTCTTAGACAGGCTAATATCCTTGCTTAGCAAAATCTTGCCAATAAAGCGGGATACACGAAGCGTGATGATTTTCCTGCGGCAGGCAAAAATCCAAACCATAACTATGAAGTAAATGCCTGCAATAATTGCAAACGTAGCCGTCAGACCACCCATGTGGGGAGCCAGCCAGAAAGCAAGACAGCACGTCAGGGCAAGCACCACGATGAGCGCTAAAAGAAGAAGCACTGCGAAAAGTATTATGGCAGAAAACAATTTTGTCAGTCTGCCCGTCAGATCGACACGCGCATAATCTGCTTGTAACTCTACGTACTCTTTCGTCTCGGAAAGCAACTCTTTCAAAGAACTTACGTTATGGTCGGATGAAAACATCTTTAAAAAATAAATTTGAGAGATGAGAGTTGACAGCAGAGATTCATAATAGTATGGCTTTCAACTCTCAACTGTCAACTCTCAACTGAAATCATTTGTCATCCAGTTCCTCTGCAATGTCGTCTGCAAGGCTGTCGAGATCTGCTGTGCTCAGTTTGATGCCACGCTTGCGAAGCGCTTCGGCAATACGTGAACGAGTGTCAACGCCCTTTTCAGGGGCAAAAAGTAAACCGGATGCAGCACCAATCAGGGCTCCGCCCAAAAAGGCTGCTAATACGCTGTAATTCTTCATGTTCTTTATTCTTTTAATGGTTGATGATAATTTTCACGCTTCAAATATACGTCTTTTTTCAAAACCAAATTGTTTTTCGAGAGTTTTTTTACATTCAT
The DNA here is from genome assembly GCF_003265305.2 of Pseudoprevotella muciniphila. NCBI lineage: Bacteria > Pseudomonadati > Bacteroidota > Bacteroidia > Bacteroidales > Prevotellaceae > Pseudoprevotella > Pseudoprevotella muciniphila. The sequence goes on along the minus strand of NZ_CP033459.1, from coordinate 587,315 downwards.
TTACGCATTTTGCAAAACCTTTAACGTTATTTAGCACAATACTTTCAAATAAAATACTAACTTTGCACACGAAAAAGGTAAACAGACTATGTATGGAGCATGCATAAGTCGTTATAAATACTAAAAATCATCATAAATCAATATTAAAATGAGAAAATCATTCTTTTTAGTGTTAGGTTTGGCAGCCGCAGTTGTGTTCACTGGTTGCAAGTCAAGAGAATCTGCTTTCCAGAAGGCATACGCTGCAGCCAAGGATAACAACACAGAGGGCGTAACAACAACTACGACCACCGTTGCAACACAAGTGGTAGATGCTGACTACGATTCTTATCAGCAGCCACAGCAAACTGTTACAGTGCCGACAACAACGACAACACCTGCTGTTGACGCAGACGAAGCAAAGTATGCTAACGTGGAAACACGCACAATCGACGCTAATATAGACGTAATAAGTGGTGATGCACTTAAAATGTACAGCGTAGTTGTAGGAAGTTTCCAGTCGAAAACCAACGCTGAAGCACTGAAGAACAAACTGCAAAAAGACGGCTATGACTCAAGAGTCGTATTCACCAACGAAACCATCAACGGACTGACAAACTGGTATCGTGTCGTAGCAACTTCATCCGACAGCAAGGCTGCTGCAGGACGTTCACGCGACCAACTCAGAGGACTCTACAAAGGCGCTTGGATTCTCCGTCGCTAATAGAATATCAAAGGAATAAACGATAAGGAGATAAGGCTATTGCCAATGAATGATGGCAATGCCTCATCTCCTTCTCTGCATGATATGGAGGAGGGAAAACATACACTACTCGGTGCTACCCTTGATGAACTCAAGGCTGCTGCAAAAGGTCTTGGCTTACCTGCATTTGTGGGCAAGCAAATGGCTGATTGGATATACAGCAAGTGCATCACCTCCACCGACCAAATGCAGAACGTTTCTAAAATTGCACGTGCCAAACTGGACGAGCATTTTACCATCGGCTGCTCACCGCCTGTAATGGCACAGGAATCAAAGGACGGCACGAAGAAGTATCTCTTTCGTACACACGAAGGGCACTTTGTGGAAACTGTTTACATTCCTGATGGCAAACGGGCTACACTCTGCGTGTCATGCCAGGTGGGGTGTAAGATGAATTGTGCTTTCTGCATGACAGGACGTCAGGGATTCGTGGCATCGCTCAGTGAAGCCGACATTCTCAACCAAATCTATTCACTGCCGGAAAGAGAAAAACTCACTAACGTCGTGTTTATGGGGCAGGGAGAACCTTTCGATAACCTCGACAATGTATTAAGAGCGACTGAAGTGCTCACGGCAGACTGGGGTTTTAAGTGGAGTCCGAAACGTATCACAGTATCGAGTGTGGGGCTCCGCAAAGGTCTCAAACGCTTCCTCGACGAGAGTAAGTGCAACATAGCCATAAGCCTCCATCATCCGCTGCCACAGCAAAGGGCAGAACTGATGCCGGCAGAAAAGGCTTTTTCTATACAGGATGTAGTTGACGTCCTGAGGCAGTATGACTTCTGCAGAAAAACCAAGTCTGACGCACCCAAACAGAGGCGACTGACATTCGAATACATAATATTCAAGGGAGTGAACGACACGCTGCGTCATGCAGAAGCACTCGTGTATCTGCTTCGTGGGCTCGACTGCCGTGTCAACCTTATCCGATTTCATACCATACCTGAAACCAATCTTGAAGGCGCATCAGATAATGTCATGGTACGTTTTCGCGATTATCTCACGTCGCATGGTGTGTTCACCACAATCAGAGCATCACGAGGACAGGACATCTTTGCTGCGTGTGGACTGCTGACTACAGAAAAGGCAGGCGAGATGGCAAACAAAAAGTGAAGTAAAGCCGTGCGATGCATGGCATCATATAAAAACTAAACCAAAGCAAAAATGGAAAACAATCAAAACACTGAGATACAGCAGCAAATAAGCAAACCTGCTGCAAAATTACCAATCATAGCCATAACGCAGGGCGATACCAATGGAGTGGGGTATGAAGTCATCTTCAAGGCCTTCGAAACCAACGCCATGTTCGAAATATGCATACCGGTGGTGTACGGATGGCCCAAAGCAGCACTCTTCCACAAGAAAACACTCGAACTGCCTGTTAATTTCAATGAAATAAAGAATGTGGCAGATGCAAAAGAGGGATGTCTCAACCTCCTGAATTGTGGTGATGAAGAAGTGAAAATCAACTTTGGAAATCCATCGCCGGAAGCAGGGCGAGCAGCATTCTCTGCACTCGAGAGAGCCGTGGACGACTGTGTGGCTGGCAGAGTTGACGCACTCATCACAGCACCAATCAACAAGGCGGACATACAAAGTGATGATTTCCATTTTGCAGGACACACCGAGTATCTCGAATCAAAAGCGCAGGGCGAGGCGCTCATGATTTTGATGAACCGGCTTATGCGAGTGGCACTCGTCACGACACATCTCTCCATCGCAGACGTGGCAAAGCACATCACACAGGAAGTCGTGGAGAAAAAAATACAACTGTTCTATAACGCGCTGAGAACTGATTTCCTCTTGCCTGCACCAAGAATAGCAGTGCTTGGCCTGAATCCCCACAATGGAGACAACGGGCTGATGGGCGATGAAGAAGAAAATATCGTAAAACCTGCAGTACAGGCCATGAAAGAGAAAGGAATACCTTGCTTCGGACCATATCCTGCAGATGGCTTCTTCGGGGCTGCGATGTACACACACTTCGATGGAATCTTGGCAATGTATCACGACCAGGGACTTACGCCTTTTAAGGCTTTGTCGATGGACGACGGTGTGAATTTCACAGCAGGTCTGTCTATCGTGCGAACATCGCCCGACCATGGCACGGCATACGACATAGCAGGAAAGAATCTTGCTTCGCCACAGTCCATGAGAGAAGCAATATATGCAGCCATCGACATAACTCGGAACAGAGTGGCAGACGAGAACGCTAAGACAAACCCTTTGCCAAAACTATTCAACGACAGAAGGGAGGACGATGCTTCGAGAAGACGAGCACCGGAAAATCCGAAAAACGAAGAAAGCAAAGAATGAAGTTTGCAATAATTGCAGCAGGAGAAGGGTCAAGGTTGGCGCAAGAAGGTGTGCAACTCCCCAAACCGCTTGTCACCATCAACGGAGAGCCTATGCTTGAGAGGCTCATACGAATCTTCGCCGATAACGGAGCCGAAGAGGTGGTCATCATAGTCAACCAACTTCACCCACAGACCGAGACATTCGTGCGGAAAATGATGGCTGAAAAGCAGAACAACATTCGGCTCATCGTCAAATCTACACCAAGTTCGATGCACAGTTTCTATGAGATAAGCAAATATCTCGAAGATGTACCCTTCTGCCTGACAACCGTCGATACCATATTCAGGGAAGATGAATTCGCGGACTACATCAACCAATTCAAAGCATCAGAAGCGGATGGCATGATGGCTGTTACGGATTTTATCGACGACGAAAAGCCGCTGTATGTGGCAACGAATAGTCAACTGGGCATCACCGGCTTCCATGATGCAGATCAAGGTGACAAATACATATCAGGAGGCATCTATTGCCTGAAACCGCACACCTTGTCCACACTACGTCGCTGTATTGATGAAGGCAAAAGCAGAATGAGAAATTTCCAGAGGACACTTATAGAAGATGGCTGGCAACTGCGTGCAGTACCTTTCTCTAAAATACTCGATGTAGATCATGCCAGCGACATTGAGAAGGCTGAACGGTTTCTCAACGAATTTAACCGCTTATGAAAATACTTGGAATAAGCAGAGCGGAACGTTTCTCGCCAAATTCTGTAGAACGGGACAGGGCTGTCTTTTCCGCTGTGACGGAACGGCTGCGACAAGCAAACCACTCAGTCGAAACGATAGGAGAGGACGCATTTGAAATAAAAAGCGGATATGATGCCGTGTTTTCCATGGGGCGTTCGGAAAACTTGCTCCGGAAACTCCTGAAAATGGAAGAGGAAGGCATACCAATTATCAATTCACCTTCTGCGCTCCAGGATAATAACCGAGCGCAACAAGCAGAAATCTTCAAGGCAGCAGGTGTGCCGATACCTGAAACTAAAATCGACAATGGTAAAGGGCGGGAAATGGCTTATCCATTCTGGCTCAAGTCTGCGGCAAGTGCACAGCAAGCAAATGACGTTTGTTTCGTGCATAATGAAGAGACGTATCGCGAACGAATTGCAGAGTTAAGAGCAGGCAATACTCAAGACATCATCCTGCAAGTGAAACATGAGGAGGGCGATCTCGTAAAATTCTATGGAGTGGAAGGAACAGAATTCTTTTCATGCTCATTTCCAGCGGAAAACGGCAATTTCTCGAAGTTCGGACACGAAGTGCATAATTCACCCCTCAGAAAATACGACTTTTCACGCTCCGAACTGCAAAAAGCAGCGAACAAAGCGGCAACACTGACAAATATTGCCATCTACGGCGGAGATGCCATCGTACGACCTGACGGCACATTCGTTATCATCGATTTCAACGACTGGCCAAGTTTCTCCGCCTGTAAGGACGAGGCAGCAACGCACATAGCACAGAAAATCCTGCAAATATTCAACAAACAATGAAAGAAAAGGCGAAAACCGACCTGCAGTCAACCTTCAAGTCGCAAGACACGGAAGAATGGCTCGACATATATTTCACACGCCCGCTCGGACTCCTCTGGGCGCGCTTCTTCAATCTGTTCGGTACGCACCCCAACGTCATAACCATCCTGTCCATCTTCCTCGGAGTGGCTGCAGGTGTGTGTTTCTATTTCGACGACCTGCTGATAAATATCGTAGGAATTCTCCTGCTCATCTGGGCAAACCTCTACGACAGTGCCGACGGACAACTCGCACGAATGACAGGGAAGAAGTCGCGCATAGGACGTGCTCTCGACGGATTTGCAGGTGATGCGTGGTTCGTGTCCATCTATTTCTTCATGTGTCTGAGGCTTACACCCACATGGGGCATCTGGATATGGCTCCTATGTGCTCTCGCAGGACTGATCTGCCATTCAAAACAATGCCAACTCGCTGACTACTACCGAAACATCCACCTTTTCTTTCTTAAGGGAGAAAGCGGAAGTGAACTCGACAACTCAAAAGCACTTGAAGAAGAGTATAGCAACCTGAAATGGAGCGACAACCCGCTATGGAAAACCTACCTCTATTTCTATGGCAACTATACGCGCTCACAAGAGGCGATGACACCGGCTTTCCAAATGTTCAAACAGGTCCTGGCACAGCGCTTCCCAAAAGAATTGCCGCAAACGCTCCGCGACGATTTCCGGAAAGGTAGCCTGCCACTGATGAAATATGCAAACATACTGACATTCAATGTTAGGGCAATAACGCTCTACATCGCCATACTCGTGAGAGAACCGTGGATTTATCCGGTTTTCGAAATAACTGTGATGTCTGCACTTTGTATCTATATGCGTAACCGCCACGAGAAACTCTGCAAACATCTCACGGACAATATCGACAAATATGAAAGCAAGGTATAGAAACCTGTTTTTTCTCTTCGGGCTCATCGCAATAGCGGTGATGATATATTCCTTCGACGTAACGTGGGAAGGATTTGTCAATGCGCTCAATAGGGGTGGATTTTACCTGTTGGCAGTCATAGGAGTATGGGTGTTTGTTTATGCGTTTAATGCCCTGGCTTACCAGATCATTGTCAACACAGGTGCAGAAGGCAACAGGCTGTCATTTCTGCAGGCATTCAGACTAACCGTGTCGGGATTTGCTTTCTCTTATACCACACCATTCGGTTCCGGAGGAGCGCCATATCGTATAATGGAACTCAGTTCCTACATAGGAATGAACAGAGCCATGTCGAGCACAGTGCTCTATTCCATGATGCACATCTTCTCGCATTTCTGCCTATGGGTTACGGCTGCCATACTCTTCCCAATCATCTATTTCGAAAGAACCACCATACTCATCTGGGCATTCATCGCCATCCTGCTCGCTGTGTCAGCTCTCGTGGCATACTTCTTCTATCGAGGCTATAAGAACGGTATGATAGTGAAGTGCTCCCGCTTACTCATGAAAATACCCTTCCTGAGAAATGCCGTGCGAAACTTCTTTGAGAAGAATCAAGAGAATATGGAGCAAATCGACCGTAACATAGCCTATCTCCATGAGCGCCCAAAAGCATTCTATTCCTCACTCGGAAGCGAATATCTGGCGCGCGTAATCAATTCACTCGAATTCTATTTCATACTCCTCGCACTTGGAGTGGACGTGTCATTCTGGGATGGGCTTTTTGTCTTGGCATTTAGTTCGCTCATAGGAAATATGCTGTTCTTTTTTCCGATGCAACTCGGAGCACGCGAAGGAGGACTTGCCGCAGTGCTCGGCATTATCGGGAAAGCATCCGGAGGAGTGGGTATTTATACAAGTATTTTTACACGAATCAGAGAACTCTTCTGGATAGCCGTCGGAGTGGCTTTCGTAAAGTTCGGAAATAAACTGAAACAAAAATGAAATTCTCAGACATAAAGGCACTCCTTTTCGACTATGGAGGAACACTCGATACAAACGGACGACATTGGGCTAACGTACTGTTCGAAGGATTCTGCCATGCACAAGTGCCCGTAACAGAAGAACAGTTCAGAGAAACCTATGTCTTTACCGAAAGAGAACTCGCTAAAACACCCATCATCCTTCCAAACGACGACTTCTTGACGCTTCTGCGTAAAAAAACAGACATTGAGACGCAGCAACTCGTCAGGCTCAAGTATTGGCAGACCACAGAAACCAAAAGAAAAGAACTGAATGAGAAAATCGCTGTGTATTGCGACGATATTGTGCGCAAGAACCTTCAAATCACACGTCCTGTACTACAGAATCTCAAAGAAAAATACAAACTCGTACTCGTAACAAATTTCTACGGAAATATTTCCGCAGTACTCCGTGCCTACGAACTCGACTTCTTCGATGCCATCGTAGAAAGCGCAGTAGTAGGTGTCAGAAAACCGGACCCAGCAATCTGGCAACTCGGAGTAGTCCGCGCGCAGTGTCAGCCCAAACAAACCATAGCCATAGGAGACGCATTCAAGAAAGACATCCTCCCGGCAAACCAACTCGGCTGTAACACCATCTGGCTCAAAGGAGAAACATGGCAACCTGAAAACAACGACGAAAGCATACCAAACGCCATCATAACCAGTTTCAAGGATATAGAGAAATATCTATAATAATCAAAACACCTATAATTAAAAACCGGAACCCCAAAAGGGCTCCGGTTTTAATTTCTATTTACTGTCGCTAATTAGCGAGTAGTAGTCGTAGTTACATCGTCGGTGATGATGGTGCATTCGCTCACGCGGTTCCATTCTGGCTCTTCGTATGCTTCGCTGATGCCCTTGCCCTTTGCGTCGATGCGGCTGGCAGCAATGTTGTATTTGTTTACAAGCATAGTCTTCACAGCCTGTGCACGACCTTCTGCCAATTTAACATTGCTTTCGTAGTTACCATCCTTTGATGCATAACCCAATACTTCAACAGTGGCTTTCGGGTGCTTCTTCAGGTATGCAGCAACGCGTTCTACGTTGGGCACCTGAGAGGCATCAATAACAGTCTTGCCGATGCGGAAGTGTACGTTGTTAACCAGAGAGTTCTTCTTAGTTGTAGTTGTAGTGTTAGTAGAAGGCTTCTCGATGTACTTGATTTCCGGTGCACGGTTCAGGCAGTCTTCGAGTTTAGCCTTGAGAACAGAAATCTCGCCCTTCAGACGGCTGTTGGCTTGTGCCTCGTCGTCAAGTTGAGCGCGGAGTCTGTTGATGCGTGCATTGAGGGCGTCAATCTCGCTCTGGTCGCGACCTTCAGCCAGTTTGAAGTTGTGCGTGCCGTTGCTGTTGGCAAAGCGGTAGTTAAAACCAACTTCGAGCGACATGTAAGCATGGTTGTTGTGCCATTTGATTTTGCCGTTGCCATCGTTAAGTGCCCAGTTGTAAGCAGGCTCAAGATATACCTGGAACTGCTTGTCGCTGCCGAAGTTGTAAGCAAGGTCCAAACCTACCTTGTTTGATACGAAGTCGCGGTCAACTTTCTTGAAAGCGTCCCAATGGCCGTCGCCTGCGGGAACATATACGTTATAGCGAGGCATGTCGTTCTCCCAGTTAACTGCTGCGTGGTTGCCAAAGCGGTGTGCCCAGCCGAAACCTGCAATACCGATTACTTCAAATGCACGGGGCTTGCCTTTGTAACCCAAAATCCAGTTCGTGAAGTTTACTGTAGCAAGAGCGTTCACGTTCAGGCGCTGCAGGAAAGTACCTGTTGTGTGCCAGGGCTGGTTACCTGTGGTTACAATACCTTCTGCTGCCAAGCCGAATACCGGAGTGAAATTGCGACCTACGCGAACACCGGCTGTCGGGTTGATGTGTTGGAAGAATGCTGTGTGACGAGTCTTAACCTCACCGCCCAACTTAATGCCTAAGTACCAGTTGTCGGTGGTCTTGCTGTCAACAACTGTTTGTGCAGATACAGTCTGGAATGAGGCTGCTACTGCCAAAAGAATCAATAATTTTTTCATGTTGTTTAAATTTATTTGGTTGGATATTTTCAAAATTTAATACAAAGGTAGAACTAAAATGGAAAATTACAAGGTTTTGTTAAAAAATATTTACGTAATTATGTAATAATCATGTAATAATCATGTAAGTGCAGGACAATATGCGATGAAAAAAAGAGAACCTATATATTATATAAGCCCTCTCAAAGTGTATATCTTACGTATGTTTACTTGCGTGCCGTAACCATGCCGTCGTGTGAATCGCTCTTCTTGTAAACGAAATCATCAACGACATTCGTTTGGTTGGGGAAGTCAAACAGCAAAGCAGGATCGATGGCTTCACCAAGGAAGCGTGTCTCAAAGTGGAGGTGGCTACCGAAACTGCGACCGGTATTACCGCCCAAACCGATAGGATCGCCTGCCTTTACCACGTCGTCTGTCTTGCAAAGGTGCTTCGACATGTGACCGTAAATAGTCTCAAGACCATTCTCATGACGCAATACAACGTAATTGCCATAGCCATTGGCATCATAACGTACCACGCGGGCAACGCCATCGAAAGCGGCGTAAATCGTGTCGCCTGTGTTTACCTTGATGTCAAGACCTTTGTGATAACGCTTGAACTTGGGACGATAACCAAAGTTACTCGTCACTTTGCGGCTCGGAGTAGGCATGTGGAAACCTGTCATGTCGATATGGAAACTATCGGGTTTTGCTACATTCTTATATGGGTGAGCCAATGTTGTGTTCCAAAGGCCGGCATATAAGTGTTCTGCGGTAACGCCGTTGTTCAGGTTGATGCTCTTTTGATTCTTAATCTTTCCGTTGTCGTTCATGAAATTGTCAAGAGATACCATCTCAGCGTCGTCTGACAATATGAAATCACGACCGGTTTGTTTTAATACTTCGTCTTGTGCGGAAAGAGTTGTGCTTGTTGTAAAAAGCAGCGCTGTGGCTGCAAGGGTTGTACAAATAATTTTGTTAAACTTCATAAGTTGATTTTCTTAATTCGCGTTGCAAAAGTACGACAAATTGTTGTTATATGCAACTTTTCCTTGCGCACCTTAACATCTTTTAAACGGTTTTAAACTTTTTTTACATTTAATGCAAAAGAAAGTAATCTCTGTATAACACCCCTATAGTGAAATTGTAAAAAAAAATGGAAATAATGGCTGAAATTATTTATTTTCTTGCTATATTTGTGGCATCGTTATGTAATAATGATGCAATTAGACCTAATTTACTAACCTAAAAAACCAATTACAATTATGAGAAGACTGTTTTTTGCTTTTCTGGCGTTGATGTTGGTCGGTTTGCCCGTTTCTGTCTTGGCAGAAACCAATGAGGTAAACGAAGCAACAGAAGTTCAGCAGCCACCGCGCCGCTATGCGCCACGTCGTTATTATCCGCGTCGCTATCCGCCACGTTATCGCAGACCTGTCCCGCCGCGCTACCGCAGGCATGCACCTCCACCTCCTCCACGTTATCGCAGGCCTCTGCCACCGCGCCACAGAGCATATCAAGGACCACAACGCCGTTATTATTACGGACGTCCGAGAGTAAGATATTGATAGAATAGAAAATCCCCAATCAGTCAATGACCGGTTGGGGATTTTGTTTGTGTTGAAAAACGAGAGCAGAATCCTATCTCACAAATACGCGCTTTCTGACACCATTCTCCCTGATGATATAGATGCCACGCGTCAGGCCGTTTCTGCCATTAAGTACTTTCCTGCCATCAATCGTAAAGACTTCTGCATCGCCCAAAGACGTTTTAATGTCGCTGATACCTACGGTCTCATCAAGATAGCAGAATGAAACAATGCCGCCTTCGTTTTTTATATTATAGATAGGAGCATCCAAAGTGGCGCCGGTATAAACGGGCCAATTAGTAATCTCTGTCACTTCATTGCCATACAAATCGCCGGCAAAGTCCGAATAATTGTGACTGTTGCGCCATGCCTGTTTTGTGCCGTCAGCAGGAAGGTAGGTCATGCGCAGGTGAGAAGTCGTGTTGTTGAGCGTATTGGCAGTCCAGGACGCTGCAAGATAGTCCACATGAATGGCAAGCATGCCGCTACCCATCGCTTCAGGATACCATTTGCCGGGTTGTCTGTTTTCTAAAAGATAGTATTCGGGGTATGTCGTGTTGCTGGAAGAATTCTTATTTGGTACTTTATATGCCACAGTGCCGTCCCCGGAAGTCGTCGGATACAACTGGCACACACGGGCATCGCCTTCGAGTTTCTCTACTGCAATCCAACCTAAGAAGCCCTTCTCGTAGGCGGTGTAGCCAATGGGGGAGTAGCCGTTGTTGATGTAGTGCCCATAGTCCATAGGAGACCAATAGTCCATGCAGACACTCGCATTCTGGTTGTTAGTGTTGTAAAAGTCGGGCAAGCCCAGAGAATGGCCCAACTCATGGCAGCATACACCGATACCGTCAATTTCCTGACTGACGGGAATGATGTTCTTCAGAGAATCAAGCTTATACGACTGTAACAGCTCGTTACCTATGAAGTAGGAATTGAAGCGGATGTTTGTGGCAGAGTAACCTAAGGCTTTCCACTGTGCCCAGAGGTAGTCATCGCAACCTTCTTCGTAGGAAGAATGTTCACCGGGACCGGCGTAATAGATGATCACACATGGCACACCCGTAGTGGCACCACTTCGAGCCACCACAAAGTCCCTGAAATTTACGCCATGGGATATGGCACTGTCTATAGCCTCCCTGACGGCAGTGTCCACGTTTGCGTCTTTACCCGTACCCGAGCCATTGGCACCATAGTAGGCATAGCCTCTTGAAAGAGTAATGGAATCAACCACTTGGAATTCAGGAACAAACATACCATTCGACTGGCCAATAAAATAGTCGCGAACACTGCCTATGGCGTTAGGCTCGTCGTTGTAGCCTTCTTCGCTATACAGGCGTTGAATCTTTTCGCGCGTTGTTGTCTTCTGAAACTGTTTGTCTGCAAATCCCACCATAATGACGGGAAATGCCACCTGACCCTGACTGCATACTGTGCCGGGAGCGCTCTTTCCGTAGGTGCCAAGACCATCTGCATTAAGGGCTGCAGACTTGAGCGACGGACTGCGCTTGGCTATGGATTGCTGAATGAGGTCAGATCCGCGCAAACCATTCTGGCTGACGAAAGCAACTTCTGCCGCATCGCGGCTCGAAGGGTCGTGAGCCAGAAAGTCAGACACGATAGCATCGCCATCAACGTTAATAAGGTAGTAGAAACTGCCGTCCTTGCGGCCTATAGCCATACCATCAGTTGTCTCGTAGAAGCCTATGTCAGAGTTTCCGCTCTTGGTAGCAGTAATCATGGTGCCGTCGCTCTGCCTGTATTGGAATGTGCGGCGGAGTGGGGGAGTTGAGTAACCTGCCGTTGTCAGGAGAATACTGATGGTGATAATGAGTAATTTCTTCATCGGATATGTATAAGTTTAGTTATTATTTTCTAATCGATAATGATGTAGTCGGAAATGACGTCATCGGAAGTAAAGAGCGCACGTCGCGTCAGGCGCAGTATAGAACCGTTTTTCTCAACTAACCCAATCCTCAAGTGTCTTTTCGCAACCTCGTTCACGAAGCGTGTCCTGTTCCTGCCAAAGCGTTCTTCCAGACTCTTCAGGTCAAGCCCCTCGCGCGTGCGCAGTGCCGTGAAAACGAAGTCATTGTACTTATCTTTCTCGTTAAGCACCTCAAGAGTGTGCCCGGTTAGTCCTTCCGAAGCAATGTATCCCTCCAGGTCTGAAGCATTCCGGCGGCGAACATCCTTGCCGTCGTAGGAATGAGCGCTGGGACCAACTCCAATGTAAGGCGTATCGTTCCAATACGACGAATTATGACGTGAATGGTAGCCTGGCTTGCTGAAATTGGAAATCTCATAGTGCCCAAAACCCTCTGCTTCACATCGCGAACAGAGCAAGTCGTACATCCTGAGTGAAATCTCATCGTCAGTTTCTTCCACAAACCCTTCTTCGTGCATCCGCCATAGTGCAGTCTCCCTCTCAAATGTAAGAGAATAAGCAGAAAGATGCGAAATGGGTAACCCAAAAGCGCAGTTGAGGTCTTTCTGCCAACCATCAATACTCTGACCCGGAAGACCATATATCAGATCGATGCTGATGTTGCCTATGCCGCAGTCGGAAATCTCGCGAACAGCAGCCCTGGCTTTATCGGAGTTGTGTCGCCGGTGAAGAAACGATAATATCTTATCATCGAAACTCTGCACACCCATACTCATCCTGTTCACCCCCATGCCCATCAATGCTTTCACAAAGGCCGTGCTCACGTCCTCCGGATTGGCTTCAAGTGTTATCTCGGCATCGGTCTCTACAGCGTAGTTGGCATGTATCGTGTCGAAAATGCGCAGAAGTTGGCGGGTCGGAAGTTGAGAGGGGGTGCCGCCGCCAAAGTATATCGTGCTTATGCTGTTGCCGCAAGCCTCATTACTCCTCGCTGCCAATTCGCTGCATAGTGCCGTAGTGAAACGCTCTTTTACTGCATCACCTTGAGTGCTCGAAAAGAAATCGCAATAGATGCATCGCGACTCACAGAAAGGGATATGGAGGTATAGTGCAGTCAAACCAATCGCGATGTAGTTCCGGTATCAACGCTTAAACGCGGTTGTTTTCGTCGGGGAATATTACGCGTGGTTTCCACTGCGCTGCCTCTTCGGGTGTCATGTCGGCATAACTCATGATGATGACGACATCACCGGGTTGGAAACGCCGGGCTGCAGCACCGTTCAGGCAAATGCAACCACTGCCCCGATCGCCGGGGATAACGTAGGTCTCTATGCGCTCCCCATTGTTGTTGTTTACCACATGGACATGCTCGTGAGCCACAAGGCCGCAAGCCTCCATCAGCAAACTGTCGATGGTGATGCTGCCCATATACTGCAAATTCGCCTCAGTAACTGTGGCGCAGTGAATCTTCGATTTCAGCAATTTTATGGTCATGGCTCATTTGTACTTGATATTGTCTATAAGTCGAACAGGTATGCTGCCGCAATACACCGTGATGCAACCCACCACATGCAAAGCGTCGGCCCAGTCTGATATGCTTTGAAGTGTGTCGCCGTCAACAATCTCGTAGTATTCCACTTCCAGTCCTTCGATGCTGTTGAGGCGGTCGATGACGCGCTGGCGGGTTTCGTCAACGCTGTGATTCTTGGCATATCTCAGGCTTGAATGCAACTCCTTATATATATTGCAGGCAGTCTTGCGCTCAGTTTCTGTAAGCAATGTGTTACGACTGCTCATAGCAAGGCCGGACGCTTCTCTCACAATGGGGCAGGGACGAATCTCAATATTTAATTTCAGGTCGTTCACCATAGCGCGAACCACTGCAATCTGCTGATAGTCCTTCTCACCTAAATAGGCGCGGTCAGGCTCAACAAAATAAAACAGTTTGCTCACTACCTGACAAACACCGTTGAAATGACCGGGACGACGGCTGCCCTCCATTACCACATCGGTGGGAGGATAACTGAATACTCGCGTGTCTGGCTCGGGATATACTTCCTCCACACTCGGTGCAAAGACACAATCGGCATGAAGACTTTCTAAAAGAGCACAGTCCGCATCAAGTGTACGGGGATATGTGCGCAAATCGTTCTTATTGTTGAATTGAGTGGGGTTCACAAACACGCTGACAACCGTGCAATCGTTTTCTTTAACACTTGTGCGAACAAGTGAAGCATGACCCTCATGAAGCGCACCCATCGTTGGTACAAGACCTATCGTCTTGCCTTCCTGGCGAGCGCCGGAAATATACCGGCGGAGCGCACGAACTGTTGTTACAACTTCCATCTTTTTTCTTGATAGTCGCTATTTGCCGCAAAGTTAATGCATTGAACCCGAAAGGCAAAATCTATCAATTAACTTTTTGAATTTTAGCGTTGTATAATGCTTGTTTTGACAACTTAATAAGACATAATTGCTTTTTTAGAATAAAAAAATATGGAGTAGGTGTGTTATGTTTTTTAGTTTTCTGCGTTATATAAGTAGAAAGCATTAAGCGGAATGAACGCAAACGAACTGAAAAAAGTCATAGACACTGCAGCCGCAGGTAGAGAAGAGGGCTACCGAAAACTCTTCTCTGAGTTTGGTGGCATTGTGTTTTCGCTTATAAGCCGCATGGTGGGAGATACTGCAGATGCAGAAGAACTAACTCAGGATGTTTTTCTTAAACTCTTTGGTACATTACAGCACTATCAACAGCAAGGAGTAGGTTTCGCTGCGTGGATTAGGCGTATAGCCTATAACAAAGCTATTGACCATCTGCGTCGGACACGCCCTAATACGATTTCGATCGATGATGTGCCGGGCTTTCAATTAAGTGTTGAGAATGAAGAAAATGTGAATGTTTCTGAGTTGAAAATCGAGCAACTTATGCAAGCTATCGCAAATCTTCCTGAAAAAGACCGAACATTGTTGCATCTGTTTTATATTGATGACCTGCCCTTGAAAGAAATTGCTTTCATCACTTCAACTGATTCCACAACTTTAGCTATGCGTTTATCGCGCATCAGACAAAGACTAAAAAAACAATTAGCATCAACACTCTAAAATTAGAACAATGGAACGCGATAAGTTTAATAACGATATCACCGAGGCATTGCGCCGCACACTTGCCGCACCGCCCGAAGGCATGACTGAGCGATTCATGGAAAGACTTCGCAAAGAAAAATACATCACGAAGACATTTCAGAAGAAACGCAATGTGATGCTATGGATTGCGTTACCCTCATTGGTTGCTGCCGCTGCCGCTATCTGTTTTGTCGTTCTTTTACCAACAAAAAAAATCCCAACGGAGCAACAGGGTGAAGTTCGCATCGCCCTAATTACGAAAGAGCCTCAACATGTAACCTTACCCTCACAGATTGCTTGCGAGCATGCTTACGAGCAACCAGAAGCAATGAAGTCGGTAAAAAATAGCAAAAGCGTAAAGGCTCCTAAAGTGAAAATGCTTAGAGCCGTTGAAAATGCAGTGCAATGGACAAGTAATTCTACAACAGAAACGGTTAAAGACGTTATTTTATCGGCAGATACACCACAAGTTGCGGAATTTACATCACAAGAGACTATAAACGCAGAAAAGCATCTCATGGTGCATGCAGAAACCATTGTGAATAGTCCTGCTACACCCCCTTCTGTATCTGAAAGTTCAATAAATAAAATAAAGGGCTCGCAACCAGGCTACACTCCTGAAGAAATACAGCTTATGAGGCACGCAGAGCAAGTTCGCCTTCAAGCGCTTTTGTATGCTGCAGAAATTACGCAAGAAAACATCATAGCTTCTCAACTACAAAATTCCGCACGTTCAAGACATAAGCAAACACAAGAAGAAAAACCTATTATTGTTAATATTTAATCAAAACGCAAAATTATGAAAAAGTTTATCTTAACTGCAATGTGTGCCATTACAGCCATTGCCTCGCTCAACGCACAAACAAATATCGAAAAACTCTATCAACGTATTGCTTCCGACCCAAAAATAGCCGTACACACGAGCATACAAGTGGATCGCAAACCTGGCGCAGATGTAACGGGTAAAACTTCCATGTGTGAAATCAATAGTTTCGGAATTCATAAACCCGATAAGAAAAACCGCTATAGATATGCAGAGTATGGCAGACAATATGTTACAGATCTTGCCGCAGCTATACAGGCTGAAGCGACTAACCCCCTATGCTATCGTGTTGCATCCTATAATATTGGAGATCGTGGCGCACCCCGGCAATGGAATCTACTCTATGGAGATGATGCTTCCCAATATATAACAATAGGAGAAAACAGGGGAAAAAACTATATTTTCGCCTGTATTATTGACGAAAAAAATCCTGGCTATCGTACGTGTTATGCCTTAGAATGGTATGAATATGAATTTGGAAAAGATATTTTTTGTAAATTTATGCGACTCTATGCTAAGATGCCAACCGAAGCAAATAATGAAGGTAAAGTCTCATATAATGGTAAAGTTTCATACGACCAAAATTCCTTTGATAAAAAAATCTTGGAAGAATATGGATATTTAGAACCCTTTTTTAGAGACATGAAAATTGATGAAAGTGGTGTAACTATTTTTTCATTAAATGGTGATAAACCTATTCCTTTGGATAGTTTAGATGTTTTTTTCGCTAAAAAAATGGGTGTAGATAATGGAGAAGGAAAAGTGCTTTCCACTATTTTGTTACCCTACCACAAGGCAAGTAGGGCACAACGAACAAAACAATTTTTTCAATCTTTCAATGCTTTGACTGATAGTTGGATGAAAGGAGACTACCAAACCAATTCTACACTACCTGTAAGTATATACACGATTATAAAAGATGCCGTTGAAGCAGATCTACTCAATAAAGATGAAATGGAATTTGTAACCAATCAGCTCGCTTCAATGCTTGTTCATGGTGATGATGAAAATGAAACCGCTTGCAATTATCTTTTATTGGCTCAGAAATTATTACAATCGGCGAGAAGTGGTAGATTCAAGTAGCAAATGCGCGAACTAGTTGTAAAATAAACTATTCACTTTTTAGGTTTTACCAATAGGTATGAATAAATAAGATTTGGTTATAATAAATAATAAACATGAATGAAGCCAGATAACCCGTGAGGGCATCTCGGCTTTTGTTTTATATCAGTAACAATACATTTTATTGAAGTTTATACTTAACCCATTGGCGGAATTAAATCAGTGCGTATTTAATTCTTCCTATGGGATTGTTGTTGATGAAATGATGTACTGTAATACGGTCATCGCACTGATTTAATTCCGCCAACGGGTTAGCATATTTTGATAGTTGGTTCAAATATACTTTGCAAAGATAAGAAAAGATCCCTTTCTCTGTATTTGTTCCGAATTTTTAAAAAAAAAATATTAACTTTGCATTTCCAAATATAGTATGTGAACACACGAGGCAGTGTGTGAAGTCGTCTATAAACCATAAATAATAAAATGTACGAGGTGATTTGTCTAAATCCGCCCGCTATAAACTACTAAATTTTTCAGATGGACGTAAAGAAAGTTTTATTCATCAACCAGGAAATGTCGCCTTATCTACCATCGTCTCTGATGTCCGATACAGGTAGATACTTACCCCAAGCCATACAGCAATCAGGATGTGAAATACGTACATTCATGCCAAAATGGGGATGTATCAACGAAAGAAGAAATCAGTTGCACGAGGTGATACGACTAAGTGGAATGAATATTATCATAGACGACACAGATCACCCACTCATCATCAAAGTAGCATCCATTTCTGCAGCGAGAATGCAGGTGTATTTCATCGACAACGATGAATACTTCAGAAAAAGAGGCATGATTGCTGAAGCAGACGGAAAGGAATGTCCGGACAACCTTGAGAGAGCCGTGTTCTACGCAAGGGGTGTCATAGAAACTACAAAAAAACTCTGCTGGGTGCCTGATGTGGTCTATTGTCAGGGATGGATGGCTGCAATAGCACCTTACCTGCTCAAAACAGCATATAAGGACGACCCCGCTTTTGCAAATGCTAAGGTGGTGTTCGCTGCATACGAAGATTTTCCCAAACTTCAGCCACAACCTAATTTCCCTAACTGCCTGAATTTCAAAACCGCTACAAGCAAGGATGTGGAGAAAAAAGGAATAAAACTCGATGAGCCGGATGCACTTTGGAAATTAGCAGTAGAGTATGCCGACGCACTCATCGTTGGTGAAGAAGGCGTAAACGAAGAACTCATCAAAATGGCGCAAGAAAAGAATCTGCCCATTCTCATGAAACCTGCGGCAGAAAACATGGGAGAATCGTATGGAAACTTCTTCAACGCATTGGGTTAATTATCATACCAGACTCACCGCTCAAATAAAAACAATGAAAAGCAAAGTATTTCTGTTGGCAGTAGTCCTATTAGGACTCGTTGCCTGCGATGATACTACGGAAGACATAGGCGCCAGCGTCCTGCCGGAAATCGATAAGGTGGAAACAACTAATGCCACCTACCAAGTCATCTCACGTTCTGTAATGGCTGACTCCGTGTTGGCGAACACCAGCAACGCATACCTCGGAGCAATAATCGACCCGGAAACACATGCCATGACGCAGTGCAGTTATATGGCGCAGTTCAACATACAGGAGGACTTCAGATTCCCTGACAAGCAACTGATGAACTGCGATGAAAACGGAAGGCCGATTATCGACTCTTGTGAAATACGCATATTCATGTCGCAATACTACGGCGACTCGCTCTCAACTATGAAGATGAGAATAAGAGAACTCGACCGTAACAAAATAATGGAAGAAGGCTGCAATTACTATACTGACTTCAAACCGCAAGACTACCTCGGAGAAAATCCGGCAGTGGACAAAACCATTGCATACGCCATTTGCGACCTCGGAGATAATACCACACAAGCCACTTCCACATCATATCGGAACATCAGGGTGAAACTTCCAGTGGAGTATGGCAGATATATTGTAGAGAAGTATTATGAAAACCCGCAATACTTCGAAAATGCATACCAGTTCATACACAACGTATGCCCGGGCTTCTATTTTGAAACAGTAGGTGGAGTAGGGGCACTCGTCTGCTCCCCGGTAACGACGCTGAGCATCTATTTCAGGTATTATGAAAACAATAACGCCGAAAGAAATCTCGTAGCAGGCTATCAGCGTATGGCTGCAACAGAGGAAGTCATACAGAATACGGTCATCGACAACGATATTCCGCTCTCACTTGTCAATCCCGACAATGATTACACAATGATTAAGTCGCCCGCCGGAATATACACCGAAGTGGAACTCCCCGTCTCCGACATCGTGGCGGGAGAGCACTACAACGACACTATCAATAATGCTACACTCGTGTTCCGCCGCTACAACAGCGAATCATACAGCCTTTATTCATTAGAGCCACCCACAACGCTCGTCATGCTCAAAAAGGCGGAGATGTACAACTTCTTCGAAGAAGGGAAACTGCCTGATAACATCAATTCATTCTATGCTGATTTCTCCAACAACGCATACAGTTTCACCAACATCGCACGCCTCATACAAAACATGAAGCAGACGCGAGACAATGGCGCAGGCGTGTTACCAACCGACACGGAATCGAAGAGAAACGCTAAATATCAGGCATGGGAAAGCGCAAATCCCGATTGGAACAAGGTGGTATTGATGCCAGTGAAGGCGGAATACACCACAGTTACTGCCTACTACCAAACAAATAAAGTGCTAACACGAATGAGAAACGAACTCGGACTCTCCAGCGTGAAAATTGAAGGGGGACTGACTAACGCACCAACAATGACTGTCGTTTACAGCAACTTCAATAATAAGTAAGAAAGAAAAGTACAGAATTGTATAAGAATTAAAGGCAGGGCCAGTGGTCCTGCCTTAATTCTTATTAGAATCAGCCTCTTAAGCCGAAGAATTCTGGAAAACCCGGAAAACCCGGAAAAAACCTAAATTTTCCTAAAAAAACTCAAAAAAAACTCTACTACGCAGAAAGACTGCGCACATCCTCTCTACCTTTGCACCGAAATCTAAAAAAAGAAGGAAAAATGAATGTAAAGTTAATCAACAACAGGCCCGTCAAAATTTGGACGGATGAAGTGGAAGAGTCGGCAATGCGTCAGATAGAAAACCTCACGACACTACCTTTCCTCTTCCACCACCTCGCCATCATGCCCGACGTGCATGCAGGCATGGGGATGCCTATCGGTGGGGTGCTCGCATGTAAGAACGCTGTTATACCCAACGCCGTTGGGGTGGACATCGGATGTGGAATGTGTGCTGTAAAGACCAATTGGAAAGTGGACGAAATTCCAACCGTGGTACTGCGAAAGGAAATTATGAAGGGAATACGTGAGCGCATACCACTGGGAATGAACCACCACGCTGAAGCACAGGATGAAAAATACCTGCCCCAGGGACATGACATCGACAAACTCAAAGAGGTGAAGGGACGTCAGCATGCCATACGCTTTGAAGTAGGCACCTTGGGCGGGGGCAACCACTTCATCGAACTGCAGAAGGATGAAGAGGGAACGCTTTGGATAATGATACACTCCGGCTCACGCAACCTTGGAAAGCAGGTGGGAGATTACTACAACAAAGTCGCTGCCGAACTGAATGAGCGATGGTATTCTGTGGTATCTCCGGAACTCAAACTGCCTTTCCTCGCGCGTGAAACAAAGGAGTTTGGTATGTACTGGAGTGAAATGAACTATTGCATCGACTTCGCCTTCTGCAACCGGAAACTCATGATGGAGCGCATAGAAGAAGTATTGGCAGACACCCTGGAAGGTATAGAATTTGAGCCCATGATCAATATCGCTCACAACTATGCCGCCATTGAGCACCACTTCGGCTGTGATGTCATAGTACACCGTAAGGGGGCTACACTGGCAAGGGAAGGGGTCATTGGTATCATACCAGGTTCGCAGGGCACGGCGTCATATATAGTAGAAGGACTGGGCAATCCTGATTCCTTCTGTTCATGTTCACATGGTGCCGGGCGTGCGTTGTCGCGCAAGATGGCAATTCAGAAACTTGACATGAACAAAGAAATCGCCCAACTCGAAGCCAAGGGTATCGTGCACGCTATTCGTAACCAGGATGATATGCAGGAAGCGTCCGGTGCCTACAAGGATATCGAAACGGTCATAGCAAACGAGGCAGACTTGGTAAAGGTGAAAACCCGACTCCTGCCAGTTGCCGTGATCAAGGGCTAATAAGGCACAATGACAGCAAATCGGTCATTAGGATAATCAAACAGAGAAATCCTAATGACCGATTCTTATTTCTACTTAACCAAACTTTCTGAAGTTATTGAAGTTATCGAAGTTATCGCTTCGCTCGTAGTTAACGGCATTACCTTATGCTGATGCCTTTCTGTATTTTATTATTTATCGGTCTAAAGTTTCGTCGCTAACTTCTTTAACTTCAAGCAAGTGGAACTTGCGGAACTTAATACCTAAATCTACTATATCAGGTATTGGTCCGAAATACTGCGGTTTTCCATTACGCAGCGGATGGTATCTGCCACAAGTTTAGAGCATGAAATCTGTTTTACTTTGCTGCAAGTACCCTTGTATGGAATAGTGTCTGTAAATACCATCTCGGTCAGGGCGCTGTTCTCAATGCGTTCGTCGGCAGGACCCGACATGATGCAGTGAGTGGCAATGGCACGTACAGTGTTAGCACCATTCTCCAGCATCAGGTTCGCAGCCTTGGCTATCGTGCCAGCGGTGTCCACCATGTCATCCACAAGGACCACGTCCATGCCCTCAACTTCACCAATAATCTGCATGGTAGCCACCTCGTTCGCCTTCTTGCGCTGTTTGTTGCAGAGCACCAGCGGGCAGTCCAGATACTTGGCGTAGGTGTTGGCACGCTTGGAACCGCCAACGTCTGGCGTAGCAATGCAGAGATTTTCCAAATTCAGCGATTTAACGTAGGGCAGGAAAATCGAAGAAGCGTAAAGATGGTCAACGGGAACATTGAAGAAACCCTGTTCCTGGTCTGCATGGAGGTCTAATGTAATCAGGCGGTCAATGCCCGTAACACCCAGAATGTCTGCAACAAGTTTCGCACCAATCGATACACGTGGCTTGTCCTTGCGGTCCTGACGCGCCCAGCCGAAATAGGGAATGACGGCATTGATACTCTTTGCAGAAGCACGCTTGGCAGCGTCAATCATCAGTAGAAGTTCCATGAAATTGTCGGCTGGAGCAAATGTGCTCTGGACAAGGAACACGTCGCGACCACGGACAATCTCTTCGTAGCAAACTTCAAACTCGCCATCTGCAAAAAAAGTGGTCTGCATCTTGCCCATAGGACAATCAAGTTCCTTACAGATCTTTTCGGCAAGATACCTCGAATTAGTGCCTGAAAATACGATGAAATTGGAATTCATTGCTTTGTGTTTATGTTTAGTTATAAATTTTTACATTTAAAAATCCCGAGCCATAATGGGGCTCGGGTGGTGTCAGCAGTTCTTTCTGATTTTGCGGAAATAGCCGGTAACGTCCTTGAAATCGTCGCTCGAATGCAGGTCGAAACGGTTCCAGATGCACCCATAAAGCACGGCACCTCCAAAACCTGCGCTCTTTATGGCGCCAATGTTCTCCAGTGAAGCACCACCCATATACATCAACTTGCTGTCAACCACCTTCTCCTTACTATATTGCTCAAAAAGCGCTTCGTCAACACCCGACTGAATAGTGCCTGTCTCGGGAGTGGCAGGACTCAGTATCATGTAATCCACACTCTTGCGCAACTGACGCGCATCATCAAGCGTAGTAACGGAACAACTCGTAGTGCCCTTGAACTTTTCAGGAGGATTGTTGCGAGGATTAAGGTGGATGCCCTTGAGTTTGTA
Source organism: Pseudoprevotella muciniphila (assembly GCF_003265305.2). Lineage (NCBI taxonomy): Bacteria > Pseudomonadati > Bacteroidota > Bacteroidia > Bacteroidales > Prevotellaceae > Pseudoprevotella > Pseudoprevotella muciniphila. Next base: position 564,404 of record NZ_CP033459.1, on the reverse strand, counting down.
TTCGTTCTTAAGATAATAATGGTCGTGAACCATGATGCGCTTGCGAAACTCTTCAGGAATCAACGACAGCAAACGCTCGGAATAAACAGGCTCCGTATGAGGCTTCCGAATATGAAGAATATCCAAACCCTCATCAAAAAGCGCAGTAAGAATCTGATGCTCTTCAATGAAGAAATTAGGAGTCGTCATTAAAATGAGTTTCATACAGAGAAAAGTTTACAACTGCAAAGATAATGATTTATCACGAATTAGTGCTTTAAAATCAAATCACAAACCAATGATTTTTAACATTACTGCCCAATTTGTAAAACCGACTGACAATTTTGACAACCTGTTTACAAAAAAAATGACTTAAGGGGCATTCAAGGTGTTCATGGCGTTCACGGTGTTCATAGCGTTCACGGTGTTCACGGTGTTCAGGTGTTCACGGTGTTCACATTCCTATAGCGTGAACGCGTGAACACTTGAACAAAAACAGATACTTAACAAACTGAATATCAATTATTTTTATATAACATTGGGTGTTCAAATACACCTGAAGCGTGAACAACTGCCGAACAGCAACTATAGATTCTACGGATAAATTCGGTAGTCTGGACGTTTCCCAACAGTTGCCGCTATGGCAGTCCCGGAGGGACGCAACAACATAGGCTGGCGTGAAAGGAGCGAAGCGACTGGAACCCCTGTTATATAAAGTAACGTTTCATGAGCCCAGTATGGGCGGCACAGTATATTGTCATCACCAAAATTTGCACAATTCTGTATCGCTCCGTTGAAGTTTATCCTTAAAACCGTAGTATCACATACCGACTTTATCGCTGACGCCAACTCTGAACTGTCAATGATAATTTATATGAATCAATAAAATCAATAAATAAGAGAATAATTCTTTAATTCTTTAAGTCTTGATAATTTTTGTATTATATCAGAAAATACCGTGAACACCAGTTTGTATTATACAAATACTTGATATTCATTTTGTTACTTGATGATTTAAGCGAAAGTGTTCACGCGTTCACGCTATAGGAATGTGAACACCGTGAACACCTGAACACCGTGAACGCCGTGAACGCTGTGAACGCCGTGAACACCCTTATACGGATAAGACAATACGGAAGCAAAAAGTCGTACCAATTTGTGGCGCTCTTCGGATTTTTTATATTATTTTTGCTTGTTTTTAGAAAATCCAAGAATACGAAATAAAAAACAAGTTCATAATATGGCTACAAATGTAGATATTCAGGCATTGAATGCTGAAATAGAAAACCAGTCGGCATTCCTTTCAGAACTCTCTGATGGTATGCACAGAACCATCGTAGGACAGAAGCATCTTATCGATGCACTCCTCATAGGACTTATCAGCAACGGACACATCCTGCTTGAAGGTGTGCCCGGACTGGCAAAAACACTGGCAATAAAGACTCTGGCGCAACTGATTGATGCGAAATTCAGCAGAATTCAGTTCACACCCGACCTTCTCCCTGCCGACGTCATAGGCACACTCGTCTATAGTCAGAAACAAGAGACGTTCAGCGTGAAGAAAGGTCCCGTCTTTGCCAATTTCCTGTTGGCAGACGAAATCAACCGCGCTCCGGCAAAGGTGCAGAGTGCGCTCCTCGAAGCCATGCAGGAACGTCAGGTAACGATTGGCGAAGAAACATTCCCGCTGCCGGAACCCTTCCTCGTTCTTGCCACACAAAACCCCATCGAACAGGAAGGAACCTATTCGCTCCCCGAAGCACAGGTGGACCGCTTCATGATGAAGGTGGTGGTGTCCTATCCATCGCTTGAAGAAGAGAAGCAAATCATCCGTTCACAGATTGCTGCAGAACAGCCCGAAGTTCAGCCGGTCATCAGCATCGGGAAAATTCTCGAAGCACGCGAAGTCGTCAAGAAGGTGTATGTGGACGAAAGAATAGAGCAATACATCACCGACATTGTCTTTGCATCGCGCAACCCTGAAAAGTACGGACTGCCTGCGCTGAAGAACTATATCAGTTTCGGTGGCTCACCCCGTGCAAGCATCAACCTCGCCATTGCAGGGCGCACATGTGCTTACATGAAGCACCGTGGTTATGTCATCCCAGAAGACATTCGCGATGTGGCATTCGACGTTCTGCGCCACCGCATAGGCCTGACCTACGAAGCCGAAGCCGAAAACATTACAGCCGACACAATAATCAAAGAGATACTCAACAAGGTACAAGTGCCTTAATACCAACGATGCAAGATACCGTTGAACTCCTGAAGAAAGTAAGGCGCGTAGAATTCAAGACGAAGGCGCTGACCAACAATATCTTTGCCGGCGAATATCATTCCGCGTTCAAGGGCAGGGGTATGTCATTTGCAGAAGTGCGGGAATATCAGCCGGGCGACGATGTGCGCGACATAGACTGGAACGTTACGGCACGTTTCAACCGGCCTTTCGTCAAAGTGTATGAAGAAGAGCGCGAACTTACCGTGATGCTGCTTGTGGACATCTCCTCAAGCCTCGATTTCGGCACGCACCGACGGACACAGCGCGAACTCGTGGCAGAAATGGCTGCCACATTGGCATTCAGTGCAACACAAAACAATGACAAGATAGGAGTAATTTTCTTCAGCGACCGCATAGAAAAATTCATACCCCCTAAAAAAGGACGCAAGCACATTCTCTATATTATTCGCGAACTCCTCGCTTTCCCTACAGCCAACAGGCGGACAAATATCAGTGTGCCTCTCGAATTCCTTATGGGAGCAATCAAGAGAAAATGTATTGCGTTCATCATGAGCGACTTCATCGATGATGCCGATTTCAGCCGACCACTCACCATAGCCAACAGAAAACACGATGTCGTGGCACTCCGGGTGTACGACAAGCGAATGATAGCACTGCCCGACGTAGGACTGATGAAGGTGCAGGACAGCGAAACAGGACAGACACAATACATCGACACATCGAGCAAGACAGTGCGCGAAGCACAGCGGAAATGGTGGATAGAGTCCTCGAAAAAATTGGCAGAAGTTTTTACCAAAAGTGGTGTGGATAACGTCGATGTAGTAACCGATGGCGATTACGTCAAGGCATTGATGAAATTGTTTTCAAAACGAATCTGAAAATGAAATCTTATGCAATAAAAATACAGATGCTGATTCTGGCTGTGCTATCTACTATCGCAGTGCAGGCACAGGTAAAAGTTGAAGCCGCGCTCGATTCAGCACTCATACACATCGGACAGCAGACAACCCTGACCGCAAACATCGCAGCGCCAAATAACCAAGTTGTTAATTTTCCTCAAATCGAAGAAAGCGCACAAATAGTTCCGGGTATAGAAGTGGTGGCTGTGGGAAAAATCGACACTCTCGCTGCGGACAATGGCTTAAAACTGAAAAGAGAATACATACTCACTTCTTTTGATTCAGCAAACTATCAGATACCCCCATTTGAAGTAGAAGTCTCAGGAAAACGATATCAGTCTGCAAAACCGATGAACCTGAAAGTGGTATCCGTACCTGTGGACACGACACATCTCCAGAAGTTCTTCTCCGAGAAAGACGTGGTGGATGCGGACTTCGAATGGTCGCCACTATTTTGGGCATTAGTTCTGCTTTTGCCACTTCTCGTCGTGGCAGATGTCTGGCTCCTGCGAAGAGCGAAGCGAAACAAACCCATCAGGAAAAAAGTGGTGGTGCAGCCAAAACAACAACCGCACAGCAAGGCAATTGATGAAATCAATGCCATAAAGCAAACGGAATTTGTTACGAAAGAAGAAGAGAAAACATACTACGTAAAACTCACCGACACACTGCGCCGATACATAAAAGAGCGTTTCGGGGTGGATACGGAAGAAAAAACTTCTTCAGAAATCATACAGGCGATGGAACAGGTGAATGATGAGACCGCTCTGGCAGAACTCAGGGAAATACTTTCCACTGCCGACCTCGTGAAGTTTGCTGACCTCTCCACGTCGCTCTCTGAAAAAGACCGCAACTTCATGCAAGCACTCGACTATGTGAACAACACGAAGGCGGAGGCGCCAGAACCTGAAAAACCTGTCGTCAAGGAAATCGTACTCGAAGAAGATGCCATGAGGCGCAGGCGCACCCTGCGGTGGACACTCATCACGCTCCTCTCAATCATGGCAATAGTGCTCTGCATATACCTCTGCATCGAAATCTACGAAATGTTATAAAACCGTAAAAAGTGCATAAATAGTGACACTCGCCAATCCTATATATCTGTTATTGTTACTGCTCCTCATCCCTATGGTGTGGTGGCACTTCTCACGTCTCAGGAAGCATGAGCCGACCATAAAAATGGCAACAACCGCGCCATTCAGGAAACTTCCGGTAACGATGAAAACCATGCTCGTGCATCTGCCTTTCTTCCTGAGAATGCTTGTCTTCATACTCATCGTCATAGTCCTGGCACGACCACAAACGAGAAATGCTATATCGAAAAACGAGCAGGAAGGCATTGATATTATGTTGGCAATGGACATCTCTGTCAGTATGTTGCACCAAGACCTTACGCCCGACAGAATAACGGCGGCAAAGAATGTGGCAACAGAATTTATCTCAAACAGGCCAAACGACAACATCGGTCTGACTCTCTTCGGAGGCGAGGCGTTCACACAATGCCCGCTGACCACCGACCATGCAGCCTTGCTCAGTCTTCTCGTCAGGGTGAATTGCAACCTGCAGCGCCAAGGTGTCATCGCGCCGGGCACGGCAATAGGCATGGGAATAGCCAATGCCGTTACTCATCTCGAAAGAAGCCATACGAAAAGCAAAGTGGTCATACTGCTGACCGACGGGGAAAACAATACCGGCAACATCTCACCACTCACGGCTACGGAAATGGCGAAAAACCTCGGAATAAGAATATATGTCATTTCGGTAGGTGTGCCGGGATACGAAAACCAGTCAAATACAGAACCTCTCGACAATGACACAACAGCCAATGGGGTGAACAATACAAACACGCTTGAAGAAATCGCTGCACAGACGGGAGGACTGTATTATTCAGCTCAAAGCACTGATGAATTGAGTGAAATATATAAAGATATAGACCAACTGGAAAAGTCGAAACTGACAACAACGAACTACAACAAGCGATACGAAGCCTATCAACTCTTCGGGCTCGTGGCACTCATCATCTTTACGCTCGAAATGCTCTTGAGGCTGACGTGGCTCAGAAGACTTCCATAACAGACTATTCTCAACAGATAATATGTTTAGATTTGCAAATCCGGAATACCTCTACGCACTCCTGCTGATACCCGCCTTCATCGTGGTATGGCTGCTTACACTCTTCGCCTATCGTAAACGCATGAAACGATTCGGAGAGCGCAAACTCGTGCACGGACTCGTGGAGGAATATTCAAGAAAAAGATACATCACCAAGTTTGCACTCATGACGTCGGCATTAGCCATGATAGTTCTCATGATGGCGAGGCCACAGTTCGGAATGCAGACAACAAAGGATACAAAAAAAGGAATAGAAGCCATTTTCGTGGTGGACGTTTCCAACTCAATGCTGGCGCGTGATGTACAGCCTTCAAGGCTCGAAAAGGCTAAGATTCTTGCAACAACCATCATTGACAGAATGCAGAACGACAAAGTAGGACTAATCGTGTTTGCAGGAGAAGCCTATCCGCAACTGCCTATAACGAACGACCTCGTTTCGGCAAGGATGTTCCTCGATGCCATAACCACAGACATGGTGAGCATACAGGGTACGAATCTCGCTGCGGCTATATCGTTGGCAAACAATAGTTTTACTGCAAACAAAAGAGTAGGAAAAGCAATAGTTGTCATTACCGATGGAGAAAACCATGAGGAAAATGCATTAGAAGCAGCAAAGGAAGCCGCAGACGATAACCGTAACGTCTATGTCCTCGGAATAGGAAGCACAGAAGGTTCACCCATACCGCAAGGTGACGGCCCAATGACCGACAACAACGGACAGGTCGTGGTCACGGCATTAAACGAGGAAATCTGTAAGCAAGTGGCAAAGGAAGGCAACGGAAAGTACATACACGTGGACAACTCAAACAACGCCCTTCAACAGTTGCAAAACGAAATAGATAAGTTGCAGCACGATACGGCAATAACTGCATACGACACCTACAACGAGCAGTTCATCGCCTTCGCAATTCTGGCACTTTTCTTCATCGTTGCAGAATTTCTCATCTTTGAGACAAAAAATCCATTCTACAGAAAATTCAGATTGTTTACGAAATAAAACACAAGATATAATGAAATTCGCTGTCAAAAATATATGTCTTTGTATGGTGCTTGGATTGCTGTCTGTTTCAGCATCTGCACAAACTGCTTTCTGGAAATCCGTCAGACAGGGCAACAGGGCTTTCAGGTCAGGAGATTTCGACAAGGCGGAAAAAATATATCATCAGGCACTCGCAAAAGATACGGCAAACCCATATATCCTTTACAATCTGGGAAATGTAAATTTCTCAAAAAACAACACCGAGGATGCGCAAAGATATTTGCAAAATGCTGCAAAAAGCAATAAGCAGCCTTCAACTGAAAAAACTCAACTTCTGAAGGCATACGCTAACCACAATCTGGGGGTAATCCATCAAATGCAGGCAGGAAAGGAAAAGGACAAGAAGCAAGAAGAGTTACAACAAGCCATAGAGTATTACAAAGAGGCGCTGAGAAACAATCCTTCAGATGAAGACACACGTTATAACCTTGCACTTTGTCAGTATCAGTTGAAAAAGGAACAGCAGAATCAGCAGAACCAACAGGAGCAGCAAAATCAGCAAAACAAGAACGAAAATAAAGATCAAGATAAAGACAAGCAAGACCAGAAACAGGACCAGCAACAAAACCAAAACGAACAAAGGAATAATCCGGAAAAGCAACCTGTCAGCCCACAAACGCAGCAAATGATGAACCTGTCGAGGCAGGAGGAGCAGAAAACACGCGACAAACTTAACAAAATACCACGCGGAAGGACAGGGCTCGAAAAGAATTGGTAACACGAAATGGTGGTACTACAAACTGATGATTATGCCGAACAAACTGATAACGATATACACTACAGCAGAAACGCATAGCAATGCAATAACGCGGTCTGTGCCGATGAGTGTCAGAAGGCTTCTCTTAGTCCTGTTGACTCTATTGACACCACTCTCTTCATATACCCAGTCCATAAGTGTTCAGGCACCGGAGAGGGTGGGGAAAAATCAAGATTTTTCCATAGTCTATACGGTGAGGAATGCTAACGTGGAAAGTTTCTCTGCGCCGCATGTGCCGGCAGGATTGACTGTCGTAGGTGGTCCTTCCCGACAAGAGGAATCGAGCACGAGTATCATCAATGGTAATGTAAGTAGTAGTCGCTCAGTGTCATATATAATCTATCTCGTTGCCACTGCTGCAGGGACCTATAACATACCACCGGCAAATTTCAATATACAGGGACACCTCGTGCAGACCAAAAGTCTGTCCATAAAAGTGGACAACTCGGCTGCAAATCAAAGTCCGGCGCAGACACCACATTCTATGCAGCAGGGCATGTTCCCGCCTTCGGCAATGCCACCGTCTTCTTCCTTAAGTTCGGAAGTGACGGAGCGAGATCTCTATTTCACTGTAACGGCGAGCCAAACGACTGTTTATGAACAGCAGGCGGTGTTACTCACTTACCGGTTCTATTGCGGAAAGAATCTGGGGCTGAGTGTGGGTACCGGACAAACGCCCGACTTCAAGGATATGGTTACCATCGATATAGAAAATGAAAGCAAAACCCCGGATGTTACACAAGAAAATATCGGAGGCAGACCATTCAAGACAGGCATAGTAAAGAGAACACTTATCTTCCCTCAAAAGACAGGCACCATAACCATACCGGGTATCACATTCCAATGCCAAGTGCAACCGGCAGATCCGTTCGGAGCATTCTTCTCAACACCAAGTGTGCTGGAGCGAAAAGTAAAGGACATACAAATCAATGTGCAACCCCTGCCACAACGTCCTGTTGCTTTCGGAGGGGCTGTCGGACAACTTCAGGCAAAGGCTGAAATTGTAGGTGGTCCCCCAAAGACAAATGAACTTGGCACCTATCGGTTAACTATATCCGGTGTTGGCAATCTGAAACTGATTACACCGCCAAAAATCAATTTCCCGAAATCCTTCGAGACATACGAACCGCGCATCACGGACAACTCTAAGGCAGATGATGCGGGCTGCACAGGAAACGTGGTATTTGAATACCGGTTCGTGCCCAGAGAAGTGGGGAATTTTACCATACCTGAAACGCCCTTTGTCTATTTCGACCCCGCAGACAAGACCTACCACACTATTGCTTTGCAGGCTATCCCGCTCAATATCAAGCAGGGAGAACGTTCGGCAAGCGAGGTGGATAAGGAGTTGGAACTGATGCGTAGCGACATCATATCAGAACCGCAGGACGAGCCTAAGCACCTGCTGCCAAAATGGGGCTCACCGCTCTACATCTTCCTTCTTCTGGCAATCATCGCAGCATTCGTATGGGTCTATAAATGGCTTGGCAAGAATCTGGAAATACGTAGTGATGCAGAAGGCTGGAGAAGACGGAAATCGGGGAAGAAAGCGTCTGTCAGACTAAGAAAAGCCGAGCAATTACTAAACGAAAAAGACGATATCTTCTGCGCTGAAATTCTCAAAGCATTCAAAGTGTATATTGCAGAACACTACAACATTGGCGTGGGCGAAATCAGTAAGCAGAAAATAGAAGACCTTCTGACTGAAGACAACGTGGAACCAGCGCTCAGAAGCGAGTTGCTGGGTATGCTCGATGAATGTGAACAAGTGCGCTTTTCGGGTGTTATTTCGAACATCACGAAGGATGAAATGCTCCTGAAGGCGAATGACATCATGAACAAATTGATAAACGCAAATAAAAACGGTAAGCAATGAAAAAACTACTCACTATATTAGCGTTTATAACTGCAGTTGTGGCAGTAGCACAAACCAAAGAAACGGGTGATTCCGCACTTGCAGCAAAGAATTATGAAAAAGCAATAGAAATCTACGAGAAAGTGCTGAAAACAGCACCAACTACGGCTGCATACACTAATCTGGGCAATGCATACTATCGTAACAAAAATATGCCCAAAGCCATACTCAATTATCAGCGAGCGTTGAAAGTCGATGCGTCAAACGATGTGGCAGACTTCAATCTTCGGGTGTGCAATGCAAAATTGCAGGACAGATTTGGTGAACCGGAGGGGCTTTTCTTTATCACGTGGCTGTCTGAAGTTATCTCGTCAAAGAGTTCCAGGGCATGGGGAGGATGGGCTATAGTAGCACTGGTGCTTATGCTGATATCCTTTGCAGGTTACAGATTATTATCAAGCGTCAGATGGAGAAAAACTGCGTTCTTTTCCATGATTTTCTTTACAATAATGCTGCTGACATTCAACGTATTCGCTGCAATGCAGGCGCACGAGGCTTCAAATACGCAAAAGGCTGTCCTGATGAAGGATGAGAAAGTGTACGACAGTCCGTCAACCCAAGCAAAGGTGCAGAATAATCTTCACGAAGGGGTTACTGTCATCTTGCTGACAGAAAAAAACAAAGAAGGCTTTATCCTTGTACGTCTCCCGGATGAAAAGGAAGGGTGGTTGCACGCTGAAGCCATCGAAAAAGTATGAACTCACAACATCAACTGATATAACCATGAAAGATAATTTGAGGTATCTCCGACTCCTGGCGAGTCAATTTCCTACGATATCATCAGTTACAAGCGAAATCATCAATCTGGAGGCCATCTTGCGGCTTCCAAAACCGACAGAGCATTTCATGGCAGACCTGCATGGAGCGAATGCGGCATTCCAGCATGTGCTCAGAAATGCGTCGGGAAACATCAAAAGGAAGGTGAAGGAACGCTTTCAGAATGAATTGAAAGAAGAAGAGATAAAAGAACTCTGCACACTTATTTACTATCCGGAAGAAAAACTTGAAATAATCAAGCAGAAAGAGGATAATCTTGATGAATTCTATGAACTGACGCTCAACAGGCTGATACCGCTTTGTCGGGATATGTCTTCGAAATATACGAGGTCAAAGGTAAGAAAAAGTCTGCCGGAGGATTTTGCATATATAATAGAGGAATTACTACACGAAAGCAGCGATAGCCACAACAAACAGCACTATTACAACGGTATCGTCAAGACAATCATAGAAACAAGGTGTGCTGACCAATTCATCACAGCAATGTGCTATCTCATTCAGCGACTTGCATTCGACCAACTCCACATTCTTGGCGACATCTTTGACAGAGGACCGGGTGCACATCTCATTCTTGATAACCTGTCCAACTACCGCCACATCGACATACAGTGGGGAAACCACGATATGCTCTGGATGGGTGCAGCCGCCGGAAATCTGGCTTGCATAGCCACAGTGTTGCGACTGTCACTCAGGTATGCCAACACACGTACACTCGAAGACGGATACGGCATCAGCCTCATGTCGCTGGCTACATTCGCCATGGAAACTTATGCAGACGACCCCTGCGAAGCCTTCATTCCAAGAACTGAATCCATAGGAAGAAAACTCTCCGAGAAGGACCTTCGCCTTCTCTCACAGATGCACAAGGCTATTTCTGTCATCGGTTTCAAACTTGAAGGGCAACTCTACAAGGCACATCCGGAATGGGGTATGCAAAACAGAAACCTACTTGAGAAAATCAATTTCCAAAACAATACGGTAGAAGTCGATGGCATTTCTTATCAACTGACGGACACTTTCCTTCCAACGGTAAATCCTGATAATCCCTGCCAACTCTCTGACGGAGAGGCTATGATGATGCGACGGCTGAGGCATAGTTTCGAAATGAGCGACAGACTCAGAAAACACATCAGTTACCTTCTCAGAAAAGGTGCAATGTATGGTATCTACAATTCAAATTTGCTCTTCCATGCATCAGTGCCGCTCAACGAAGACGGAACGCTGAAACAAGTGGTTGTGGATGGAGAAAAAGTTGCGGGGAAAACGCTTATGCAGCGAGTGGAACAGATGGTAAGATTGGCTTTTGACCATCAGGCAACTAAACAGGAAAGAAAAAAAGGTGCTGACTACATCTGGTATCTGTGGTGTGGACCTGATAGTCCGCTGTTCGATAAATCAAAAATGGCTACCTTCGAAAGGTATTTCATAGCAGAAAAGCAACCACACGAAGAAATAAAGGGAAACTATTACAAATTGCGGAACGATGAAACAGTCTGCGACAGAATCCTAGATAATTTCGGAGTCGTGGGCGAACATAAGCATATCATTAACGGGCATGTTCCGGTTCATGTCAGTCAAGGCGAAAATCCAATCAAGGCTAACGGAAAACTAATGGTCATTGATGGCGGATTTGCCGCGCCATTCCACGAAACAACAGGTATCGCAGGATACACGCTCGTTTACCATAGCCGCGGATTCGAACTCGTACAACACGAGCCTTTCTCATCAACAGCCGATGCCATAGAACGTGGAATAGACATCAGATCAACCACACAGATTGTAGAAATGACAGGGCACAGGAAAATGGTGGCTGATACTGATAAAGGCGCAGAACTAAGACTTCAGATACAAGATCTCAAACAACTCCTCGATGCTTACCGCAAGGGCATTATAAAGGGAAAATAACCCAACAATTCAAAACACGGACACCGACAATGAAATCATTAAAAGAACTCTTCAGAATAGGATACGGTCCCAGCAGTTCACACACCATGGGCCCCAGAAAAGCCGCGGAAATTTTCCGCTCAAAACACCCTGAATGTAGCAGGTTTCAAGTTACACTCTATGGTTCACTCGCTGCAACAGGAAAAGGACACTTAACGGATCAAGCCATCATCGATACGCTTGGAGAAGAACGCACCACAATAGTATGGAAATCGGAAATAGTCCCCGAATTCCATCCCAACGGAATGCTCTTCGAGGCGGTACGCGACGATGGAACAGCATACGACCAGTGGAAAGTCTACAGTGTTGGAGGCGGTGCACTTCAAGAAGAAGGCACAAACTATCTGGAACATGTCGAGACTCCTGATGTCTATGAACTGGACAGTATGTCAGAAATAGCAAGATGGTGCGACGAAAGAGGAATGTCCTACTGGGAGTACGTCAACTACAGCGAGGGGCCCGAAATATGGGACTATCTTACCGAGGTGTGGGAGGTTATGAAGTCGTGTGTTGACAGAGGTCTTCACCACGAAGGGGTGCTGCCTGGCGACCTGCATCTCAAGCGAAAGGCACCACACTATTATGTAAAAGCCATGGGGTACAGCCCCAACCTGCAAACGCGGGGACTCGTCTTTGCCTACGCACTCGCAGTAAGCGAAGAAAACGCATCAGGTGGGAAAGTGGTAACGGCACCAACTTGCGGTAGTTCCGGAGTAGTGCCCGGAGTGCTTTATCACATACAGACCAGTCGCAACTTTTCGGACGCACGAATGATTCACGCCCTTGCCACAGCCGGTCTCGTCGGTAATGTAGCAAAAACACGCGGTAGCATCAGCGGTGCAGAGGCGGGATGTCAGGCTGAAGTGGGAGTGGCTTGCGCCATGGCGGCGGCGGCAGCAAACTATGTGTTCGGAGGATCGCTCGCTGCAACGGAATATGCAGCAGAAATGGGACTTGAACACCACCTCGGCATGACATGCGACCCCGTATGCGGACTTGTGCAGATTCCTTGCATCGAACGAAATGCTCATGCTGCAGCGCGAGCGCTCGATGCCAATATCTATGCCACACTCGCAGAGGGAGTGCATCGCGTTTCTTTCGACAAAACGGTAGCCGTGATGAAGAATACAGGCAAGGACATACCGTCGCTCTATCGTGAGACATCTGAAGGAGGGCTTGCCAAAGAAATGTCTATCCTCGACAAGGATTTCGGAAAAATCACACTCTGAAAGAAATTTCCTAAACTTTTTAGCGACAATCAACTCTAATAAAACAGAATTGTGTAATTTTGAACATTCAAAAGAAAGAATAAATCGAAAACCATAAAAAACAAAAAGCATGCACCAACAAACTATCGAAAAGCCTTATGTAATAGGTCTCGACATGGGTGGAACAAACTCCGTCTTCGGCATCGTCGACCAAAGAGGAACCATCGTGGCACAAACAGTTATCTCAACAAAAGCATATCCCGATGTAAATGACTACGTAAAAGCGGCAGTGGAGGCTTTACAGCCATGCATTGAAGAGGTAGGCGGCATAGACAAAATAAAAGGTATGGGTATCGGAGCGCCAAACGGCAACTATTATACCGGCAATATCGAATATGCAGCAAACCTGATTTGGGAAGGTGTAGTGCCCATCGGTAAACTATTTGAAGAAGCGCTCGGCGTTCCTTGTCGTGTAACGAACGATGCTAATGCAGCAGCGCTCGGCGAAATGACATACGGCGTGGCAAGAGGTATGAAAAACTTCATCATGATTACGCTCGGCACCGGTGTAGGAAGCGGTATCGTTGTAGATGGAAAAGTTGTTTACGGCAGTGATGGCTTTGCAGGAGAACTCGGACATGCCATAGTGGACCGTTCTGCAGAAGCACGCTCTTGTGGCTGCGGACGTGCAGGATGTCTTGAAACGTACTGTTCTGCAACAGGTGTGGCAAGAACTGCAAGAATTATGCTCGAAAAGAGCGATAAACCAAGCCCGTTGCGCGACATCGACCCGGAGAAGATCACATCTCTCGACGTTTACAATGCTGCAGAGCAAGGTTGTGAAATTGCAAAGGAAATCTTTGAATATACTGGAACAATACTCGGAAAAGCTTGTGCTAACTATGCTCTGTTCAATGCGCCAGAGGCTTTCGTGTTCTTCGGTGGACTTACAAAGGCAGGACATTGGATTATGGATCCCATCGCAAAGGCTTATGACGATGACATCCTTAATATCTACAAAGGACAGGCAAAACTCCTGGTCAGCACGCTCAAGGGCAGTGAAGCCGGAGTGCTTGGTGCAAGCGCACTCGGATGGGAATAAACCTGACTGAAAATTATAACGAAAAAAGTAGAGTCTGTTAGGCTCTACTTTTTTCTGTCTCTAAGCCTTTATTTACCCTTTACCCAAGGTGCTTGCTGAAGAACCGTTCCATGGCACGATAGAAGTCGAAGCGGTTTTCCTGATTGGAGAAGCCGTGTCCTTCATTGTCTTTTACCATGTATTCCACCTCTATACCACGCTCACGCAAGGCGGCTACCATCTGGTCGCTTTCAGCCTTGTTTACACGGGGATCATTAGCGCCTTGAGCCACCAATAGTGGCACTTTAATCTTGTCTGCATGGAGCGCAGGACTATAGGCTGCCATCATCTCCTTGTCCTTCACTGGGTCGCCAACTTGTTCGTACATCATCTCGAGCATGGGCTTCCAGTAGGGTGGTATCGTCTGCATAAACGTAAACAGGTTTGAAACACCGACGTAATCTACCGCGCAACAGTAAAGGTCAGGCGTGAATGTCACACCCGCCAAAGCTGCGTAACCGCCAAAACTACCGCCATATATGGCAATGCGCTTCGGGTCGGCTATGCCTTCCGACTTCAGCCATTCCACACCGTCTGTGATGTCGTTCTGAATGTCCTGCCCCCATTGCTTATAGCCCGCTTCCATGAATTTACGTCCGTAGCCCGAAGAACTCCTGAAATTCATCTCAAACACGGCATAGCCACGATTGCAAAGGAACTGTACCTCTGACGAGAATCCCCAATGGTCGCGCGTCCAAGGTCCGCCGTGAGGGTGAACCACAACTGGCAGATTCTTCGCATTTTCAAGTGTGTAGCCATGCGGTAGTGAAAGGTAAGCCTCTATCGTCCAGCCGTCGCGCGATGTATAACTCACGGGATGCATCGCCACCATCTCCTCTTCCTTTATCCAAGGTGCAGTGTCGGCAATCTTCCTGAACTCGTCTTTCAGAGAATCGTAAAAGTAATAAGTACCGCGTGTTCGGTCGCTACCTACTAAGAGTAAATACTTCTCTTCAGTCTTGTCGCAACCTGCCACACCTACGCGGTAGCCTGGGAAATGGCTTTCGATATGTTCGCGGAATTTGCGTTCGTTCTCGTCGAAATAGTGTCTGTAAGGACGGTCGTGTCCATAGTAGGAGGCAGAAAGCAGTTTTTTGTGGCGCCGGGAATATGCCATGCTGGAGATGTCGTAGCGGTCGTTCTGATAAAGCACTTCTTTTTCTTCACAGGTGGAAGGATTCATCAGAACTAAAACTGTTTTATCTCTGCCTAAGTTTGTAGCGGCATACACATCACGGTTATCTGCCGTAAAACCGAGGAAACTCACGCTTTCCTTAAAGTTCGTGGTAAGCACGGGACGGAAACCTTCTGCCTCAGTATCACGATAGAGTAACTGCGTATTCACCCCGTCAACGATGGCGAGTGCCACGCGAAGTTTCCCGTCGTGGTCCGTCATCCAGCCCTGAATGTTACCCGGGTTCTCTGCCACCATCTCAATCTCGCCAGTGCGCAGGTTGAGGCGGTAAACGTCGAAAATCTCGGGAATACGCTTGTTCATCTGAATCAGTATCTCGTCAGGAACGTCCTCCAGTTCATCCACGATGAAAACCCTCACACCATCGAAAGGCGTATAGCAACGCAGGTCGCTGCCGTCAAGGTTCACGCCATACAAATGGAAATTCTCATCGCCACCGTCATCTTTCACAAAAAGTATGCGCTCGTTGTCAGCCCACATATAGCCACCCACACTGCGCTCTGTCTCAGAAGTAAGCCGGAACGCCGCACCCGTACCGTCCGTCCGCTCCACAAAGATATTCATGCGGTCCTTATACGGTGCTGCGTACGCAATATGCACCCCGTCAGGCGAAAGTTGAAACCCCGTGCGCTCACTGTTCCTGAAAAAATCTTCTAAAGGTATCTGTCTCATATATGTAATAGGTTAATCAACTTACATTATGCAAATAATTTGCCAAACTAAGCGTTCCAAAATACTATTGCGAAAAAATAAATCAAAAAATGAAGAAGTCGCCTAAAGGCGAGAAATCGTGCAAATCTTCATAAATCATACAAAAATAATTATCTGAAAATCAATTTGTTAGATTTGAATAGATTTGTGTGATTTCTGCGCGACAGCACACTCATTTCATTATGATTTACTTTCACTAAGGGAGTGCCCTGACGGGCAGAAATTAAAGAAAATAGATTCAAAATTAAAGAAAATTCATGGTCACTCGAGCTCTGCTCGCTTGCCCATGTAAGAATTCATGATAATTCATGGTAATTCATGTAAGCTTCCCAATACATTAAGACATAGATAACTGTCATAAAAATCCGTGTAATCGCCCAGCGAAGCGACGGCTGAAATTCAATATTCAACGACAATGTTCGTGTAATTCTTGCTTTGCAAGCGAGTAAACTCGACTACAGTGTCCTCCGCGTTCCAATATAAGCTACGAAAGAAATCCCGATATAAATGAAAACGGGTGCGTTTAGCGCACCCGAAAGTTCTTAAAAAACACCAGCCTCCACGTGGGACACTCGCATCTTCCACTAAGCATCGCTACTTAGGGCATATGGAACTTTTGTTTGCAAATATAAGCATTTTATTTAATCTCGCTGCATACGTAGAGAAACTTGAGTTATTAATTAATTTATGGTGTCAAAATTGAAAGAGTTGCCTAAAGGCGAGAAATCCTGCAAATCTTTACAAATTACACAAACAAGGTAATCGTTTGAAATTCAATTTGTTAGATTTGGACAGATTTGTAAGATTTCTGCGCGACAGCGCACTCAATATGATTCACATTCAGACAAATGGAAAATAAAATTTTGAATAATTCTAAAACAATTTTCCGGCCATTTCTCGTGCGCAGCACGACTAAGAGAGTGCCCTGAAGGGCAGAAATTAAAGAAAATAGATTCAAAATTAAAGAAAATTCATGGTCACTCGAGCTCTGCTCGCTTGCCCATGTAAGAATTCATGATAATTCATGGTAATTCATGTAAACTTCCTAATCCATTAAGATATGGAGAATTGTCATATAAATTCGCGTCATTCGTGAAATTCGTGGTTAAATAATCAATAATTCATGGTTCTTTTTTATTAACTTTGCCACATCGCAGGGAGAAAACTGCGAACAAGGAAGCGTTTTTTGATTTATCCTCTCTCTGAAATCGCCAATTTCAACAACCGAGGGATCAAGTTTATTAACGCTCATCTGTAGTATATGTTTTCATGGCGCATCCTCGTGCTACGAAGAATTATATACTTACAGCGTGAGGAAGTTGTAACTTAGTTCATTTCGGTAAGGTGTTTGGCGATACCAAGAGAGAATGAACAAACAAATCTTCACGCTTTTCTTGTATCCGTACATTTCAAGACCCTTCAAAGAATAATCGCATCATAGTAAAAACAGAGATACAAACAGAAATGAAAGTAAAATATGACATTTCATACACTGCACAACAACATTCGTACCTTTCATTGTTTCCATGGTACCTAATCTTTTCCAATAAAACTATATTTGTCATACACTAATAATATACAAAGACAATGGAACATTTTTTAAATAATAAAGTACAAACAATCAATGACGTTGATGTTGAAGATTTCTCAAAACAAAAACCTATAAAAGGTAGAAAGCGTATATCCATGCTATTAGGTGCAGGATTTTCTGTACCTTTAGGTTACCCTATGGGCAGTTGTCTAAGTTGTAAGGTTCAACAGTCTATTTGTAATAAGACTATTGCTTTTACTAATGGTATTCTTCATTATGCGAATCCTAATTCGTCACATAGAGATGACCATCAAAAATGTTTTGAATTTTTATTGCCCTTGATGAATGAATATCTTAAAAGCAAAGAAAAATTTGACTATTAGAAATTTTACGATTATTTATCTTCAGGCTGTTATTTTGATGGGGAATTATACACAAACACCCTCAAAAAAGACCTCAATCAAAATATCGAGAAAGAAACCTTGGTAGATTATTTATTGAATATCTATAACCAAATTGTGCAGGACCTTATTAGAGATAGGAAGGGTAGGCAATATTATGAAAACGTAGATTCTGTTCGTTGTGAATTTCAGCAAAACTATAACTGTTTTATAGATTTTATTACATCACTTGTTAAAGATTACATTGTCGATGTACACACATTGAATCACGACTTGCTTTTTGAGTCATTCTCTAACATACTCAATACAGAAGTCAATGATGGTTTTAAAGAGTATGGATCTAAGTATTATGGAGTATTTTGCTGTAACGGTTTTGAGTATACATGCAGACTACAAGCATATACCACTGATAACTATAATCAGGCATCCATCAATTTATACAAACTTCATGGAAGTGTAAATTATGTTCCCTTTTATAAAAAGGGTGTTGATGGGATATCTCGTAAAATTGCTTATCTTAAATCAAATAAAGGCATAAACATCACTCAACTTTATATGGAGGATGAAAATAAAGGAGAATTTATCTATTCTGAATCAGAAAGACATTATGATTTTCTTACAGGAACAACAAAGGCGATTAGATATAATGATTTCTTTTTTCAAGAGTTATTTTGCAATTTCAAGTGTAATCTTAAAAATGCAGAGAAACTGATAATTATAGGCTATGGAGGGAAAGACAAAGAAATCAATAAATATATAGTAGATAATTTTGATTACGAACATAAACCTGTATTTATTGTTGATCCAAAACCAAGCGAGACGCTCATGAACTTTGCCAATAGAATAAATGCCCAAATAATCGAGAAGACAGTTTCTGAAATAGACGGCTCAGATTTTGAAAGTTCCAAATAAATAAACCAAAACTCAAAATAAGATAATCAATAACAACTAATAAACAAATATCAAACGATTATGAAACGATTACTTTTACTGCTATTGCCGTCCATCCTCTGCGGCATACCTATTTCTGCTCACGACATAGAAGTCGATGGCATTTACTATAATTTTAGCAATAATCAAACAGAATTAATAGTAACTTATAGAGGAAGTTCTTATGATGAATATCATGAATATTCAGGTGAAGTAGTTATCCCCGAAGGAATTATAATAGGGAGCAAGACTGTAAAGGTTACAGGCATACGTTCTGATGCTTTCAAAGATTGCCGAGGTTTAACATCTGTAACTATTCCAAACTCTGTAAAGAGTATAGGAGATAGAGCTTTCGCATTATGCAAAAGCCTTACTTCCATTATAATACCCAATTCTGTTACGACCATGGGTCAAAGTGTCTTTTCTAATTGCTCAGGTTTGATATCTGCCAACATTGGAGACTCAGTCACGAGTATAGGAGAGAATGCATTTTATAGTTGCGGTAATCTGAAATCTGTCACTTTAGGAAACTCCGTCAAAACTATAGATTATCATGCTTTCTACGGGTGTAAAAGTTTAACATCAATCGCAATCCCCAACTCAGTAACGACGATAGGAGCTCAAGCTTTTAGAGCTTGCTCAAGTTTGACATCTGTAACTTTTGGAAACTCCGTTGGCTATATAGGTACAGGAGCATTTTATTCTTGCAATGCAATAAGACGTATAGAGTGTTATGCAACATTCCCCCCTAATTGCGCTTCAAATGTTTTTCAAGATATAAATAAGGAGGAATGCAAACTCTATGTGCCTAAAAATAGTATAAGCGCATATCAATCTGCGAGTGAATGGAAGAAATTCTACAGTTTTACTGCTTTACCAGAAGATCCGCTTCTAAAAGATATGCTTGAATTAAGAATAAAGTCCGACTCGCTTATTACATCTTACAATTCAAACAATGGCGGTTCAACTTCAGGTGGTACAATAACCAATAACGTGGATAGTTTATCAAAGGCTGCATTCACTACTCCGCCAACAGGGCTTCTGACATCGGCATCGCAACTCTCTTCTAATGCCAAAGCCACAAATGAAGGGTCGTATGAAGCACTTTTGGATGGCAAACAAACCACATTCTTCCATACGACATGGAGATCTGGTAATGGGGATGCCCCTGATGAAGACCATTATCTGCAAATCGACTTACAAGTGGAGGTGGAACGCATCGCTTTGAAATATGGTGCACGCGGTAGCACTTCAGGTTATGTTAATCCCAAAGATATAACGATTTATGCAACAAACAATGTTAATGGAAGTTGGGAACAAATAACGACGGCGACATTAACGTATGATAGTAATGGTAAAGGCTTGCTTTCGATAGACCTGGGCGGAAAATATCGTTATATACGCATCAGTGTGCAAAACAGCACTTTGGGAAGTTATAGTAACGGCCATGACATTAACGGCCATGCCTATTGGTGCTTGGGAGAACTGCGCATATACAATTTAGGAACGGACTCGCAAGAAGGAACTGGAACAGACCCGCAAGGGAACGATGAAAAACCACAGGTGCCTAAGGAAGTTGTAGAAAACCTGCAAAATTGCATCAATGCAGCGAACTCAGAAATCTATTCGAATGTCGCTACGCAATCCACATACGATGCACTCCTTAGCGCTTATAATACTTTCCTGGGCTATCTGAACGAAAGCACAGACATAGAGCGTGTTCAGATAACTCCATCTGTCGATGTCTGGTTCGATTTACAAGGCAGACGCATCGCAAAACCACAGACCTCCGGCATATACATACATAATGGCAAGAAAGTGTGGGTAAAATAAAGGACATAAGCATCGAACCCATAATCAACGGCTCCTTCAGACAAAAATCTGAACACTAATGAAAATCGAGTAGAAGGAAACCGAAATCCTCCTGCTCGATTTCGTTTTTAAAGAAAATTCATGGGCAATTACATGGGCATACGTGGAGAACTGTTAGCAGTCGATAGTGGATAATTTTTTTGTCGGAACTTTCGTGTCATCGCCCAGCGAAGCGAAGGCAAAAATTCAATATCCGGCGACAAGGTTGGCGTAATTCTTGCTTTGCAAGCGAGTAAACTCGATTACCGCGTCCTCCGCGTTCCAAATAGCTACGTAAAGGAATCAAAAATGAAGGAGTCGCCTAAAAGGCGAGAAATCTTGCAAATCATTACAAATCATACAAAAAAATAATTATCTGAAAATCAATTTGTTAGATTTGATTAGATTTGTGTGATTTCTGCGCGACAGCGCACTCAATTCGTTTTAAGCCTAAAAATTCGTGTTGTTCGTGTAATTTGTGGTTAGATTATTCCTTCCAAGAACGCCTCCGCCTGCTCAAGACTGTCAAGTTTCCCCACGTCAAGCAGCCGCAAGTCTTTCTGAAAATGCCCTTTGATAACGGCTTTGTCGCATACAGAGAGGTAAAAGTCGATGATGGAAAATTTGTCAGGTAAGTCCGTCATCAGTCTGCCCAGGCGAGGTGAGAAGCAGTGAATGCCGGAAAAGGCATATCTGCGGCAACTTGCCACGTCCAAGTCTTTGTAAGGCGTCTTCACTTCGCCTGTGCTGATGTTGGTCCACCCCACAAGGCGGTCTTTGTCATCGAAGAGCAGGTAGCGCGATGTCTGCCGTTCGCTAACGAGCAGAGTGGCATCGTTCTCCTGATGTGAAGCATAGAAGTCCTCGAGCGGTATGTTGCTCAAGATGTCCACGTTATGGATAAGTACAGGTTTGTCCTGACGGCTGAACAGCGGCAGAGCCTTTCGCAGGCCGCCACCCGTGTCGAGCAACCGGTCGCTTTCGTCCGAGATTTTTATGCGAATGCCAAAGTCATGTGTCGCCAGATAATCCACAATCTGCTGTGAGAAATGATGAACATTCACCACTATCTCGTCTGCGCCGGCACCTTTCAATCGTTCAATGGTATGAGCCAGCAAGGGCTTGCCGCACACGGGTACGAGCGCCTTCGGCATACGGTCGGTAAGTGGTTTCAGGCGGGTACCAAGCCCCGCTGCAAATATCATGGCTTGCATAAGATGTCAATTTTAAAAATGAGGGCGTGTCAAAAAGAATTGAGTGCGCTGTCGCGCAGAAATCTTACAAATCTCATCAAATCTTACAAATTGATTATCAGACAATTATTTTATTTGTATAATTTGTAAAGATTTGCAGGATTTCTCGCCTTTAGGCGACTTCTTTAATTTTGACACACCCGCAAAGTGTATTTACGTTGGGCGTATATGTATTAAGCGTAGCAGAGGCTAATGTGCCGCAGTGAACTCGTCGAGGAAACGCACGTCGTTTTCGGAGAACAGGCGGAGGTCGCTCACCTGATACTTCAGGTTCGTGATGCGCTCCACGCCCAATCCGAAGGCGTAGCCTTTGTAAACATTACTGTCGATGCCGTTTGCTTCAAGCACGTTGGGATCCACCATGCCGCAACCCAGAATTTCCACCCAACCGGTGTGCTTGCAGAAACCGCATCCTGTGCCGCCGCAGATGTTGCAACTGATGTCCATCTCTGCGCTTGGCTCCGTGAAGGGGAAATAGGACGGGCGAAGCCTGATTTTCGTGTCAGCACCGAACATCTCGCGCGCAAATGTCAGAAGCACCTGCTTGAGGTCGGTGAAAGACACGTCCTTGTCGATGTACAGGCCTTCAATCTGATGGAAGAAACAGTGTGCGCGTGCCGAGATGGCTTCGTTGCGGTAAACGCGGCCCGGGCAGATTACGCGGATGGGCGGCTCGGTCGTCTCCATCACGCGGCTCTGCACCGAACTTGTGTGTGTGCGGAGAACGATGTCAGGCTGTTGCTCCACGAAGAATGTGTCCTGCATGTCGCGGGCAGGATGGTCAGGCGCAAAGTTGAGTGACGAAAAGACGTGCCAGTCATCTTCCACTTCGGGACCGTCGGCTATGGAGAAACCCAGACGCGAGAAAATGTCGATAATTTCGTTGCGAACCAAAGAGATGGGATGACGAGTGCCCAGGCGAATGGGGTAGGGTGTGCGTGTCAGGTCGAGGTCGCTCTGGTCAGCCTCTTGTGTCGATACAGACTGTTTCAGTCCATTGATCTTGTCCTGTACAGCCGTCTTCAACTCATTGATTTTCATGCCCACCTCGCGTTTCTGGTCGGCTGCCACGTTGCGGAATTCAGACATCAGGTCGTTGATGATGCCCTTTTTGCTCAGGTATTTGATGCGGATGGCCTCAAGTTCCTGTGCATTCGATGCCTTCAAGTCGGAAAGACTATTGAGTACTTCTTGTATTTTTTCTAACATAATATGCTGTAGTTCTTTTTTGAACGCACAAAGGTAAAGAAATATCGCCAAATAGCCGTGCCACTCAACAAAAAACCTTAATTTTGCTTCAAATATTTCTATAAAGGTATGACAATTGAAGAAAACGCATCACTATTGAAGCACAATACGTTCGGAATTGAAGCAAAATCTGCTCTTTTCATTGAATATGCCTCGTTGCAAGAACTCAAAGATGCCATAAGCCGGCTCGCAGATAATCATCCTGAACTCCCGTTGCTACATATAGGCAAAGGAAGTAACTTGCTATT
The DNA here is from genome assembly GCF_003265305.2 of Pseudoprevotella muciniphila. Taxonomy (NCBI): domain Bacteria; kingdom Pseudomonadati; phylum Bacteroidota; class Bacteroidia; order Bacteroidales; family Prevotellaceae; genus Pseudoprevotella; species Pseudoprevotella muciniphila. Next base: position 541,026 of record NZ_CP033459.1, on the reverse strand, counting down.
TGTCAATGATTTCAAAGGCTGCATACTTCACAGCGCAGCAAAAAAAGTGGATGTCATTTCCGAACAAGGCGATGAAGTCATCGTAAGAGCGGAAGGGGGAATCACTTGGGACGATTTTGTGGCATATTGTACGAAAGCGGGCTATTATGGATTAGAAAATCTGTCGCTCATACCAGGTGAAGTGGGCGCAGCGGCAGTGCAGAATATCGGCGCATACGGCAGCGAAGTAAAGGATTTTATTGTCAGGGTAAACCTCGTCAATCTCAAAACGGCAGAAGAAACTTCGCTGACGAATGACCAATGCCATTATGCCTACCGGCAGAGTATTTTCAAGAACGAACTCAAAGGGCGATTCGCGGTCTATTCCGTAGATTTTCGTTTGTCAAAATCTTTCCGTCCAAATCTCGACTATGGATCAATACGGCACGAACTCGAAAAAAGGGGTATTGCAGACAATGTGGATGCACAAACCCTTCGTCAGACCATAATCGACATACGACAAGGCAAACTCCCGGAACCCGAAGTGCTTGGCAATGCAGGATCGTTTTTTATGAATCCTGTCGTGCCGCAGGAAAAGTTCGAAGAACTCTTGTCCCAATATCCGGAAATGCCTCATTATCCTGCACCAAACGGTGTGAAAATTCCCGCAGGTTGGATGATTCAGCAATGCGGATGGAAAGGAAAACGACTTGGACCTGCAGGCGTGTATGAAAAGCAGGCACTCGTGCTTGTCAATCATGGCGGAGCGAAAGGAGAAGACATCGTCCGGCTTTGTCAAACCATACAAAAAGACGTCAAGGAACGCTTCGGAACAGACATACACCCCGAAGTCAATTTCATCGGATAGGCAGTATATGAAACTCACTTTTCTCGGAACAGGCACGAGCACAGGAGTGCCCGTGATAGGATGCAAATGTCCTGTATGCACTTCAGCCGATCCGCATGACAAACGACTGCGCTCTTCTGCCATCATCGAAACAGAACAGGATATACGCATACTTATCGACTGCGGACCTGACTTTCGCGAGCAAATGCTGTCTTTACCTTTCAAGCCTATAGATGCCATCCTGCTCACGCACCTGCACTACGACCACATAGCAGGCATCGACGACCTGCGGCCGTTCAATAAATTCGGAACGACACAAATCTATTGCGACAAAACCACCGAAGGGGCACTCCGAAGAATGTACCCCTATTGCTTTGAAGATCCTTTGCGACAAGGCATTCCGCATATCTCCGTCAAACGGGCTATGGCGGGGCAACCGCTAAATATCAAAGGGGTTGAAGTCTTGCCCATAGAAGTCATGCACGGCAAACTGCCCATCCTCGGCTATAGAATCGGCACCATGGCATACATCACCGACATGAAGTCCATCTCGCCCGACAATCTCGCTCTATTGCAAGGCATAAAAACACTCATTATCAACGGTCTGCGATTCACACCGCACCCAACGCACCATACCATACAGGAAGCGGTCAGAATCGCGCAAGAACTAAGTGTAGAACATGCCTACATTACCCACCTCAACCATGATGCCTGCCTGCATGCCGACCAATCAAACCACCTCCCGGAAAACATACTTCTTGCCTACGACGGACAAACTATCTTATGCTGAGTGCAAGGGAATGCCTGGATTATTCCAGAAATGCCTATGATTGATTGAAATTTTTATTGAATTTGTCAACAATACAATAAATTTCCACTAAATTTGCAGTTGTTAAGGGAGTTGGGATTATTAGTATTTGATTTTTAGAAATAAAGATATAATTATAATCTCAATTCTGTAATTTATTCTCGACATTTTCTTATGTCGAACTCACTTTATTTTATGGTTTTAACTCGGTTTTTTGAATAACTTACAGAAATAATACGTCATGGAAAGTTTTAGGCTTAATCATAGGAACGACCTTGATTTGCTAAAGGGAATCGCTATTATTGCAGTTGTTTTATATCACATGGGAATTTCCCGCAGTGGTTATCTTGGTGTTGATGCATTCTTTGTGATTAATGGTTTCTTTATAATGCCAAGAGTTACTAAAGATGTGGCAGATGGAAAGTTCCATTACTTTTCCTTTATGGAGAAACGAATAATGCGTTTGCTCCCATTAATCCTTCTTGCCACAGGTCTATCACTTCTTGTGGGTTATTGGAGCATGTTGCCCGACGATTACGAGAATCTAAGTGAATCTGTTATAGGAACCAACTTGTTTTCAAATAATATACTTGCATCGATAACAACTAAAAATTATTGGGATGTTAGTAATGACTACAAACCTCTGATGCATACATGGTACATAGGTATCCTATTTGAATTCTATTTAACATTACCACTTATTGCGCTGTTTATTAAATGGTTGTGCAAAAAACTTCACATTGACTTTTACAAATATTTCATCATCGCTATTGTAATTCTGTCCTTTATCTCCTTACTACTATATTGTAATCCATCAGCTAAAGTGGGCGAAAAGTTCTACTTACTTCATTATCGTTTCTACGAACTTGCGTCTGGAGGATTAGCTGGTATTTGGATTGCTCGTCAGCGAAAAGGAACTATTTATGAAAATAGAATATTGAGTGCATTAATTTTTATATTTTTAGCACTATTAATGTTTGTGAGCATTATTTATGTTGAAGGACAAACAAGCGAGTATAGCCCTGTAATGGGAATTATAACGAATAATAAAAGCTTAATACCTCAGGAAATTCTCCTGCTTTCAACAGTACTATTAACTATCTTATTTGTTATTTGTAACAACATCAGAAGTCAACTTATTTCTTCATTAATCAATATGAAGATCTTTTGCAAGTTGGGTATAATGAGTTATAGCATTTTCATTTGGCATCAGCCACTATTAGCATTCTATCGATATTCTATTTCTAATGACTTTACAACATTCTTTATTATCGTATTCCTTGTTGTAGTGTTTGTCATATCGTATATCAGTTACCGTTTCGTGGAAAAGAAAGTAAAAATAAATAAGAGAAGTAGAGTCATCGCCATTTTTGCATTCACGATTATTAATGGCGTTGCTTTTGCGATATTTATGCACGCAGGAGTCGTTCGTGATGTTCCAGAATTAAATGTTCAAATGAACAACGTACATCGTAATATGCATGCAGATTACGTAGACCGTATATATGCTTATGACAAAGATTTTCCATTAAACAACGGCAAGACGAACGTCGTTGTTATTGGGCACAGTTTTGCTCGTGATTGGGGAAACATTTTGCTCGAATCAGAAATGGCAGATAAGATAAATTTGTCTTACATATATAAGATTGACAGCATATATATTCCACGCATTAGTCATGCTGATTATATTTTTATCTTTGATTGGAAGCATAATGTTCCTAAGTATATTTGGGACAACATAAAGCCCAATGCTGATGTGTGGGGAATTGGTACAAAGAATTTTGGTGAGAGCAATGGTATTATGTATAAGAATCGTTATCGTCCTGACTATTTCAAACAGACCATTAAGATAAAACCGACTTACTTCTTGATAAATAATCTTATGAAAAAAGAATGGGGAGACAAATATATTGATTTACTAAGTTTGTCTGTTGTGGATGATGGTAGAGTTGTAGTTTTCTCAGATGACCATAAATTTATGAGTCAAGACACTCGGCATCTTTCTGAAGGAGGCGCTAAATATTTTGCAAAAAAGATTGACTTTAAAACCATTTTCAAGTAAGTTTTTACGAATACAATTAAGAGTGTTTTTCTCTATGCACCATATTTAGCGATTTTGTACTATCTTTGTACGATGTATTTTTGTGTACTTTCAACAACTGAAAAGGAATAACAGAAGCATTAAATGAGCATAATAGGCAGACTGCGCGATTATATTAAAAATATCATACATTTTGGAAAGAATCAACATGTCCATTTTGGCAAGAACGTCAGCATCAGAGGGCATGTTGAGTTTGGTAAGATAATTAGCCTCGACAATAACGTAGAAGTCCGGAACCTGACAGATTCTGTCTCCACAATAGGCAATAATGTTTCAATAAACAGGAATTCTGTGCTGAGGGGCAAATTCAGCATAGGAAACAACGTTGCAATAGCGCCAAATTGCATGATAATCGGTGCCAACCATAATTTTTCTGACATAAACATCCCCATAAAGCAACAGGGCGTTACCAACAAAGGCATCACTATCTCAGATGATGTCTGGATTGGTGCAAATTGCGTTGTACTTGATGGTGTTACCATAGGCAGAGGAGTGGTCATAGGAGCAGGATCCGTGGTAACTAAGGATGTGCCCGAATATTCTGTGGCGGTAGGAAATCCATGTCGTGTGATAAAAAAAAGAAATTGAAGTAGCATGTTAGGAAATCTCATAATATTACTTTTAGCATTTGTCATAGGTTTTGTCATCTTTGAACTTTTAAGTTTCAGAAGTGAAGGCAGGGCAGACATGCGTAAATTATTCTGCGTACTCTTTTTTGCAGGCGCTGCGTATTTATTGGCATGCTATACATATATGGAACTGAACGGTTTCAAATGGCTTTTCTCGTTCGACTCCATAAACTACTATGTGCCATACGTGGAAGAGTTCGTCAGGTATTCCAATGGAAGCATATCTAAGGTATTCAAGGATATCTTTACAGACTATGAAATCCTGAGTCAGGACATACCTGCCTATTGGCTCTACACAGTACCCTGGGCAATGTTAGGGCAATCGGTAGGCGCAGACATATATTTCAGCATACAGGTATCAATACTGTTCCTGTACCCCTTTGTGGGTATCATGATTTTCAAGTTGTTTCAGCGCTTCAATATCCATAAAAAAGCGTTGAAATACACACTGCTGATTTGTCTCTTCTCCATTGTTTTCTATTATTCATCTATTATCCTTCGAGACTTCCATATACTTCTGCTGTATCTTATTGCTATAAATATATCGTTATCAGAGAAGCAGAATTACATACGGCTCATTCTATTGATAATTACTATAGTCATCACCATATTGTTCCGTGTGGAATCCGGATTGTTCCTGGCATTGTGCATACCGGTCTATCTTTTCGCCACAAAACTTAAAAACAAATATCAGATTGCCATAAGTGCCTTTGCGGGACTTTTTATTGTAGGCTATTTCTTTAATTATTTCAGTCAGATACAAGAAATATACGATACCAACCACGAGGTGTATCTTGTTGAAGTAGAGACAAGTTCCGGCATCGTCAACAGGCTTAACAGTATTCCCGTGATAGGAAATTTCTTGTCCATTTTTTACAATGCGTGTCAACCTCTTCCGTTTTGGAGCGTTTTGCAACCTGTGGTAACAGTTAAGTATGGAGCAGAAGCGCGTAACATCATGGCATTCCCAAGAGTGTTCTCCGCGTTCTTCAACGTCTGGACTGTTGTAATATTGAGCGGATTGGCATTCAATCGTAAACTATCTGCATTTTTTAAGTCAGACATCCGTTTTTCGGTTAAGATGCAAGTCATCATAGGCGTACTCTTCCTGTATATGCAATCGACCGTCATGACGCAAAGGCGACTCATGGGATATTATTGTTTGTATTATGTCCTGGCATTCGCCATATATTCACAGATGAACTCAAAATTGCGTCATCAATATAATATGATTGCGGTAGTTTTGTTCGTGTCCTTGCAGATTTTCGGAGCAATATTCTTGAATTCATAAACAACTTTGATAATAGTTTTCTCATTCATATCAAAATGACATTATACCCACAACTCATCATAGATACTTTGTCAAAGGTTAGATACCCGGGCACCAAGAAAAGCATTATAGAGTCGGAAATGCTTGAGGACGACATTCGTATTGATGGCATGAATGTCAGTTTTTCACTGATTTTCGAAAGAAGTACAGACCCGTTTCTCAAGTCAACCGTAAAAGCGGCAGAGGCTGCAATTCACGCATATATAAACAAAGAAGTCAACGTTACGATAAACACGAAGATTAAGCATCCCCAAAAGGTACAAGAAGAAGAAAAAGCACTGCCCGGCGTGAAAAATATCATAGCAGTTAGTAGCGGTAAGGGGGGAGTAGGTAAGAGTACCGTTGCCAGCAATCTGGCAGTAGCACTCGCAGGTCTTGGCTACAAGGTCGGTCTCCTTGACGCTGATATCTTCGGGCCAAGCGTGCCAAAGATGTTCCACTTGGAAGGAGAGCCCATCTACGCTGAAGAAATTGATGGAAAGCAAATGATGATTCCCGCTCTGAAATACGGTGTGGAACTGTTAAGCATCGGGTTCTTTATAAAGACAGAAGCGGCTGCACTGTGGCGTGGTGCTATGGCATCAAATGCCTTGAAGCAACTCATCGAGGAAGTGAAATGGGGAGAACTCGATTATTTTATCATAGACACGCCCCCCGGCACGAGCGACATACACCTGACACTTCTGCAAACACTTGCAATCACAGGTACTGTCATTGTTTCAACGCCTCAGCAAGTTGCTCTGGCTGATGCAAGAAAAGGGATTGACATGTACCGAAACGAAAAGGTCAATGTGCCTATACTCGGACTTGTTGAGAACATGGCATGGTTTACACCGGCAGAACTGCCACAGAATAAATACTACCTTTTCGGACGTGAAGGAGTGAAACAACTGGCAGAAGAAATGAACGTACCTCTATTAGGACAAATTCCGATAGTACAGAGCATTTGCGATAGCGGAGACAACGGAGAACCCGTTGCAGCAAATCCCCAGACAATGACAGGCATTGCTTTCCGCAATTTGGCAGAACAAGTAGTAAAACAAATAGAAAAAAGAAATCTGCAACAACCACCTACTGTTGCAGTCAAAACACAATAATCCAGTCATATTGCTATGAGCGACGAAAATAAAGATAAACCATTGGAAGAGGCGCAGGGCCTGAATGGAGAGGAAAAATTGCAGGAAAACCTTGATGAGGTAAATACTAACCAACGCAGACCCTCATTTCGTCCGGGTGATTCTGCCGATGGTGTGCGGCATCAACTCACAGGCATGTATCAAGATTGGTTTCTGGACTATGCCTCCTACGTCATTCTGGAACGCGCTGTGCCACACCTGAGCGATGGTTTCAAGCCTGTTCAGAGGCGCATCATGCACTCAATGAAGCGTTTGGACGACGGCAGATATAATAAAGTGGCAAACATTGTAGGCCATACGATGCAGTTCCATCCGCACGGAGATGCCTCAATAGGCGATGCCCTGGTTCAGATGGGACAAAAAGACCTGCTCGTTGATTGTCAGGGAAACTGGGGAAACATACTGACAGGTGATTCTGCAGCAGCACCGCGATACATCGAAGCGCGACTCTCAAAATTTGCACTCGATGTGCTTTTCAACCCAAAAACGACAGAATGGAAACTCTCCTACGACGGCAGAAATAAAGAACCCATCACGTTGCCGGTTAAGTTCCCGTTATTGTTGGCGCAGGGAGCAGAAGGCATCGCAGTAGGACTTTCGGCAAAAATACTGCCGCACAATTTGGGAGAAATATGCGATGCGGCAATTCAGTATCTTAACGGAGAAGATTTTCAAATCTACCCGGACTTCCTGACCGGAGGAAGTATTGATGTAAGAAATTATAATGACGGACTGCGAGGAGGGCAAGTAAAAGTACGTGCCAAAATCGAAAAACTCGATGCTAAAACATTGGTTATAAATGAAATACCTTTCGGAAAAACAACCACAACCGTCATCGACTCTATACTGAAAGCCAACGAGAAAGGTAAGATAAAAATCAGAAAGGTGGATGATAACACTGCGGCAGATGTTGAAATACAGATTCAACTTGCACCGGGAACGAGTTCTGACAAGACCATCGATGCCCTCTACGCATTCACCGACTGCGAAATATCAATCTCGCCTAATTGCTGCGTCATCGACGACAAGAAGCCAAAATTCATGACTGTGAGCGATGTCCTGAAGGCAAGTGTTGACAGGACTAAGGAATTGCTCAGGAAAGAATTGCTGATACGCAGAGGTGAATTGATCGAAAGTCTGCATTATGCATCGCTCGAAAGAATATTTATTGAAGAACGAATCTATAAAGGCCGTCCTTTCGAAGAAGCAAAGAATATGGATGCTGCATGCGAATATGTGGACGAAAGATTAACGCCGTTCTATCCGGACATGGTGCGCGAAGTTACAAAAGATGACATCCTGCGGCTCATGGAAATTAAGATGGCAAGAATCCTGCGCTTCAACAAAGACAAGGCAGAAGAGGCTATCATGCGAATGAAGGACGAAATTGCGCGCATAGACAAGGACCTCAAGAATATGGTAGAGGTAACCGGAAACTGGTTCCGCCTGATTAAGGAAAAATATGCTGCAGACCATCCCCGGCGCACTGAAATAAGGTCGTTCGATACCATCATAGCAACGAAGGTCATTGAAGCCAACCAAAAACTATATATCAACAGAGAAGAAGGTTTTATAGGTACAGGACTCAAAAAAGACGAATTTGTAGAAAATTGCAGTAGCATCGACAATGTCATTATCTTCTATAAGGATGGTACCTACAAGGTGGTTAGGGTGGCAGACAAAGTGTTTGTGGGAGAAACAGAACGTTCAAAAAACGAGAAGAAGAAAACAGAAATCCTGCATATTGCCGTTTTTAAGAAATCCGACACACGAACAATCTACAATGTGGTGTACCAGGATGGCAAGAACGGGCCATATTACATGAAGCGCTTCAACGTAACAAGTATCACCCAAGATCGTGAATATGACGTCACACAAGGCAAGCCCGGAAGTAAAATCGTCTATTTCACGGCAAATCCTAATGGCGAAGCAGAAGTAATAAAGGTAACGCTAAAACCACAACCAAAACTGAGAAAAATCTTCTTCGACCAGGATTTCAGCAAACTGATGGTAAAGGGCAGGGGAGTAAGAGGAAATCTCCTGACCAAAAACCCCGTCTATCGCATACAGTTGAAGGCACACGGAGGAAGTACGCTCGGAGGAAGGAAAGTGTGGTTCGACCATGATGTGCAACGACTTAATTTCGATGAGCATGGACAATATCTTGGAGAATTCCAGAGCGATGACCTCATCCTCGTCGTTCTCAAAAATGGGGATTTCTATACCACCAATTTCGACCCGAACAATCATTACGAGCAAAACATCTTGATGATAAGAAAATTTGATGATGCTCAGGTTTTCAGTGCCGCATTGTACGACGCTTCCCAGAGCAATTATCTCTATATCAAACGTTTCTGTTTTGAGAAGGCGGCTGCAACACGCCATCAGAACCTCCTTGGAGAGAATGAAGAGTCAAGATTGTTGCTACTTTCAGAACAAGTGTATCCTCGTTTCTTGATAACTTACGGTGGGGCAGACGATTTCCGTGAACCACTTGAAATAGACGTGGACAGTTTTATTGCTGTCAAGGGCTTCAAGGCAAAGGGCAAACGTGTTACTACATGTGAAATATCCAAAGTCGAAGAGTTAGAACCTCTTCGTTTCCCAGATCCCGAATCAGAACCCGAAGAAACAGAACAAGAACAAGAGCAGGAAGTCGTTGAGTTGGAAGACAACAGAAGCCGTACTGAAATAGAAGACGAATTGACCGGACAAGGTACCTTTGATTTCTAAAAATAAGACATCACCAACATGAGTCGTTCCATATATTCAGACAAGGAAAAAGCATTGCTCGCTTCTTATCGTGAGGACATATCCAAGGCCGTAGAAGTGATGAACGCAGGAGGTGTCATACTCTATCCCACAGACACCATCTGGGGCATAGGATGCGACGCCGCAAACGCAGAAGCGGTAAAGCGGGTGTTTGAAATAAAGCGAAGAAGTGATGCCAAGTCGCTGATTTGCCTGATCGACTCTGACGCCAAACTGCAATTCTATCTGAATCAAGTGCCGGAAGTGGCATGGGAACTGCTCGATGTGGCTGACAAACCATTGACAATTATCTTTGATGGCGCAAGAAATCTGGCTCCGAATGTCGTTGCAGAAGATGGATCTGTTGCGCTTCGGATAACAAGAGAATTGTTCAGCAAACAACTGTGTTTCAGAATGAAGCGTGCTATAGTCTCTACTTCAGCGAATATCAGTGGCATGCCCGCACCTCAATGCTTTTCAGAAATAAGCGATGATATCCTTTCTGCTGTAGATTATGTTTGCGCGTCTCGTCGCAATGAAAAACGTAGATGTCAGCCGTCGGGCATTATCAAATTGGGATCGGGTGGAGAAGTAAAAATCATAAGATAGAACAGAAAATGCAGAAAACCTCGAACAGATTTGCTGAGTGGTGCGAAAAACACCTGTCGTCACGGCAATACGTTATGATGCTCAGCTTTTTTGCAGGCATACTTTCTGCCTTGGCTGCGTGGGCACTGAAAAGTCTCATCGAATTGATACAGCATTTTCTGACTTCGGAGTTTGACGTAACAAAATCTAATTGGCTATTCTTGATTTACCCCATCATAGGTATAGCACTCTCGGCATTGTTCATAAAGTATATCGTTCGCGATGACATCAGCCACGGAGTAACAAAAATCCTGCACGCCATCTCAAGAAGGCAAGGACATCTCAAGCGGCACAACACATGGTCAAGCCTGATAGCATCGGCACTGACTATCGGTTTCGGAGGATCTGTCGGTGCAGAGTCGCCAATAGCACTGACAGGATCTGCCATAGGAAGCAACCTCGGCAGCGCGTTCAAGATGGACCACAAGACGACAATGCTTCTTGTGGGATGCGGAGCAAGCGGGGCTGTGGCAGCCATTTTCAAAGCACCCATAGCAGGGCTGGTCTTTACCCTTGAAGTGCTCATGGTCGATCTCACTATGGCATCATTGCTGCCGTTGCTGGTATCATGCCTGACCGCTACATGCGTTACGTATGCGCTCTCCGGAAGTCTTACAACAGGCACGATGTTTACTTTTGAGGCACATCTTGACTTCGAAATGATAGATCTCGTGTCTATTATTCTGCTCGGCATCTTCTGCGGACTCATTTCCCTCTATTTTACGAGGATGATGAATTGGTTTGAGCAGAAATTTGCCAAACTGAAAAATATGTATCTGCGAATTGCTGTCGGAGGTTGTTTGCTGTCGGTCATGATATATTTCTTTCCGTCATTGTATGGAGAAGGATACAATACAATAGGATTGCTCTTGCAAGGTGAAGCAGACAAGGTGCTCAATAATTCATTTTTATACGGACATTCAGAATACCTCTTGCTTTACCTCGGGATGATTCTCCTTCTGAAAGTCTTTGCCTCAACTGCAACGAACGGCGGAGGTGGATGTGGCGGTACTTTCGCGCCAAGTCTTTTCTTGGGATGTATCGGAGGATTCTTTTTCGCAAGTCTTTGGAATAAATACAATATTCTCGATGCACCGACACCCGTAACCTATTATGCGTTGCTGGGTATGTCTGGCGTTATGAGCGGCGTGTTCCACGCACCTCTGACAGGCGTGTTCCTGATTGCTGAACTAACGGGAGGCTATGAACTTTTTATACCGCTGATGATTGTCAGCGTAGCCTCATATCTCACAATCATCTCGTTCGAACCACATAGCATTTATGCCATGCGTCTGGCAAGAAAAGGACAACTGATTACCCACAACAAGGACAACTCCATTCTGACCTTGATGTCGCTCGACGCAGTCATCGACAAGACTGCACCCAGATTGACACCTGACATGCCGATGCAGCAGATGGTACAGGTCATCTCACGTTCAACGGAATATATGTTCGCCGTTACCGACAGAGCAGGAACACTGCATGGTATCATCAATATAAACAACCTGCGACACCTCATGTATCGCAGTGAGCTTTACCGTCAATATATCGTAGAGCAACTCATGGAACAACCCGTAGCAGTGTTGCATACCGACACCACCGTTGCAAATGTGATGGACACCTTCGATGATACAGGAGCAACAAAACTCCCTGTGGTGAACGCTGAAAACAACTTCGTAGGTTTTATCTCCAAAAACAACCTATATGCATCCTACAGAAAGCTGATGAAAGACTTCTCGGAAGAATAAATCTATTTATTGGTGTTCGCTAATTTTTTCAATGCTCAAAAAGTTTGTGCGGACACCAATAATTATTTATAGAAAAAGATTTGGATGATTTGTGTGATTTGCATGATTTCTCGTGCGAAGCACGACTAAAGGAAGACATTGACGTAGCTAAAATGCCGAAAGGTTCGCGTAATCCATCGAGCGAAGCAATTATAAAATTCGCGAAATTTCTTATCACGCGATGATAAATCCCATAAGGCTTCGCGCAATTAGCGTAATTCTTGCAGTAGCAAGCGAGCAGAGCTCGGTTACGCGTCATTCGCGGTCAAAAAAATAACCTGGCGGATAAATGGACAAAATGGATGAAATAAAAACTCGCATTAAATATTGGTCGATATCAACAAAAATTCTATATTTGCCAAATACAATATCAACTATTTCCGATTATAAACAATTAAAAATCAATGATATGAAAAAGATAGTATTTTTCTTAATGGTCGCTATAACGACTTCCTTCTTGCCTCTTACGCTTTCAGCACAAAACGGTATGGATCATGGTCACCGTTATATCGACCTCGGCTTGCCCAGTGGCACAAAATGGGCAGATTGCAACATTGGTGCGAAAACAAGGACGAATTATGGCTATTATTATGCTTGGGGCGAAACATCAAGAAAAACTAAATACGATTGGGATAGCTATAAGTTTGGCAGTGATAAACTTACAAAATATTGTACAGATTCAGACTATGGTGAAGATGGCTTCACAGATGATAAGGAAGAGTTAGACCTTTCAGATGACGTAGCTCGTAAACTCTGGGGCGGTAAATGGCGGATACCATCCGATGAACAATTCGAAGAACTCATCGAACACACCAAGCACAGATGGACCAAAATCAATGGTGTGAAAGGTATGCTCTTCACAGGACGTAATGGTCATTCCATCTTCCTTCCCGCTGCGGGCCACCGCTACGGCACGTCGCTATACGACGCAGGTTCTGGCGCCAATTATTGGTCGCGTACGCTTAACGCAGACAGCCCGGACTACGCGTACTGCCTGTACTTCTACTCGGACGGTGTGTACGTCACCCATTTACCGCAACTACGGACACACTGTACGGCCCGTGCGTTCTAAGAACTGAAGTGCATCCTTCCCAATGCCCCACAACACACAGATTTGAGACTGTTCTTCTTTGTGGGGCGCACCCCAGAGGCTTTAGCCTCGCGCCCCAACGGAGAAGAATAGGCTCAAATCTTCAAAGAAAAAATAATGGCAAGTATTAAAGAAGTTGTTCAATTTGAGAGAGAGCGCACAAAGGACGCGACACAATGTCATCGTGTCCACTTGTGGCACGAGGGAAGTTTTATGCGCGCCTACGACTGGAGCGCATGGCTCATGTGTCGTTTTGTTCATGAGTTCAAGGCTACAAAACGTCAATTCAAGGATATCGATGCTCCTGTGGTTTACATCGGTTTTCCAAAGACGAGCCTGCAGAAATTTGTTCCTGATGGTTGTGTGCCAAAAGACGTGGAGGACAAGCACACGGTCATCGACTTGCCTATTGATGTAACAAATGATGTATTAGAAACCATGCGTGCAGAATATGCACAATGGGTGGAGAAACAGCCTCTCAGTACATCGCAACAAAAAGAAAAATCAACGTCACGACAATCGGAAGCTATTTCTCCCTCTTCTATTTCAGAAGTGATGCACACCATCATGTCCTTTCCCGTAGAGAGCAAATCGCCCATCGACTGCATGATGTTCCTTGCAGAAATCAAGGCACATCTTGCTCGCTTGATTTGATATAAATAATTTATAAGGATGCACCCCAGCAAATTGGAGCTGGTCAGTTCATAGGCAGCCTGTCTTTGGGGCTTCAATAGCTTCTGAGAAAAACTAAGTGATGCAACGCGGCTCATGCCTATAATGATTGAGTATAAATAAATCAAGATAGGATAGTTCCGCATTGCATCTTTCCAGATGGCTGCCGAAAAGGTTTGTTCCTTCCCGCTGCGGGCAACCGCAACGGCACGTCGCTCAACAACGCAGGTTCTAACGCCAAATATTGGTCGCGTACGCTTAACGCAGACAACCCGAACAACGCGTACAACCTGAACTTCAACTCGGACGATGTGAACGTCAACAACAACCGCAACAACGGACACACTGTACGGCCCGTGCGTTCTAAGCACTTACCTCTTCACAAGAAGGGTGTGCATCCCTTTTATTTATACTATCAAAATATAAGTGCCTCTGACGAGGCAGAAATCATACAAATCTCATAAATAGAAACAAGATTTTGTAAAATTTTGTAAGATTTGAAAGATTTCTCGCGAAGCGACTAAAAGGACCTGCTAAGTTATAAAAATCTCTACTATGAATCGCGAACAATTGTTGTCCGACCTAACCCGTGCTTTCTATGATGCCAGTCGCCATAAACGCAATAAACCCTATCAACGCTTGTTCGCCGCCAGATTGGATAAGAATTTAGAAGCACTTTGCGACGAACTGATTAACCGCACCTACAAACCTCTCCCCAGCACATGCTTCTTGATTAACGATCCCAAACTCCGAGAAGTCTTTGCTGCCAACTTTCGCGACCGCATCGTGCACCATCTTTACTACAATTATACACACGAGTGGCTTGAACGTACATTTATCTACGACAGTTATTCGTGCATAAAAGGGCGAGGCACGCATTTTGGTATAGACCGTTTGGAGCACCACATCCTATGCGAAAGCCAAAACTACTCCCAACGTTGCTATGTACTAAAGATGGACATCAAAGGCTACTTTATGCACATCAATCGGCAGCGACTATTGGATATCACACTTCGTCAACTAAGAAGACTGCGCCAAAATTTTGGTAGTTCACTTCTCGACTTTCTTGAATACCTCTCTCGTGAGATTATTTTGCTCAATCCAACGGATGGATGCATTATGAAAGGTAATAGGGCAGAGTGGCTACATCTGCCCAAAGAGAAAAGCCTTTTCTGTAGTCCTCTTGGTTGCGGACTGCCCATTGGCAATCTTACCAGTCAACTTTTCAGTAATGTTTTTCTGAATGAATTAGACCAATACATGAAGCGAGAACTGAAATGTAAGCATTATGGTCGCTATGTAGATGACTTCTACGTGGTGTCTTGCGATAGAGATTTTCTGAGAAGTCTGATACCCCGTGTGCGCTATTTTCTCTTGCAAAATTTGAATCTTTATCTTCATGAAGGAAAAGTGAGGATATATAACGCGTCTTTCGGTGTAGATTTTCTTGGTGCCTACCTAAAACCCTATCGACGCTATGTAAATAACCCAACTTTGCATCGCATAAAGAAAAAACTCCCTTTGGTAGAGCACGAAACCTGTCCAAAACACATTCAAGCACGACTAAACAGTTGGCTCGGCATCATGGGGCATTATAGTAGCACACACCTGCAAAGAAAGCTTTTCCTCCCTATGCGTACCCCATGGCAATATGGACGCTTTGTTGAAAAACGGAGCAAGTTGAAATATGTGTTGAAAGAAGCCTAACTGAAAATCTCATTTTTTCAAGTTAAAACTATTGACAAAGTAAGGAAAAAGGTTTAGCGAATACCAACAGTCTTATTTACTCAGGTAAACCATTCACCTTTTAAAGTCTGAATAGCCGATTAACATATACAAGCACAAAAGAAAGGAGATAAGTTCCCATAGAAAACTTATCTCCTTAATTCTTTAACTAATAGGATGGGGGATTTTTATTCTCCCTTTTCCATTTGCGCTTTCAATTCTGCCAAAGCATCATTGTCGCCAAGAGATTGAGCGGCAGTTTGGTTCTGAACTGCGGGTGCATCCTTCTTTGGTGCGGGCTTGCGTGTGCGTGCAGCACGTGCAGGCTCTTCGTAAGTGCGGCTGTGAGAGAGGATGATGCGCTTGCTGTCCTTGTTGAATTCCAATACCTTGAAAGGAAGTTTCTCTTCAAGTTGAGCCTTGCTGCCATCTTCTTTTACGAGATGCTTGGGAGTAGCGAAGCCTTCAACACCGTATTCAAGTTGTACGACAGCACCCTTGTCCATCAGTTCGGTGATGGTACCTTCATGAACGCTACCTTCTGTAAATACGTTTTCAAACTGATCCCAAGGATTTTCTTCCAACTGTTTGTGACCGAGGCTCAAGCGACGGTTGTCGATGTCGATTTCAAGAACGATAACTTCAAGAGGCTCGCCAACCTTTGTGAATTCGCTGGGGTGCTTAATCTTTCTTGTCCAAGAAAGGTCGCTGATGTGTACCAGTCCGTCAACACCTTCTTCAAGTTCTACAAACACACCGAAATTGGTGAAGTTGCGAACCTTTGCAGTGTGCTTCGAACCGATGGGGTATCTTGCTTCGATTTCTTTCCAGGGATCATCCTTCAGTTGCTTCATGCCAAGCGACATCTTGCGGTCTTCGCGATCGAGAGTAAGGATAACGGCTTCTACGTCGTCGCCTACTTTCAGGAAGTCCTGAGCACTGCGGAGGTGTTGGCTCCAACTCATCTCGCTTACATGAATCAAGCCTTCTACACCGGGAGCGATTTCTACAAATGCACCGTAATCTGTCAGAACGACTACTTTGCCCTGAACCTTGTCGCCTACCTTCAGGTCAGCATCAAGGGCTTCCCATGGATGCGGCTGAAGTTGTTTCAGACCAAGTGCGATGCGCTTCTTTTCTTCATCGAAGTCGAGAATAACTACGTTCAGTTTCTGGTCGAGTTCAACGATTTCATGAGGATCGTTCACGCGGCTCCAACTCAGGTCGGTAATGTGGATAAGGCCATCTACACCGCCAAGGTCGATAAAGACACCATAAGACGTGATGTTCTTGACTGTTCCTTCGAGTACCTGACCCTTCTGAAGTTTCGACATAATCTCCTGCTTCTGGGCTTCGAGTTCAGCCTCAATCAAAGCCTTGTGAGATACAACTATGTTGCGATATTCCTGATTGATTTTAACAATCTGGAATTCCATAGTCTTTTCTACAAATACATCGTAATCGCGGATAGGCTTAACGTCAATCTGTGAACCGGGCAAGAATGCCTCGATGCCAAATACATCGACAATCATACCACCCTTAGTGCGGCACTTGATGAAGCCTTTAACGATTTCTTTGTTTTCTAATGCTGCGTTTACACGTTCCCAAGACTTGGCAGCACGTGCCTTCTTGTGGGAGAGAACCAACTGTCCTTTTTTGTCTTCCTGGTTCTCTACATATACCTCTACAGTATCACCAACTTTGAGCTCAGGATTGTAGCGGAATTCGGAAGCAGCGATAATGCCATCGCTCTTTGACTGAATGCTTACGGTTACTTCGCGCTTGTTGATGGCAACTACTTTACCCTCTACTACCTCATTCTCCTGAACGCGGCCAAGAGTGGTATCATATTTCTGCTCATCAGCAGTGGAATTTGCACCGCTTTCGGTGGTGCCGTTTTCGAATGCATCCCAGTCAAAATCAGACAGAGGAGCAATGTTCTTTAAGTTCTCCATTTAATAATAAATGAGTTTTTGTTAAAAAGTTAGACAATATGTGAATTAAAACGCCGCAAAATTACAAACAATTCGGCTAACAATCAAATATTTCTACTGAAATTCTGAACAAAGTGCAGCAAAAAGTAAACAGACAGGAAACCTCAGAATATAAAGGCGGGACTACAACGAATCGTCAGATGGTTCGATATGGATGTTTATTTGTGTTTCTTCACCGAACTCCTCACGCAATTTTTGCTCAATGACTACTGTCGTTTCATGCGCATCGTAAATGGTTGTGTTTGGATCAACAACTATGTGAAAATCTACAATAATATAGCGTCCGCTATGGCGAGATTTGAGTTCGTGCACACCCCTCACGCCTTTCACGGAACGGGCAATGTCAAGCATCTTCTGCTCTGTCTCTTCGGGCAGCGAGGCTTCCGTGAGTTCGGAAAGGGTAGGGATGGACATCTTTATAGCGACTACAATGATAACGACACTGATAATGCCGCCCGCAATAGGATCGAGAATCGTCCACTGTCCACCCAAAATAATTGCGCCACCAATACCCAAGAGCGATGCGACCGAAGAAAGAGCATCCGTGCGGTGATGCCAGGCATTGGCAATCACGACAGGACTTGAAAATTTCCTCCCTATGCGGACTGTCCATTGATAAAGCACCTCTTTGGTCAGAATCGAAACAATGGCAGCCCATAGCGCTATCATCTCAGGAGCAGCGCTAGGACGCCCCTTTATGCTGTCGATAATCTGGCGACAGGAAGACTGCAACATATCAACACCTACCAACAGAAGAATAAGGCTAACAAAAAAGGCAGCCAACGTCTCAAACTTACCATGCCCATAATCATGCGACTTGTCCATGCCTTTGTTTGAGATGCGGGCAAAAACTATGACAACAATATCACTGATGAGATCCGATGCAGAATGAACAGCGTCTGCAATCATAGCAGAACTGCTGCCCAAAATACCTGCAACGAATTTAACTATGGTGAGCATAATGTTGCAAACTGCACCCCATAGCGTTATGTGTTGTATGTTTTTGGCCCTTTCCTCCATTTCACTGAATAAAATTCAAATGCAAAGAAAACCAAATTTTGCGAAATATCAAAACATCGCGCCTGACTGAAAAAAGAATTAGGTAGAGATAATTGTGATAAAGATTTGGGTAAATAAAGTAGCAGTCCCTCCTGAGAAGAACTGCTGTCGTTATTATCTTATCTATAAATGCGTGTTATATATAGCGGTCAGACTTACTTATAGGCTTCTATCCGTTCACGTTCCTGCTTGGTGAGCGATTTGACGTCTGCCTTGTAATTCGGATCTGGCATGTACCACCACTGTTTCGAGAAATAATTGCGAAGGTCCTGACGCTTGAATACATATCCTCTTGCAGCAAAGGGCAGGTTGCGCATGACGTCTTTGTATATAGCAGGCTTTTCATCCTCTTCGATAGTTGACATATAGTCTATTGAGTACACTCTGGGGTCATAGAAGTAGCCAAGGTTGTCTTTCATCTCGAATTTTTCATCGTACGACACTTTGCATGGGTCGCAAACAAGGAAAAGTTCATCCTCGGGCTTAAAGTTTGCACTATGATATTCTATTGCACCATTGCGAATGCAGATCTCGGTAAAAGAACTGCCGCTCTCCGGGTCATCGTTGTCGGGTGGAGTAACAAATGTGTTGCCGCGATATTTGCCCATTCCGCTCGTTACGGTCATCCTCGGGGCACCGCTGAACGCAGCCTCGTCCATGAGGAAATGCTTTACTGTGTTCTCGGCTTTGATAATGAGCGTAAAGTCGCCTATCGAACCTCCAGCCCAACGCTTGGCAGGAGTGAGACTGTATGCCAATTCATAACTGGCGCAAACAGAGTAACTCATGTCGTAAATGTAGGTGTGGTGAATGGTGTTCGTGCCGGGCACGAATGTGGCGTCGAAATAGTAGGTGTAACTATAGTCGCTGAGAAAGAGGTAATCTTCTTCATCCTTAGGAACCATCTTTGAATTTACGCGTTCGATGTGAAGCCCCTCACCTTTGTTCACACTGTAGCGTTTAGTCATGGCATTCTTGTAAGGCAGTTTCTTGCCGTTCATCACTACATTAAACTTTGATATGCTGGGATTAACACCGTCGTAACGCACGTCAATGTTGTAGCCTGTCTCCGACTCGAAACCAACACAGAGCGTCTTTGCCTGTCCAGGGTTGTAGAGTGTGTACTGAACATCAATTTCAGCCTTGCCGTTGTCGAGAAGTGAAATGGTTAGCACCTCTTTCTTTAGTTGAATATCAGTCTCTTCGATTGGCACCAATTGGCTGCCATTAGTAGTGAAAACACCGTCATTGGCATAGACACTCAATGCCAAAAGGGAAATCAATAGAAATAAAATTCTTTTCATGACTCTTGAATGTAATAAGTTTGTTGTTGTTTCGTAAATAATGAAATTATCTTAAAGAAAAGGCGGAAAAGGCAACCGATTGCTGGCCTGGGGAAAGTTTCTCTTGTTACATCATCCCTTCTCAACAAGCCCCTTGATGTAGTTGTCTATCATCTCACGCCCCTTTTTCGTAGTACAACCACGTAAGTATATAAGGGTGGTGTTTATCGATGTTTCGTCTGGAGTAAATGCAGCGAATGCTTTCTCGCGTAATATAAACTCTGGAAACCTCGAAAGTAGTGTATAAAAAATTTCGTAATTGAAGTAAAGCTCAAACACGCCTTCTTCCACACCTTTTTTCAGGAAAGAAACTGCTTCGTTAAGAACGTCCTCTCGCATCTTGCGGAAAAAATCCAATGCACGGGGATAATGGAATAAATCAGTTACAAAGTTCGGATTGTTTTCTTTGGCTTCTTCCCTTGAAACAGAATAGAAGGCAATGATGAATTCGAGCACATTACAGGAATGCTCTGCGATCTCTTCTATCTTTTTTAGTTTCAGATTATGAGCGGCCTTCAGGCAATCGAGAAGGAGTTCTTCCTTGCTGTCATATATTTCATACAACGTGCGCTTCGAAATCCTCAAATTCTGAGAAATCTGATTCATCGTGGTGGAACGTATGCCGTTCTTTTTGAATTCGGATATGGCTTCTGCTATGATACGTTCTTTATTATGCGAGTCTTGCTGAGTCGATTTTGGCATGATAGCGTTCAGTCTTTTTTATGTATGTTGCAAAAATATGAAAAAACTTTTATCAATCAAATAGTTTTGTTTGACAAGTTGAACTCTTTAGAATAAAACTTTATTTGTGGGGCAGGTTCAGAATGGGTAGCCTATGGCGAAATGTAAAGTCATGGCATCCTTGAACTTGTCGATGTTGAACCAACCCGATTTGCTCGTCTTGTATGGAGCATGAAGTGCAACACCGAGATCAAGACGGAGAATCAGGAACTCAAGGTCGTAGCGCAAACCGACGCCTGTGCCTACTGCAATCTTGCCAAGATTCTTCAGGTTGAACTTTGAATCAGGACGCGATTCGTCTGTACGTGTGAGCCAAACATTGCCAGCGTCGAGGAATACGGCACCATGAAGACTTCCGAACAAATGAGAGCGTAGTTCCAGATTGGCTTCAAGTTTGACGTCGCCTGTCTGATCCACATACGAATACTTGGATTCCGCAGTCTTGAATCCTCCTGGCCCGACGCTTCTTATAACAAAACCTCTGACACTGTTGGCTCCTCCTACATAGAATAGTTCAGCGTATGGCGCACGCAGGGTGTTGCCATAGTTGAATATCACACCTCCAAAAAAGCGTGATGCCAACTTAAGATTATTATTTATTTTGACACTGTGGTGGGCTTCGCCTGTCAGTTTGACAAATTGAGCAAATGGATTGTTAAAGAGCCGCTTGTCTGGTTCAGAAAATTTCTTACCTGCAGCAGCATAGGCGCACGACATCAGATTGCCGGACTCTTTAATGGTAAATTGAAGCCACAGCGGATTGCGGTGTTTGCGAGACGCATTGTAAGTCGCAGTATATGATATTGACGGAACAAAGTGGTCGCGCATACTTACGTCAAGGATAGGATTGGCTTGGAGGATGGAGTCGAAAGACGTGGTAGAAGACAAACGCTTGTCAAAATCCATGCGGAAATCTAATTCATGTTTAAGTGTTCGCTTTTTCCACCAAGCATAATTCGCTCCCAGACTGTATGTCAGCATCTGATAAAAGCCAGAGCGATTGAGCCAGTCAACTTGAAAATCGAAGGTGGTCGTAGCAGGAAAACGGAGAAATTTACGGTTTAGAATAGGCATGACGAAACGGGGAAACTCAAAACTCAGGTTGGTACCAAGTTCATAACTGTTCAGCAATGAATTGCTTCCTTTGGACCCGATTTTCGTCTGCCATTCGTATGAACCAAAAATCTTGAATGCCACTTTCTCGCCACCACCAAATGCATTGCGTTTGGAAAGGGAGTAGGAAAAGCCTGGACCAATTTGGGAATTGCTCTTAATGGTAGCATTCATTTCGAGAGAGCGGTCGTATAATTTGTCCATCACGGCGTTGACGTACATGTCGAGTGTCTGGCAGGTGTCGGTAGTGTCTGTCGGAATGAAGTTCATCTCCAGCATACTGAATACGCCCAACTCGTTGAGTTTCTGAAGCGACAGTTGTTCTCGCATCAGACTATAGCGATCGCCTTTGCGTAAATAAATAGAATGACGCCATACGCCGGGGTTGAGCGGCATCTTTTTGCCGTTGTAACGAAATGTGGCATCGCGGAATGTTTCCTCTTTTGTCAGAATCTCACCTGCTTCGTTGCGGATATCGAAATGCGCATTGCCGATGCGCCATGGACGCATGGCTTGAGGAGGTATGTTTTCCGTTGGTTTCACACGGAGTTGCACAAAACCATGACGCTGAAAAGTATCGGCTTCATATGTTATAAAGGACGGACTATAATAGTAATAACCCCTACGACGAAGATGATCGCTGATACGAGTACGCTCACTATTGAGATTGACGACACTAAAGCCATCACCTTTTTTTAATTTAGAACGGTTTTTTGTGGCTTTTATTAAACTATCTACTTCGGGTGTAAATTTTTCATATTCTATACTATCAAGACGATAAAGTTCTCCCGTCCTGACATAATAAGAAATTTTCGCTTTCTTTGGGTTCTTTTGCTGAACTATGCGATAGTTTACCTTGCCGTTGAAATAACCGTAGTTGCGCAGGGTATTGGCGGCAACTTTTACGCGCGTTTCAGGGGTGACGGTTGATATGTATATCGGCTGTGTGGAGAAAGTCTTGAACATCCATTTACCGAATTTTGTGCTGTCGTTCACAAAACTATTGTATGCCCACAGACCAGCATGGATGGGTGAACGCATAGAAGCAGAACCCATAAAAGCGTCGTTTGGAGCATAATTCAGTACAGCATCAACTTCTTCCTTGGCAGTGGCAAATTCTTTGCGCTGTGCAGACAGATATTCCTTATATTCTTTCAACTCCTGTTTCGACATAGAGTCTATCATCTCCCTGCGACGCATTGCATACGTGCGCCCCTCAAGAGCAGCGTCAACGGCCTTTACGGCATTGGCCACGGATGTAATCACGCCCACACTGTCAGTCCTTGCCCTGTTTTTTCGTTTTTTAGGTTTCTTGGGCATATCGGTGCTGTAGCGAATACGTTTCACACCTGTGTACAACTGTTCGCCTTCGGGCAGATTTTTTGTTGTAGAACAACTAAATAGTCCGAACAAGAGCAGTGGTAATACGAAGTATATGAGTCTCTTTGACATACTCATGATTTGTCTGTTTGCCATTTTTCCTGAAACTCAGGAATGCTATTCTTTATTTTCTTTGTTCTTTTTCCTGCTGAAGATGAATAAGTCGCCTAACGTATTGCTCTTACGCCGCAGTACAAGACCAACGCCTGCTTTGGTGAGTTGACCCTCAAGTGGATCTATTGTTTGACGGTTGTAGAACACTTTAAGTTGTTTTGCAGAACGTGAGTCGAGACGATATTCCACGGCAATGTTGTCGATGAAACTCTCTGCAGAATTGTCTGCATCGGAGCCTGTGCTCACACGCCCGCCTATGATGACGCTGATGCGGTCGCCCCAGAAGCGCTTTGAGAATTGGAAAGCGTAGTCGGTCGTGGCTGTACCCGAAGTGGAAGTGCCGCTTTCTACACCCACACTCACATCAATAGTCTTTAATGCATTGCCGGCAATATTCTGTATCTCGCTCTGAAGGAAGGCGTTAAGGGCATTGCTCGCCTTGAAACCGGAACTTGACTGCATATTGTTTGTGAGGTACATACCCGTGGCAAGCATCGCAACTGCCACTTTGTTGCGCTCTTCTGCACCCATTGCTGCAAGTTGGTTCTGAATGGACAGATCTTCAGGTGCGTCAATGGTGAAATTAAGACCCATGTTGTTGAGCGTCTTTGATATGTCGATGCCAACATCGAATGCTACAGTGCGCTGCTGGTCGTTCTCTGTAACAAGAGCCTTTACACGCTCTTTGGCGGAAATGTCAAGTGCAGGATTTTCTATGTCGCCGCGGAATTCTATACTGCTGCCTTCCTCTATGGTAAATGTCTTGAGAGGAATGACGGGCAACTCATATTTCATCTCACCTTTGTTTACGGTGAGTTTGCCAAGCATTCGCATATCGCCCTGATGGTTCTGGCGCAGTGTAACTGAACCACCTGCACGTACGTCGAGGTAGTTTCTGCCATCTTCGCTCAGGAGGCATAGCAAGTGGGCATTGTCATCGATGTTCACACCAAAGGTCATGTCGAAATTAGTACTCTCGTCAACGATTTCTTCTTCCACACTTGTCGTGTCGCTAAAGTCAACAAACTTAACAAGCCCTGCCATCTGGTCTTCCACAGTGA
Organism: Pseudoprevotella muciniphila; assembly: GCF_003265305.2. Lineage (NCBI taxonomy): Bacteria > Pseudomonadati > Bacteroidota > Bacteroidia > Bacteroidales > Prevotellaceae > Pseudoprevotella > Pseudoprevotella muciniphila. Next base: position 516,718 of record NZ_CP033459.1, on the reverse strand, counting down.
GTGGAGAATCTTTAAGGATATAGGTCAGGTCGGTCTTCGGAAGTACGTTGAGATTGCCACGCAAACTCAGGCCATCCGCAGTATTTCCTCTCATCGTGGCATTGAGGTCGGTAAAGAGTTTGCCGTAAAGCATGCTTTCCTTGTTCTTGTTGGTGTTGATAAGTTCGAAATCTTTCGCTTTGAGGTCAAAATCAAGAGCAATGCGGCTGAAGTCGCTCATGTCGAGATTACCGTTTACGAAGAGCGGATTTATGCCGGTTGACAAGAGTTGGTAATTGTCGAACTTCATGCGACTGTTGCTGATGACAACAGGCGTCTCTTCCATCTTGAAGTCGAATCCATACACGTCGCTGTAGATATGACCGTCGTTGAAACTGAGATCGCCGTTGATTGTAGGAGCATTGGCTTTGCCGCTAACTGCGAAGTCGCCCATACCTATACCTCTCATCTTGACGTCTGTACCGCTAAGGAAGCCATTGACGAACTGTAAGGGGAAGTCGTGCAGGTTGCCATCGGCGGTAAACATTTCCGTGTCGCCGTTATATGTGCCTTCCACACTCATTACGTCCTGATTGCTCGTGGTAATAAACGCACTGGCATAGTGTTCGTTGCCTTCTTTTGGCAGGTAGATGCCTTCCACGCCGACATCACCTAAGTAGGAACCCTCATATTCAAATTCATTAAAGTTGAGGTTGGCCATTGCGCTGATTTGCTTGTGGTCGTCGTTAACGTGAATGTCGCCGCTGAGTTTCCCCTTCATGTTGGGAATGTAGGGCACACATGCAGACAATTCTTGCAGGTTGATGTTGGAGAGACTCACTGTGATGTCGTTGATGCTGTCGCCGGGCTCACTGTTGACTTTCAGACCCGTGCCGTCGTCAGCAAGAAGGTTGATATCGGCACCTATCTTGTTGTCATTCCCGATATAGACGTAGTTGTCATCATTGATACTGAATGTGCGGTACGCAAGGATGGGATTCTTGGGATAGAGGTGGAATTTATAGCCGTTTTCAAGAATTTCTGCCATGACGCCAAGGTCAACACCCGTAGCGCCGTCCTTATCCTTGAACATCGCTTCAACATTCGCACCAGTCTCGTTGAGCGAGGCTTTCAGAGACGCCTTGAATTTGTTGGGGTTTTTGCGTTTGAAGTTGTGAACCATACCGTCGATAAAGAAACCTGTGGAATCTGTGCCGATTACAGCGTAGGCAGTGTCTAACATGAGGTGATCCTTCTGGAGAGATTTGACGTTGATAAATCCGTTGAGACCGGTCTCAGGTGTAGTGTTGAGGTTCACGCTCACTTCGTCAAAGGTGATGCCTTGTGTCTTAAGGAATGATACTGACGGATTGTTTTTGCCGATGTGCAAATTCAGATCAACAGCAGGCAGTTCACCGCTGAGACGCAATTCGTCTATGTGACCCTTTGAAATCTGGTCAGCCATCTCGCTGCCAGAATTGGCAAGTCGTGTAAAGCCGTAGGTAAGGTCGCCTTCTGCGCGATAGTCGAGCAAGAGGTCGCCCGATTGTGCCCAGATGGTCGTCGAATCGGGCTGAGTATTGAACTTCACATGGAAGTCATTAGTCATGTATCCGTAGTCGTTCGTGGTATAGTGGATGCCTGACATACTTCCCGAGGCACCATATCTGGTGAAGTCGCTCGTGCTGTGGAATGTAACGTCAAGGTTTCCACCGGCTTCAACTGTGTCTTCCAATTGCGCCAACTGTGTCAGATTGATGAAAGGAAACGATGCATCCAAATGACCTTCTATCTCATTGCCGATGTGTGCAGTAAGTTTACCACTACCATTTATCATGTCGTTCTTTGCGGTGAAGTCTGCAATCAGTGTGCCGTTGTGGTTTTTCGCATTGATGATTACACCATTCAGGTCGTAGTTTTCATATTTGAAGTCCTTGATGTCAATATCGGCAGCAAGGCGCGAACTTGCTTCGAGTACGTTGAAGCCATTCCCGTTGGCTGCAATGTCGCCGGTGAAGTTTCTCATACCCATGTCGGGGAGGAAGTTCTGTAGCGGGAAGTGGTTGGCGGTAACCGTAGCATCGTAAGTCTCCGTGCGCGTGTTCACACAGCCGTTCACGTGGGCTGTGCCGCCGCCTTGTGCTATATTGAGGTTGGCGCAGTAGTTGTCCGCTCTGAATTCTATCTTGCCTTTAGCCGAAACGCCATTGGGAATGTGGATGGTCTCGCGCAGGTCGTCGGGTAGCAGGCGGTTGATAAGGTCCATGTTCTGACCGGTGATGTTCACGTTCATCGTACCGCTCGGAGAACCGCCGCTGAGACTGTTCAAGGCGAAATCGCCTGACACCTGACCGACACCGGGAATACCTACCAGCATATTGCTCATGTTCAGATTGTTCAGGTTGCCGGTTACGTGCCCGTTCAGGGTGTAGGTACTGTGTGGGAGTTGGCGCATCATGTCGGCAGAGAGGAACGGACCGCCATAGTGAGCGATGTCTGCCCAACCTATTTTTGTATTGAGTCTGAGGTTGAGGGCTTCGCCGTGTGTGCCGCCATTGCTCAGGGCTGCGATGTTCACCATGCCGTCGCCCTGAATTTGGCTGTAAGGGGTCTTGATGAACAGGTTGCGTGTGTTAATCTGTTGCAGGTTGCCCCTTATCTCGCCGTTTAGCGTGAAGTCGTAGGGGGGAAGCAACTTTGCTACATCTCCTGAAACGAAGGGCTTTGACCATACATTGACATCGTTTTTACCAATTTTCGACTTGATGTTCAGATTGAAGGCATCACCGCTGCTGCGTCCGCCCGAGAGGGCTGCAAAGTTGACGTTACCGCTTCCGCTGATGGTGCTGTGAGGCGTGCGCAGGAGCATGTCCTTGATGCTGATGTGGTTGGTGTTGCCGCTACCATTAACGTTGAGGGCTATGTCGTAGTGAGGATAGCCGCTGCGCAGTTCCTTCGGCATGTATGGACCACCGAAAGCGAGGGCATCGCGCCAGCCAATCTTGCTCTTCACGTTCATGGCGTAGGCATCTCCACGACTGCCGCTGAAGGCATCGAGGTTGAGGCTGACGGCACCGTCTATCGACGAATATGGCGTTTTGAGCGTAATGTGGCGAAGTTTGATGTTGTGCAGATTACCTTCACCATTCACGTTAGCAGATACGGCATAGTGCGGATAATTCTTCTGAATTTCTTGTGGCAGATATGGCTTGCCGAACGACAGGACATCTTGCCAACCTATAACGGTCTGTACGTTGAGTTTAAGACCCGGATTCGCAGGGATATAGCCCTTGGCGTCAAGGGCTGATGGCTGAACGAATACGCTGCCCGTGATTTTGCTGTAAGGTGTCTTGACGTAGAGGTCGTTAATTGTCAGTTGCTTCACATTTCCGCTGACGTTGGCATTCAGTTCGGTCTGATAGTGAGGCCAATTCCTCAATAGTTCGTCAGGAACGAAGCCTTTGCCGAGAAGTTTGACATCCTGCCAGCCTATGCGGCTGTTGATGGAAGTGGTCATGTTGTTTGCACCTGTAGCGCGGCTGTCGAGAGCAGCAAAAAGGAGGGAGACTTCGCCGTCAATATTAGAGTAGGGGGTAGTAAGATGAAGACCGTTCACACGGATGCGGTCTGGGTCGTAGTAGATGTCGCCTTCGAGGCTTTCAAGGCGGAAACCACTTACTAATTCTGTTACTGCCAGATTGCGTAGTCCAAGACGCAGCACGCCAAACTCGTTGTAACTGAATCCTTCGGCACTGAGGTCGAGACTGTCTAAATGGATGTGGTTGAAGTCGAGACCGCGCTCTGTCCACCTCATGTCGGGCTGCCATTGCGTGGCAAGATTCCTGTCGCGCCACTCTGCATCGTAGAACACCGTAGAACTTGACATCGTAAGGCTTCCTACTTCATACAAAGGCTTGCCCGTGTCGAAAGATGCACCCCTCACTTCTGCATCGCCAATATTTGCAAAAATATGCAATGAGTCGTTGGGAAGCGTCAGGCGAGCCCGCGTATTTTCAATCTGTGCGCGGTCCACCTTGATGAGCCACGGCGCACCTTTCGTGGTGTCTTCTGCGGCAGTGTCGCACAACAGGACGGTAACATCGCTGTTGCGCAATTCTGCAGAAGGCACAATGACCTTGTTCTCTTTCCAGTTGATACCCTTCACGTCGGCTTTAACCTCGCCGACTGTACCGATAATCTGTGTGTTGGAAATCAAATCGCGCGTGTTTACGCCTGCATCGCGAAGCGTAATGCCGCTCACGTTCGCCTGACCGCTGAAAAGAGGCCAAAATTCCACATCAAGGCGCAACTCCTTGGCGCGGAGCACACTGTCGCCTCTCTGCGTGGCGCGCACGCCCTGAACCTCCAAGTCAAGGGGGAAACCCAAGCGCACGCGGTCTATGCTGAAACTCAGGCCCGTGCTGTCGCTCAGGCTTTCTGCCACCTTGTCAACAACGTAATTCTGGACGGCAGGAACATACAGTAAAACGCCCAATAACAAAACCAGCACCACCGGCAGCAAGATGATGCCGACAGCCCATTTCAAGATGCGCTTTACCCTCTTTGACATTGAATTTCCTATCTGTTCCTTTTCTCTCAAGCGACCAAATGTCCGCTAATCCAAGCGACAAAAGCCCGCTTTATCTTGCAAAGATAAAAAACAAACTCGGGAAATAACACTGTTTTAGGCAAAAAACGAAAAATAAAGTAATGCGAAAGAAAAATCGGCTCAAAAATCAAAGATTTAATCCAATTTTAAGCACAAAATGAGCCGATAATATGAAAATTTTAGCCAAATTTGCACCGATTTAGTTTTTATAGACAATTATGGACGTTTACAGAACAATCCTACAGTTTCTTCACTATCATCCGCAATCTACGCGCGATGAAATAACAAAAGGAATCAATTTTGAAAACAGTGATGCTACGATGAAACGCCTTATAGCCACAGGTATTCAGAACGGTGATATCGTAGTTACAGGAAAGGCGCGTGCCACTCATTACAGTCTTTCAAATAAGGCACAACTTCTGATGCCATTCAATTTAGACACCTATTTTGCAGTAGATGTTGACCGGCGACAGGTTCAGACTTCCTTTAATTTTGAACTGATTAGTGAACAACTGCCTACCATTAAACTTTTTACGGAAGAGGAGGAATTACTTCTCACAAACCTTCAAGCAGAGTTCAGACTGCATGTCAGCGAAATGACCGAAAGCGAGTATCACAAGGAGATGGAACGCTTGGGCATCGACCTTAGTTGGAAATCTTCGCAGATCGAGGGAAATACATATTCGTTGCTGGAAACGGAGCGGCTGCTGCGTGAGAGTAAAACGGCAGATGGAAAAACAAAGGAAGAAGCGGTGATGCTACTTAACCACAAGGATGCATTGCGTTTCATTCTCGACAATCCGGACTATTTGCAAACACTCACCGTAAGCCATATTGAGGACATACACCAGTTACTCACTAAGGAACTTTCAGTAGATAGAGGCATACGTCATCGCCGCGTGGGTATAACCGGTACAAAATACCATCCCCTCGATAATGAATTCCAGATTCGCGAAGCGATGAGCGATACCTGCCAGTTGATAAACAGTAAGAGCAGTGTTTTCGAAAAAGCACTACTCGCATTAGTCCTTTTGTCGTATATACAGGCATTCTCAGATGGCAACAAACGTACTGCACGTATCACTTCTAACGCCATCCTCATTGCCAATGGTTATTGCCCATTGAGTTTCCGTTCTGTAGATTCCTATGACTACAAAAAAGCAATGCTTGTTTTCTATGAACAGAATAGTTTCTACGCAATCAAGCAGATTTTTATAGAACAGTATGAGTTTGCAGTGAGAGAGTATTTCTGAAGAAGATGAAACAAGACTCATTTGCTGGCTCGCACCCATTCCATATTCTCGCATAAAAATGCATCCCGAAAGTAAGATTTTGAACTTTCGGGGTGCAAGTTGCTTTATAATACGCTTATAGGTCATCTACAATCTCCTTGAAATCGCACCAAGGCTCTTCATTTTCGTAGGCTTCCTTGCAACCTTTGGGAACGTGGAGGGTGCATGATGAAACGCGCCATATAGATAGGTCAGGTAGCATCCACACAATATTACATGGTGTTTCACGTTTTATATACATGTTCTCTAAATTATAACCAAGCGCAGCAAACTCAATATATTCCACAGAATTAGGAAGACTAATGCTTTTTAGTTTATTGCAACCACTGAAAGCTTCTTGTCCTATGGTCGTAACGGAGTTGGGGATGGTTACAGATGTCAGGTTGGAGCAATCCTCGAAAGCACAATATCCAATGCTCGTAACGGAGTTGGGGATGGTTACGGATGTCAGGCCTGAGCAACCCCCGAAAACTCCATTTTCTATGATCGAGACGGAGTTGGGGATGGTTATAGATGTCAAACCTGAGCAACCTTTGAAAGCCCACTCTCCTATGCTCGTAACGGAGTTGGGTATGGTTACAGATGTCAGGCCTGAGCAACCCTCGAAAGCCCACTCTCCAATGCTCGTAACGGAGTTGGGTATGGTTACTGATGTCAGGCCTGAGCAACCATAGAAAGCCTCATCAGCAATAGATGCCGTACCTTCTTTAAGATTAATAGTAGTTCCTTCAGGCATTTCTCCCTTATATTTATATGCAACGTTGCCAACATAAATTAACCCATCAGGCTGCATGTCATACCAAGAAGTTCCTTTTAAAGCACCACTTCCTATTTGTTTAACAGACGCAGGTATGGTTACATACACCAAATCTGTGCAACCTGAGAAAGCACTTTTTCCTATGCTCGTAACGGAGTTGGGGATGATTATAGAATTCAGGCCTGAGCAACCCCAGAAAGCCCCATCTCCAATGCTCGTAACGGAGTTGGGTATGGTTACAGATGTCAGGCCTGAGCAACCCTCGAAAGCCCACTCTCCAATGCTCGTAACGGAGTTGGGTATGGTTACTGATGTCAGGTTGGAGCAATCATTGAAAGCATGATTTCCTATGCTCGTAACGGAGTTTGGGATGGTTATAGATGTCAAACCTGAGCAACCTTTGAAAGCATAATCTGCAATACTAGTCGTACCTTCTTTAATATTAATAGTAGCTCCTTCAAGCATTTCTCCCTTATATTTATATGCAACGTTGCCAACATATACCAATCCGTCTTCTTGCTTGTTAAACCATGGAGTATTATTGAACGCACCAGATCCTATTTCTTTGACTGATTTGGGTATGGTTACAGATGTCAGGTTGGAGCAATCCTCGAAAGCATTATCTCCAATGCTCGTGACGGAGTTGGGGATTGTTACCGATGTCAGGCCAGTGCAACCCTCGAAAGCCCACTCTCCGATGCTCGTAACGGAGTTGGGTATGGTTACAGATGTCAGACCTGTGCAACCATTGAAAGCCCACTCTCCAATGCTCGTAACGGAGTTGGGTATGGTTACAGATGTCAGGCCTGAGCAACCCTTGAAAGCTTTATCTCCAATGCTCGTGACGGAGTTGGGGATGGTTACAGATGTCAGGTTGGAGCAATCATTGAAAGCCCACTCTCCTATGCTCGTAACGGAGTTGGGTATGTTTACTGATGTCAGACCTGTGCAACTCATGAAAGCCCACTCTCCAATGCTCGTAACGGAGTTGGGGATGGTTACGGATGTCAGGCTTGAGCAACCCCCGAAAACACCATTTTCTATGATCGTAACGGAGTTGGGGATGGTTACTGATGTCAGACCTGTGCAATTATAGAAAGCATTACTTCCAATGCTCGTGACAGAGTTGGGGATGGCTACTGAGGTCAGGCCAGAGCAATTATAGAAAGCCTCATCTCCAATGCTCGTAACGGAGTTGGGTATGGTTACAGATGTCAGGTTGGAGCAATCATTGAAAGCATGATTTCCTATGCTCGTAACGGAGTTGGGGATGGTTATAGATGTCAAACCTGAGCAACCTTTGAAAGCAGACTTTCCGATGCTAGTTACGCTATTGGGAATAATTGTTTCTTTACAACCTGCAATAATCGTATTAGTTTCGTTTTCAATGACAGCATTGCAACTATCACGACTATCATATTTAGGGTTGTCTGGAGAAATTATAATTTCTGAAAGTCCTTCACAACCTTCAAAAACATTTTTACCAATTTTTGTTACAGTTTTTGGGATGGATATACTGTATAGTTCGTCACAATCCTTAAAACCATAATCAAGAATGGACGTTACAGAAGTGGAAATATCAACATTGCTATAACCTAAAAATTTCTGTGCATCAAACCCCAATTGCTCAGCATTTATCCTACCTTCTGCAACATTTCTAATAACATCCATATTAGTTATTAGACTTATCCCCCCCTTCTCCACAGCAACAAATGTGAATTTAGTGATAATAGCGCTTCCGTGGTCACTGACGCTTTGAATTCCATTTGTGTTCTGTTGTAATATCTCATTGATATTTCCAATAGTTTTAGCGAGGCTTTCAGATGGATTTCCTATTTCTTGAATAAAAGCTTTAGCAAAAGGACTATTCCCTCCAGATTTACCATCGAAAGCTTTTTTATTTTTTGATGTGGAATAAATAACAGCAATTGGGTTATCTTGCTCTGCCTCTTCTTCGCTGTCTCCTTCTTTTTGCCAGGGCGTTTCTGTTCGACACGCATCAATAAATACTATTCTTGCCTTTGCTTCTTTCAAAATTCCAAGATTAGTGTATAATTGATAAAGGGTGAAGCAATTATTTTCTAAATCTGAGGGATCCTTGATTTCTGCATCAATTGGTATGAGATATTGCTTGTTATTATGTCGTATGCCGTGTCCTGAATAATAAACAAGCACAACGTCATAATCCTTTTTCTCACTTAATATGTTGATAAGATTGTTAAATTGTTTATAATCTGCATCGTATGCAGGAAGTACGTCGAAATCCAAAGAACAAAGTTTGTCGGTAACACTATCCACATCATTCTTCGGGTTGTCAAGTCGTTTCAGATGTTCATAATTGGAATTTCCAATTACCAAGGCGAAACGTTTTTCAGGAAAAACAGAATCTGAATTTTCAGAAACTTCCTCTATATCTTTCCAAGATCCGTGTACAATAGATGTGTTTTTTCTACTCTTCTCATTTGGCCTACTCATATATTTTGCAACGGTATTGATACTTAATTTTTCAAAATCTTTCTTCGTAATGTCTGTAATATGCCGTTTATTTTTTCCGTCTAAAATCTTAATCTTCATGCTTTGTTTTTCGGCATTCCAGTGGATTGTCTCATTCGCATTGAATACTCCATGCACTTTATATGTCTTTACATTAGGCGCGTTGCCAATCGCAATGTTATCTGTGCTAAGTTTCAATATTTCTACTCGTTGACTATAGATTGCTATCAAACCAAAGAGTATGTAATTTGATATGAGAAAGACACGTTTCATACGGATTTATTTTTATATGAGAAGATTAAACTTAGAATAGAGAATATAAGAGATGGAAAAAACACGTTATAAATATTGTTAAACCATATATATAACACTATCGTGAGAGCTGAGAGGAACGTTGTATAACCAAGCATTTTTAATACAAATAGGAGTAACTTATTATTTGAGCGCCTGATGCAAGGAATAAACTGCCAAATGCTTTTCTTATTCATAATGAATAAGCATATAATCACATAAATAACATACAATAAGCCAATAGATTTCCACGAAACGATATGTTTACCTTCGCAGAGTTCTTTATAAGCTAGGTATGTGATATATGGAAATGGCTGTGTGCCGTTATAGGTGTTGTGCACATCATCTTCGAAATTACCCACAAATACAACTTTATCCTTTAATTCAGACGACCAATCCTCTTCATTCCAATATTGAAGCAATTCAGGTCCCAAATCATAGTATTTCATATATGCTACATCTCCAAAATCTTTTGGTATCCGCATGAAAGGACTATTTTGGCACAATTGGCCGTTACTATAATAGAATGGACCCCACTTTTTGATGGTTTTGTGGTTGATGCTATCTACAGATGTGTATATACTCAAGGGAGCAGACTCTCTATTATTCTGTAGATATTGGTAACGAGTAAAACTTGTGTTTGTAATAGTGGTAAAATAGTCGTTAATAACCGCTTTTGTGGGGTCTGCCTTTTCATTATTCTCAATATCTGAATGTGTGGCGTAGGACACGTCTCTCATTCTTGCCTTTTGGGCAAATAGCAAACTATCCGTTTTTGTTGTGATATTTTTTTCAAAACGGATGTCAAGGAAGATGTATTTGTAGTTGTTTGCTTTTTCTGCTTTTTTCAAGAAACTTAGCAAGGTGTCTCGATTGGTTATGTCTGTTGTGCCGATTGAGCCGTTGTTTGGTTCATAGGGTAGATAAGTGTATGCTTCTCCGTCATAACTTCGTTCACCCAACTTTCTGATGTAACTCACTTTGGTTATCTGCTTATCATGGCTAATATTGATGAACAAAGCATCACTTGTGTCTGTAGAGTCGGGTTTGATGTTGCTCAAGAAATATTCCATCCATGTGAACTTGTCCAAGCTGTCCCAATAGGGGTAGGGACAATTGTTCATCAGATAGCACAGAATAGTGATAAGCGCGGAAAGACCGAGCGAAGCAAAGATCTTACGGCTTTGCCGCTTGATAAGCGCTATAAAATTTCTAAAACGAGCAAACATCTTTTTCATTTTTTATGTGGCCAACATTTTGAGCCGATCTCGGTTCAAAAACTACTTCCGCGATACTCGGAATACGCGGGTCTGATGGGGAAGCACTTGCATGTTGTAGCCTTCTGCACCTACCATCTTGTCTTGCGAAATGCCCCAAACATCATGGAACTTGTATGGCTTTTTGCCGTTGAGGTAGGCTTGTTGGGGATAGAACGTGTAGTGGATGGTGCTCTCTCCGCGATTGAACACAGCCACAGCCATGTCGCCGTTCTCAAGGTCTTTCACATACACCTCTACCTGCTGACCGCTGATGATGGTATCACTCACGAGTTCGGCAGCCTGTCCCATACGGTCCTGATTGATGGCTATCATTTCCTTGTTGCTGATGATGCGCAGGTCGTCGTCGCTGATGTTACGGATGTCGAACGAAAGGGTCAGCGGCGAGGCATACATCGCCCAAAGCGAGAACTGGCTTTGGTATTCTTCCTGTGTCATGCCTGCGCGTCCGGTGGGATAGTTGGCAGCATCATAACTCGACGAACGCCCTGTGCCGTGAAGTCCTATCATCATCATGTCCGCATCGTTGAAGCGGTTCACACCAGAATATGCCCAAAGATGCTTCATGACGTCAACCCCTTGAATAACGCCGATGTGTCCACCATTGGCTTTGCTGCCCCAATCCCAATAGTCGCGACTGTCGTAGGTGCATCGCCAGCATGTTGCACCTGTTTCTGCTCCCCATTTCCAGGGCTCGCGTGGTCCCCATTCGCACATATAGAAAAGTATGTTCCTGCCGCTTTCCTTCAGGGCATTGCCCATGGCAGTGTAGCGCCGTTGTGCTTCTTCGGCTGCAGGCGGAGCACCACAATAGTCGTATTTAAGGAGGTCGAATCCCCAGTCGGCGTAAGCCTTGGCGTCAATCTTCTCGTAGCCGTATGAAGCGAAAGCACCGGCACAGGTGTGGGCTGCAGCATCTGAATAAATGCCAGCCTTGAAACCTAAGGCATGAAGTGTATCTGTGAGATACCGCATACCGTTGGGGAATTTTGCCTGATCCCATTCAGGAAATCCATCGGCAGGCCGCTCTTTGCAGCAATGCCACCAGTCGTCGAGACAGAGGTATTTATAGCCGAGTTTGTCTAATCCATAGCGCTTGGCAGCGTGGGCGGTCTCAAGCATGATTTTTTCATCGATTGCTTCTTCCCATACGTTCCACGATAGCCAACCCATGAACGGCACTGGTTGCTGAAGGTCTTTGCTGACAGTGAGTGTGACAGGCACCTTTTGCGTTACACCATCGTTTTCCACCAAGGCATGGTAGGTATAAACACCGGCTTTCTTGACACATCCCTCTACAAGATTCCGCTCGGAGTTCCATTTCAGCCCTTTTGGGAGGTCGCTGACACTTACCAGGGCATTGGGTTGCGATGCGCGGATTTTGTGCATGAAACGGACTCCAGGTTGAGAGAACACAATCGTGGCGCAAGCCAAGGGTGAGCCAATCTCGTCATTGCTGACTATGTAAGGAGGAGAGGCAGCACCTTCATCGTCATCCCAAGTGAAGTAAGCATTAGCCACATCAACGTGGTCATAACTGTTCTCGCCATTTTCATCTAAATCGATAATGAGGTATTTGTAGCCGTTGACGTCAACGTCAATATTTTGAGTCAGACCACCTGAAACGATAGTCCCTTCTGCCAAAACACTGGACAGACCATTCTCGCCGATACCTTTAATGGTGTATTTCACGTTGCCCTTATTTGGCACCACTTCGTCGTCTATGCCGAGTTGTGCCTTGAAGCGCATGGCGCTACCGTTGAGTTTTAAATTTATGCGCCCTGTGGCATGTGTACCCACACCAGAGGCATACGTTTTGCCAGCGATTGTGATAGGGTGACCTTCAATACTCTTGTTGGCTTTTGGAGTGCTCCATCCACATGTGGTCTTGCTGAGGTCCATCTTACTGAGTTCGATGACTTTGAAGCCTTCTTCCGTTGTTGGCGGTGTTATCACATTTTGTGCTACCACAGAAGAGGACAGGATGGCAAAGAGTGCTATGAGAAAACGTTTCATGGTTAAGTTTTTTAATCGTTGAATCTATTAAGTATGTCGTTGTATTTATCTATTCGTCGGTCGCGGAGGAAAGGCCACCAACGACGCACTTGCTCTGACCTCTTGAGCGAAATCTCTACAGTCAGGATGGTATCTTCGCCTTCAGGCGCTTCAGCAAGTATTTCACCCTGCGGTCCGCAAACAAAACTGCTGCCCCAGAAACGGATGCCCGCGGTCTGACCGCTTGGGTCGGGTTCGAAACCAGTGCGGTTCACAGTGATGACTGGAAGACCATTCGCTACGGCATGACCGCGTTGCACGAGTTGCCAGGCATTGCGCTGTCGCTGCTGCTCTTCTGCACTGTCTTCCGCAGCATAGCCAATGGCGGTGGGATAAATCAGCAGATCTGCACCACGGAGTGCCATGAGGCGTGCTCCTTCGGGATACCATTGGTCCCAGCATACCTGTACACCAAGTTTTCCTATACTTGTCTGTATGGGTTGAAAACCAAGGTCGCCGGGTGTGAAGTAGAATTTTTCGTAGTATGCAGGGTCGTCTGGAATATGCATCTTGCGGTATTGACCTGCAATACTGCCGTCGGTGTCAAATACTACTGCTGTGTTGTGATATAATCCTGCAGCGCGACGTTCAAATAATGACGTAACTAAAACGATGCCGTTATCCTTCGCTATACCGCTATAAAAATCGGTTTCTGCACCAGGTATAGAAACAGCAAGGTCGAAATTATCAACATTTTCAGCCTGGCAGAAATAGGGTGTGTCGTGTAGTTCCTGAAGAACAACCAATTCTGCGCCCTGTTTCTTGGCGTCGCTTATTTTTGATTTGAGTTTCAGATGGTTTTGTGCAACATCTGTAACGCATGACATCTGTATGAGGGATACTTTCATTGTGCGGATTATATTAGTCAAATGTTCAGGCTTCCACGTGGAAACTGCATTGTTGCACAGTGGATTGAGCCATGTTGCTGAATTAAAATCGTGGAGTCAATGGGAATGATGCCAAATTTTGGGAATATCCTTTGCAACGTTTGCATGGCCTTGTTGTCGTTTATCGGCTGATTGTATGTAGGCAAAAGGATAGAGTCGTTGAGTATCAGGAAATTTGCATAGGTTGCGGGAAGCCTGTGCCCATCATCTCCAAATATGGCATCGGGGAAGGGTAGAGGTACGAGATTGTATGGTGTACCATTTTCGGTGGTAAATTGTTGCAACTCTTCTTCCATGGCTTTGAAATCATCATAATGGCTATCGTCAGGGTCATCACAACGCACGTATGCAATGGTGTCGCCAGGACAGAAACGGGCAATGGTATCAATATGCCCGTCTGTGTCATCACCTTCAAGTTTTCCATGGTTCAACCAGAGGATACGCCTGACACCAAGATCAGATGTCAGACGTTCTTCGATGGTGCTTTTATTATTCCCGTTACGATTTTTGCCGAGTAAGCAACTTGTAGTGGTAAGCAAAGTTCCTTTACCGTCGCTTTCGATGCTACCGCCTTCAAGCACAAAGTCAAGACAATCAACATATTTGCCCTTAATCAGTCCGGATTGCGAGAGGAGGGCATTGATGGCATTATCTTTCTCGCTTTCAAATTTGCCGCCCCAACCGTTAAAGCAATAGTCGAGACATTCAAAGTTCGTCTCTCCGATTATGGTAATAAAGCCGTGGTCGCGAGCCCATGTGTCGTTTGTAGGGCATTCGAAGAGGACGATGTTGTCTATGGCGCGTTTTGGCAGTTGTTTTTCCAGCAGAGCCTGCAATTCAGATACGTTTGGAGTAACAATGAGCAATTTCTCACGAGTGGCAATCTCAAAGGCCAGACGTAAATATGTTTTAGTGATGTCTGGCAAAACAGGTGCCCAGTCGGTTTCCGAATGTGGCCAAGTGATCTGAACACCGCATTGAAATTGCCATTCTGCAGGCAGGATGCGACGGCTCCGCCTGATTTCAGCAGTCTCGTCATTTGTCAGAAACTGCTCAATGTCATAATCACGGTCTGGTGTCCTGGATAGAAATGTAAATCGTGCCATAAATAACCACTCTCAACTGTCAAACTGTCAACTTTCTCACCACTTCTTAAAGTAGAACTTATGATAAAGCCTAATGTCCGGACGGGCATCGCCTGGAACCGATTCGCGCTTCTGAAGATATTTGATGAAAGCCTTAGTACTTGTTGGCAGTCCATCGAAAAGAACTCTCTGAGAGGCAGGGAAGAAGTCGGTGGAGTAGCCGTCGCCGCCGCCGGCGAGGAACTCATCCGCTACGAGGAGGTAGTAGTCTTTATTCTTTATTTCTGTTTTCTTGCCACTGATGTGTTTATAGATCAGGCGTTTCACGTTGCCCGTCTTGGTCGTATCAATCTCAAGGCGACTCGTCTGGAGCCAACCATAAACCTTGTTGTGAAGACCGAATTCAACTAAATCCTTGATGATGGAGCCACGAACGTTGAATACGTGTAGTTTGTTGGCGAAAGGTAATGCCTCACCAATATCGAGAATCCTGATTTTTCCCTTCGGAAAACCACCACGAATGCTTCCGGTGTGGCTTACGCCAATGATGATTTGGTCCTTGTCGAAATGACCGGCTTCACGAACGGCTTCGGCATACGATTGACATACCATCTCGCCCATTTCGGTCTGAATGTATTTATTTTTAGTGCGGTCGTGTTCAAGGTCTTCTGTGCAGGTAGTGAGTACCTCGCTCAGTTTATGACCGCTGAATTCTGTAACATTGAGCAAGGAATCTATTCTCATACTGTATGCCAGTTGCTTTTCACCAAGCGCCACGTCGGGATTTACAGGAATCAGTTTGGGCTCTGCTCCGACAACCTGCTTAGTACTTAAATCTACGTCAAACACTATGGCACCAATGTATTCAGCATGCCATTTACCTTGTACCACAGGATAGTTGGCGCTGTTGATGCGACCGCATACAACCTCGTGTGCGTGGCCCGTGAGCAGGCCATGGAAATCCGGGTCGTTGAAGGTGGCAATGTTGGCACTGTCTCTGTCATTCCATACCGGTTTGTCGCCGTCCATGCGTGTACCCACATGCATGAGAAGGACGCGGATGTCGGCATCTGCCACTGGTTTGTAGGCTTCTGTCGATTTAAGAGAATTGATTACACCTGTGTAATTGCCGTTGAAGGACAATCCTTTCCATTTCGATTTAGACGTTTGGTTTGGGGTGTTCGAAGTGAGAAGTCCTACGATACCTACTGTAAGTTTGTCGCCACCGGGCAATGCGATGTCTGTTGTGGTGCAGGGCTTAATATAAGAAGGAAGTTTACCGCTCTGGTCCGTAACATTTGCCGCAAGGTATGTGAGGTCCCAACCCTCAGGACGTTTGCTGCTCCAGCGGTCAGCGAGTTTTTCTTGTCCGTCATCAAATTCGTGGTTACCAACGGCAGAGATGGTGATACCAACTTTGTTGAAAAAGTCAGGAATGACAACGCCTTCCGTGGCAGTGTAAAAATAACTGCCGCCAAAGTTGTCGCCAGCAGAAACAGTAACGCTGTATGGGTAAACGCTGCGCAGAGAATCGAGCGTCTGCCAAACGGCAGGGGCACCAGGAATTTTCTTACGAGCATCTTTTATGATTCCTCCATGAAAATCGTTGATACTGAACACAGCCACCTTGATGGTCTGTGCCTGACTGCATAAAGCAAAAGCGGCAAGCAGCAAAACTGTTGCGATGCTGCGAATTGATTTGATGAAATGAGTTTTCATATATGTATGTTTTATTTTAATTGCTATTTGTAAGAATTCTGTTGAATACTTAACTCCTGCTAATCTGAAGACCTGTCTGAGAAATGCTCATATCTACGAAACGGGCATTCTTTCCAAGAGGCTGTTCCGCAAGTTTCGTTCTGATGCGCTCTGCGGCTTCAGGCGACTTGGCAAGCATATAGAGGAATCCTCCTCCGCCTGCACCAGGCAGTTTGTAACCGAGCGTGAGGTCATCAATTCCGTCGCAAAGTTGGTCGATGAGCGGTGGGTTGGTACCTGAGTCGAGCAGTTTGTTCTGTCGCCACGTCTCACGCAGAAGGCGCCCGTACGCCAGCATGTCGATGCGTTGTATAGCCTCGTACATCTCAAGTGTGTGGTCTTTCATCTGTTGGAGGAGCGAGAGGTGGCGGGTGGAGTTGAGGAACATGCCGCGTACGATTTCTGCAAGAATCTTTTTTGCAGTTCGGGTCAACCCCGTGTAGTAAAGCAAGTGGCAATCCTTGTATTCCGGAGCAGTGAAAAGTGTGTCCGGCAACCACCTTGTCAGAGGCATTTGCTCGAAACCGGGTGATGTCTGAAGGAGTTTGACACCTGGCAGAACGCCGCCATACTGATCCTGCCAACCGCCACCGGTAGTAAGCAATTGTTCAAGCACAAGCACACGATGGCAGATATCGTTTTTATCCCAACCAAGACCGCAAAAGTCGGACAAAGCACCAAGTACTGTCGCTGCAAGAATGGAACTTGTGCCAAGCCCTGAGCCGGCAGGTATGGCAGAGAGAAGCGTAATCTCTATACCGCAACCGAAATCCTCCAACTGGGCACGAAGCGATGGATAAGTTGCAGCACCAAATGGTGAGAGAAATCCCGACAAAGCAAGTGCCGCCTTGGGGATGGAGAATGGTGAACCTATCTTGTTGAACATCTTCAGTTCGTCGTATGTCTCAATTCGTTCTATGGCACCAATGTCAATACTGCGGCAGATAACCACGGGCTCCCTACAAGGCTTTACATAAACCTGTAAGGGTTGCTGCCCGTTCATCTCTATGGCAAAATTGATAACGTTGCCGCCCTTCGTAAGCGAATAGGGTGGAGTGTCTGTCCACCCCCCTGCGATGTCGATACGCACCGGGCTGCGGCTCCACACAATCTGGTCTTCACAAATATCGAGTTTAGGCGAGCACTTGTGGTCCAAAATGCCGTCCGTAAGACCTTGACTAAGGAGTTCAAAGGCGCGGCGCTCCATGGTCTCGGCATTGCTGTCGTTTTCTATGTAAAGTTTCTCTGCGCGGAACATGGCGTCGTGGATGCGGGCCATCAGCGGTGCCGATTCCGGCAGCGGGAAAGGAAGGGCAAGATGTGAGTCGGCATATTTCTGTGCCACATCTTTTAGGTTCACTTGATAGAACACACTCTTCTGCCAGTTGTTGGCAAGTTTGAGCAGATTGCCGTTCAGCAGTTTGCGGCGTTGTTCAAACAGGCGTGGCAAGTTGGCATCATTGGAGATGTCGTCAGCAGAAAGGCGCGCAAGGGTTTTCCATGCTTCAGCAAGTTTCAGGTCGGGCTGATCGGAAGTCATCCAGACGAACCATTTGCCCATCTCCTCAATATCTTCAAATATCGGGAAAAGTTTTGCGGATTGGATATCGTCAGTACAACCAAAGTCGGCTGCTTCGAGACCATGCGTTTCTGCCCAAGTCTTCCAACTTTTGCCAAGATAAGTGGTGGCTTCACTGTCAAAAGCACCGCGGAAAGCATCGTTATAACCGTAAGGACGAAGCACAAACCCTTTTTCGGTATAAGGAATGACGTCAATGCAAAGTCCGGAAGGCATTTCTATAAGCCAATCATTTTCAGGAACTCCCGTAATGATGTTGTGGTCAGTAAAGCGCCAATTCTTGCCGATAAAAGAATTTTCTATCCAGATATATTGGTTGTTTTCGTTGAAGCCAATTTGCATTGCCACGTTCTGAACGAAAAGTGAGGGATGGCGCTTCACATTTTGCTGAATAATGTAGCGCTGGTCCTTTACGAGGTTTTGAATGTCCATCGACGATGACAACAGTTCGGGGGCGGTGCCGAAATGGTAGAATTCACCACCAGGGAGTGGCAGAATGGCGACTTTCAACTGACTGATTTCTGCATTATAATGTTTGGGGTTGTTGCCCAGAGCATAGCCGAAATCGCTGTAAAGGTCATAGTTGATGACGTTGCCTTCGCTGTCTGTAGAATGCTTGACGAGTAATTCTACGGCTCTGTCGGAGAGTAGCCAGACACCGATGTCCATCAGGCAGTAATGAGAACGTATGAGTCTTGCCTGTTCTTCCACAGTAGGCTTCTGAAGCATGAAGTCAAGGCTGTTGGCACATTGACGGTCTATCATAAAAACACCATGGTGAGAAGCCAAAGTTGGATCAGCCCATAGTCCGTAGCACACCACGTCGGCATCAGGTATCTCCTGAAGCGGCTCTGTGGCGCGCAGATAAACATCGCCGCTGGCAATAAGCGTGCGAAGCGAAGAAGGCGCCTTGTCCATAATGCAGTTGTAGAGTGGCATTTGGATATCGAGCAAAGTCTGGTCGATGCACTGGCCGCTTTCCCAGCGAAAAACGGGAATGGGCGTCAGAATCTTACCCGAAGGTGCATAGCAAGGCAAACGCCTGCTCTGACCGCCTGCATGAAGCAATATACGCTTTTCTCTGCCGAGCCACTCTGAGAAAGATGCTGAGGCATCCTCCTGCAACTTGCATTGCTGAAGAAGCCAGGTGGTGCCACCGCCGGAGCCGAGTTTGCAACCAACGGGGTCGGACGTGCAGAACCATTCCGCCCTGTCAAGACTGGTGAGCGAATGGAAATGCTTAACTACATTGGGAGGAAGAGAAAGAAGCGTGTGCATGTCTTTATGTCGTATATTTAATTTTTCAGAAGAATACAAAAATGTTATTGGTCGTCGTTCTTTTCGTAGCCCTGATGGTGTTCAGGAAGGTCGCTCATAATCGTCTTGTACGATGAATCCATAGCCACCTTGATGTCCTCGGAGGAAATAGCAGGGTGAATGATAAGGCGCAGTCTGTGCCATTTCAGAATACCCACCATGCCGCGCTGACGGGGGAGTAAGTCAAAACTGCCGTCGATTGTCACAGGTACGATAGGAAGACCTATTTCCTGAGCGAGTGAAAAGGCACCCTTGCGGAATAGACCCATACGCCCGGTAAAGGTCCTCGCGCCTTCGGGGAACACCACGAGCGATGTGCCGCCCTGAAGGGTGGAGCGGGCATCGTCGTACGTCTTCTTGATGGCTTTCGGACCAGACTTGTCAACGAAAATGTGATGCGCCTTCTCGCAGGCAAAACCCACCAGAGGTATCTTGCGCAGCGATTTCTTCATCATCCATTTGAAATTCCTGCCAATATGACCGTAAACAAGGAAAATATCCATGCCGCCCTGATGATTAGCTACGAATACATACGACTTATGCTTGTCAATGTGTTCACGCCCCTCAATCCTGACGGGAATAAGCAGAATCTTCAACGTCAGAATACCGCAAATCTTATAGGGGTAGTAACCCCAAAAATGAGCACTGCCGAATATGCTGCCAATAATGACAACAATGCTCGTAAGCGCTGCAACAACAGCCACTAAGGGCCAACCAATGAATATCTGATAAATAATGTATAGAAATCTCATCTCGTAATGTAAGTGCACAATATTTGGCAAATTTAGTGATAATTTGTAAATAAATCTCATTTTGAAACGAGGATTCTTACCATATCGTAGATTCAAGTAGCAAGTGCAATATTAGTCTAAAAGTTTGTAAAATTCGTTTTTTGGGTTATTAAAGTTGAGTTTTTTTCTTGGTCTGCTGTTAATTTGCTTTTGTACTTCCATAAGATATTTGTCTGTGTATTGTTCTAAATTCGTTCCCTTAGGTATATATTGTCTGACGAGTTTGTTGTAGTTTTCTACACCTCCCTTTTCCCATGAGCTATAAGGGTGTGCAAAAAAGATTTTCGTGGAGAGTTTCTTTGCCAATTGACTATGCCTGGCGAACTCTGTTCCATTATCTGTAGTAATAGTGAGTACTTGTTTCTTGTAAGGAATCAACATTCTGTATACTGCTTCTTCCACGCCTTTTGCCTCTTTTCCATCAGGCAGCCTTTTGACCATCCCATATCCAGTACGTCTCTCGTAGAGTGTAACTAGCGCTCCTTTCCCATCCTTACCGACTATGGTGTCCATTTCCCAATCTCCGAAACGCGTGCCGTCTGCCTCTTCCGGCCTAAGGTCTATACTCACGCGGTCTTTTATGGGAATCCGTTTTCCCTTGTCTGTCTTCCGTCGCTTCTTCATTGCGTGACGGCAGAGTTTCCAAAGCATCCCTCCGCACTTCCTGTCGGTTCTGATGAATGCGTATATTGTTTCATGGGAGACGCATTCGCGCCCTTGTCTCTTTATATACCCGCATATCTGTTCGGGCGACCATTTCTTTTGCAGCAGACTTATGACTTCCCGCTTAAGGGCGTGTGTGAATCTTCGCGGTTTCTGAAGACGCGTCTTGCGGCGGTCTGCTTCGCGCTGTGCCTTTTCTGCATTATAAACCTTGGCACCGCCATTTCGATGGATTTCCCTGTAAAGGGTGCTTTCGTTCACCTCTATGAGGGCGGCGATCATCTTTTTGGTCAATCCTTGCTTTAATCCGTTCTGGATTGTGTACCTTTGCTGCGAGGTTAGCTGTTTATATTTCATATGCAACACAAAAGTAGTTAATCTCAGGGAGATGAAAATCTCCCTTTTGCTTTTATGTTGCTACTTGATGTCTCTGACTTACCTTTCAATCAGTGAATCCCACAGGACGAGTCTTGCACTTCTTATTTGAATTTAAGTATCCTCATCATACTCCTTATCGTAATAGTCGAACTCTGCCCAGTCCATGGCACCGCTTTTTGTGCGCGCTGGCTCATGGCCATTGCGATATTCTGTGAATATCTTCCTGTCTTTAGGATTGCGTATGTCAAAAGGCTTCCTGATATTGAGATAAACCTCATAAGTGTCTCCGCCTTTTTCGTACCTGTCCGTATATTCTCTGTTCTTCGAGAAGAAAGCGTTATCCTTGAATGTAGTGAACCCATGGTCCGGAGAAGCATGGTAAACCACCAACGGCTCACCATTATCATCAACAACTTTTGAAGAATTATCCTTGCTATTTACAATTTCTTGCAGTAACTTTGCAACCGCTCCGCGTGATGCAGGCTTTTGAGCCGAATTTGTTACAAAAGCATCATCGTGGAGTTTTTTTATTGCTGTAACTTCATGAAGATAAAACCTATTACCATTCTTATTACGACGTATTACCACACAGCAAACATAATCTTCTCCTTTTATTGAAATTGGTGCTGCGATTACTGCGGTATTATATCCACGTTGCTTATGATTCAATTCAGTATCAATTACAATACCTTTTTCTATAACATCCTTAACAGCAGCATAAGAAATAGCCTTATTGCGTCCCATTCCATGAGAAAGACTATCATCCGCACCATCTTTGTCAAGAACTACATCTCCAAATACAGGTGATGCCGCTTTACCTCCTATATGCGCAAAGAAATCTCCGACCTGTTCAGTTAAAGTTTTGCCATCTTTCTTTTGAAATTCATCACCATTAAGCCGTGATACAGGCTCCGCATTCATCAAGGAATCCTTTTGATAACTTCTTTCCCAGTCCCCAAAGTAACCCTTAAAGCTATCCGTCCTAACGTCTTTCCATTGCTTCTCCTCAAGATTCGTCTCTGCACCATTAGGAGCCTTCAGCCAAGTGCCATTAGCCTTCGCCTCTCTCTCGACATCAGCCCCCGTCCGAGAACTCCGCTCACTCCGAGCATTCCGACCACCTTTATTCTTTGCATTTGCTGCGTCTAAAGGATTCGTCCCATGCATCAAGTCTGCCATAGCCATATCAGCAAAGTCTTCGGCACTCTTATCCTTCAACTTCGCATTGTTACCGGCAAACACATCGCGAGCCATCTGCCAATACTTAGAAAGCATATCCTTAAAGCGGTTGAACATCGCAATAATGCGAGCCTTGCCAATAAGACCCTCTTTGTTCTCCGCTTCTGCCTTAGCCTGCTCCTCTTTGGTCTCAAAGTAACCGTTCTTTGATGGCGCAGCACCATTGAAAGCCAGGCTGCCCTGATAACTGCTATCGTCCGAATAACCCTTCTCACGCTTCACCTCGTCCAAAATCTCACGCATACGAGACTCGGAATCAGATATAATCTTAGTATATTCAGGATTATCTGTAAGTTGAGAAAACTTATTCGCATTTTCTTTGCTCTTCTCAAAGTAAGTCTTTAACTTTGTGTCTGTAATCCTGTCGTAGTCCAACTTGCGCCCACCGTTAGATGAGGGATTGGAAGCGTCTATGGCAGGATTATTATATAATTCTACATTGCTGACAAATGAAGAATGGAGACCACTCTCATTTTTCTGACGTTGAACAGTGAAGCGTATATAATAATCTTTGCCATCGATATTTATTTTATTTAGGTAATTCCCATATCCAACAATGTCAAAATGTCGCTTGTGCGTAGTACCATCTCTCCTTTTAGTCCCAGATAATTGTTCTGGTTCGGAATATATCAGTTTAGAATCTTTGAACAACTCTCTGATTTGAGGAATAATCTTCTCAAATAAACCATCCTCACGATGATTCTTACCAAACGCACTTGTATAGAACTCAACAGTCTCTCCAGTTGAAGCATTAGTCTCTGGCTTAAATGACTGATAAAGCCTCTTTTGTTCATCACGCGACAAAGAATGCGGCTTTATAGCTGTAGCTTTCAAATTTTCAACGTCTGAAACAGGAGTATGCAACCGCATAATCTTTGTTTTCCCATTTTCTGAATAGTTCACGTCAATGCCCTTGTCATAAGAATTTGCGACTTTCGCACGTTGCATCTCATCATGCGCTTTCTTATACTCGTCATCGCGCTTCTGCTCACGCTCCGGCAAGGAGAAACGCGCCTGAGCTTTATCCGCGTCCAAACTCGCATCAAGAATTTTTTTGCCAGAATCGTAGGATTTTTCAACTCCTTTTAGTAACTTTGCAAGCGGGTAGGATGAATTAGTTTGTTCACCGCTATCCACACCATTCGGAGTGTTCGGCGTTTCTTCGTCGAGCACTTCGATTTTTTTTGGACTTCGTATGCATGTACGCCATCACGCTTGCCTTTTGAACTCTTTGTAGTCAAAAATTGGAAAACGCGTAAAATTTACGAGAAAATTTGTGTTGTTAAATATAATGTGTAATTTTGCGTGAAAATTACGCATAATTTAGAATGAATCATACATCTAATAATACTTATCATGGAAAATTTAAGGTACCATTACAAGTATCCGCATCCGAATGTGACAACAGACTGTGTGATTTTCGGCTTTGACGGGAACAAACTGAATGTGTTGCTTGTTGAGCGTGGTTTAGAACCATATAAAGGCCGTTGGGCTTTTCCCGGCGGTTTCTTGAATATGGATGAGTCTGCAGAAGCCGGTGCGTTAAGGGAACTACAGGAAGAGACAGGCTTAAAGGGTGCATACATCAGGCAATTTCATACCTTCTCCGACCCTAATCGTGATCCGAGAGAACGCATCTTGTCGGTGGCATATTATGCATTAGTTCGATTGCAGGAGGTGAAAGGAGGCGATGACGCAGTAAAGGCTGAATGGTTTTCGCTCGACAATGTACCACCATTGGCTTTCGACCACGATGAAATGCTTCAGATGGCATTGAAAGAAATGCGAAAACAAATCCATTTCGAGCCGATAGGTTTTGAACTGTTGCCAAAAAAATTTACTATTAAAAGCCTGCAACAACTCTACGAAGCCATCCTCAACGTAAAGTTTGACAGGAGGAATTTCTATAACAAAATGATTCATCTTGGCTTGCTTGATCAGGTAAATCACGATGATGAAAATGACGTTAAGGAAATAAATTTCAAGTTTGGCCCTCTTGAGATTGATGCGAGTTTCACACGTAAGCCCAGGCGCGACGCACTGCTTTATACCTTCAATGCGAAGAAATACGAAGAAATGAAACAAAAGGGATTCAAATTAGAATTTTGAGACATGTTATTCAAAGAATTATCAGAAAAGCGTTTCTCAGCACGCTCATACACAGAAGAACCGGTTACAGAAGAACAATTAAGGTATATCCTGGAATGCGCAAGATTAGCACCTTCAGCCGTTAATCGACAGCCCTGGCATTTTTATGTTGTCAGAAGCGAAGAGCAGAAGGATAATTTACGCAAGTGCTATAACCGCGACTGGTTCCGGACAGCACCCATGTACATTGTGTGTACCATACGTCATGATGAAGCATGGGTAAGAAATGACGGCAAAGAACACGGCAACATCGACATAGCAATTGCAACTGAACACATCTGTCTGGCTGCTCAGGAACTGGGCTTAGGCACATGCTGGGTATGCATTTTTGATGCACCTCTTTGTCATGACTTGTTCGGTCTGGGTGAAAACGAGGAGGCTGCCGTACTGATTCCCATCGGACATCCGGCTGATGAGCCCAAGGAAAAGGTGCGTAAGCAAATGGAAGAGATTGTAACTTACTTATGAAGATATGCAGATACTCCTTGCCTGTGCCAAAACAATGCACGATGAAGTAAAAACAAACTTGTTGCTGACGCCCCCGAGATTTCAGCAACAGGCTGAAAGGTTTGCTTACGACATGATGCAATACGATGTGGAAACAATAGCAGATATGCTGTGTTGCAGCCACCAAATTGCAGCGCAGAATAAGTTGCGCTTTATGTCTTTCTTCGATGAGGACAAACAGAAACTGCCTGCCATACTTGCATACCATGGTCAAGCCTACAAGCATCTGAATGCAGAAACCTTAAATGAAGATGATTTACATTATGCAAATAAACATCTGTGGATTACGTCGTTCCTCTATGGGCTTCTTCGGCCACTCAATGGCATCCTGCCATATCGGATGGAGGGTGGGGTGACCTTGCCAAGTGCAGACGGAATAACCATGTTCGATTTCTGGAAGGCACATCTCACCGAATGCCTCATAGAGAGTGTCAAGG
The DNA here is from genome assembly GCF_003265305.2 of Pseudoprevotella muciniphila. Taxonomy (NCBI): domain Bacteria; kingdom Pseudomonadati; phylum Bacteroidota; class Bacteroidia; order Bacteroidales; family Prevotellaceae; genus Pseudoprevotella; species Pseudoprevotella muciniphila. The sequence goes on along the minus strand of NZ_CP033459.1, from coordinate 491,176 downwards.
CGGATGACGGCATACTCATACACCTTGCCACAGTGGAATTCCAGCATCTCTTCGACTGGAAACGGGTCAGCAAGGAACTGCGTGTAGTCCAGCCGCTCTTTTATGTACGCAAAGGAAACCAACTGAAGATGCAAGCCGTTTGGGCTAAGACATGCAGAGGAGCCATGACAAGATATATCATTACCCATCGCATCACAACACCAGAGGAATTGTGTGCCTTCAGTTACGAGAATTTTCAATTTGCTTCAAATGCAGGAGAGGCTGATTTCCCGCATTTCATCAGATAGGAAATATTTCTCATTCAGTCCTTAGATGTTCTGAAATGCAGAGGAGTAGTCCCCGTTAATCGCTTGAAATATTTATTGAAAAACGAAGGATTGGGGAAGTTCATCTCTTCTGATATCTGTGCGACGGTCTTGGTGGTATGGCGCAAATCTACCTTGATACGCGACAATATAGAGCGGTCTATCCATTCTTTGGCGGTAACACCGCTCGTTTGCCGGATAATTGTTCCGAGATAACGCTCCGCAAGAAACAATTTTTCAGCATAGAAAAGCCGTAAGCCAATTTTAATGACTTACGGGCAATATATTTATACTCTTTTGAACGTTTCTGTATATAAAATATAAAGAATCAGCGATTTAATCAAGTTGTAAGGTTATTTGTCAATGTCTATCAACACATATTTCTTTGAGCCGAGACCAATCTTTTCAGCATAATCTGTGATATATGTACCGTGTTGACGGTTAATGCGTTCGATAAGTGGTTTGTTGTCATCGCCAGGCTTACCAACATAATTGAAAACTTTATCAAGACAAGCCTGATCTACGGCTACAGGGTCTAAACTAATAAGAATGCCCATGTCTTGAAGTTCTGGCTTGGCAGGATGACCGTTGCAGTCGCAGTCAACACTCATGTTGTTCATCACGTTGATGTAGATTACTTTGCCGTTCATGTAGTTGTGTACGCCTTGTGCTGCAGCAGCCATCGACTCCAGGAAGTGGTCTTGTTCGGGAAGGTTTTGGAATAGTAGGCTGGGATCAGTAACCTTGCCTGCTGTATGGATGTATGTTTTACCCGCGGTTGATGCTACACCGATAGAAGCATTTTTCAAAACACCACCGAAACCGCCCATGGCATGACCTTTGAAGTGAGCAAGGTTTATCATCCAGTCGTAGTTAGCCAAATGACCACCAACGATATCATATTTAAGGTGCTTTTTGTCTTGAACGGGGATACGAATCTGGTCATACTCATCCATAATGTCAACAGCAAAAATACTATCGAAACCATGTTCGTGGATAGTTTCCCAATGTTTGCTTACATCTTGGCGAGTACCACCATAAGCCGTACAACATTCTACTATGGTGCCATTCACCTCGTCAACAAGATTTCTTATAAGTGTGGGCTTCAGATAGTGCTTGTTGCCACCTTCTCCAGTGGAAATCTTTACGGCAACTCTGCCATCAACCTTAACTCCAAGCACTTTGTATAATTTGAGCAAAGACTCTGGTGTAATCTCTTTTGTGAAATAAACCTTGCTCTGTGCAGATGCGCCAACAAAAAATAGCACCAAAACCAAAAATGATAATACTTTTTTCATGTCTCTTTTGTATTTGTTTAACAATTTATAAATCAGAAATGTATATCTACACCACCCATAAATGTGGCGCGGGGCATGGGGAAACCTGTATTGATTTCGTATCGTTGCGCCAATAAGTTATCACCCTTTGCCCAAAGACGTATATTTTTGCTTAGTTGATAACCAATTGTAGCATTCAGTAATGTGAAGTGTTCTTTCTTCTCGTTTGCGCCAATTTCTGTAAAAAGCCCACTCACTTGCATCAGACCCGCAGTGGTTGACCAACGTCCTTGACGGAAGTTTACTCCAATATACCCTTTATATTCAGGTGCTGCTAACACATGGCGGTGCATGTGTAGAAAACTGTGATTAGTGTTTACTGACCAATGTCTGTTGATGCGCCAGGCTAACTCAAGTTCGGCGCCAACATTTTCAACCTCTCCTGTGTTTATGTTTCGCGGTTTCCCCTCTATAGTCGTAGTCTGGATAAGATTGTCTGCTTTGATGTAAAAGAGATTTACACCATAGGTCAGCATGTTTGACAATAGACGATGTTTCCACGTTAATTCGTAATTCATCATCCTTTCAGGGCGTAAGTCTTCATTAGATGGTGGATAGAGATACATTTCTCTCATAGAAGGATTACGGAAACCTTTGCTGATCATAGCCTTCATTTCTCCGTTGATTATAGGACGAACAACCAATCCGCCTTGGGGTACCCATTCAGTACCGCTCACAGAGTGGTGGTCAAGACGGATACCTAAATCTATGGTGAGCCAACTCAGCAAATCCTGACGAAAATCTACGTATCCGGCTATATCGTTACGATGGCTTTTGCCACTTTGTTTCATGTTAATTCGCCTGCCACTTGTCACTTCTTCGCCACTTTCGCGGTCGGTGTAATAAGCATGGCCATAAATGTGTTGGTAATCCACTCCGACAGTAGTACGATTTCCCTGGAAAAGATTAGCACTTTGGTACCATGAAATACCAAGAAGATAGTCTTTTGAACGGAATAAGTCAGATTGGGGTGCAGTTCCAGCACTATGCCCATCATTAATTTTGTGGATACCAAAATTGTCGTAAACAGTAAAACGCCCGCTTGTTCTGTTATAATGGTTATCAATACCAAACGCTACAGCACCACGAGTTATCCATTGTCTGGCTTCAAGTAAAAGTGCATCAGTCTTACCTGGGTTGGATGCGTTAAAACGAGTAATATTCCCGTCTGCAAAGACCTTCCAATTATCATTCAGTTTATAATTCAGTTTCAAATAGCCTCCGTATTGTTCAAATCCCATATTAGGACGATGGTTGTCTGAACGCTGATATTGAGCAGCGGCGGTCGAACTGAATCTTCCTTTGCGATATTGGTTGCTCGCTTCAGCAGAGAAACTGCCCCATGAACCTGCACCCAGATGAATATCTGTACTTACACCATCATGTTTCATGTCTCGTGTAATGATGTTAATAACACCACCCATGGCATTGCTGCCATAGAGTACGGATGCAGGACCGCGAAGAATTTCCACATGGTCGGCTATCATGGTTTGATAACTGTCAGAAACAGGATGGCTATAAACGCCTTGATATTGGGGATGACCATCAATGAGAACAAGCAACTGACCTGCTCCGCCGGATATACCACGTAGATTGATTTCACCCGCTCCGCCACCACTTACACCATAGCCCAACATGCCACGTGAAGATGTAAACAGTCCGGGGACTTGTTCTGTCAGGGTTGGTAAGATATTTGTTCGTGCGTTTTCTGTTAGTTTTTCACGGTTTATGACAGAAATGCTCATGGGTAGATAGCGTTCGTCCGTGGCATTACGTGTACCAGTAACGACTGCTCTTTCCAAATCAATGGACGTTGTATCAATTTGCGAAAATGCTGATACCGAAATAATGGAAAGTATAGTCAATGCTATGTATTTATTCATAATCTTATGATATCTGTTTCGATATCTTATCCGTAGTTTTCTATTAAATACTTCACAAACTGGGGGTCGCCGAAGTTGATGGTGCCTGTGTCATGCTGGTTCATGGTAGCAACCTGTGCCATCTCATCAGAAGTCAAAGAAAAGTCAAAAATGTCGAAGTTTTGTTGCATGCGCTCTTTGTGGCTCGATTTGGGGATAGCAACGATTCCACGTTGTGTAAGCCAGCGAAGGGCAACTTGCGCTGCACTTTTGCTGTATTTTGCACCAATAGAAGCCAGCAGGTCACTCTTCAAAATCTCATCGACGCCCTGACCTCCGAGCGGACCCCATGCCATCATCTTGGTATCTGTCTCTTCCAGAAATGGTTCAATACCTGTCTGTTGAATCATCGCGTTACACTGCAATTGGTTCACCATAGGTTTTACATCAACATAATGCGCAAAATCGAAGAAACGTCCTGCCTGAAAATTCGAGACACCAATGGCACGAACCTTACCGTCAAGATAGGCCTTCTCCATGGCGCGCCATGAACCGAATACGTCTCCATAGGCTTGATGAATCAGAAGTAAATCAATGTATTCAGTCTGCAACTTTCGCAAACTTTCGTCGATGCTCATAGCAGCCTTTTCTTCTCCGGCATTTGATATCCATACTTTTGTCGTTAAGAATAAATCTTCTCTTTTGATGCCGCTTTTATGCCAGGCATTGCCAACACCTTCTTCATTTTGGTAAGCCTGTGCTGTGTCTATAAGGCGGTAACCAACACTCAACGCATCTGTTACACATCGTTCACATTCGTCGGGGCTTACCAAAAACACACCATAGCCCAGCAAAGGCATTTCAACTCCATTATATAACTTAATTGATTCCATCTTTATATTTATTTAAGTGCATTATAAATTTCGTCATTAACAGGCTCAAGCCATTCATTGCTGGAACCCTCTTGAACATCTTTATGATAGGTGAGATGCTGAAACCATGAGTCTTTTGCGGCTCCATGCCAATGCTTTGTTTCAGCAGGAATGGCAATGACAGTACCCGGTGTCATTTCGATGGCTTCCTTTCCCCATTCTTGATACCATCCGCGACCGCTGACGCAGATCAGCACTTGTACCGCTTTGTGATGAATATGCCAGTTGTTTCGGCAGCGTGGCTCGAAGGTAACATTATGTACACCGCCACCTACATCAGATAAATAACTATTACCTATGAAGTACTTGGAAAAGGCTGTGTTGGGATTGCCTTTAGGCCATCTGCTACGCAAAGTATAGCCCTCGCTGTCAAGCCAGACACAGAGTTCATCCACCAACTGTTGACTATTGCCCATATTCACCGCGCCTCGCTTGTGAGCAGCAAGTTGCGGGCCTACACCTTCAAGGCCACTTAAAGCAGCAACTGTAACTATCTCGCGGTCAGCGTGAGATAGTTGATCTCCTGCAAAGATGTCGCCAAAAAGGTGCGACTTCAAGTAGTAGTCATCCTGGGGACAAAAATCATAGTTGAATGGACGGCCAGAGACCTGTGTTTGATTCTTCTTGCCTAACTCATAAGCAGCCTTTGCATTGTCCCATTCGGCAGGGCGTTTCCATGGTTTACCTTCTTGCCAATTCTCTTGTTTGTTTTCCAGTACTTTGTTAAGTACTCCAAGAGCATTCAGCGAACGTGGAAATCCAGTGTAGGCATAGAGTTGAGAGAAAGCCTCTTTCAACTCGTTTATAGTAACACCTTCATCGAGCGCCTTACGCACGGCAGGCTCCAACCGTTCCAAATTGCCTTGAGCCATTAGGCAGGCACAAGATGCCAAACCTTTTTGACGATTGGTCAAACTTTGTCCTTCTACTGTTGCCATAAACAAAATTGACAATAAAATAGAAACAATGATTCTCATTTAAAGACTCTCTATCAGTATTTTCTTTATATCCTCTTCTGTAAGCGGGGCGTATGCATTCTCAAGGCCTTCGTTGACGGCAATGTGGTGAGCCATTTCGTCTATACGACTTTCATCTATTCCAACTTCACGAAGATGCATGGGAATGTTGATGCTCTCAAAGAATGCGTACGTGGCATCTATCGCCTTTTCTGCAATTTCCTGTTTAGGCAAAGTTGCATCAATACCAAATACGTTGATACCATATTTCACAAAACGGTCAATAGTCTTCTCGTTCAGGATGTGACGCATCCAGCGTGGTGTGATGATAGCCAGCCCTTCGCCGTGTGTGATGTCATAGTAGGCAGAAAGAGCGTGCTCTATGCCATGACAAGGCCAACCACTATAACTATTGCCAAGCGAGAGAATTCCGTTACAACCGTAAGTGCAGCATAGCATCATTTCAGCACGAGCAGTGTAATCCTCTGGATTTTCGATGCATTTCGTAGCATTTACCATCAGGCTCTTTAACATTGACTCGCAAAAACCATCATTCAGTAGTGTGGAGTCGGCAACAAAATACTGTTCAATAGTATGATTCATCGCGTCGGCACAGCCCGCTGCGGTTTGTTTCTTTGAAACAGTGAAAGTATATACCGGGTCGAGAATAGAACAAACGGGGAAGAGCAGGGGATCCATGTAGCCCACCTTGTCATTGGTTTCGGTACGCGAGATAACTCCTCCACAGTCGTATTCACTACCAGTTGCTGCCAAAGTCAAAACATCCACAATAGGCAATGCGGCTTGAGCCTTTACCTTATAGGTGATCAAATCCCATGGATCACCATCGTACTTTGCACCTGCAGCAATGGCTTTAGAACAATCGAGCACGCTGCCGCCACCAACGGCGAGAATAACGTCAATTTGGTTTTCCTTACACATACGCACACCGTCAAGCACACTGGGGTCATACTTGGGATTGGGTTGAATACCTGGAAGTTCGAAAATTTCAAAGTCTTTCAGTAGTTCATTCACACGGTCATAGAGGCCAATCTTCTTAATGCTACCACCACCATAAGTCAGTAACACGCGCTTGCCAAGTGAACGCATTACCTCAGGAAGTTTAACTATCGACTCCTTACCAAAGATGAGCCGTGTAGGAGTCATATAATCAAAATTCTGCATAGTTGTATTGTTTATTATTATTATTATTGTTAATATCCTAATGTTTTAAGCCATTTTTCCACCTTTGCTTTCTCTGTTCTCACCTCATGACCATAGATAGAGAAACCTTTTGTAACATTTGCACCGGGGAAGGCTTCTTTCACGTCTTCAACACAGTTGGCAAGACCAGAACCCTCATGAGTAGTGAAAGGTATGACTGTCTTACCCTTCAGGTCATTAGCATGCTTCTTGAAGAAGGTGAACATTACTTGTGGGTAAGTACCCCACCAAACAGGTCCACCGATAAAAACCGTGTCATATTGGCTCAAATCAACATCGCCCTCGTATGCAGGCAATTCGCCCTTTCTTGTTTCTTCTTTAGCCAATTCAATGAGTGGGGTATAAGCCATACCATCATACTTGTGCGTAACTATCTCAAACTGTTCAGCACCGATTAGTTCTGTGATATAATCTGCCACAATTTTCGTATTACCCACTTCTATGTTTCCTACTGCGTAGTTGTCTCCAGCATGTGAGAAGAACACTACAATTGCTTTTCCATCTTTTGCCATAACTGTTGTTTTGTTTTTTGTTTGATTATCATTTGCATCTGTGCTTACTTTATTGCTTCCACTACATGCTGTAGAAAACAATAGGCTCATTGCAGATGCCAGTATCAATTTCAAAGGCTTTACCATATTATCCAAGTGTTTGATTGGTTGACCACTCAAAATGTTGCTCACGCTCGGCAATCCACCAACGACCATCAATCTTCACATACTTGTCATAGTAGCGAACAGCATGTGTGGTCAATACATCCTTGCCATCTTGTTCTGTTACAAGTGTAGCCAATGCGTAGCAAGTCCCTGTTGCGTTATTTTCGTCGATGAAATCTACATTCTGTTGTCCGTTCATGTGGAACGACACCTTTGCCGCACCGAAGGCTTTATATTGGCGGATCATGTCTTGAACGTCAGTTGCACTCATGCCCAACTTACCACCAAAATATACATTCAACTTAATGTCAGGACGGAAAATCTCAACGTAGCAGTCCTGATTGTTCTTGTCACTTTCTGTTGCGTAGAAGTCTACTAATGTCTTCAACTCCATACGATCTTGCATTCTGAAATCCATTTTTTTAAGTTTTATGATGCAAAAGTACAAGGTGTTTTTTATGTTTAAGTTTTACAAAAAACATCATAATTTTTACTTTTTCCACAAATCGATTCGGTTTTCATAACTTAATGCTTAATTTTGTGTCCATGAAAACAGATTTTCTCTATTCTACAGATTTCTACGATATAAATGCATCAGAATTGAGCAACACTTGTTTGCATTTGATTTGCACGGCAGGTGAAGGTAGTTTTGTTTTCAACGAAAGATGTTATCACATCGTAAAGAACGACCTCGTAGTTGTTCCCATGCCAAAACGAATAAGCAATCTCGCTGCTCACAACGACATGAAAGTGGTATGGTTGGCCGCGGACTATCTGTTTCTGCAGAACTTATTACCTTCAAACAATTATAGTATAGGCGGTAGTATTTCTTTAAATCAAAATCCTGTCATTCACCTTACAGACCAACAAGCGGAACATATACTCTACGACTTTAAGCGGATTCAAGACCGCATGTGCGACAAAAATCTGCAATTCTACAAAGAACTGATGGGAAGTCTCTGTCTGACTATGATGTACGACATTTTCGAAGCACACGCACAACGCGATGCAAGTGACCAACACAGCGACAGGACTGCATACATCGTAAAACAACTTATGGAGATTCTATCTTCTGGAGTCAGTCGCAGAGAACGTAATGTAAGTTACTATGCTGACAGACTGAATGTGTCTCCAAAATACCTTTCTGCCACAGTTAAGCGTATGACTGGACATAGCGTTATATCTTACATCAATCGTCATACAATGCCCATCTTGAAAGAATACTTAGGAGATGAACGGCTGTCGCTCACTCAAATAGCGGAACTGATGAATTTTGCCTCTTTATCTTACTTCAGTCGGTACTGTACCAAACATTTAGGTCAATCACCAAGTGAGTATCGACAAAGTCTTCAACCGAGATAGAGAATAAATGGCGTAAACATACTGATGAGAAATGGCAATTACACCTCAACGAATCAATAATTAAACAATAATAATAGTTATAAATATGACCATAGATGAAGCCATAAAGGCGCGTCATAGCGTAAGGAGTTACAACGGGCAACCTTTGACAGAGGAAATAGTAAAGGCCTTGGAAGAAAAGATAGATGTTCTTAACATTAAAGGCCGTTTGCATATTCAACTGATACGAAATGAACCCAAGGCATTTCAAGGAAGATTGGCCAAATATGGTAAGTTCCGCAAAGTGAACAATTATATTGTCATGGCAGGAAAGAAAGCCAAAGACCTTGATGAAAGAATTGGCTATTATGGGGAGCAATTAGTGCTGTATGCTCAAACATTAGGCTTAAATACCTGTTGGGTAGGACTAAGTTACTCGAAAGTGCCTGGAACTTATGTTCTTGCCGAAAGTGAGAAGATTGTTTGCTACATTGCTATTGGTTATGGTGAGACGGATGGGGTTGAGCATAAAATAAAGACACCGGAACAAGTAAGCAACATAAGCGACAGTACCCCTTTATGGTTCAAAAAAGGTGTAGAAGCGGCGCTGTTTGCTCCAACTGCCGTCAATCAGCAGAAATTCTACTTTGAATATGTTGGTATGAATAATAATCGACATCAAGTATGTGCTAATAAAAGGTTTTCAATAATTGGTTACACCAACTTGGATCTGGGCATTGCAAAGTGTCATTTTGAAATAGGTGCCGGAAAAGATAATTTTGATTGGATATGATAAAAGGGTGTTCTATAAATTAGGTTTGAATGATTTTTGAGTAATTTTGGTGTAGTTTTTGATTTAAGTTCGCAGGTGCATAGCGGGCATAACACTATTAGCAAAGAAGTTCTAATAAACATATAAAAACAATTTTTATGAAAAGTTTTGCATCAAAACCGTGGATTCTTCCACAACCCGTACTGATTATCGGTACTTATGACAAGAATGGAAAACCTAATGCCATGAATGCTGCATGGGGCGGCCAGTGGGATATGCATGAAATTGTAATCTCGCTTGGTTCTCATGCAACAACAGACAATCTGAAAGAGAATGATGATTTCACTGTAGCCTTTGCCACAACTGAAACAATGGTGGCGTCAGACTATGTTGGCATCGTAAGTGGAAGAAATACGCCAGACAAGATGGAAAAGACTGGTTGGAATGTTGAGAAAGCGCCTAATGTGAATGCCCCATTATTCAAAGTTTTTCCAATGACACTTGAATGTAGAGTGAAACAAAAAATTGACGAATCAGAAACGGGCTATTATCTCGTTGCAGAAATCGTCAATATCCTTTGTGATGAAAATTATCTGGCTGAAGACGGTAATCCCGATGTGGAGAAAATGAAAATTATCACCTACGACCCCGTACACCATACTTACATTCAGTTGGGAAAAACTGTAGGCAAGGCTTTTTCAGATGGTAAAACATTGAAATAACATTCATTAGGTATATCTGCAAGAAGCACGGTAGATTTGAGAATTGTTCAAACAAACAATAATCATGAACATTGAGCAAGTACGAGAATACACGTTGTCGCTCTATGGTGTTACTGAAGACCAACCATTTGGTGATGACATTATTACTTTCCGTCTGGAGGGTAAGATCTTCGTCTGCCTTTGGATAGGGGGTGGTAAGCATAATATAAATGATGCTGAACCAAGGCTGGCATTGAAGTTGCCACCTGAAAGAAATGAAGAACTTCGGTCGCAATTTTCTGCAGTAACACCAGCCTACCATTGGAATAAAAAACATTGGAGTGACGTGTATTACGAGCAATTAGACGAATCTTTGGTCCAGGCATGGATTATGGAGGCCTATCAACTCATAGTTTCAAAACTGCCAAAAGCCGTCCGTGAAGATGGATTTCATAATGGAGTGAAGACGATGAAATGTTCCGTTTTCAAAAACAAATAGAAAATAGAATGAATAAAGTAAAAATAACTGCATTGCGACAGACAATCTATCCCGATTTGATTAAAAAGTTTGAGAATCCTATCGAGCACACATGCGATATCAGGGAAGGACAGCAATGGATTTCTATTGATGGGAAGCAACCCGAAGGAATGTGCCCTTCTGCGTGGTATTCAATGCGTGAGTTCGTTGAAGCACTTGCCCGAGGTGAAGGCAACTTTTACGATGGATGGATGAGGAATCCGATGAGTGCAATGATTAGTTGTAATGACGGCTTCAGACCATACAGTTTTTATATAGAAGTAATAGAATGAAATGAGGACAACAAGCAGAAAATAGATTATGTGCAAAGTTGCAGAATATGACACAAGACGATGAAGACCTATCTCCAATGCGGAGATACATTTTATTTCAAGCGGCCACTTCACCCTCGAAAGCCATCATACCGAAATCGCACGATTGATGCGCGAATTCCTTCGCACTGTCCTCAAATAAGACAATAGTGTAGAGTAAAAAATGAATCCTATAGCCATCCGACTTCTCAATCAACAACTCGCAGCACCGCAGCTCGACAGCCCTGCAGATTTGGTAAGCCACATGGGTGCCATACAGGCGCAGGACTATCGCATGATGAGGTGGGCGGTGGCAATGCGAACACGTAATCCGTCGCACAAAGTTTTCAAGGCGGCTTTCGATAGTGGACAGATCATCCGCCTGCATCTGATGCGAGGAACATGGCAACTGATTGCTTCCGTAGACTATTGGCATTTTCTTCGGCTCTGTGCGCCAAAAGCCATTGCTGTTACAAAAGGATGGATGAGTAGCAATAAGATCAATATTTCAGATGAAGAAGAAATAAAGGTGCGGAGTATCCTGGAAAGTACTGCAGGTGATACTGCAGGTGTGACGAAAGAGGACTTTGTGCAAGCATTAAAAGAGAAAGATATCAGAATGGATAGTCACCGACTGTCGTACCATATCCGTATGGCAGAAATGTCTGGGTCAATATGCAGTGGCTATTTACACCCGACTAAAGCCACCTACACACTTTCTGACAATAAGGTGAAGAAACCGACTGTGTATGACCGAGACGATACACTGATGCACTTCACACGAAAATACTTCCAAAGCCGCCAACCGGCAACATTGGAAGACTTTTTATGGTGGTCGGGATTGAACGTTCGCGATTGCAAACGAGGCATAGAACTTTTAGGAAACGAAATACACAAGGAAATATGGCAAGGACGTGAATTTTACCTCACGGAAAACTGTCGCACCCGTGGATTCAGAAAAGGAAAATACCTGTTGATACCACCATACGATGAATACCTTATTGGCTATAAGAGCCGGGATGTAGTGCTGCCTCAAGAGTATCAGCACCATGCCCATAACAAAAACGGTATCTTCAAACCCATCGTCGCGCTCAATGGAACAGTATGTGGAAATTGGGCACCATTCGGAAAAAATCCTCGGGCAGTTTTTTTCAATAACGAAGATACCCCAGATGCTGTTCAGCAGGCCTGGAAGATGTATGAAAAATATAAGAACAGATGTTATGACTGAAATTGAGAAAATGAAATCTGGATTGGAATACAGTTATGCCGATGCAGAACTTATCGCGCGCAAGACTCAGGCCATCAAGTGGTGTGAGGAATACAATGCCATAGATGGCAGGGACTATGCCGCCCAATATGCCTATCTGAAGGAAATGCTTGGCGGCGTAGGAGAAAGAGTGTGGATAGCCAAGACTTTCTGCTGCGACTGCGGAAAAAACATCTACATAGGCAATGACTTTACAGGTAATTTCAACCTGACTATCCTCGACATCCGCGAAGTATATATCGGGAACCACGTGATGATTGGACCGAACACACTGATAACAACAGTTGGACACCCACTTTCACCTAAAGCCAGACGTGGATATATGGCAAAAGCAGAACCAGTCCGGATAGGCAACGATGTTTGGATTGGGGGAAATGTAACCATCCTGCCGGGAATTAACATTGGAAACAATGTTGTAATAGCAGCGGGTGCTGTTGTCACAAAGGATGTCCCTGACAACTCGCTTGTTGGTGGCATACCAGCCAAACTGATTAAGAAACTTGAAAACGATGTGGAAGACTGATACAGCCCCATGGAATATAAAATACTGAATAATGGTATAAAGATGCCTATGGTAGGTCTTGGCGTCTATAATATCCCTGAACGCGACACGCAGAGAGTCGTGGAAGATGCCTTTTCTGTAGGCTTTAGGAGCATCGATACTGCAGCCATGTACTATAACGAGAAAGGAGTGGGAGATGCAGTCAAGGCGTGTGGCATACCTCGGGAGCAGCTATTTATTACAACAAAAATTTGTAACTCATGCTATACAAGGGAAGATACGTTGCGCACAATAGACAGTTCTATGCAACAAATAGGACTTGACTATGTGGATTTAATGCTCATTCACTGGCCTGTGGGAAATCCAAAGGTTATATGGAAGACACTAGAAGAACTCTATGGCAAAGGAATGTTTAGAGCAATAGGACTCTCGAACTTTTATCCTAATACCTTTCAAAATATTATTGATGAAGCCATAGTAACACCTGCAGTCAACCAATGTGAAACTCATATCCTCTATCAGCAACGCAAAATGATAGAATATATGATCCCTTACAACGTGGCGCTGGAAGCATGGAGTCCGTTGGCTGAAGGGAGAAGCAATATCCTCAAGAACGAAACACTTGATCGCATAGGAAAGAAGTATGGAAAGACAGCAGCACAAGTGGCACTGAAATTCCTTATTCAAAACGACATTGTAATCATCCCCAAGACAATCCATATTGAGAGAATGAAAGAGAATATAGAATTATTCGACTTTAAACTGTCAAAATATGACCTACACGATATCCAACTGTTGGATACCGGCAAAAACGTCACGGGATGGCCTTCGGATGCGCTTAAATATTATCCCGAAGTTCCTTAAACAATAGGATGATGCGTTTTATTCAACGATGTTATATGTCGTTATTATCAATATGTTAAGAACTTAAAGGATTTACTAATGGCGTAAAAATGTAATGGTTATTCTCTTATACCCGTATTATATGTCCAAGGCTTCGACAATCACGGATTAGTCCCCTTAGAACCGACTTCAAGAGTTTCTTTTAATAAGCCCTTGATTTTAGTAAAATCACACATACCCCTCAGCCATCTGACAATAAAAAAACTACTTTCCGATGCAGAAAGTAATATCTGTAAATGTAAATGATTGATAGCCAGTATAAATGCGCCTATTTATGGGCGCCAAAAGTGACTCCGAGGGACAGTATAGGGACGCAAAATTGGCAAAAATCTGCAAATATGGGTGCCGTCCAAAAAAAGAAAATGCAAACATCTGCAAAATCGTTTTTCCAGTTCTTTGCACGTTTACACTTTTTAACGCAGATTTTTGCACATTCTTGCATTAAGGTTTAGTTTAGGTTATGGATATTTAATATGGGTATAAACTAAACCAAAGGGTTGCGCTATCAAACAGAATAATTGGCTTCTCTTTCTTTTGGACGGCTATCATATCTCATATTTAGAGTTATATGCGTGTATTTTGCTTCCAAATTCGATAAAAATGCGAATTTTGAGATAAAATTCTATAAAACAGAGTGATTTTAGGCAAAAACAGTACAAAGATAATATTTATTTTATTATATTTGCACCAAAATAACTCAGTATGACATTACAAAAGTGGATTGAAGATAGAGCTATTCATGGCTTTCCTACGTTTTCTGTTGAGGATGTTAGGGCTGTTGACTTGTGCTCTTCAGAACAGATTCTTCAAAATGAACTTTCCAGACTTAGTTCAAACAAGACTATAGCCAGTGTATATAGAGGGTATTACGTTATTATTCCCACTCAATATGTGTTGCGTGGATCTGTGCCAGCAACCTATTATATTGATCAGTTAATGTCGTATCTGCAAAAGCCTTACTATGTATGTATGCTTAGTGCAGCCGAGATGCTTGGTGCAGCTCATCAGCGCCCCCAGCAATTCTCTGTAATGACGACTTTTCCTAAGCGTAGGACAGTCTCTACTCGTAATGTAACCATAGATTGGTTTTATCGGGATGGACTGCCAGAGGAAGCCCTGATTACAAAGAATACTGAAACGGGAACTATCCGTATATCAAATCCTCTTCTAACCGCCGCTGACTTAGTGCAATATCAACAACATGTAGGCGGATTGTCGCGAGTCGCCACCATACTTGAAGAACTTTCAGAGCAGATTGACATTAATAATCAGTTTGCGCCACTTGCAACTTATGTGAAAAAGGTTGTATGGCAACGACTTGGCTATATACTTGAAAATGTCGTTAAGGAAAAAAACTTGGCAGATGACTTGTATGAACAGCTTCGTGCATCTTCGGGGTATTTCAAATATCAACCTTTAAGTACATCGGCAGAAGATAATCCATCATCCAGAGATAGTCGATGGAAGATAAACATAAACGTAGAAATAGAAATGGACGATATATGATAAACAGAACAGCAATACAACAATGGAGTGAGCATGCTCCCTGGATAGATAATGCGCAGATAGAGCAAGATCTGATTATATGCCGTGCCTTGGTTTCCATCTTTAGTGATGAGTTCCTTGCATCGCAGTTGGCATTCCGAGGTGGAACAGCCCTGCATAAACTTTATCTCTCGCCTCAGCCTCGATATAGTGAAGACATTGACTTGGTTCAGATTACTCCTGGACCTATCAAGCCTATTATGTATCGATTGGGCGAAGTTCTAGATTGGTTGCCAGATAGGGTAACTAAGCAGAAACGATATAATAATACTATGCTGTTCCGTGTGGAGTCTGAAATACCGCCTACAGTGCAGATACGATTGAAAGTTGAAATCAACTGCTTTGAACATTTCAACGTACTTGGGCTGACAAAGATTCCGTTCAAAGTGGAGAATTCATGGTTCACTGGCGAAGCCGAGTTGACGACCTATCATTTCGAGGAATTGTTGGGCACCAAACTTCGTGCCCTTTACCAGCGCAAGAAAGGTCGTGACCTCTTTGACCTTTATATCGCTTTACAGCGCAAGGATGTGGATGCTGATAAAGTCCTTCAGTGTTATAAGAGATATATGGAGTTCGTAGTTGGCAAGGCTCCATCTTACAAGCAGTTTGTCAATAACATGCAGGAGAAGATGGAAGATCCTGAGTTTACCAATGATATGCAATCTCTTCTGCGCCCAGGCATAGTATTCATTGCAAGTGATGCCTATTCATTGATTTATGAAACATTTATTGATAGGATGGAGGGGAAGAGAGGTTAAAATATTATCCCTTTGGGCAAAATGTATAGGTCAAATAACAATTATTCTATGTATTTGTAGACAAATCCTTTTATAGTGACTATTGGTAATTACATATCTACTGGCAAATGTATATGGTGTGGTCGCACTATTGCTGATGGAGCATCATTTCACAACATTCCACATGTTTTTCCTCATGCATTAGGTGGCGAGGATACATGTACAGATGTATGCGATGAATGCAATCATTACTTTGGAACAACCAAGGTACATGGTGTGCCATCGATTGATTTGACATTCAAAGAGATATTCAATGCATATCGCTTCTTTTGCCAAAATCTTAACGAGAATTCATACAAGAAGTTACGTTCAACTTTCTTTTCATATCACCATAGTACTCATTCGATAAAAATACGTCAAAATTTCAGAAATGATGTTCTCTGTAGACAGTTGAAGAGAGGGTTATATGAATGTTTCTTACAAAAATATCATCAAGTAACAGGTGATGGTAATAACCTAATATTTGATAGTGTAAGACAATATGCTCGTTACAATTATGGCGAGTTACGTGTGTACTATGCTTTCAACGATATCATTCTTGCAGAGAAAGAACAAGATAGACCTCATTTGGGTATGTCAGATATACTATTAGACGCTATGAGGGAATATGGCGTGTACCATTTTTGGCTTTTAGGACATTCTTTTTATCTTGAAGTTTTTCCTATTGCTTTCAATGTTAAAGGTATGGCATATTTGCAGAATGAAGCTAAGCATATATTATTGCCGACCAGTGATCGAGTTGGTATATTTGAGTTTAACGATATCCGTCAGATAGATCCTTTGATGTTTAGGTTTAATAACAGATAATTAATATGAATAAATACATGTCTCCATATAAATACAGAATACATCTGTATGTCACCTTTAAAGATTTGTTTCCTGAAGAACCAGAAATAAATGTGAAAGATATTTTGTCTCATTATAGCCGTAAGTCGTTGATAAATGTTGCACTAGCTTTAGATACTTACTATGGAGAAGGTGAGTTTGAAAAGTGTATTCATTTCTTTTCTGAAAGAAACAAAGGGCAGTATCAAGAGATTATGAGAAGATTTCATGTTTTCAAATCACAATCGATATATCCTAATACTGATTTCTTTTTCTGTAGCTTTATATCTGGATTAGAATTGTTGAGGTACACATATTCTATGCCAGAAAAAATATCAGACGATGAATCATATTCAAAATTTGAATGGGATCTTTTTAGAGCAATATTGCAAATTAATCAACAAACAATTTGCAAATTTCATGCTGTTGAAGGAATAAAAAAATATGAACTGATTTATTTGAATAATCTGTGTTATGTAGATTTAGGCAAAGATTTAAAAGAATTGGCAATACAACAATACGTTTACGCATATCATTTTTTCAAATACTTAGAGAGTTCTAACATTCAAAACAAAAATCTGCTCAATGCATTCGAAACTCATTATGGAACTTCATGGAAGAGGTATGTTTTAACCCTAATATCTGCAAGAACAATAAGTATTGGACACGCAGGAAGACTCAAGAAAACATTGGAATGTGATATAGATAACTTGATGGAGAAATCTGTTTACGATCATATGATATTAGATACATCTAAGGAAATGAAATATGCTTCTTCATCCAAAGAAGATAGGGAAGGTAATTCTGACTATCGTTATTTTCGTGAATCTCCAGTCATTGATGATGGCGATAGTTACATTCTTTATTCATCACCACTTTTTCTCGGCAAAGCTTATAACAGTTTATATTTTGATTTGCCAAAGATAAATAAGGAAATACCAGAAAAAAAGAATAGAGTTGGTTCTATTAAAGATTTAATAACAACAGATTTCGTTCAAAACACACTATTGTACAGATATGTTAAGGAATCTAGTCATAGTGGGTATGAAATGTATACAGAAGCTAGGATGGAGGCTCTTTACGATAAAAAAGAGAATGAATTAGGTGCACCTGATCTTGTTTTAATCTCGCATCGACATGCAATTTTGTTTGAGTGTAAGGATATAAGGCTTAATGGCTGGGTAAAAGAACAAAAGAACTATAATTTAATCATACAAGAACTAAAAGAAAAGATTTTAGGTGCTGGTCGTGATGATCATAAAGGGGTTGGGCAACTTACTGGCCATTTACAAAACATCAGAAACAATAACTTCCATTGGGCATCTATTGGTAGCGGAAAGAAAGTGTATCCTGTGCTAGTATTATCAGACCCAAATGTTAACCAAGAAGGATTAAATGGTATCATCTGGAATAGCTACCTTAAATCTCTTAAGAACAAAACAATTAGGCGTTTGGCTGCTAACAGACCTTTAATTGTGATGACGCCTATGACGCTGATAAAACATGCCAAAAGGTTTCGACAGAAAGGATTTGCATATTACTTTGAAATGTATAATAGATACATGGCTAAGAATCGACAATATGAATTGTCATTTGAACATTATATGAATTCATATAGATTTGATAGACAAGATTTGATAACAAAATATAAAGGAACTACGTGAAAGTTGAACACTTAATTCTATTGTTATTTTTATGAAATAATCTAAATGGAATATTTGTGTTTTATGTAGACTAATGCCAACATATTGTAGATATGATAGATTTCAACTCATACATCGATGGTCTTGACCTCTCTGCGCTGAAAGAGTATTGTGTTAATCATGGACGATTGACACAATATGCTAAAGGCGATTATTTTATCAAAGCAGGTGAAGAATCTCGGTATATTGGGTTTGTTGAATGTGGCTACTTCAACTACATAGTACATAATTCCTCTGAACAAAAAGATTATATTACAGGATTTGCCTTTGAGAGGGAGTTTGTGGGCGACTATCCAAATTGTCTTTCAAACAAGACGTCAGAAGTGACAATTGTTGCAGGCACTTCCTGTAAGGTCTTTCAATTAGCTGGTGAAGAATTAGGTAAACTATTAGATTCCAATGGTATGAGAGAGCTTAAGCAAGCCATATCCGACCATCTCTTTTCGCAGGTCTATACACAATATCTTGATACCTATCGCATGACCACCAGAGAGCGGTATAAGCGTTTACTTCTTCGTTGTCCTGAAATAGTACAAAGTATTAACCTAAAAAACATAGCCTCTTATCTAAAAGTTACACCAACAACTATCAGCTACATACGTAGAGAGATAACTTTTGGGCTGTAAATTCTCAAAACGTTTTGAGAATTTGTTGTCATGACGGTTCTTTTGCTTTATATTGTGCTTAGGCCTACTGGTAAACTATTACTTTTGTACACAAAAAGCACAATATGAATATCGTTATCATTGGAGCCACCTCAGGTATTGGTAAAGCTCTTTTCGAAAAGTATGCAAATGAGAACAATAGAATCGGCATTATTGGCCGACGTGCACATTTGCTTGACGAATTGTATCAGAAATATCCATCAAAGACCATTCCTGCCAAAGCAGACATTACCAAATTAGAAGAGATTGAACAAGCCATTTGTACTCTCCATGAAACGTTAGGGCACATTGATGTTGCTATCGCGTGTGCTGGTACTGGTGAGATTAACGCCACTCTTGACTATGCCGTGGAGCGTCCAACTATTGATACTAATGTTGTAGGTTGGACATTTGTCATTGACATGCTCTACCACATTTTCGAACGACAAGGCTGCGGCTATCTTGTTGCCATTACTTCTGCAGGTGGTCTGCGGGGTGAACCTATGGCACCTGCCTATAGTGCAACTAAAGCCTATCAAATCAACTATATGGAAGCCCTGCGTAAGAAGGCTTTCAAAAACGGAGGGCATATAATTGTTACAGATATTCGTCCAGGTCTTGTTGATACAGCTATGGCAAAAGGAGAAGGATTGTTTTGGGTAATGCCAGTAGAAAAAGTTGCTAATCAAATCATTACTGCCATTCGGAAGAAGAAATCCAAAGCCTACGTTACTAAGCGTTGGCACATTTTAGCGATAATAAATAAAATCCTTCCATATTGTTTATATAAAAGAATGTAACTTCCTAATATTGAAAGAAAATTGCCTTTTGAAAGCAGTTTAGTTTAGTCCGCTTTATATATAAAGAGGTCTAAACTAAACCTACTTTCCCACGCAGAATTTAGAGAAGATGTTGTTAAGCACTTCTTGTGAACTTACTTCGCCGATGATTTCTCCTAAAGCTTCGGTACATTCGTGTAGATCCTGACTGATGAATTCTCCTGACAAGGCATTCTGAAGCCCGTCGATAACACGTAGAAGAGCCTCATTAGCACGTTTGAATGCATCGAAATGCCTCACATTGCTCAAAACCACATCTTCTGTGTTCAGTCGTTTTGTGAATTCGCTAAGTGTGGCTTTTAATTTGTCTATCCCGTCGCCGCGTTTCGCGCTAATAGCAAATATGGATATGTCGTGCGAGAATGAGTTTTTGGTATCTGAATGAATCAAAGATAGTACATGTTCTTTTATTTCTGATTCATCTTTGTCATGAATGTCTGTTTTGTTTAGGAGTATAATTAGTTTAGAATCACTCGTGGCAGATGCGATTTGTTTGTATATGTTGGCAATTTCAACATCCGCATGTTCCAGGTCAACTACCCACAACACAATCTCTGCCTGACGGAGTTTGCTGAATGTGCGGTCAATGCCCATCTGTTCAATTACATCGGTGGTCTCGCGGATGCCTGCCGTATCAATAAAACGGAAAAGAACACCATCGATAACGACTGTGTCTTCTATGACATCTCGAGTCGTCCCTCTTATGTCGCTGACTATGGCTCGCTCTTCGCCAACAAGCCGGTTGAGCAAGGTGCTTTTTCCGGCATTGGTGTCTCCGATAATGGCAACAGGAATGCCGTTCTTTATAGCATTGCCTAACTTGAAAGTGCCGAGCAACCGGTCAATTTCGGCATTGATGTGCTTAGCCAATGCCATAAGTTCTTCTTTGTCTGCAAACTCAAGGTCTTCATGGTCAGAAAAGTCGAGTTCCAATTCCAGCAACGATTTGATGTGGAGTAATTGTTCTCTCAGTTTTTGGAGTTCTTTTGAAATGCCACCACGTATTTGGTTAATGGCGATTTTATGTGCCGACGCAGACTGCGCAGCAATGACATCTGCCACTGCCTCTGCTTGCGATAGGTCCAACTTTCCGTTAAGAAATGCGCGTTGAGTAAATTCGCCAGGTCTGGCAGCAGCGCAACCGTTGTTAATCAATAGTTCTGATATCTTCTGAAGAATATAACTTGAAGCATGGCATGAGATTTCCACACAATCTTCACCTGTATAACTATGAGGAGCCTTGAATACACTGACGAGGACCTCATCGATGACAGAGTTTGTTGTATCTATAATCGTGCCGTAAATTATTGTATATCCTTTCTGCAGGGACAATTCCTGCCCAGATGCAGAACGGAAAATCTTCTGAGTGGCAGGTATGGCATTATTTCCGGAAATGCGTATAATTCCTATAGCACCTCCTTGTCCGGTTGCTATGGCACATATTGTATTGTTCATGCGAAAAAACAGATATTTTAACTGATGTCAGAAAAGTTTTCCTTGTTGCGTTTTAGTCGTTTCAGTTGTTTCCAGACAATCGCGTTGTCCGAAAGATTTTCATCGGGATCTGAAGTCATGATCCGTGTGGCACATTCCCGGGCTTCTTCCATCAATTTGTTGTCTTTAATGATGTTTGCTATTTTCAGTGTGAAGGGTAGGCCGCTTTGAGCAGTGCCTTCTAAATCACCGGGACCGCGAAGTTTCATGTCTTCTTCTGCAATGACAAATCCGTCGTTGCTTTCTACCATGATGTCCATCCTTCGCTTAGTATTTTCGTTCAACCGACGATGGGTCATCAGTATGCAGTAGGATTGCTCTGCTCCTCTGCCTACACGACCGCGTAGTTGGTGAAGTTGTGCCAAACCGAAACGATCGGCTTCCTCAATGACCATTACTGATGCATTAGGCACATTCACTCCAACTTCTATTACTGTCGTGGATACAAGAATCTGTATTTCATTGTTCAGAAATGCAGACATTGCGGCTTCCTTCTCCTGAGATTTCATCTTCCCATGGACTTTCCCTACATTGTATTCTGAAAACACTTCCGTTAATTGCATATAACCGTCTTCAAGGTTTTTCAGGTCGCTCTTTTCGCTCTCTTCTATAAGTGGGTAAACGATGTAAACTTGACGACCGCGCTTGAGTTCTGTTCGTATTCCTGCATACATTTTGTCAACGTCAGACGAATAGTAATGCAGTGTCTGGATAGGCTTGCGACCAGGGGGTAATTCGTCGATAACGGATACATCTAAGTCGCCATAAACAGTCATGGCGAGCGTTCGTGGAATGGGGGTTGCTGTCATGACCAGTACATGAGGGGGACGGATATTCTTTTCCCACAATTTTGAGCGTTGTTTCACTCCAAACCTGTGTTGCTCGTCGATCACGGCCAGGCCCAAATTCAGAAAATGGACTTTTGGCTCTATCAGTGCATGAGTACCGACAAGAATTTGTGTTTTACCCGATGCCAAATCGTCAAGGATGCGCTTACGTTCTTTACCTTTTACAATGCCTGTCAGCAATTCTACGTTTACGTTCATGTTGCCAAGTAGCTCCCGAACTGTTGCAAGATGTTGCTCTGCAAGTATTTCCGTAGGAGCCATGATGCAGGCCTGAAACCCATTGTCTATGGCAAGGAGGCAACTCATAAGTGCAACCATTGTCTTGCCAGAACCCACATCACCCTGAAGAAGCCTGTTCATCTGTTGCCCCTTGCGCATGTCTGAGCGTATCTCTTTAATGACGCGTTTTTGAGCCTCGGTAAGTTCAAAAGGCAAGTGATCGTTATAGAATGTGAGAAATTGTTCGCCTACTTTCTTGAAAAGAAAACCTGCAACTTCCTTTTTTCTATCCTTTGCGTAGTGAAGAATGTCGAGTTGGAGATAGAATAATTCCTCAAATTTCAGACGATGAAGTGCTAGAGGGAGCGATTTCGAACTATTCGGATAATGTACATCATACAATGCCTTCTCAAGGCTAAGCAACCCTTTTTCGTTGATGATAGAAGGCGAGAGAGTTTCTGCTAATTTTCCCTGAACCGCATCGAATGCATTACTTATCAGATGGCTGATGACTTTCGAAGAAATGTTGCGTTTTTTCAGAAGTTCAGTGGTTGAATAGAACGCCTGAAACTGGTTCTGGCGGGTATTCTCTTCGTCATATTTTTCAATTTCAGGATGAGCAATGGAGAACCTCCTGCCAAAAACAGTAGGCTTGCCTAAAATCAAATATGGAACATTAGCCTTTATGGTTTCATTGATGTATTTCAATGCCTTGAACCATACAAGTTCAATGTAGCCGGTGCCATCTGTAAAGGTGGCGACAATACGCTTATGTGGACCTTTCGTTACACGCTCAAAATCAACAATCTGACCTACAAGTTGAACTTGCGGCATGTCTTCCTCCAGGTCCTGTATCCTGTGGATGATGGTCCGGTCCACATACTTATAAGGGAAGGTGTACAACAAATCCTTCAACGTGTAAACGTCGAGTTCACTGTTCAGCAATTTCGCCCTTGCCGGACCAACGCCTTTAAGATATTGGATGTCTTGAGAAAGAATGTCCGACATGAAATGTCATTATTCTGATTTAGCAATCATTCCGTTTAAAACGTCATCAACTATTTTGCTGTCGACAAATCTTTTGGCAATTTTTGCAGCAAATTCAAATGTTGCTCCCGGACCTTTCCCTGTGATGATATTGCCGTCCTCTTCTGCGAGATTTCCCGTTGTTGTCGCTCCTTCAAGATATTTTTCGAAGCCTGGATAGCAAGTGGCGCGTTTGTCAGTAAGCATTTTGTTTGTACCCAAAATGAAAGGGGCAGCACAAATGGCACCGATGATGCCACCACGTGTATTGACGAGTTTGATTTGGGAGATAAGTTCAGCCTTGTTTCTCAGATTTTCGGCGCCAGGCATCCCGCCGGGGAGAATAATGTTTTCAACGTTGGTTAAATCCAACTCGTCCCAAGTGATGTCGGCATTGATATCAATGCCATGGGCGCCTGAGACAACGCTTTCCTTGTTAATCGACACAGTCTGTACGTTGAGACCGCACCTTCTGAGAATGTCCAAAGTGCCAAGAGCCTCAATCTCCTCGAAGCCCTCTGCAAGGAATAAATGTATCATAAAAATGGTTTAATGTTACGTTCGACTTATTTAATGTTAATGTGTTATTTCAAGCATTCCAAATAGGCATGAACCGTTTGCTTAAGACCTGAATACAGTGCATCACAGATGAGCGCATGGCCTATACTTACTTCATCAGTAAAGGGTATGCGCTCATGAAAGTATTGAAGATTCTCAAGACTTAAGTCATGGCCGGCATTGATGCCAAGCCCTATTGATTTGCAATGATTAGCCGTTTCAACAAAGGGAGCAATGGCAAGTTCACGGTTGTGAGTGTATCCCGATGCGTATGGTTCAGTGTACAATTCTATGCGGTCTGCACCTGCCTTTAGCGCATATTCTGCCATTTCGATATCTGCGTCAATGAAAATGGACACTCTTATGCCTGCTGTCTTGAAACGCTGTGTTATATCAGTAAGGAATGCAACGTTGTGCTTGGTGTCCCAACCATGGTTTGAAGTCAGTTGATCCGGCGAGTCTGGAACAAGGGTTACTTGAGTAGGGCAGACTTCGCAAACTAATTTACAAAAATCATCACTCGGATAACCCTCAATGTTGAATTCAGTGTTGACAATTTGTTTCAGGTCGCGCACATCTTGATAGCGAATATGACGCTCGTCAGGGCGTGGATGTACTGTAATACCTTGTCCTCCAAATCTTTCAATGTCTTTGGAAACTTTGAGTAAATCAGGGTTATTCCCACCGCGAGAATTGCGTAATGTTGCTATTTTGTTGACATTTACACTAAGTTTTGTCATACCATTCGATGATTTAAGCCTAAAAATTACTAATTTTGCTTCAACTTTTTGACACTAATAGTGCAAAAGTAACAAAAAAACTTGAAAAAGTTGAACCATAATGAAAATTGCAATATTTGGCAACAATTTCCAAATAGAAAAAAACCAGCAGGTTCTTCAACTGATTAAGTCATTGAAAGACCATGGGTTTGATATCTGCATAGAAAGAAAGTTCTGCGAGTTCATCAAGCAGAATTTCAATGCGGACATCACAGAATGTGAGCCATTCGAAGGCAATGATTTTGAAACAGACCTCGCTATCTCTGTCGGTGGCGACGGTACATTCCTTACGACTGCAGCATGTGTCGGTGATAAGGGATGCCCAATCCTTGGCTTTAATACCGGACGTCTCGGTTTCCTCGCTGATGTAACTCCCGATGTCATTGATCAGGCACTCGACAATGTGATAGAAGGAAACTATATAGTAGAACAGCATACTGTCTTAAAGGCTTGCATAAAGTATAACAGCGAGTTGCAATACTGTTATGCACTCAATGAAGTAGCGCTCCTTAAGCACGACAATTCTTCTACAATAGACATAAAAACATTTGTTGATGGCGAATTGCTGACTAATTATACCGCCGACGGTCTTGTGGTTTGCACACCGACCGGTTCTACAGGCTATTCTTTAAGTGCAGGCGGACCAATTCTCGTACCGCAAAGCAAGTCGTTCTGCCTGACGGCTGTCGCACCGCACAGCATCAGCATACGCCCCGTTGTTCTTAGCGACGATGTGGAAATTATGCTGGAGGTAAAAAGTCGTAGCGGCAAATTTATGCTCGCTGTAGATGGCAGGAGTAGCAGTTTTTCGGATAAAACCAGAATATCACTTTGTAAAGCACCTCACACCATAGGTGTAATGAAAGTGCAGCACAAGTTTTATTTTGATACACTCAGAGAGAAACTCATGTGGGGTGGGGGAAGAAACAATTGATTATCATGCGAAACAGATATGGCGAACGCAAAAGCAGGGAACAAAACGCGCAAGGTTAGCGAACTGATGAAATGGCTTTGGAAGGTGTGGAAGGTGCACCGTTTTCAAGCCGTCTTGAACATTGTGGTGGGAATATTACTCGTCGTCCTTGACTTAGCCTTCGTTTGGGCAACAAAGAATTCTATTGACACTGCCACCGGACAGTCCCAGACATTTTCGCTGACATTTTCATTCATCTTACTCGGCATTATTGTCGTCCTGCAAATAGCGCTTTCATTAGCATCAAGGTGGATCAGGGCACTCCTTGGAGTAAAGGCGCAAAACAGAATGCGCAGATATATTTTCAGCCATCTGCTTGAAAGTGAGTGGATGAAGGCTAAAAAATATCATACAGGAGACCTTCTTAACAGGATAGAACAAGATGTCACAAACGTCATTACATTCCTTACAGAAAACCTGCCTTCACTCTTAACCACCATCTTCCAATTTATTGGTGCTTTTGTATTCCTTTTCTGGATGGACCACAAACTTGCACTGATTATCGTTATGATTCTTCCTTTCTTTTTGATAATCAGTAAGTTGTATGTCAAAAAGATGCGGGTCTTGACACATCTGGTGAGAGATTCAGAAAGTAAGATTCAAAGTATCATACAAGAAAGTCTGCAACATTCTTTATTGCTTAAAACATTAAGCCGTAAAAACAGCATGATTGCAAAACTCTTTGGTGCACAGGAACAGTTGCAAGACGAAATAGTGACCAGAACCATTTATTCATCGGTTTCTTCTGGTGTCATGAACATAGGTTTCGCCACTGGCTATCTCGTTACATTCATCTGGGGAGTTTCCAGTCTCAGCGCTGGCGCCATAACGTATGGAGCATTGATTGCATTCATTCAACTCGTAAGTCAAATTCAAGGTCCTGTCAGGACTCTGACAAAGTTTATCCCTGTCTTTATCGGCTCATTCACAGCAACCGAGCGACTGATGGCAATGGACGAAATTCCTAAAGAGAAGAACAGCAAAGAAGAACCGCTTGATGCACCTCTTGGCATTTCTGTACGCAATGTAACGTTCAGATATGAACCTGATAGTAAGATAATTCTTGATAACCTAAGCCTGGAATTTTCTCCAGGCAGCATCACGGCAATAGTAGGAGAGACAGGAGCAGGAAAAACTACGCTAATTCGCCTCCTTCTTTCCGTCCTTCAGCCCACATCGGGTGAGGTGATAATAACCGATGCAGAACGTGGGGAACACGTTGTAACACCTGGCACACGAGTCAACTTTTCGTACGTACCACAAGGAAACACATTGTTAAGTGGCACAATAAGGGAAAATCTCTTGTTGGGTAACCCTAAAGCAAACGAAGACGACATGAGGGTTGCGCTCAGTATGGCTGCAGCAGACTTCGTTTTCAGTCGGGAAGAAGGGCTTGACGCCCGATGCGGTGAAGTCGGTGATGGCTTTTCTGAAGGTCAGGCGCAGAGAATAAGTATAGCGCGTGCCCTGCTGAAGGACAATCCCATCCTCCTCTTCGATGAGGCAACATCATCGCTTGATACCGAGACGGAGAAAAAAGTGATAAAAAACATTATTTCAGGAAAGAAAGGCCGAACGATGATATTCGTTACGCATAGACCGGAAATAATCAAGTATTGCACACAAACCATAGAACTCATAGAAAAAAACGAATTAAACAATAATAAATATGTACACTGTAAACGAACTCAATGACAGACTGATAGACCTCGCTTTCTCAGAGGATATCGGCGACGGTGATCACACCACGCTTTGCTGCATACCCGAAGACGCAATGGGTAAGCAGAAGTTGCTGATTAAAGAGGAAGGCATTCTTGCCGGAGTAAGAATAGCAAAAGAGATATTCCACCGTTTCGACCCGCAACTCGATGTCGAGGTGTTTATAAACGACGGTGCGCACGTTAAACCTGGCGATGTAGCAATGATTGTTACAGGGAAGGTGAGAAGCCTGCTGCAAACTGAAAGGCTTATGCTGAACGTGATGCAAAGAATGAGCGGTATCGCAACAATGACAAACGAGTACGTAAGACGACTTGAAGGGACCAAAACACGTGTGCTCGACACGAGAAAAACAACTCCGGGCATGCGTATGCTTGAAAAAGAAGCCGTTAAAATCGGGGGTGGTGTGAACCATCGTATCGGACTTTTTGACATGATTCTTCTAAAAGACAATCACGTTGACTTTGCAGGTGGTATAGGAAATGCCCTCGACCGCTGCCACGAATACCTGAACAACAACCACCTCAACCTGAAAGTGGAGATAGAAGTCCGCAATTTCGAAGAACTGAACGAAGCACTCGAAAACGGTGGTGCCGACAGAATAATGCTCGACAATTTCTCAGTAGAAAACACAAAAAAGGCAGTAGAAATCGTAGCTGGGAGGGCAGAAACAGAATCGAGCGGGGGTATTACGCTCGACACACTTAGAGATTATGCCGAATGTGGCGTGGATTTTATTTCTGTAGGGGCATTGACGCATTCTGTGAAGTGTCTCGATATGTCGTTCAAAGCAGTATAATTAAAAAACATACATACAATGAAGAAAATTCTTTCATCAATCATATCTGTAGCCATTACAGTTCCAACTCTGGCGTGCACGAACTTTCTTGTAGGAAAAGACGCTTCAGCAGATGGTAGCACTTTCATATCATATAGCGCAGATTCATACGGCATGTATGGAAAACTCCTCTACTATCCGGCAGCAAAACATGCTAAAGGCGAAATGCGACGTATTGTAGATGGAGATACAAACCATTATCTCGGAGAAATTCCGGAAGCACCGGAGACATATAGTGTCATAGGCAATATCAACGAATATCAGGTCTCCATAATGGAAACAACGTTTGGAGGACGCGAAGAACTGGTTGACCCTGATGGAAAGATTGATTATGTAAGCCTGATGGCGCTGGGTATGCAGCGCGCCAAGACGGCTCGTGAGGCCATCAAGGTTATGACAGATCTCGTGCAGCAATATGGGTATGCCAGCGAGGGCGAGAGTTTTTCCGTTGCAGACCCCAACGAAGTGTGGATCATGGAAATGATAGGAAAAGGACCCAATGAGAAGGGTGCTGTTTGGGTGGCAGTGCGTATCCCCGACGACTGTATTGCAGTACATGCCAACCATAGCCGTATTCATCAGTTCGATATGAAGGACAAAAAGAATGTGATGTATAGCAAGGATGTCGTGGATTTCGCGCGTAAAAAAGGCTTTTTCTCAGGTAGCGATGAAGAATTCTCATTCTCGAAAGCCTACGCTCCTGCCGATTTTGGTGCTATACGCTATTGTGAGACACGTGCCTGGAGTTTCTTCAATCTGTGGGTGGAAGGCATGGATAAATACTTAGACTATGCCGACGGACGACATATAGATACCGCAGAGCCATTCCCGCTCTATATGAAGCCCAAGCGCAAACTCTCATTGAAGGATGTGATGAACTCTATGCGCGACCACTACGAAAACACGCCTTTCGACATAACAAAAGATGTAGGAGCAGGTCCCTTCTCCGGTCCTTATCGCACAACTCCTCTTTCTTGGGAGCACGAAGGCAAGAAGTATTTCAACGAACGCCCCATTTCTACAATGCAGTCATCATATACTGTAGTAGCGCAGATGCGAAGCACACTGCCCAATGCCATCGGTGGCATACTGTGGTTCGGAAACGACGATGCCAACATGATAGCATACACACCTGTCTATTGTTGCACAACAACAGTACCAAAGTGTTACGACGTAAACACAGCCAACGACGTTACTTTCTCCTGGGAGTCGGCATTCTGGGTATGCAACTGGGTGGCAAACATGACCTATCCGCGCTACAGCCACATCTTCCCGGCTGTTTTTGCAGTGCGCGAAAAACTCGAAAATGGCTATATCCAAAGTCAGCCGGAAACAGAAGCTAAAGCACTTGCATTATACAACTCTAATCCGCATGAAGCAAAGGCTTTTCTCAACGACTATACAAACAAAACGGCTGCGGATATGCTGGAACAATGGAAAAAACTCGGAGAATATATCATCGTGAAATACAATGACCAATGCGTAAAACCGGAAGTTGATGGCAAGTTCAAAATGACACGCGACGGCATTGCCGTACCGCCACAACGTCCAGGATACGATGACATGTTCAAGGAGATAATAGTAAAGGAATCAGGCGAACGCTATAAAATGCCTGAAAAATAGTAATAAAATGTAGTGTGAGGGTGTGTCATAATTGATAAAGTCGCCTAAAAGGCGAGAAATCTTGCATAATCATTACAAATCATACAAAAACAATTAACTGAAAATCAATTTGTTAGATTTGAATAGATTTGTAGGATTTCTGCGCGACATCGCACTCTATTTATTGATGACACACCCTCATTTAGGTAAAAATGTCTATCAAATACACCCAAAAAGAAGAACTCATAAATTCCCTGTCTCATGCCGGAGGTATCATCCTCGGCATAGTCTTTGGCATCATTTTCCTCGTATGGTGCAACCGCTCCGATAACGGCTTCGCGCGCGCAGGAGTAATCCTCTATTTGGTAGGCATGCTCCTTTCTTACGTAGCCTCAACGATATATCATGCCTTGCCGCAAACAATTAAGGCTAGGGCGTTTCTGCGCAAATGTGACCACGCGGCCATCTATTGGCACATAGCAGGCAGTTATTCGCCCATCACACTCGTGGCACTTCGCGAACAAGGCTGGTGGGGGTGGGGGCTCTTCTCCTTCGTTTGGATGTGCGCAATAGCAGGCACCATCGTAAGTTTCATCAAACTCAAAGACCACAGCAATTTTGAAACTATCTGTTTCATAGGCATGGGACTTTCAGTCCTTATCTGTTTCAAGCCCCTCATCGATGCAGTAAGCACGGCTGCAGTAGTCTGGATTATTGCAGAAGGTGTCTGCTACATCACAGGAGCACTTTTCTACACCCTCCACAAGCGCACGTACATGCACAGCATCTTCCACTTTTTCGTCCTCGCTGGCAGCATCTGCCACATTATCGCCATCTGGGATATGCTCGTGGAATACCTTTAGACGAATGGAGAGTTTTCATATAGATTGAGTTCTTTCGTTAGAGCAGGAATTGTGGAATAATTCTTCTCTTATCTGAATCTGATATACTTGGATAAATTATCTTATACCATCCAACAATACAAATGCAGCCCAATAATGTGGGTCTTTATATTTAGTATTAACAATTAAATAGTTTTGTGCTTCATTAAGTGCTTGCTGTTTGTCATTATATTTAGCGAGTGCTTCATAAAATTTAGTCATAAAGATAGATGTTGACTCATCGTTAACTGACCATAAACTCATTAGAATAGAATTTACACCAGCCTTTTTAAAACCTCTTTGTATTCCGATAACTCCATCATTACTTATAATGCCAGTGCCTGTTTGACAAGCTGAGAGTATTGCGAGATCTACTCCGTGTAAATCTAATGAACTTATTTCCATTGCTGTCAAAATTCCATCATTGTTGCTGGAGATTTTTTTATTATTCTTTAAGACTTTGTTAACTCCTGCAAATACGAGCCCCGAACGTATAAGACCTTTTTCTTCAATATCTCTATAGTTTCTCCCAATGATTGAAAAATAGTTATTCTTGTCTAATCTCGAATAATTATCATCATTGATATAAAACCCATGAGTGGCTATGTGAAGCAATGAAATAGGATATTGCGAATAATACTTAAAAGCAGGCTCAGTGCCTTTATCATTAGTAAGCACACCAACCTTTTTAACATTTTCTATGTGATACATTAAAGGTTCTATGCATTCAATTTCCTTTTTTGTAGCTGGCAAGTAATCTACTTTATTTATTTTCAATCCCTCTCTAAATAGAGGTTCGTTGTTATCTTCCGTAAAACTTTTTTGTTTTGTGTTATACCTGTCATTATCGTAATTAAGTCCTCCGACAAGCAGTCCATAATGATAATCTCCACTCTGATGATTAAAAGCCGTATCTCTTGCTACTGCGATTTCTCGTGTAGAAGAAAGTCTATATATATTGTAAATAGAATTAACTCTTTGATTAGTATATATATCTATAGCGGATTCTATAGGCAAAGTGTTGAGAATTCCAGAAGGAGAAAAGAAAATTGTTTTAGTTGCAGTAAGGTAATCTTCTAAGTTCCCCCAAATCACATTATACAAATTACCGTTAGAGATGTCATTTTTGGATGTATTTCTTAAGTCACCATTTGAGCATAATTTGACAATCTTTGGTGTTGTATCATTGGGGCATAGCACAAATGCATAGTATGTGGTATCTTGTTTATTTGGTAAATCTGTAAATTCTATTGCAATCTCATCATTATGTAAACAACTATCTACCTGATTTAGCGAGACTTTTTGTTTTTCTATATAATTGGAATAGTCTACATTGTATGTAAGACTTTTATGAATGTCATTTAGTTGATAAGATAATTCGTTACATTTATCTAGTCTTCCAATTCTTCTATACTTTTCAATATCCGCCTTAATCTTGTTATATTCAGAAAGTAATATCTTTGCTTCTTCATTGGTTCCGTTTAGTATATGTTTCATTAAAGAAACTTCTGAATTTAAAAGAAGTCCTTTCCCAAATAAGAGAGCCCCATATGCTGAACTCGTTATCTGATTCTCTCTTGAATGCACAGCAATTTCAACTAAGTCAAATAATAGCCAGTTGCGATAATGTTGCCATAACCCAGTTCGAAGTTCTCTAGAAATTGAGAATATTTTTGATTGTAGATATGGTATAATTAAATCGGTAGATATAATCGCATATTCTCTTTCTCCTTTTGAGTCATTTTGTTTTTTTCGTATTTTTGAAAGAAGAATTAGTGCGTCTATATGAACGTTAAATCCTTCATCTGTACTATAGTCATAAATGCTCGTATTAGGATTGAAGTTTTGAAGATTTGGCTCACTAATGATTTTATTAAAAAGTATATAAAAAGAATAATTTGTGGATAATGGTCTTGTCGTATTTATAGGCATTTCATTCAGTAGATAATTACAAATGCTGTCTGCTTTATCATATTCCTCTTTCTTATAATAATTATTTGCAGTTAGAAACACTGAATAATAGTAATTATTTCTAATTGAATTATCTGCTGCAGTGGTTTGGAATTCTTCTAATAAACGTTCGTAGATGTTGGCTGACAATTCTGGCTTTTCATTCTGAATACTTTTTGCATAGTGTCTGTTGTAACTATTATTTATATTTTCGAAATATGTATCATCAATGAAACGACTATAAGTGTCAATTTTATGTTGGGTTTTATGTGGATTAAAAGAATTTACTATATTCTCTAAAGGTTTAAAACAATAATTCAAATGGTCTGTTATAGTTTTACATGTGTCACTGATATTAATTCTAAGATAACTTTCGATATTTTGATAAGGAATAAAAGGCGTCTTTAAGGCGTCAATATAATCTTCTAATCCATAATTGTTTACACTATTTAGGATAGACGTTACAACTTCAAAACTACTCTCTCTCTCTCCCATAAAGAATTTTAGTCCTTCTTTATCAATGGCCACAGGCATTCTAAAGAATGAAATGTTAAGATCTCTATAATAATGATCTCTTAAATAATTATAAATATATTCTTTCCCTTCTTCATTCACAATATCAGAAAGCGTTAGACGTATGCCTTGTCTTATATCAAAAGTCGCTGCAAATGCGCACTCTACATCTCCCTCTGCCTCTGAATGTCGAGAATACTCTATGAAAAATGATGCATATTCGTTTGATTTGTATAGTGGGCAAACTAGAAAGGTTTCATGAATGGATTCGTTGGATGTGAGGTTGTTATTGAAATAGTTTATAATGCTTTCAATTAAGGATTTCTCATCCTTAATATTTCTAATGTCGCAGATAAAGTATTCTCCTTTTGAAACGGCATAACAATCTGCAATCCAGTATAAGATGTTTTCTTTAATATTATCCAAATTATTCAACTTAGGGATACTAATATAAAAAGAAGTCTCATTAATAGAATCGGAATTTTCAGAATTATTAATAGGTATTTGATAATTTAAGGTCTCTGTATAATTGTCTAAATCAAAACAAACAAAGTGTCCTATTGGTATTTCTGCTAATGGGACAAAAACTTTACCTATGTATTCATTGTAAATAGATACTTTATCATTATAAAGTGAATCTGTATTCAGTCCTGATTCTTCTGCATTTAATCCTGCGTAAAAACCATTAAGGCCAAACATGTCAGATTGATAGTCGTGAAAAATTGGTTCTTTTGTTCTTAAACCAAGATAAACAAGGGAATCGTAATGCTTTCTCTCATTATGATAGATTGTAGGATATTCTTTCTTTAGTTTATAGTCATATATATATGAACTTTTATCAGTCTTTCGGCATAACAAATAGCGTCCTTCTGAATTAGCTATTATTTTAATCTCTTTGTATTCAGGAAAAAGGCTTTCAAGAGATAGAGATTCTTTATTTCTTCGAATTACGCATAAAACGCTGTCACTATTGTTAAATGCAATGTAATCTTGACCATTTAAACTATCAATAATAGAATAATCGTCTTTTTTATTGATTGTATTGATTGTAGAGTTTTCCTTAATAGTCTGTGCATATGATTCAAGAAAAGAACATAAAAGACTTAGAATGAAAGGAATTGCTGTTTTAAGATGTTTCATTTGATTTTCAATGAAGTTATTCTGTTTTTAACAATAAATTAAATAGACTCACTACTAATCTAATAAACCTGATTCTTCAAATAATAGTTCAAGCTCTTTAAATGCTTTTTTTTCTTCTTCTGAACAAAATATACCTCTTGTATTAAACCCTCCTACTGACATTTCATTTACAAAATCGTCAGAAGTTTTACCTCTTATGATATCCATAAATGTAACTGTGCGCTTGACTCTCGCCCCATGTATTTTCTTCATTTGTTTTATCGTACCTTTAAAGTTTTTGTTCATGGTTATAGTGTGTCTTTTGTCATTACTTCTTAGCGTAAGGAAAGCCCCTTGAGGTACGTTTATGAAAATCGTTTCATCAAGGACATCACCCTTCTTCATTAAGCGACTATGCCCATTTACAACAATAGTGATATTACCTTTAACTATAAATGCAGTATACTTTTGTCCGGCAAAAGTGAATATGCAAATAAGGAATAAAATACTGGCTAAAACGCTTCTTCTCATAATAATTAATGATTATTGATTTTATAATAAATAGAGAAACTGCAAATTCTGTTACAAGTTTTATGTCTACTAAGATAAATAATAAGTGATGTGTATATAACTTTAATGATTGCAGCCGCAATAAGAATTCCATTTATTGCAGATTGTCCATGCGCAAAAACGTTATTGTCCATTAGTAAATGATAACTATAAGCTTTTACTAGCACAACTGCAATTATGCCTATGAATATTGATGGAAAAATACCATCAATAATCATGGCTCCAAATGTATAATTACATTTTATTCTTAAAAAATAGACAAAAACGTCTGTCAAGATTAATACAATAATAAGTATTAACAAAGCTGTAACTGTCATACGAAAATTTCCTGTGGGGGATTGCTCAGTCACGGTGTCGCAATTTATTGATTGTACTATATAGGCATGTACGAGCATGCCCGGGATCATGCCCAAAGGACTGTCAAATCTATCTCCACTATATTTGTATGAACCAACAATAACAAAATGGTCTTTGATTTTGTTGTAATCTAAACTATCAGGTGATAGTTTCTTTACATTAATTCTTTTATAGTTAATAATATAAGACTCATGTGGTTGATAATCGTTAAAGCATTCTTCTCCTATAAGCATCGCTGGTAAAGAGAATACTTTTTTGTTATTTATTTTTTCAACAACACTATATTTCCATACAGATTCACTAGTTCCGTTGTTTTTCATGTTAGCGTAACCTTCCTTAACAGAATCGCAAAACCATTCAGGATAATTTGGATTCAGAAAGAATGAATGCTCTGAATTACAAAAAGAGTTAGATTGTTTGTCAAAATCTTTTAACATATACGCAAAAAAAGTCTTGTCTTTTACCTTTTTTACAGTTTCAACCAAAGCCCTGTCAGTCGATACTTCTTGTGGAGATGGAAACATGAAATCTACTGCTATACCAATTGGATTCATGTTGTATATGGTGTCAATGAGAGTAGCCAATTTCTTTCGACTAGTAATATCTTTGACATCAACAAGTGTTAGAATTTCATTAATTTCGTCATCTCCATTGTGGTTGGCGTTATAGATTTCATATAAAGTTTTCGTTGTGAGTTGATTATGATTCGTTGAAAAATTGCTTAACCAATATGTAGGGTCTAACTTCGAAAGATTAAAAAATAAGGCAAGAGGAGTACATAAGATGAGAAGCGATAAGACATCAAAAAATCCAATCGTTGATAATATATGTATAAGCGTTGATTTCATTATATCAGTTTATATCTTAATGCTTCTATATAGTGAAAAGAAAAGCGTGAAGACTTGTTAAGCTCATTGTATTCTTGGTATCGCCAAACACCATGCAAATAATGAACAACAATAACCTCACGCTGTGAAACATATAGGAGGTCACACAGCGTGAGTGCTTGCATGAATCTATATATCACAGATGAGCGCTATCATTTAATCCTATTTGCTTTGTGAAATTGGCGATTTCAGAATACAGGATAAATCAAAACGCTTCCTTGGTCGCAGATTTCTCCCTGCGACACCGCAAATTTAATAAAAAACTTAAATAACAGGTGTTTTCATCTAAAGATTTAAAATTTTTTTTGAAAACGCAGTCTAATTCTCCTCCCTACCATAAATCCGAGCGACAACAGCACCGCTGATGTTGTGCCATACGCTGAATATGGCACCTGGGATGGTTGCCATGGGGTATGCTGCAAAATGGATGGTGGCGAGGCTGGAGGCTAGGCCGGAATTCTGCATACCCACCTCTATGCTGACAGCGCGTCGCTTGGAGGCTTTCATGCCAGTAACTTTTCCTATTGCGTACCCCAAGGTCAGTCCGCAGAGGTTGTGGAGTATAACAACGAGGATAATGATGAGTCCACCAGATAAAAGTTTTGAAGCATTGGCGGCTATCACGATGAACACAATGATACAAATGACAAGCGAAGACAGAGCGGGTAGATAAGCCGTTGCCTTTTCCGAGAACTTTGGCAAAAATGTCTTGATTATCAAACCTGCCACGATGGGCAGAATGACAACCCAAAGGATGCTTAGTAGCATACCGATAATGTCAACATCTACATTCTTGCCAGCCAGAATCCATACGAGCAATGGCGTCAATACTGGTGCCAACAACGTAGAAGTGGCTGTCATACCAACACTTAACGCAAGGTCGCCCTTTGCCAGATAGGTAATGACGTTCGATGCCGTTCCGCCTGGACAGCAACCAACAAGTACAACACCAATGGTCAGCGCCTCATCAAGTGAGAATATATGCGCAAGCAACCATGCCAACAATGGCATCACAGTGAACTGAGCCATACAGCCTATTAACACATCCTTGGGACGGCTGAATACCACGCGGAAGTCGTCTAACTTAAGCGTCATACCCATCCCGAACATAATTATACCCAAGAGCGGATTGATAAGCGTCGGTTTTATATGAGATGAGACACTGGGAAACAAAAGTGCTAATACTGCAGTCAGTAGCACCAATATGCCCATATAATCAGAAATAAACTTGCAAAGACGTTTCATTTATAATCTTATTTTTTTTGTGATTTACCAAAGATAAAATGACTTGGTGAGTTCCGTATGCTCCACTGTTCGTAAACCATTTTTTTCTAACAGTTGCAGTGTGTTATGTATCAACTTTGTTCTCTGGCGTTTACCAAATGTGAGCAAACAGCGTTTTGGCATTTTTCCTGTTGTCGTTATGACATCTGTTTCGCGATGCAGATGCAGCCGTTCCAAGGTGCAGATGCTTTTTATGCGGTTTAATTGTTGGTAAGGCATAATCAAAGAGATTTTCCCATCTTCAGTGAGAAGCGATTTACTTTTCCTAATCAGGTTTTCAAGTGTAAGTGAAGTTGTGTGTCGTGCCGAACTTCGTGCTTCATCTGTAGGGAGAACATCTTCATCAAAATATGGAGGGTTACTGACAATGTGGTCAAAATGCTCTTCAGTCAACCAATTGTTAAAATCAGCATTCACAATGTCTATTCGTGGTTGATATGGCGAATGAAGGATATTCTCTGCCGCTTGTTCTGCCGCGTCCTTGTTGCTCTCAATTCCTGTAATCAAAGCCTTTTCTGTTCGTTGAGCAATCATTAAAGCAATTATCCCGCTACCAGTACCAACGTCAAGCAAACGCTCATCGCCTAACACATCTGCCCACGCACCGAGCAACACACCGTCGGTGCCCACCTTATTGGCGCAGCGGTCGTGATAAATCCGGTAATGCTTAAAGTCGAAATAATCTTTCATTGAATGGAGGATAATTTCATAGCCATTTTTTTTACTTCTTGACGAGCGATTTTTCCAGAACCTGTCTTTGGAATTTTATGACAGGAAATCAGACGTTTGGGCACTTCATAACGATTTAGATGAGCGCGACAAATAGCCATGGTTTCTTCTTCCGACAATCCCGTATGAAGCATAACAATGATTTCGCCGTATTTTTCATCAGGCAATGAAGTGATAGCATAGTCTGCCTCCAATTTTCCAATGCGTTCCTCAATGCTTTCAATTTGCATCTTGATGCCACCGCTGCAAATCACGTTATCCTTACGCCCCAATATGCGAAAACTGCCATCAATGTGCATCTCGGCAATGTCGTTCGTGATAAGCGTTCTGTCGCAGACATGAGGCGCGTCAATTACAAGACACGATTCTGTATTTAGAGTAATCTTAACGCCATGCAAAGGTGTGTACCAGTCGGATGCCTCTTTACCATTAAGCCGCCGCATGGCAATGTGAGAAAGTGTCTCGGTCATGCCGTAGGTGCTCCATACCGCATGAGGAAAGTCGCGTAATTCATCGCTGAGATTATCACTGATGGCACCTCCACCTATTATTAACTGTCGAATATGGGAAAGACGTGCTTTTTCTTCTGGATGATGTAGTGTTTCAAACACCTGCATCGGTGTCATGGCTGCAAAAGTTATGGGAGTATCCAAGTTACGCAAAGGACGGGAACTGGGAGGAACGATGACAAGCCGCAAGCCATGCGTATATGCCCGGACACACATCATTTGTCCTGCAATGTATTCTAACGGCATGCAAAGAAGGGCACTGTCACCGCGATTAAGTCCTAAGAAGCGACAAGTATGCGTGGCGCTGGCTGCCATTTTGTTTTTATCCACAAATATCTTCTTTGGCGAACCTGTGCTGCCTGAAGTACACACTTCGAGTGCTGTGCTGTCATCATACCATCGCTCACGAAAAGCGGCTTCTTCCGACTTAAATCTTGTTAACTCATCCATAGTGCACCATTCTTGATAAAAAGCGATGTGTCGTTGAAATTGTCTATAAATAGTTGTCCCGTGCCAAGACCTTGATAATAGTCCGAAAAGTCCTTCGGATGAATTTCCATTAAGTAAGACACCCATTGAGCAATAGCATTAAGCCCAACGTTAGACTCCAAAGCACTGGTTACCCAGTAGCCTATTCCACGCTCCCGAGCCAATGCCATCCATTCTTCACAGCCTTTCAGACCACCATGCAAGGTGGGTTTGAGTACAAGATAGTTCGGACGAACCGTGTCAAGCAAATCCGCTTTTCTTGAAGTGTTATTAACACCTATCAATTCTTCATCAAGTGCAACCGGAAGTTGCGACTGATTGCAAATAGTCGCCATGCTGTCCCACTGACCCTGTCTGATGGGTTGTTCAATACTATGAATGTCGTATTTCGAAAGCAACTCCATGATTTTTGGCGCCTCTTCTGGAGGAAAACCCCCATTGGCATCTACGCGAATTTCTACCATGTTTCTGTCAAACTCCTTGCGTAGTAATTGAATGAGCCGGAGTTCTTCGTCGAAAGCGATGGCACCGATTTTTATCTTGATACATTTGAAACCGGAAGACAATTTCTCATGCATGCGCTGCAGCATTTCGTCATAATTGCCCATCCAGACCAATCCGTTGATGCGAATACCCGTCTCACCTCTCGTAAAAGATGTATCATATAGTCGGAGATAATTGCCGCGTAATGATGCTTTTGCAGATAAAAGGGCTGTCTCAAAACCAAACAGTATAGATGGGTTGTCTCGCAGAGAATCTTCATCGTAATGTCCCTCCTTGTTCCATTTTTCAGCCTCATGATGCAACACGCGCTCATAATCATCGTTATATTCTGCGCTGAGATCAAAAAGTGGAGCACATTCACCAAGCCCAAAAAGTTGAGAATTATCGGCAGATGTAAGGCGCACGTACCAAAGTCGGCGCTCAGTGTAGATGCCGCGCGAGGTGCCTGCGGGCTGCTTGAAATGAAGTGTTCGTGGCAGGATGTCAATCTGAAGTCCCATCTGAATAAAACGCTATGGCAACTTGGGGTATTTTGAAAAGTCAGGCTTGCGCTTCTCTAAGAAAGCACGACCACCTTCTTGTGCTTCATCGAGCATATAGTAGAGCATTGTGGCATCGCCGGCAAGTTCCTGAATGCCCGCCTGTCCGTCAAGTTCAGCATTCAAACCAGCCTTTATCATACGAAGAGCCAGAGGAGAACGTTCCATCATGGTTTTTGCCCAATCCACTACTTCGTCTTCCAGTCGTTCTGATGGTACAACCTTGTTGACCATACCCATGCGTTCGGCTTCTGCCGCAGAGTATTGACGACATAGGAACCATATCTCACGGGCTTTCTTTTGACCTACTATGCGAGCAAGATATGATGCACCAAAGCCTGCATCGAAGGAACCAACCTTAGGACCTGTTTGTCCGAAAATTGCATTGTCAGAGGCTATGGTGAGGTCGCACATCAAGTGGAGTACGTGACCTCCGCCGATGGCATAGCCATTCACCATGGCGATAACGGGCTTCGGAAGAGAGCGAATCTGCTTCTGTACGTCGAGCACATTAAGACGGGGCACTCCGTCACCACCTACATATCCGCCACGTCCCTTTACGTTCATGTCGCCACCTGAACAAAAGGCTTTATCACCTGCACCAGTTAGCACCACCACACACACATCCTGACTCTCACGACAATACACCAGAGCGTCGCTTATTTCTTGAACAGTCTTTGGTGTAAAGGCATTGCGGTAACGGGGGCGATTGATAGTGATTTTTGCAATGCCTTCGAAGAAATCGAAACAGATTTCTTCGTAGGACTTAATAGTCGTCCAATTTCTCATATATTTATTGCTTAATCGTAATTTCAATAATAATGGGGCGTGACCTTTTCTGGTTTATCATCACATCGAGGGCGGAAGCGAGTTCATCGTAGTCTGTCGCTTCTATGTATTCTGCGCCATAACTTTCTGCAATACCTTTGGCAAAAGTGTTGTGCCGTGCAGAAACATACTCTTCAGTGGCAGGAGAAGCGTCCAGACCTTCAAGTTCTCTGAATATACCACCGCCTTTGTTGTTGAACATGATGATGTTCAAATTTCCTCCTAATTTGCAGTTCCACAGCGCATTACTGTCGTAGAAGAAACTTAAATCGCCTAAAATAACACACACCTGTTCATCAGTTCCCAAAGCATGTCCGGCTGCAGCAGAGAGTGTGCCTTCTATGCCGTTCACGCCGCGGTTGCAGTAGAAATCGGGTCCATCTTCAAAATAGTGGGAGGCTTGACGTACCGCACTACTGTTCCCTAAATGAATGATTTGTATCTTGTTTTGGATTTTTTCGCTTACAAGCGCCATTGCTCCTGCTTCACAAAAAATAGAATCATTCCTTTCCTTGCATAGCAATCCTTTGAAATATGCCTTTTCACTGACTACGTCTTGTTTCTCTTCGAGTCTGTTTGCTAATTGAGACAAGGCACCTGCGAGCGAACATCGTACAATCGTGTCAAGATGGTAAAAAGTGTCAGGAAAGTCGTTTTGTCGCTCTTCAATTCGAACAACAGGACATTCTTGTTCTCTTAACGTCTTGCGTAGGCGTTTGTGAACGAAATTGCCACCAATGTGTACCACAAGGTCGGGTTTCAGTTCATGCTGTTCATCAGAATACTCGTATGATACCGTGCGATAACTATAATTGCAGTTACTGATGATTTCCGGCATAATCAAAATACCGTCCGTGGACTCTAAATGGTCGAGAGCGCTATGTAAAACTTTGCTTCTTGTATCATTTACGTTCTTTGGGAACAGTTGACCCACTACGAGTAGTGGCAGACGCGCATTGAAAATCCTTTCAATAATATGCTTTGGCAACGTTTCATTATCAGTTTTTGGAGTAAACTCTTCAATTTTCCTGACTGTTGGAAGATGCTCTACGTTAAAATTGAAAAGGGGACGAGAGATGGGCAAATTGAGATGGACGGGACAGCCACCATCATGACGCAAAGCAAGAAGGGCTTCATTACAAGCCCGCTCGCACCAATGCACATTATTCTCGTTCAGCACAATGGTCTTGGCGTATGGCATCAAAGCACCCTCTTGGGGTAAGGTTTGTCCGTCAAGTTGGCCAATCGCTTCTGCGGGCCTGTCTGCAGAAATAACTAAAAGTGGAATGTGTTGGTAATACGCCTCTGCTACAGCAGGAAGCGTGTTAAGCAAGGCCGTCCCGGAAGTAACGCATACAGCCACCGGTTGACGTTTGGCATAGTAGAGTCCGCAGGCCACAAATGCAGCACAACGCTCGTCTGTAACAGGGTAAAGGGTCATACAGGCCTCTAAGGACATCTTATGGAAATTGTGAACAAGCGCAGCATTACGAGCGCCGGGACAAACCACAATGTCCTGAATGCCATGTTCCAATAATAAGGCTGATAATATGTTGACGGATGTCTTGTCGCAGTACATCATTCTAAAATCTTAAGTAGGGTTTCTATCTTGCGGCATGTTTCGGTCCATTCTTCTGAAGCATTGCTCTCTTTCAATAGTCCGCCGCCAGCGTATGCATAAGCACCACCTTGTACGAACTTCATGCACCGCAACGTAACGTAAAGTCCGCTTCTTTTGTTGATATTGAGTGGACCACAAAAACCAGCATAGTATTCCCTGTCAATACTTTCTAATGAAACTATCTTGTCATATGCAATTTGCTTAGGGAACCCGCAAACAGCAGGAGTGGGGTGGAGACTTGATAAAATATCCCCAACAGGCGATGTCGAATTAAAAGTATAATCCGTACGAAGATGCATCAATTCGCCCGATTGTGATGGATAGGGACCTGCGCTTTCCACAATTGTGCCTTTGTCGTTCAAAATCCCCGAAATGTAGTCCGCCACCATTTGTTGCTCATGTCGATTTTTAGCATCCCAACTCTCTACATCTACAACATCTTTTTCATGGATGCTACGTGTGCCAGCAAGCGCCATTGTTCGGAACGTGTTTCCTTCTTGTTCTAACAACAATTCTGGTGTAGCAACGAGCCATGTCCCGCTCAATGATGTATGCCAAAGCGTTACGAAATTACGAGGGTATAGATTGCAGGCTTTTAGAAAAAAATGTAAAGTCTCATTGGCATTGTAATCTATTTGTATAAATGGTTTGCGAGCTAACACAATCTTTTTCAAATCTCCATCACGAAGCGCAGAAGAAAATCGTTCAAAATCTTCTGTGTAAGAAGACTTTTCATTATTCAAATGATAATCTATGTGTAAATAGTCTCCGTTTGTGGGCAATTCAAAGCACAGATTATTTCCGCGAATAAGTAGCGTTTTTTCGCATCCGTCCGTTGAAAAAGGAGAAATCAAGAAACCTTCAATGTCGCATAATCTCGACAACGATTGCACTTCTTTTGTTGGTTTCTGCCCATCGATGAAATGACATGTCGTTTGCAAGGGCAGACGATACAGAGCAAAGTCTTTACCCTGAGAAATAATGTTCTCTATGTCCTTATCCAATTTCACAACTGCATTGTTTCTTTATTCTTACAGAACTATGACTGTAGTCAAGATTGTAATGAAAGATTTATCTACTCATCGTGTGTGCAAATCAAAGTCAATGCAAATTTAGTGAAAAATGCTGAAAATAAAGAAACTCTTTTCTCCTTTTGATTCCATTTACAACTCGATATGTGCCAGCAAGTCTGCTACCACAAAACTACTGCCACCAACGAAGATGGCATCGCTTTCTTTTGCAAGGTCCAATGCCGTATCGTAAGCTTCGCCTACAGTGGCATAACCTGTTCCCGTAAGACCATGTTGAAGTGCTTTGTCAAGAAGAGAGTCAAATGGCATAGCGCGGTGAACACTTGCTTGTGTAAAGTAGTAGGTGGCATTTTTAGGAAGACTTGCGAGTACACCATCAATGTCCTTGTCGTTTGCCATCCCGAAAACCACGTGTAGATGGTGCTTCTTGCTGAGTGATTCAAGTTGTTTTGATAAGTATTGCCAACCACCAGCATTATGACCTGTATCGCAAATCGTGAGAGGATGTTCGTGGATGGTCTGCCAGCGTCCTGCAAGACCTGTCAATGTCATGACATTTTCGAATCCCTCATGCACATTTTTTGTGCTAATATTGAAACCTTTTAGGTGTTTCAGTGCTGATAGAATGGTATTGGTGTTTTTCTGTTGGCAAGTTCCTCGAAGTTCCCCACGAAAAGTGCCCCAAGTCTTTGTGGTATATTCAAAACCTTCTGCATTTTCGGTAATGCTGTTAAGTTCGTCTTCCTTTTCTGCAAAATAAATGGGTGCACCAACTTCTTTCGCTTTGTTCAGAAATACAGGTTTCGTCTCTGCTAATGCTTCGCCGATAACAACAGGAACGTCCTTTTTCATAATTCCTGCTTTCTCACTCGCAATTTCTGCAAGTGTGTTGCCAAGAAATGAAGTGTGGTCAAAACTGATATTGGTAATAATGCAAAGTTCGGGCTGAATGATGTTAGTGCAGTCCAAGCGTCCACCAAGCCCTACTTCTATAACTGCAACATCCACTTTTTCTTCAGCAAAGTAGAGTAGGGCAAGCGAAGTGGTAATTTCAAAGAATGAAGGGTGCAATGGCTCAAAAAAGAATCGCTCTTCTTCAACAAAACGTACAACGCGCTCTTTGGGAATCATCTTACCATTAACGCGAATACGTTCCCTAAAATCCACAAGATG
The DNA here is from genome assembly GCF_003265305.2 of Pseudoprevotella muciniphila. NCBI lineage: Bacteria > Pseudomonadati > Bacteroidota > Bacteroidia > Bacteroidales > Prevotellaceae > Pseudoprevotella > Pseudoprevotella muciniphila. The sequence continues at coordinate 446,191 of NZ_CP033459.1, read as the reverse complement.
TGGCGAGGTGTAAAGCCCAACGCGATAGCCTGCAGACTGCAAGATGGCAGCAAGTGTGTGTGCTGTGGAACCTTTACCATTAGTGCCTGCCACATGGATGGTCTTATAGTTGCGGTGTGGGTGTCCGAAATGAGCATCCAGCGTTTTCGTTGTTTGCAGTCCTGGTTTATAGGCTCCAGCACCTATATTTTGGAACAAAGGAGCTGCATTAAACAAATAACCTATAGCATGTTGGTAACGGTTGTCCATTTTGCAAAAGTCTGAAAAAAGGAGCGGACACATTTACCGCTCCATTATTCTAATGAGTATAATTTCTTTTATTGGTCGAAGTATTTCCTGAATGTACGGAAAATCTTGTCTTTGATGCTCTCGTTGCCTTTGCTGTTGGCACTGTCTTTCATTTTTTCAAAGAATTTCCGCTCTTCGTCGCTCAATTTTTCAGGCATGTAAACGCTGATATTGACGAGTAAATCACCTGTATGGTAACTGTTAACAGAGGGCAAACCCTTACCATGAAGAGCAAGAACTGTGCCTGGTTGAGTACCAGGCTTAATCTTGATACGTACCTTACCATCTACTGTCGGAATCTCCACACTGTCGCCCAATACTGCTTGGGGTATAGTAAGTAATAAGTTGTAAATCAGGTCATTGCCATTACGAATAAGCGACTTGTCGGTTTCTTCACTAATAAGAACCTGAAGGTCGCCGGCTATGCCATTATGACGCGCAGCGTTGCCCTTTCCGCGTGAAGTAACCACCATACCTTCTTCCACACCGGCAGGTATGTTGATTTCAACAATCTCTTCACCCTTCGTGATACCTTCACCGTGACAGCGAGAGCAAGGGTCTTTCACGATGGTGCCTTCTCCATGGCACTTTGGACAGGTTTCTTGCGACTGCATTGTACCGAAAATGGTGCGTTGTTGACGAAGAACAAAACCTTGACCATTACAGTCCGGACAAGTGACAGGCTGACTGCCGTTGACGCAACCAGTGCCGTGGCAGTCAGGACAAGGTATGTCCTTATGCACCTTAAACTTCTTTGTTGCGCCATTCTGAATCTCTGAAAGTGAGAGTTTTACCTTCATCCGCAAGTCGCTGCCTCTGAACTGTGCACGGCGTGGACCACGGCTATAACCACTAAAACCACCTATACCCATTTCATCAAATATGGTACTGAAATGTGAAAAGATGTCATTAAGGTCCATACCTTGTGCACCAAAACCCTGACCATTGATGCCTGCTTCGCCAAACTGGTCATAGCGGGCACGCTTGTCGGGATCGCTCAAAATCTCGTAAGCACGAGCGGCCTCCTTGAACTTCTCCTCGGCTTCCTTGTCGCCAGGATTGCGGTCGGGGTGGTATTTCAGCGCTGCCTTGCGGTATGCCTTCTTAATCTCGTCTGCCGTGGCGTCTTTTTTTACACCTAATATCTCGTAAAAATCCATGATTTTCCTTTCTTGGTATCAGTTCTGTAGTTATTGGCCTACTGCCACTTTGGCGTGGCGAATTACTTTATCGTTGAGTTTATAACCCGTTTGCACACAATCCATAACTTTGCCTTTTTCTTCATCGCTTGGCGCAGGAATCATGGCAATAGCCTCATGATAGTCTGTATTAAAATCCTGACCTTCTGTTTCAATTTTCTGCAGTCCTTGTTCTGCAAGGCATTTGAAGAGTTTGTCGGATATCAACTTTACACCATCTTTCAGTGCCTCAATGTCGTTGCTCTTTTCTATGTTCTCAAGAGCACGCGAAAAGTCATCGAGAATGGGTAACAAACTCGTCAGCACCTTTTCGCCACCATTCAGAATGAGATCAGCCTTCTCCTTGAGCGTGCGCTTACGGTAGTTGTCAAATTCAGCAATTTGGCGGAGATATTTGTCATTTGTCTCCGTCAGTTCTCTTTCAGTCTTTGCCAAAAGTTCTTCTGTTGTGAGTTCGTGCGTTTCTTCGCCTGTTTCTTTTGATTCAACTAAGTCTTTGTCAGTTTCAGAAACGACAGTGTCTTCTTCAGAAACATTTTCAGTAGTTTCTTCATTAGAACCCTCTGTTTTAGGTACTTCTAACGTAACTTCGTTTTCTTCATTGAAAACATGTTCTTCTTTTCTTTCTTCTTGTTCCTCTTCCATTTTTTTATATCTTTTTATGCTTTTACAATTGCAACTTTTATGCCAATAAAGCATACTTTTATATGCCTTCTAAAAAAATAATGCTGCACATTAGTACAGCATTCTTTTTCTCAACACAGTATTCTCTTACTTGGCATAAAGTCTTTCCTTTAATTCCTTGATGTGAGTATCGTAGATGTAATCTTCGTAGTTCATCAACTTGTCGATACATCCATTTGGCGTAAGTTCGATGATACGGTTTGCCACAGTGTTAATAAATTCGTGGTCATGACTGGCAAAGAGCACATTGCCCTTGAAGAGTTTTAGGTTGTTGTTGAAGGCCTGAATACTTTCCATGTCAAGATGATTGGTAGGGGTGTCGAGAATAAGGCAGTTTGCATTTTTTAACTGCATACGAGCAATCATGCAACGCATTTTTTCACCACCGCTGAGTACGTTCACCTTCTTTAGTACGTCTTCGTCTTTGAACAGCATCCTGCCCAAGAAGGCCTTGAAATAGACTTCGTTGCCCTGACCATATTGGCTCAGCCAGTCGAGCATATTCATTTCGCTCTTGAAAAACTCTGTATTATCCAAGGGTAGATATGCTGTCGTAATCGTAACACCCCATTTGTAACTGCCTTCAGCAGGCTCTGCATGACCGTTGATAATCTCAAACAAGGCAGTCATGGCACGTGGGTCACGACTCAAGAATACCACCTTCTCGTCTTTTTCAACGTTGAAACTAAGTTTGTCGAAGAGCACAGTACCGTCTTCGGTAACAGCCTTCATGTCGTTCACTTCAAGAATCTGGTTGCCTGGTTCACGCTCCATTTGGAAGATGATGCCCGGGTAGCGGCGTGTAGAAGGCTTAATTTCTTCTATATTGAGTTTCTCAAGCATTTTCTTACGACTTGTGGTCTGGCGACTCTTGGCAACATTGGCTGAGAAACGGCGAATGAATTCTTCTAATTGTTTTTTCTTTTCTTCGGCTTTCAATTTTTGATTTTGCGCCTGACGAAGAGCCAATTGGCTACTCTCGTACCAGAATGAATAGTTGCCTGCAAAGAGTGTAACTTTGCCAAAGTCGATGTCAATGGTGTGAGTACAAACTTGATCAAGGAAGTGGCGGTCGTGGCTCACTACAAGTACAGTGTTCTCGAAGTTACCGAGATAGTCCTCAAGCCATTCCACAGTCTCCAAGTCCAAGTCGTTGGTAGGCTCATCGAGAAGAAGGTTGTCAGGCTCTCCGAAAAGTGCCTGTGCAAGCATTACGCGCACTTTTTCCTTACCGCTAAGCTCTCCCATAAGTTTGCCGTGGAGATGCTCTTTGATACCGAGACCACTGAGCAACTCGCCAGCATCGCTCTCTGCCGTATAGCCACCTATGCTAGCAAACTTGTCTTCAAGTTCTGCCACCTTGATGCCGTCTTCATCGCTAAAGTCCTCTTTGGCATATAAGGTCTCGCGTTCTTTCATAACATCCCAAAGCACGGTATGACCCATCATTACAGTATCTAAAACTGTAAACTCATCAAATTTGAAGTGGTCCTGACTCAATACAGAGAGTCGCTCGCCTGGCCCCATCTCTACTGTTCCTTTCGTAGGTTCCAACTCGCCGGAAATGGCTTTCAATAAGGTTGATTTGCCGGCACCATTGGCACCGATAATACCATAGATATTGCCCGACGTGAACTTCATGTTGACGTCTTTGTACAAAACGCGCTTACCGAATTGAATGGCAAGGTTTGATACTGTAATCATGCTATTTTTCGCTTTTTTGTTTTCGGGCGCGAAATTACGAATATTTGATGGATAATCAGGGTATAAAGGCCTATAAATCTTCTTGTTTGTCCATCAATGCACATAAATACCCTAATTTGTAAACTTTGAAAAGCAGTAACGAGGGGTGGCGCCCTAATAAGTTGCTCCTGATGATGGACTTGAACAACTTAAAGAAAAAGATAAAAACACCCATCAAGTGCCAACGTTTCAGGCGGAGTGCCGTATTGGCAAGATTGGAGTGGGAGAGAAGCGGCTCGCCTATGCGATAGAGTGCGCGAATGCCTGCCTCTGTGTTTTTAAGAAAGGATGAGTTGCTGTTTATGCCGCGATGAAGAAGAGCATTGTCTGTGTGTAGTATGCTGTAACCTTCTTCTTTTAGGCGAATACCCATCAAGACATCTTCATAGCCATATTCAGTGCAACGATCATCGAAAAGTATGCTACCAAATACTTCACGACGAAACATGATATTGAATGTGGAGAGCATGTCATAAGGTCGTGCTGTGCGGAAGGAGACACTTCGTTGTCCTGCGAGTTCGGCTTCCTTTTCGTATTTATAACGCAATTCGCAGCCATAAGGCTTTTCAGAAGGATTGCAAAGTGCTCCACATATCACATCAGCGTTTTGACGCTCGTTGTAATAACGCTTCACGAAATCATCACTCACTATTTCTGCATCGCAGTCGATGAATAGCAAGTAATCTCCGCATGAAATTTCGTAAAGACGATTGCGTATGGCAGCCCTGCCGATATTGACGTCTTGGTGTAACAAACGGCATCTGGGCAGTTTTGCAATTTCTGATAATGCTGTAATGCAGGACTCGTCAGTGGAGCAGTCGTCGCCTAAGATGATCTCATAATCAAAATCGTTATCTGACTCCCGTAGAGATACACACTGACTGCACAATGCCTTAATTAGTATCGTGCAGTCATAATTATATACGGGAATGAGAATGGAAATCATCTGAATTTTTTCTATTCCACATATTCAAATACTTCGTCTTCAGCCTCTTTCTCCTCTTCCTCCTTTTTGCCAACAGCCTTCTCCTTATCTTCCTCTTCTTTCAGTGCTGCATTGTTCTTGACATCGGCCTTCACAGCGTCAACATTAACATTACCCTTCTCGTCGAATAGTCCGTAAGTTGTACGCAATACACGAAATTCAGTGCGGCGGTTCAAAGCATTGCAAACCTCTTGCTTGGCAGAATCAAGTTTGAGTACGTAGTCCAGCGTGAGCGTGTCTCCTGTATGGAGGAATGTGTGCGTCTCGGTGAGTTTCTTGTTGACAATTTTCGGACGCTTCTCGCCATAGCCTTTGGCTTGAAGACGGTCTGCCGAAACTCCATGTTCCGTAAGATAGTTTACCACACTTTCTGCGCGACGTTGAGACAAAGCAAGATTATAGTCGTCTTCGCCACGATAGTCACAATGTGAACTCAGTTCGATAGTGATATGCTTGTTCTGTGTGAGAAGTTTTACGAGTCGGTCCAAAGCCTCTACTGATTCTGGAGTAAGGTCGGCTTTGTCGAATTCGTAGAAGACATTGCGGACCAGGACGGGAATGTTCATGCTTGGCATAGGGAACTGAAGTACGTATTGTGTCTCTTCGGTGAGATGCTCGGGTACTTTCAATTCATTCTGGTAGTTCAAGAAACCATTGCAAACAGCAAGAAAAACATAGTTCACTCCAGGTTTCACTTCACGCTCAAAGGACCCATCACTAAGGACTGCCACCTTTTCGTTAGTGCCATCATCACCTACCATGTACACTTGTGCAGTAGTGAGTTCATATCCGTCTTGTTCATACACCCAGCCTTTCACTGTCGTTAGTCTTTCCGGATAACTGAAAGAATAAATCTTATCCCAACCTCTGCCGCCAGTGCTACGGTTTGATGAGAAATAGCCGCGATTGTGTTTGCCTTCAAACGTCATACCGAAGTCATCACCATTTGAGTTCATCGGGGCAGGCAGGTGTTCCACAATCCATGTCTTGTTCACGGTATCTTCCACCGCTTTGAATATGTCCAAACCGCCAAGCCCCTCCTTTCCGTTGGAAGAAAAGTACAGTTCACCATTGTAACGTGTGGTGGGAAACATTTCGTCGCCTTTTGTATTAATTTTGGGACCGAGGTTTTCTACCGTACCCACGCCCTTGCTGCTTAAAGAGGCGCGCCAGATATCTAGACCACCAAATCCTCCCGGCATATCGCTGACAAAATACAACCAACGACCATCAGCGCTCGGAGCGGGATGAGCATAACTTGATAAAGTATCGCTTGTTATTTTTAGTTGTTGTGGCTTGGCCCATGTTGCATCGCTGCGACTAGCCGTCCAAATTTCTGCCATTCTCGGATAGTCGGCATCAGTACGACAAATCGTGAGATACATCGTCTTACCGTCAGCACTGAATTGGCAGGCACCTTCATCAAATTCGCTGTTTAGGTTGCCTTCAGCGCCTTCAGGGCGTGTCCAATTTCCTTTGTCATCTTTCTTGCTATAGTAGATGTCGGCTGCCATCTCACCTGTAATGCCGCTGTAGTCGTCCCCAGTGGCTTGAGAACGTGTCGTGGAATAGTACAACTGATCGGCTTCGGTGCCCATAAAAGCAGGGGAATAATCTGCACGACTTCCGTTAAATAGTGGCTCAATTTTCACACTGTAAGCCGAACCTGCCGCCTTGATGTCTGGCGATATGTCGCAAGATGTAAGCCCCTGAAGAGATCCTTCATGTTTGGGGGTAATTTCAAGTTGACTCTCGTATGCCTTTCGAGCACCTTTATAATCTCCCTGCTTGCGAAGCATCTCACCTTCCCAATAGTAGGTTAAAGTGTCTGTGTAATTGTAACGAGCAGCACTCTTATACGCACCTACTGCACGAGCGGTATAGCCATATTTTCTGAAACATTCAGCCATGCGATATTGGAGAAAGCCGCGTTTCTCGTGGTCTTTAGGTGATGTCAGATTATAAGCACGTTTGTACTGACCTGAGGCCTCTGCATATTCGCCCAATGCCAAAAAGTTGTCGCCACGCTTTTGCAAACGCTCTGCAGTAGCACATGAAACCAAAAACACTCCTAAAGACAATAAATATGCTAAATTGATAAGTCTTCTCATTATTTAACCATTCACTTTGAAGATCTAACTGACATCAAAAGTCATTAGTATTATAATATTTAACTTAAAAAGTCTCTTTTTATTGTTGAAAGTCTCTTTATTCGCCAAGAATCACATTTATTAGTCCAACAACGTCTGACACGTTGATTACACCGTCATTTGTCAAATCTGCCGCTTTCTTGTTGAATTTCTGAATATTACTGCCAAGAATCCTGTTTATGATATCTACAATGTCATCTACAGTTTTGTCGGATGTGGAAGAAAGAATGTCGTTGATACACGTAACAACATCGTCAACTGTGTATTCAACTTCTTCGCCAGAAAGAATTTTGTTAATCAGAAGAACCACGTCCGATACATTAACTATGCCGTCATCGTTGGCATCACCAGTCAGGATGGCTTCAGTAATGGACTTAAATTTACGCCAATTCTCTTGTATGGAATAAAGATGTTTCGTGCCGTAAGGTACATTCAGTTGTGCATTTGTAAAAACGTAGGGTGTAAATGAATTGGAAGTTAGCAAGCATTCACTAGGGTTCTCTATTTTACTTTCAATGTGTGATATGTTGTTACAACCATTAAAGGCATTTGCCCCAATGCGTTTTATGCTGTTAGGAAGTGTCAGACACATGATGCCCGACTGATTTGTGAATGCACGTTCGCCAATGAATGTGGTTCCGTCGTTCAATTCTAAATTGGTGCTGTCTGCAAGTGTTCCTATATAGCAATATGCCAATGATCCGATGTAAACAATGCCTTCAGAGATTTTGTTATAATTGCCTGTTTGATGAAAGGCGTAATTGGAAATGACAGGAGTGCAGTCGTTGAATGTTACGTTGGTCAATTTGGAACAGTTTCGGAAGGCGCTCAAGCCAATAGTGTTCAGACTTGAAGGCAACTCAATGCTTTGTAGATTGGTGCAATAGCGGAACGCCTGGCTACCAATCTGTTCCAATGACGAAGGCAACTTAACATACTCCAATTGTTTGCAACTGTAGAACAAATAGGCAGGAATGACGCTTAAATTATCAGGAAGTGAGATGTGCGAAATTTTAGTATTACAAAATGCAGAACTTCCGATGGTGTTAAGAGTAGAAGGTAGTGTGACATTTGTCAATCCAGTGCAATCTTCAAAAGCGGATTCTCCTATATCCTTAACACCTTCTGGCACATCAACAGACATTAGACCGGCGCATCCTGAAAACGCAAATGAAGCAATGTTGGTTGTGCCGCTATCAATGGAAAGACAAGTTCCCGAAGGCATACTGCCTTTGTAGCAATATGCAGTTTTTCCAATGTAAATCATCCCGTCAGCCTGATTTTTTAACCATGGTGTGTTTTGGAATGCTTTGTCGCCAACGGAGACGTCTATTCTTTGTATGTTCACTGTTTCAAGAGCGTTGCAATTATAGAAAGCCTCTTTGCCGATAGTCTTAATGGATGTCGGTAATGAAACGGACTCCAAACTGGTGCATGATTTGAATGCACCCGGTTGTATGCTCGTAAGAGTGTCTGCGCTCAATAAATCTATATGGATCAGTGGCTCAGTACCTGATAATACAAACTTCGACTTTTCCATCATCTTATAACCTCCATTCACATTACACCATGCCGCAGCGTCTTCAATGCACAAGGTGTCCAATGATGCTATAGTGGTTTGGATAAAAGTAATGGAATGTGGTAAAGACAATCTCTTGAAATTGCAATTCTGAAAGCACCCTGATTCAATCCCAACAACGGAATACGTGTTGCCGTTATATTCTATAGAAGACGGAATGGTAAGGAATGATAGTTGAGTGTAACCTTCAACAAAATCACCAAATGAGCCGTCTTCAAATACCAACTGCCTACTTTCATAGGTAAGGACAACCTTTCGATCTCCTTTGTCATTGAAATACATAGTTACCCCGTCCACCTCTGCCTTAAAATCGTAGGCATGGCAGACAGCCGGAAAAACAACCATAAGCAAAGATAGAATTGCTTTGACAATGATTGGATGGAGTTGAAGAATAAATGCTCTGTTCACGCAGTCCGGATTTATGATTGCAAACTTAATCATTTATTTTGATAATGAGTGTAGACAAATATCTTTGAAGAAGAAATTTATAATAATTTAACGATGCAAGTATTTATTATTGTTACATTTAGCCGTACCTTCGCGCATAATTTTGAACCAAATTCTTATAATGGAACAAGAAACCCCGTACATGGATGACAATGTTTCACAGAAAGACGTGAAGCAAAAAGTCAATATGACTGATAACAAGAATGATGAAATAGGCAATCCTGCCAACAACAAAGACAATGCTGCCAACAATAATAATAAGAAGAAAAGAAAGCAGATTGTTTATTTAGCCTTGGCTGTTATCCTTCTATGCATCATTGGTACATGTATTTATTATTATACTCGTCAAGACAAAGATGACAACGAAAAACAAGAGGTGCAAAAACAAGAGGCAAAGAATATTTACGATTGGGACGAAATCCTCGAAAGTGGTAAACTTGTCGTAACCATGACACGAGGCATTGATTCTTATGAGGAAATCGACGATACAGTCATGGGAATACAATTAGCATTGGTGCAGAGTTTTGCCGATGATAATGGCCTGGAATTACAGGTGAATTTGGCGGAAGACACCACCCAGATGATAAACATCCTTAAAGAAAAAAATGCAGATATAATAGCAACACTCGTCCCGACGACAGTCATCGATAGCGCAGAACTGACTAGTGCAGGGTCGAAGGATTCTGTCAGCCACTTGTCCTGGGCTATAAGAAACAATCAGCCTAAGTTTGAGAAAGTACTCAACGAATGGTATTCGGACGCGTTGAGGGATAGTCTTGAAAATGTAATGATACAATGTCTCAGAAAGCGACATGAAGTAAGGAAACAATCAATACCCCCTTATATATCGCTTGAAGACGACGTCATTTCCATCTATGATGAACATTTTAAGGCAAACGCAGATATGGCAGGTTGGGATTGGCATCTTATAGCAGCATTGTGCTATGAAGAGTCAGGTTTCGATCCTAATGCCATAAGTGGAGCAGGAGCGAGGGGACTGATGCAGATAATGCCCGCAACGGCAGAGAAATACAATGTAAAAGAGTATCTTGCACCAAGAGAGAATATAGAATTGGGATGTAAAATAATTGCCGCACTCAATGAGGACTTTAAAGACATTACAGGGAAAGAACGAATCAAATATGTTATTGCGGCATATAATGGTGGAAGTGCACACGTGCGAGATGCTATGGCGCTTGCACAAAAGAATGGCAAGAATCCAAAGAACTGGGATGATGTCAGTTTCTATATACTTCATCTGAAGGAACCTGCGTATTATCATGACCCGATTGTCAAAGATGGGTTCTTGTTAGGAGATGAAACGGCTAATCACGTCGTGAAAGTACTGTCCAGATGGAAACAGTATGTCGGTGATATAGGCATGAGCATTCCAAACCTGATAGAAATAGAAAACCAAACCGCTGTATTGGCAAACGATACTGCCCGGATAATATCCCCAAATGCCAACACAAACAACAAGGCAGATTTTTCTCAAAAGGTAGTAACAGGAAATGCAGGCAATAAAAACAACACTACAAATCGATTTACCAAGAATACGGTTATTCTTGGCCCAAACGACTCAAGGCTGTCCATAAAAGGAGAGGAAGAAGACACGATTTGAGGTGTAACTCATAATCTAATATAGAATAACAACATGCCAACGCTTTTATTTTCCGAAATACAGGAACTCACCAGACAACAAACATCGTTGCGCTCAAAGTATTATCAACTAAACGAACTACTTCAACGTGTTTGCAATTCGTTTTCAGAAGATTACAATACATCATTTACAGGGTTGTTTTCACAACTTAATGCCGTCTGTCAAGCAAACAAAATTGATAAGCGAGACATAGATTTTGCTCGAAGAAGGATAAGATTAGTGCTTCGTGGCGAAATGTTGCCCGATGAGCAGACATTTGCAAGGGATTGCGGACATCTTTCTCATTTTATAGCACAACTCTATCATACAAAAGTACCGTCAAATCTGGCACATCTTTACGTGCCAGAAAAAAGAGAAACCCAAAAGATAGAGGCGATATACCTTAAAAAAAGAGCCATAGTAGAACAAATCAATAAAGATAACTTTGTTTGTTCTACTGTAGATGGCGATGAATGGACTGTCGTTCCGAACGAAAGAACTTCAAAAACTTTCAAAATCCTCGAAACAGGCATGACGGTTAATTTGATAGATACTAAAGTATCTGATGGAAAATATGAGCCAAGGCTCATCATCTTTGAACCGGACTTTCTTATTGATGTCAGCCAACTTGCAGGTTGTATGATGCATTATGGAAATCATCCGTTCAATTATTTGCTAAAGATGTTTGAACCGGTTTCCACAAAAATTTTCTTCCTGCTTGGAAATTTGGCTAACCAGTTTGTAGATGATATCGTCAACTCAAAAAAGAGTGAACAGAAGCAGATCTATCTTGATGCTTGCAAGAAAAACTTTAGGGATTTCGCTCTTCAATATCTGGTTCTTTCTTCTGAAACTAATACTGATTTTTTTGAAGATACGAAACGGCACTTCGCTAATATATACAAAATAGTACACCAAAACTTCGGCAGCCGGCATGTAAATATCAAACTCGATGAAATCATTCTTGAGCCATCATTTATTTGTGAAGCGTTAGGGCTGAGAGGAAGGTATGACATCATGTCGTCAGACAGGTTAAGTCTTATAGAACTCAAAAGTGGAAAAGCCGAAGAATTTTACAGTAAGCCAGTAAAACCTAAGAAGGACAATTTGATGCAAATGACGCTCTATGCTGAAATGTTGCATTATAATTTCCTTATACCACGCGACAAAATTAAAAGTTATCTCTTATATAGCAAGTACCCCGTGATTTATGAGGAACGTAACTCAGCAGAAGCAGTAGCAGAAATCATGTTCCTCAGAAACAGAATCGTGAAAATGCTTCAGGCAATCAGAAAAGGCAACTTCTCGAAATATCTGCCATATATCAGAGAAGATGTTATTAACGAAAATAAGATAAATGATAAATTATACAATAATTTTCTGAAGCCTCGTCTCTCTGAAATAACAACACCACTCAAAGAAATGAAAGGAGTGTTGAAAGATTATTTCTGCGAGTATCTGACATTCCTTGTTCGTGAACAATTCATGAGCAAAACAAGCGACATGAGAGAGGGAGGAAGTCGAGGATTTGCAAGAGTCTGGAATGCCGACTTCACTACGAAAATATTGACGGGCGACATACTTTATGATCTGAAAATAAAGGAAACAAAAGGAAATGATTCTGTTGAAAACATCGTTTTCCAAATACCTGCTTACGATGATGATTTTATACCCAATTTCAGAAGTGGAGAAATAGTTCAAGTATATCAACGGAATAAGAATGAAGACAATGTGCTCAATAAGCAATTGATTAGGGCACACATCGTGAATTTAAGAACTGATGAGATAGAACTTGCTTTGACTTTTCCCCAAAGAAATTCCGAAGTCTTTCCCGCCGATGCCTTATATGCTATAGAACATGATTACACAGACAGTTCTTTTAATACGGCATTCCGAGGGTTGTTCCAACTCCTGAGAACAGAAAAAAGTCGCCAAGAGTTGTTGCTCGGACTAAGAAAACCCGAAACAAACCCGAATATTCGTCTAAAGGGAGAATATGGAGAACAAATGAACTCTATTGTGTTGCAGGTTATGCAGGCGAAAGATTATTTCCTTCTTGTAGGACCTCCTGGAACGGGAAAAACAAGTGTAGCACTAAAGAATATTACAGAAGAGTTTGTTGCAACTTCTCCTGACGGTCAAGCACTGCTTCTAATGGCATATACCAATAGAGCAGTTGATGAAATCTGTGGTATGCTTGATGGAATAAATGCCAACTATATCAGGATTGGGAATGAACATGCTTGTGCCCCTGAATTTAGAAAGAGGCTCTTGAGCAAAAGAGTAGAAAAATGTGACAGAAGACAGGATGCGGCGAGAATAATTCAAACTACGGACATTTATGTGGGAACAGTGCTTTCAATTAGCGGAAAACCGGAACTCTTTGAACTGAAATCAATTGGATGTGCAGTCATCGACGAAGCATCACAAATTCTTGAACCATTTATAGTGGGATTACTCTCAGTGCAGAATTCACGAGGAAAAGTCTGCATACCTAAGTTTATCTTGATAGGGGACCACAAGCAACTGCCCGCAGTAGTAGTGCAATCAGAAAAAAACACAAAGGTGGAAATGGATTCACTGCAGCAGATTGGACTTAACAACCTGCGCAATTCTTTCTTCCAACGCCTGAGCATTCTGCAGCAAAAGTATGATTGGAGAGGTGTTACGGCACTACTGAATAAACAAGGAAGAATGCACCCGGAAATCAGTAAGTTCGTAAGCAATGTGTTCTATGAAGGCAGACTCGAAGAAGTGCCGTGCCCACACCAAAAGGAAAATCTCAATCTCAATAAAACCCAGTCGCAAACAGAACGCTTTATCGCTGAAACAAGAATGGGGTTTGTAAATGTCAGTCCGCCCGAAATAGTAGAAAACGTAAAAGTCAATACAAACGAGGCAAAGGTGGTCGCAAAGTTGTTGAAAAGTCTGATAAATCTTTATGAGCGAAACGGGGAGGAAATATACACACCTAAACAGGTCGGTATTATCGTACCTTTTAGAAATCAAATTAGGGCTGTAAGAAATGAACTCAGAAAAGAGGAAGTTCCCGATTACGAAGACATTACAATAGACACTGTAGAGTGCTTTCAGGGAAGTCAGAGGGATTTTATCTTCTTCAGTACTACGATTTCAAGACGATATCAACTCGATACGCTTTCAAATGTTCAGACAAGTGGCGACGTCATAATCGACAGAAAACTCAACGTCGCAATTACGAGAGCAAGAAAGCAGATGTTCATAGTGGGGAATGAACAACTGCTCTCCGATAATCAGATATACAGAAATCTTATAGGAAATTGCAGAAAAATAAAAATGGAAGTTGATGAAATTGCTATAAATTAGAAATAATAAAGCAAAGTATGGCTTATTTCATGACAACTCCAATAGACTTTCTGCCGTCCATCTTTATAACGAAAGGCTTTTCACGGTGAACGAGTCTGACGAATTCTGTCTCCTCTTCTGCCGGCAGACTGTTGAGGTAGTCTTCATCAAACGACCCATCATCGCGGAACGGATTTATTGTAAAGTAACCTGTCCCAAGCGATGTGAGATTCTGGAAGAAATGTGTGCCTTGACTGGGGTCAACCTGATAGTTTTGCAAACCGCATTCCACAATAACTCTGGCGCCACTGATGTGAGCCCATTTCACAGGAATACCAAGCCATGGATCGCTGCTACCCCAACGACCCGGACCAACGAGAATGTAGTTTCGGTCTTCTGAAAGCAGTTTCTCGTTAATTTTGACAATTTCTTCTGCTATGCGTGGATTGTTGGTCGCATCGAAAAGTTCGGATTTCACATAAACAACGTCATAAACATCATTGACTATGCCATTACCCAATACTTTTGTAGAACTGATAATGGTATTGTTCGAATCAATAATGCCAAGGTCTTCTTCTATGCGCTCCTTGTTATCCACGATGGGACGAATTTGCAGAAGATAGAAAGTGCCAGTGCCTGTTTCTGGATTGACATTCACCGCAAATTCTATCTCAACAGGACGACCGATTTCCTTCTGTCCTATTTCGAGCAATCTGCTGATGGTCGGAGCAAGAGGAAGAGAGTCGTTTTGAAGAAGGTTTGCAAACGATATAATACGGCGTCCATGAGGAAAATAACCATCCCAAATCATGTCGCTGTCGCGATCGTAAGTAGAAACAACATATTTCAGCGTGCTGTCCAATGGGGCGTCCTTAATACTGACTTTTTTTAGGTTGAAGTCTTCGTGAATATCAAACTCGTTTACCTCATTTTCCATGTCCAACGCGTAGAAATTACGCTGTGTCTCGCGTAGTGCAAAATCTGTAGTGCTGAGTTGCAAAATATGGCGTGGGTGTTTGGGCGAAAATTTTAGAGTAAGTCCACCATCAACAATATATTTACCAAGTCCGAAAGCAATGCTTGCAATGCCTTCTTCTGCCTTTTCTTCACCTACAGGATAGAAATTAAGCGAACGCGCAACACCGGAAAGAGTGGGGTAGTAGAGCGTATCGTGAATGCTTCCGACAACTTCCTGAAGAACTACAGCCATTTTTTCTTGGTCTATGAGGTTCTGTGTTGCAGTAAGATAGGCTTTGCTATCGTGGAAGAATACACTGGCATAGACGCCCTTAATGGCTTTTAGTAGTCTCTCTAACGATATGTCCTTGTTGTTCGGGTCAACAGGTACCATATAAGTGCTGTAAACGCCGGCAAAAGGTTGATAATGAGCATCTTCAAGAATGCTTGAAGAGCGTACAGCTACTGCACAATGCAAGGTGTTGAAATAGAAGGCTAAGTCTTCTCGGACATGTAGGGGCAGAGTGGCATTTACAAAAGCCTGAAGAATTTCATCATCACTTGCATCACTTAATGCAATAGGGTAAAGGTTATTCTGATCCATAAACTCATCGAAAACATCCGTGCAGACCACTACAGTCTTAGGTATGTTTACAGCAAGATCTTTACTCTCAAGTTTTGGGTAGCGCTTGACCATAGTACCCATGAATGCCAAACCACGACCTTTGCCGCCAAGACTGCCTTTGCCAATACGGGCGAAATGGCTGTATTCATCAAACATGTCTCGGCTATAAATAGCAACCACACCCTCGTTTTTCATACGACGATAACTCATAATGAGGTCGAATACCAACTGGCGCGCCTCATCCATGTCAACGTATTCTTGAACACTGACCTCCTTCAAGATTACTGCTGGAGGGAACATGGCGCGTGTAAAGAAGAAACGGGAAAAATGATTCTTTGTAAGATGATAACGCATAGCATCATCTGGTATTTCGAAAACGTGGTGCTGAAGATCCTTGAGCGATTTCATGCGCATCAATTCCTCGCCCGTTTCAGGGTTTTGTATGATGAAATCTCCAAAACCGAAGTTCTTTCTCACTGCCTGCTTCAGGTCCTGCGGATAGGTCTTAGAGTTTTTGCTTATAAAGTCTGCGTCCAATTTGTCTGCAACAATAGCGTTTTCGTCTTCGCTTGATTCGAGAATGATTGGAAGGTGTTCATCAATTCTGCGGATATATTCACCAAGAGCAAGACCGGCCTTCTCTTCTTTCTTGCCGCCTTTTGCAAAGCTCATGTCACTGACGATGCCCAGAATATTGTCTTTATATAAATTATAGATGCCCAGAGCCTCTTCATAACTGCGGGCTAACATTACCTTAGGCCTTCCTCGCATACGCATCGTACGGAGTTGATCGTTCAAGGCTTCTTTTGCGAAATATTGGCTCTGCTCAAGCACATATCGGAATAAGTGGGTCAATGCAGAGGAGTAGAATCGCACGCTGTCTTCCACCAAAAGAATAATCTGAACACCTACAGAAGCACAGTCGTGAGGAGCATTCCATTTATCCTCCATCAGTTTGACTATAGCCAAAAGCAACTCAGAGTCGCCCAACCATGAAAACACGTATTCCACACAAGAGAGATCCTCGCGTGCCACACGCTTACTGACTTCCTTCGAAAACGGGGTCAGAAGCACGATTGGAATCTGTGGCCATTTCTCCTTGATGCTACGTGCATTGGCTGTCAAATCGATGTTGTCCATGTTGGGCATTTCGATAATTAGTTCAAAATTACGCTCACTAAGCATCTTTTCCGCTTCTTCCAACGTGCTTGCTTGAGCAAAACGAGGAGGATAGCGAAGACCTAAATGGGTGTATTCATTGAACATCTCTTCATCCACACGACCATCTTCTTCGAGCATAAATGCATCATATTTAGTAGCAAGAAGCAAAATGTTGAAAACTCTCCGGTTCATTAAATCGGCGAATGGAGTATCGCGAAGGACTATGTCCTTTAAGTTTGGAATGTTTCCCATGGTGTTTGGATAATCTTATTTCACAATGGTGGATGAAAAATCTCTTCCCTCGGCATATCTCTCTAATAGCGACTGCATGAATTGGATGGCTAAAGCAATGTTTCCTTCGTCACCATCATAACCATTGAAGAAAACACAGATGTTGACTGTTTCAGAAGAAATCTTTGTTCGCATACTGTCGCTTGTAGGAGTTGCGATGCCACCCTGTTCATCCCTGTAAACAGGCAATCCCTCTATGTTTAGTACGCCACGACCTATTCCTTCGTATGGCTCCTCGTGATGGCCGATTCCCAACACAACATCACCAACAATCTTAAGAGAGTCAAGTACACCAATAGAATATCCGCAACGCAGGGACACCAAATTACCTATGTCAACGAGTGTGTCAACACTATAAAGTTCCTTGCCTTGTATTACGCGCCGTGCCAGTTGTTCGTTTGAAGGGCGATAACGGCTTGGGTCTTTTCCTGTTGCCTTATAGGCATTTCGGGTCGCTACAATTCCAGGGCGCAACTTGATGGTTGTCGTATCATATTTTGAACGAATGCACGACACCTCGTTCAATATTTCCCGCCACAAATCTGATGAAGTTGGTGAATTCTTGACTTTTGCAGTCAGCACACCAACTTTGAGTTTAGGCCAACGAGATGTCAATTCATCTGATATTATTAATTTCATGATAAACTACAAATTTCTTAAATTTCTAACTGCGAATTTACATATTTAATTTCACCATCAAATGTAAATCTGTAATTCTTTTCATTAAAGAAGTTTACTCTTTCTGAATTTCAGGTAAATACAGAGTATCTTGGGGCAGTAGAAAGATTGCCAATGAGAAAACCATACCCCAATAAAAGCAAAGCAACTTTTAGAATTGGAAGTAGATAAAAGGTTGTACATCAGCGGTTTTAATCTGAATAACAATGTAAGTAATTAGTACAATCAAGAGAGCCTGAATAAATAGTGGCGATAGTTGGATGGTACGGCTAACCTTTGCTACAAGTTGTATAGGCATAAAATGCGTAATATAGCCTATTAGCATAAGAACGAAAACACCCCAATAACCAGTAATCATTTGCACAAAAACTTGAGCATTGAAAGATGTTACGATTTGTGACAGCACCATAAAGGCTTTGTCCATATTGTCCGCTCGGAAAAATACCCAACAAATACAAACAAAATGGAACGTAATGAATATCGCAGGAATTCGGCGCCATAAGGGAAGGTTCTTTCCACCTTTTTGTTGTCGTGTTATGAACATCCAGATTTTATGTACAACGAGTCCTAATCCATGTATGCCGCCCCAAAGTATAAACTTAAGCATGGCACCGTGCCAAAGACCACCAATAAGCATAGTTAGCATTAGGTTGATATACTGCCTGATTTTACCTTTCCGATTACCCCCAAATGATATATATACATAATCTTTCAGCCAAGAACTCAAAGATATGTGCCATCTTTTCCAAAATTCAGTTATGGATGCTGATTTATATGGAGAATTAAAGTTTAGAGGGAATGTAAAACCAAGGAGCAAAGCAATGCCAATAGCCATGTCGCTATAGCCCGAAAAGTCGCAATATATCTGAAGTGCATACCCGTAAACTCCAAATAAATTTTCCACACCGCTATACAACGTAGGATTGTCGAAAATTCTATCAACAAAATTTATGCTGATATAGTCACTAATGACTGCTTTTTTGAAAAGTCCACTCATTATAAGATAAAGACCATGCCCAAACATTTCACGAGAAACATATAGTGGCTTACGTATTTGGGGGATAAAATCCTTCGCTCTAACGATAGGGCCTGCTACCAATTGAGGGAAAAATGATACATAGAAGAAATAATCTAAAGGATTTATCAGAGGCTTGATTTGTTGCCGATAGATATCAATAGTATAACTTAATGACTGGAAGGTGAAAAAAGATATTCCTACAGGAAGGAATATGTTGTAGGGCTGAAATTTACCATCATGGAAAACATTTGAAAAAATTTCACCAAGAAAATTTGTGTATTTGAAATAGCACAAAAGACCGAGGTTTATAATCAAACTTAATGCTACAAGCATTTTGCGGAAAGTTTGGCGCTTTACATTGCCCAAAAAACTACCTATTATAAAATCAGATAAAGATACTACAGCCAAAAGGAAAAAATAGAATCCACTTGACTTGTAATAAAAATAATAAGAGAAACAAATAACAAAAAACAATCTTGCTGAAGTTTTGTTCTTTAGCAGTGCATATATCCCTGCAAACGCTGCAAATAAGAATAGAAATAACCCACTATTGAAAAGTAGAGGACTATTCTCATTATACATGAACAATTCTGTCAAATGAGAAAAATCAAATTTTCCTATAAGATGGCTGAAATCCAATGTATATAAGTGTTATGAAAATAGAAATATTATTGTTTGGTGTTTTCTATATAGTCGAGAAAACCATTTATAATGGCATTGTACAACATTATACCCTGCATTTTGTAGGCATCCCATGTAAAATGCACGCCATCTACTCTGAAATATTTGGCTGCTTTCAAATTTTGGCACGCATAATCTTCACCTCCAAGCACATCATAAAGATCGTAGGCTGCCATATTGTTCTCATTGGCATATTTAACGATGGTGCGTGCTACTTCTCCGTTCTTTGGGTTAATTTTTCCATTTTTTAAATAGCAACCAGTAGGAGTCGTTAGTAAGAAAAGTACATTTGGCAACTGTTCCTTTATGGTTGAGATGAGTTGATCTATTTGACCATAGTGTCTCTCACCTGTATATGTTGAAGAATAGCCTTCATTTGTTCCAAAAGACAAAATAACCAAATCAGGATTTTGTTGATATACTTTTGGCAACAAGCCAGAATTCATAAAAGAGGTGAATGTGGCACCATTCTTACCAAAATCGCTGAATTTTACTGATGGGAAGTTTTTTTCAAGATTATCGCCAACTTGTTTAGGAAAAAAGCGTCCTGCCACATGGCTGTCACCTATGTGAACTACACTGATTGGATCTTGCGAACCTCTGAATTTAGATTGGTACAACTTTTCGTAAAAAGCGTCCAAACTACAGTTGTCATCTATAATCACATTAGACGACATCCCTTCAAATATTGTAGGATAGTTAGGATTTACCAATAGTTCTGCTTCCAATTCTTTGGTTACAATTTGGGATCTTGTTGAAAATATAAACATTGTTTGCATCAAAACAAATATGTTTATAATCTTATAAATAATGCGTTTCATCTAATTTTTATTATTGTTTATTAGTTGTAATTTTCTGTCATATTCTTGTTTGCCCCATACGAGTGCATCATAAAGCAGTTTCGCAAAATATGCGCCTCCTTCAAAATTGATGTGAGTATAATCTTTGTTTGCCATAGGGGGAGATGATTCTACAAACTTTTCCATGCTGTCCTCACCACCCATGGCCTCAAATGTGTTCCAAAATGAACAGCCAGATTTAATTGCAGCATTTTCCTGATGAATAATGAAAGATTTAATCGCGTTCATAGTGTGAAAGTTGCCATCCGAACCTTTGGAACATCTATCTGCCATACCAAAAATCATTATAGCAGTATTGGGCATACAATGTTTGAGTTTTTTTACAATGTTTGCAAGTTCATCCTCGTATGTGGAGTAATCAGTGCAGCGTTTGTGAACAATGTTTAGGCCATATTGGAGTACAATCAGGTCATAGTGGCGCAAAGAGTCAATCTGTCTTAACAATTCTTCCGATAGGTCAATTAGTCTTTTTCCTGTGTTCGATCTTAAGGCAAAGTTGTCTACAAATACGCCTGGACTTGAGTTTTCAAGCGTAGCACCATAAAACACCGCTCCACGACCTTCGTCAACGTGCCAACGTATGGAGTTGATTTGACTATTGGTTGCAGTCAACTTATGCAATCCAGGAGTAGCCTCTGCTTGGAAATTTATTGTTTCACTTCCATTAACGCGTGCTGTAATGTTGAAAGACCTACCATTTCCTTTATAGAAAAACTCAGATTGGTTACAGTTGCCTAAAGTGGAAAAGATGTCTGGTAGAGTTTTCAATTCAAAAGAAGCATGAGGCACACTGTCTGCTTGTGTAAAATATTGCCCACTCAATCCAATTAGTTCAATCTTGTTGTTTTTGTCCAAAATGGTGTGCTTGTTGAAACCCTCATTAGTTGTACGACACGTCTTTCTGAAATGTGCAGCCTCATTATCGATACTTGTAAAACCTACACCTTGCCCGCCATATTTCTTTTGAAGCATGTCGCGCAAATCGCCTGTAAGAATGTCTCCTTCAATGAATGAATCACCAAGAAAAGCGATCCTGACTTTTTGTTGAGACGCTTTATCAAGCGCACTGTAAAATGCGTCCATACCTTTGCCTTCTTCTTGAGAATAGTTTCTGATACAAGTCACACCTGTTTTACAAGAATCGTTGAACGTTTGATGTGCATTGTTGATTTGTGCGATTAATCCAGAGGACGCATTTTTATTTGAATCTTTCTTTATGTCGCTTAATATGTCTATTTTTTTTAACTCAATACCAAAAAATGTAATATCAGGGAGAAAAAAGAGTATAGATAATCCTGTAATAACAAAAATAGAAACCCAAAAAGTTCTATTTAAGAAATTCTTGTAATTCCCCCTTTTTGATTTTTCAGAATGTTGAGAAGACGGAGACTTCATTTATATCTTTTATTCTTATATCTTATAGTAGTTTTATGATTATATATGCGGCAAGTTCGTTATAGGTATAACTGGTTAAAAATCATTTGAGTTCATAGAAGATTATTTAATCCTTTCTTGGTGACTCTGGAGTCAGTCGCATAGGTCGTTTAGTCGTGTTGTTCTCTACTTTTTTGTTTGTAGATTTTGTTTCGTTAGTATTCGTGTCTAGTGTGGGCTTTGTAGATTTCATAGGGGGCGTCTTCCTTGAATTACCCTGAGTGCTCTTTGCACCCTGAACGCTTGGTTTTTTCTGTGTAGAATTATCTTTTTTGCCATTTGTTTTTGTTGTTGAAATGGGCTCATTCTTACCAGGATTGGTGGGCTCTTTCGTTGCCTGTTTGTCATTTTGCACAGGACGTTTAGCATTAAGATTGATAGTGTGCCAGCCATTCTTGTAAACTGGCTTTTGCACAACATGGTAAACAACATTATTATGTACTTTCTCGTAAAGATTAACACTACCTTTGCAAGGTATGTAACTCTGAGACATCAGTTCGTTCCAAAACTTATTGGCGTCAACCTTGTTTTTGAAGTAAATTACAGCCGACAGGGTTTTTGTATTCGAGATATTAAGGTAGCAGGCATGGTTGTTGAGGGGTTTTACGACATTATTGACAATCTCAACATTGTTTCCATAAATGTAATGACCACCTGACTTCTTGAGAAGTGAAAGACCGGAATTCTTAATGGACTTCTGGCTCGCAACGCCTTTTCCGTTTACTATTTGTATCACGTTTGTGGCACATGCCACTTTTTGAGCATTGACTCCCAAAACTGAGAGTATGCAGAAAACAAGAGAAAGAATATAACTTTTCATAATTATTACAGACAATTAATTGCTATGTTTATTCATTTATTCTTGCAAAAATAATCATTTGTTTACAATCACCATTGTTTTTCAACTGTTAATTATTTTGAAATTTTGTCTTCAATACGTATTTTTGCAGAAAAATAAGATAGAGGGAGCAAAATGG
Source organism: Pseudoprevotella muciniphila (assembly GCF_003265305.2). Lineage (NCBI taxonomy): Bacteria > Pseudomonadati > Bacteroidota > Bacteroidia > Bacteroidales > Prevotellaceae > Pseudoprevotella > Pseudoprevotella muciniphila. Next base: position 423,471 of record NZ_CP033459.1, on the reverse strand, counting down.
AAAATAAAACATCGAAAAATAACAGTTCGAATTCAACTGACAATGTGCAAGACAGCCAACAGGTGAAGAACAAAAAAAAGCGAATAAGCAAAACATTCATTTTAGGAGTAGTCTTACTTTTAACTGCAATTATAGCAATCTCTTATATCACATATAAATCGTCAACAAGAGATGAGAACGAAAAGAGTAGGTATGACGCTCTGAAAAACAGCCGAAATGTTGAGGATTACGAAGACTTTCTCGAGGATTTCCCCAAAAGCAGGCACAGCCGCGAAGTAAGCGCTCGATTGGAGCAAGTGAAAGTGGAAGTCAAAGAGTGGGAAAGCATAAAAAATTCATCAAACCCCAACGATTTCAGAGCATTCCAAAACAGATTCAATGATGCTTGCTTTGCTAATTTGGTAGAAGCAAAATTGGATTCTTTGGATTGGATAGTTGCAAAAAAAGAAAATACAAACAGAAGTTATAAAACGTATCTTGACCAACATCCCAAAGGAAAGCATAAAAAAGAAATTCCTGAGGAGATGAAACTTGCACAGCAGAATTTTATTAAAGAAAACAATACAGCCTTCGATTATGAGAATGTTATATATCTGTTTTTCCAAAATCTCGAAAACAGAAATGTGGCTGCAATGAAACAATATGTAGCAGAAGAAATGACGGACTTTCTGGGCAGAACAACACTGAAGAGAGATGACCTTGAGGGAGGTATGGCAGGCATCCTGCCTTCTAAGAGCGATTCCTGCGGAATAAAAATAGATAATTTCTCACCAATCGAGAAAATAGACGACAACTATAACCTCAAATTCACTATAGAACAATTCTTGGCAGATAACTACGGAGGGATGAAATATGTGGATTATGACGCAGATTGTAAGATGAATACAAATCTGGAAATAGTTTCGTTGCAACTCAACAAAAAGAAGGAACAAATCATAGCAAAGGCAGGTAACAAGCCTATAAGAAAAGATGACAATACTGCGTTGAATGGTAAACAAAGAACGTCCAACGTTGTTAAGAAAAGTAATAAACAATAAAATAATTTCTTAGACCATGAGTAAAGTGGTAATTAACTCTCATAAGGAGTTCGAACAGTTTTTAGGAAATAGAATAGGAGAGTCTGATTGGATTCTCGTTGATCAAGACCGCATAAATAAGTTTGCTGATGCCACAAACGACCATCAGTGGATACATGTGGATGTGGAAAGAGCAAAAGAAGGACCTTTTGGACAAACCATAGCACATGGATATCTCAGTGTGTCGCTTCTGCCATGCCTTTGGGAACAAATAGCAAAAGTCAACAACCTCAAAATGATGGTTAATTATGGCATGGACAAACTTAAGTTTGGAAAACCAGTGCTCTCAGGCCAAAGTGTCAGAATGGTCGTCGACCTTCAGAGTATTGCTGACTTGAGAGGTATTACGAAGGTAGAATTGAAATTCTGTCTCGAAATACAAGGAGAAAAGAAGCATGCACTCGATGGTATTGCTACTTTCCTCTACTATTTTGAAGCATAAATTTCTCATCACCTCCATCAATGGATGCATATCTGACTATCGCTCAACGTGGTGAAGGCAATTATACAGAAAAAAGAAGCCGTTTTCTCTCGTTTGCTTTGCATGTTGAGAATGAAGACGATGTCAAGGATACAATAGCACAATTCAGAAAGAAGTACTACGACGCACGGCATGTATGCTATGCATATGTTCTGGGACCAGAGAAATCGGCAACACGAGCCAACGATGATGGTGAACCTTCAGGAAGTGCAGGAAAGCCCATCCTGGGACAGATAACCTCAATGGACCTGACTGATACGCTCGTAGTTGTCGTTAGGTATTTCGGAGGTGTCAAACTCGGGACAGGAGGTCTTTTCTCTGCATATAAGATTGCTGCAAAGGAAGCACTGAACGCTGCCGAGATTGAGGAAAGAATTATAAAAGAGAGGCTGAAAGTAGCAGTGCCTTACGCAGATGTTGATGTGATAATGCGGCTATCTAAAAACGCAGGGGCTGAGATAGTATCAAGAGAATACGATGCGGTAAATACAATTTTGGCCATCGAAATTCGTAAAAATGAAATAGAAAACTTGAAATCTGTCGTAAATAAAGTGTTTACTGCAAAAATCTTAAAATAAAGGAATGTTTTACCTCGAGAAATCTATAGAAATTTCATACGCGCATCGCTTGTCGTTACAATACGAAAGCAAGTGTACTAATATGCATGGACATAATGCCATCGTAACTGTTTATTGCAAAGCAGAAAAACTGGACGAGAACGGAATGGTTGTCGATTTTATGCACGTAAAGCAAGTCGTAAAACGTCTCGACCATGTTTGCTTTAATGATATTTTCAGTTTCAATCCTACGGCTGAAAATGTGGCAAGATGGATTTGTGAACAGATTCCGAATTGTTACAAAGTTGCCTTCAAAGAATCAGAAGGAAACATTGCAATCTATTCTTTAGAAGAAAATATCTAAAATTTCAAAATCTTGAAAATCAACGAGATTTTCTATTCATTGCAAGGCGAGGGGTACTTCAGTGGTGTCCCCGCCGTCTTCGTGAGGTTTTCCGGATGCAACTTGAAGTGCCCTTTTTGCGACACGCTTCATGAAGAAGGCAAAGAAATGTCTGTAGAGGAGATTGTATCGGTTGTATGCCAGTATCCCGCTCTGCATGTGGTACTTACAGGAGGAGAGCCGTCCTTATTTATTGACAGCCACCTGATAAAGGCTCTGCATGATAAGCAACGTTTTGTCGCAATAGAAACAAATGGCACACGTCTTGTTGAAGAAAAAGTGGATTGGATAACGCTTTCACCAAAATTAGGGCAGGCACAAAACGCGCAAATCCAGCAAAATAAGTGTGATGAACTGAAATTAGTGTACCAAAATGACGAACAGATAAAGAGACTTATAAAAACACTTGAAGAGAGCAATTTTACATTCCCCAAACACTTATTCCTTCAGCCATGCGATACCGGAATATCTGCGAAGAACCAGAAAATAATTGAAGATTGTGTATCCTTCTGCAAGTCAAACCCTCTGTGGCGTCTTTCTTTGCAGATGCACAAACTAATAGATATTAAATAGAATGAAACAGGAATAAATTCTTCTAAATTTATTGCCAATTATCAAAAACTAATTATCTTTGCACCACTTTTGAACAAAAGTTGCCGAAATAGCTCAGTTGGTAGAGCGACTCATTCGTAATGAGTAGGTCCGGGGTTCGAGTCCCCGTCTCGGCTCAAATGAAAATGCAATCTGAAAAGGTCGCATTTTTTTTGCGAAAATGGGGAATGCCTCGTTAAGGTCGGACATTCCCCATTTCTATAGGAGTGTTCTTTAATTAATTGCCAATGCTAATTGGTAGTTATTTCCTTTGTTTCACTCGTGTTGCCGTTTAGAATTCTGTTGACTAAATCTACAACGTCGCTCACATTGATCGTGTCGTTCTCATCAAAGTCTGCAGCAGGTTCGGAGAATGTTGCAACCATGCTGCCCAGTATGTAATTAACGAGTGTTGTAACATCTTCAACATTAACATCTCCATCAAGGTTGACATCGCCTAATAAGACTGTAAGGGTTGAGGGCGCACTTTCTTCAAGAACTTCCTTGTAAAGACAAACCGCCTTTTGGTTGCTACTTGCCTTGTAGGTAGCAAATCTCGGACTGGATGTGTTGTAGTTGATATATCTTGAAGTAAGACTATTGTTTTTAATAGTTGTAGTTTCTCCAATCGTGATGGTCCATTGTGATTTTGTGTCGGTGGCAGATGAACTTTCTGAAAGATAATTATTGTCGGTCGGGCATGAAAGATATACAGTTTGCTCATTATCCTGAAGTGCAAATGTGTAGGCATCAGCCTCACCAACAATAGTCAGAATCGTTGGCATGTCGCCAATTCCGTTTAAGTCAATGCTGTCATTGTTAATTGTAACATCAACTGCACCAAAATATGGCTTGTTGTTGTTTGAAAAGTATGCGCCAAGCGCTTTCGACCCTCCTTCATAGACAATCAAGTAATTGGCATCAAGTTCTAAGTCATCAGATGAAATTACTTTTGCATAAATACCAGTGCTGACCAGACTGCCGCTTCTTATCGTATATGTAGCCTCGCTGATGTTGCTGCTAACACCATCCTTCTCGGCAATGGCTTTCAAAGTGGTTGTAGAAGTCAGTGTTATGGCAGAAGTGTATGGTGTCGATGTCGTAGTCGGGTCGCTGCCGTCTGTAGTGTAGTATATGTTAGTTCCTGTTAATAAAGTTGTTAACGAAACGACCGTTCCGGAATTATAAGTTCCCGAAACAACAGAAAACTCGGGAGAACTCGGAATGACAGTGTAAGTCCCCTCTGTCATTTCTGAAACAAGTCCATCTATTTCTGTAATGGCACTTACAGTTGTAGTACCTAAAGGAAGCGAGATTGTGGTAGTGTAAGGTGTAGAGGTCTCGTCTGGAGTCGTGCCGTCAGTGGTGTAGAAAATGTTTACATCTGTTTCAGAACTGGTAATTTCTAATGACAGGGCATCCGTATAGGTCCCTGATGCCACAGATAAGGCTGGGGCAGTAGGTAATACCTCAAAACTTCCGGAAGTCTCTTCACTGGTAAGATCATTGTATGTGGCGTATGCAGTGTATTCATGAACTCCTGGATTGCTCAGCGTTATGCTTACAGGTGTAGTCCCTGTCTGTTCGGTGCCGCCTGATATGGTATAATGAATGGTAGCACCTGAAGTGGTCGATGCGATGCTTATGGCAGATCCCTTACTCATCGTTCCACCTGCAGGAGTAAAAACAGGAGCCTCTACAGTAGTGATTTCAGTAGAAGAACTGTTTTCTATCTGAACATAGAGTTGAACTGCTGTCTGTGAAGATGTGTAGCAAGCGAATCGTTCGGAGCCAGAAGAACTGTTGTATTGTAGTTTTCGACTGTTTTCGGCTTTATTCAGTATAGTTGTGGTACTTGCGCCAATAGAAATAGTCCATTTTTGATTGTCTGTGTCTGCACCGGCAGTAGTTTTTAGAGAATTACCACTTGTCCAAGACAAATAGTTTTCTCCGTTCATCAGAAGTGTCCAACTGCCTTCATTGCCACCAAGTGTCAGGATTGCTACATCTGAAATGGTACTCACGTCAATATAACCGTCTGATGTAAGTGTAGTTGCAACATAACCGAGAGCGCTACCCGCTGCACTTGAAGTCATGGTCATATTTTTTGATGGACAGAAAATTACATAATTCTTGCCGCTTACCAACTGGTCTGCATTGGTTACTTTTTCGAATAAGGTGCCGCTACCGGTTGTTGTTCCACCGCCGGTTTGGGTTATAGTATAGGTGGCGTTGACAGTCGAACTGGTTGAAGTGTCTTTCGTAGAGTAAGCCTGGATGGTGGTAGTTTCAGTTATAGTCAATGCAACGCTTGTATTGCTTGTCTGCCAGGTCGTTCCGCCGTCAGTACTATAATGAATAGTGGCTCCGGAGGTACGGCAACCAATCGTAACGGTCGTGCCTGAAGTTACGGCAGAACCAGATGCTATGGAGAAATAAGGTGCATTTATGGTGTTGCTCGATGTGCCGTACGGAGATGTGTAGTTGTTCAAATCCACGGAAGTTGAACTCAAATCGCCCCATACGTATTTCTCAAGTCCTTCGTAGTCAACAAACGGATTTCTGTTGCCCTGCAAGTTATATACCGCATTGTTACGGTCAATTTCTTTTTGGCTAACAGGATCTTCTTCTGCCCAACGAAGAAGCATGTCCTTTGCCCATGTTGCTAAAGCAGGGTATTTATTTCCCGAAGTCATGCCACCACTCCAATTACTTACCACATTTTCATAGCAAGTTACCATATAGAAATAAATTCGCGCAAAATCGCCTTTGTATTGGTCGTCGGGCTCAAACACTGTGCCTATATAGCCCAAGTCGCTGTTGGCAGGGCCAAGTTTGCTGAAGCCACCTTGACTTGAATAGGTCGGATTGTCTGTTTCTCCAAAAGGGAAATTGCTTCGCTTGCCATTCACAAAACCATCTGTAGGAACAACGTGCATCAAGTCGGTAACCATGGGGGCATCTTCGTTGAACCAACTCTTGGGGAACGAATGCTCGCGATTATACTTGTCGCCTTCAACGCTGTAACTTCCCGCCTGATCTGTGCCGAATGTATAATTTGTGGCACTGGAATACATATCCCAGACTTTGTCATCGCTACGCTTGTCTGTTGTCTTAAATGCAGTCCAAAGGTAGTTGTAAGATAGCGTGGTGTGGGTGTTTATAATATTATACAGCGCCGTCTTTAATGCCGACCCTGATTTTCCGTTTGCAGCGCTATAATAGCCGCTCGGGATTTGGGCAAGCAAACTTATGCTTATAAAATAAACAAAGGCTAATAAACCGATTTTCTTCATGATGTTTCTATTGTTGTTCTTTCTAGGGGTGTTCTATAAATTAGGCTTGAATGATTTTTGAGTTATTTTGATGTAGGTTTTGATTTAAGTTCGCAGGTGCATAGCGGGCTATGTACCAAGAACTTAGGTCAAAAGATGCACAAAAGAACTAAAAAAGCATCAAGACTAATCAAACTTGAATTCCTAATTCATAGAACACCCCTCTAAATTATTTTATAAATACTTTTTTACCATTAACAATGTAAAAGCCCTTTGTGGGTTTGTAAACTCGTCTTCCTTGCAGGTCAAAGTAGATGTGATTTGTTTTAGCGCTTATTATTGCATTATTTGCAATACCTGTTGGTTCTGTCTTTATTTCCTTGTATAATTGGATATCCTTCTGTGTACCTTTGTATGTGCTGAATCGAAGAGAATTCGATGCAGAGTTGTATTGTATCCAACGGTCATTTTGTCCGCTATAATTGCTCTTGATAAGAGCATTGCCTGACTCATCAAATGTTATTGTCCATTGTGCAGAGTTGTCAATTTCGTTTTGAACCTGTATGTAGTTCGCGTCTCTCTGGCATGCCATGTAGCCATTAGAAATAATTAATATCCATTCGTCCATTTTGCCTGCAAGTGTAACGATTGTGGCATCAGTATTTACTTCTTCGATAATGTTGCCTGATATATTCGCAACGCAAGAATTGAAATAGGTATTTGTGCCCGTGCCGGCAATGTCTCCCATCGTTATGTTGTCAGTTTCATAAACTATGAGGTATTTGCTACCAGAAACTAATTCATCCTTGCTTGTTATCTTCTTGTATAAAACATCACTTGTTATATCATCTTCATCTGTAATGATGTATGTTGCAGTAACCTCGTCACTCTCAAAACCATCTCTTTCTGCAATTGCTGTAATTGTAGTAGTACCAGGTTGCAATACGATAGCATCAGTATAGCCGAAACTATCTTCGCTTGGAGTTGTACCGTCAAGTGTGTAGTAAATGTTTACTTCTTCACTTGCAGTAATGCTTATAGTCATGCCTGTAGGATATGTTCCTCCTGCAAGTGAAAAACTTGGAGCACTTGGATAGATGTCAATATCCCAGTCACAAACATCACTCTTGTGTGAGTTAAGTACTGAATAGGCTTTTATGTTATATGAACCGATATTGTCAATAGTGAACGAACATGGGCTATTGCCGCTGACATATTCTCTTCCGTTAAATGAATAATAGATTGTAGCGCCTTCAGTGGCACAACTTAACGTAAATTCTGAATTAGGTGTCGGTTTTTCTGATGGATATGAAAGGGTGGGAGCGGCAACGATAGTGTCAGAAACAGGATTATCATTGTCTGAATTGACTTGTACATAAAGTTGTATGGCTGTCTGAGAACTTGTGTAGCAACGGAAGCATTGAACGTTGTTTGCTGCATTGTATTGCAATTTACGTTGGCTGTTGGCAGCATTTGTTATGGCAGTAGATTCAAAATTAGCCGAAATGTTCCAGCATGCGTTCTTTGACGATGAAGTACTGTTGGTAGTTAGTGAGTTGCCGCTCTCCCAGGCTAGATATTGCCCTGTCGATGTGCTCTTCAATGCCCAACCGTTACTTGTCTCTTCTAATTTAAGCGTACATACACCACCCATCTGACTAACATCTATATATTGCCCATCAAATGATGTGGTAACAGTTTTGAAGTCATTGTTTTCTCGCTCTGCCATGCATACCGTGCGAGTTGGAACGGAAATAATATATTTCTTTCCAGATACTAATTGATCGTTGGAAATAACTTTTTCATATAGAGAAGATGATATATTTGAATTGTTACCAACGGTGTAACTAACACTTGTCGTAGAACTTTTTGCGGTGCCATCCGTGGCATAAGCAAGAATGGTTGTAGATTCAGTAATAACAAAAGTAATAGGTGGAGTTCCACTGGACCATGTTTCTCCATTGTCAAAACTGTAATATATAGTAGCTCCATTAGGACCTGTTAGTATCACATTTGTTGCAGAATCTACCTGGCCAGAAGACACAGAAAATACAGGAGAAGACAAAGTGGAGCCTGGAATGTCGCCATAAGGAGATGTGTAGTTATTCAAATCTACTGAAACATTCTTCAGATCTCCCCAAACGTATTGCTCAAGTCCCTCATAATCAACGTACGGATTACGATTCCCTTGTATTTTATAAACTGCATTATTGCGGTCGATTTCTTTCTGGCTAACGGGATCCTCTTTTGCCCATCGCAGCAACATATTCAATGCCCATGTGCTGAAGCCAGGATACTTGTTGCCGCCGAGCATAGGAGATGACCAATTGCTTATCTGATTCTCGTAGCAGGTCAACATATAGAAATAAATACGAGCAAAGTCGCCTTTATATATATCGTTGGGTTCAAAAACGGTCCCGGAGTATCCTATATCCTTGTTGCATGGTCCTAATTTACTGAAACCTTTCAAACTTTTATATGTAGGATTACTCGTTTCCCCATAAGGGTAATTGCTGCGTCGTCCATTGATATAACCATCGGTAGGGACTATGTGATGCAAATCTGTGTACATAGGAGTGGCATCGTTGAACCAACTCTTGGGAAATGAATGTTCGCGATTGTATGAGTCAAGTTCGCCTGAATAAGAAGCACCTTGTTTGGAACCTCCAGGCTTGTATGCTGAAGAATCAGAGTACATGTCCCATATTATGTCATTGTGAACATCTGTTGTGAGAAATGCTGTCCACAAAGAAATATAACTCAACTCTGTATGATTGACAATACAACTGCTAAGTGCTGTCTTTAGTGTTGAGCCGCTTTTGTTGTTGGCGGATGAGTAGTAATTGTTAGGAATCTGTGAAGACAAATTGACACTACAGACAAGCAATATTACAATAACGCAGATTTTTTTCATGGTAAATATGTTGAATTTATTTTATTCTGCAAAGTAACATCTTATTTTAAGACTGACATAACTTTTTTTATGAAATTTAATCAATTTTAATATTTGTGTCAACCATTAAAAAATATCATTATTTCAATAAGTAGTTTGGGCTGTTTTTCGTAAATTTGCGAAAATTTCAAAAATCAAACACAAAATCATGGAATTAGCAACAAAGTATAGTCCGGAAGAAGTAGAGAAGAAATGGTATGCCTACTGGGAAGAAAACAAATTGTTTGCATCTAAACCCGATGGTAGAAAACCATATACTATAGTCATTCCTCCACCAAATGTGACGGGTATCCTCCACATGGGGCACATGCTCAATGAAACCATACAAGACATTCTGGTACGACGCGCGCGCATGGAAGGCAAAAACGCATGTTGGGTACCGGGAACAGACCATGCATCTATAGCAACAGAAGCAAAAGTGGTCAACAGGTTAGCAGAGCAGGGTATTAAGAAAACTGAACTCACGCGAGAAGAGTTCCTGAAGCATGCATGGGCATGGACAGAAGAACACGGAGGCATTATCCTCAAACAACTGAGAAGGGTAGGAGCAAGTTGCGATTGGGACAGAACGGCATTTACGATGGACGACGAGCGCTCAAAAAGCGTTATTAAAGTTTTTGTTGATTTATATAACAAAGGTCTCATCTATCGTGGTGTTCGTATGGTAAACTGGGACCCCAAGGCCCAGACGGCTCTAAGCGACGAAGAAGTGGTTTACAAAGAGGAACACAGCAAGTTGTACTACTTAAAATATATGGTAGAAGGCGACCCGGATGGGCGTTATGCCATTGTTGCCACTACACGTCCTGAAACCATTATGGGAGATACGGCAATGTGTATCAATCCAAACGACGAAAAGAATACATGGCTGAAAGGCAAGCGCGTTATCGTACCACTGGTGGGACGAAGCATACCTGTCATAGAGGACGACTACGTAGACGTGGAATTTGGTACAGGCTGTCTGAAGGTAACACCTGCACACGATGTCAACGACTATATGCTTGGCGAAAAGCACAATCTGCAAAGCATTGATATATTCAACGATAACGGAACGCTTTCCGAATCTGCTGGACTTTATGTAGGAATGGATCGCTTCGAGGTCAGAAAGCAAATAGAAAAGGATCTCGCTGATGCAGGACTGTTGGAAAAGATTGAAGACTATACCAATAACGTAGGGTTCAGCGAACGTACAAACGTGCCTATTGAGCCGAAATTGTCAATGCAATGGTTCCTTAAGATGAAGCATTTTGCCGACCTCGCGCTGCCACCGGTTATGAACGATGAAATAAAATTCCATCCTGCAAAATACAAGAACACCTATCGTCATTGGCTGGAAAACATCAAGGACTGGTGCATCAGCCGGCAACTCTGGTGGGGACACCGAATACCTGCATACTATCTGCCTGAAGGTGGTTATGTAGTTGCAGAAACAATCGAGGAAGCCCTGAAACTTGCTCAAAAGAAAACGGGTAACGTAAATCTCAAAGCAGAAGACCTGAGACAAGACGAAGATGCACTCGATACATGGTTCAGTTCATGGCTGTGGCCAATATCACTCTTCAATGGCATTTCAAATCCAAACAACGAAGAGATAAATTATTATTATCCCACCAGCGACCTCGTAACAGGTCCAGACATTATTTTCTTCTGGGTAGCACGTATGATCATGGCAGGATACGAATATACAGGAAAGATGCCTTTCAATAATGTGTATTTTACGGGTATCGTCCGCGACAAGTTGGGACGGAAAATGTCGAAGCAACTTGGCAACAGTCCCGACCCCCTCGAACTGATTGACAAGTTCGGGGCAGATGGTGTGCGTGTAGGCATGATGCTCTGTGCACCGGCGGGAAATGATATTCTCTTCGATGAAACACTCTGTGAGCAGGGACGAAATTTCTGTAACAAAATATGGAATGCTTTCCGACTCGTGAAAGGATGGCAGACTGCTGATGTTCAGCAACCTGAAACAGCAAGAAAAGCAGTGGAATGGATGAGTGCCAAAATAAGGAAAAGCGCAGAAGAACTGGACGACCTTTATTCAAAGTATCGCATAAGCGAAGCGCTAATGCTCGTCTATCGCCTCTTCTGGGACGAATTCTCAAGTTGGTATCTTGAAATGGTAAAACCTGCGTATGGACAACCTGTTGACAATGAAACATATATAGCAACACTAAATATCTTCGATAATCTGCTGCATCTGTTGCACCCATTCATGCCCTTCATCACTGAAGAACTTTGGCAGCATCTCTATGACAGAGAAGATGGCGAAAGCATTATGGTCAGTCCGCAAAATATCGGAAAGCCCGAAGAGAAGGATAATCAAATGCTCTCAGAAATGGAGCAAGTAAAGAACATAATCAGCAGTGTAAGGGCTGTGAGAAATCAAAGGAACATCGCTCAAAAGCAAAAACTCAACATCGAAGTAGTAGGAAACAATACTTTCGCAAAATATGACGATTTGGTCAAAAAAATGGCGAATGTTGAAAACATCTCTGTCGTGAATGCAAAGAGTGAAGGAACTTCTGCTTTCCTCATAGGTACTTCCGAATATGCCGTACAACTCGGCAATCTTATAGATAAAGAGGCAGAAATTGCAAAAGCAGAAGCAGAGTTGAAGCACCTTGAAGGTTTTCTCGCAGGTGTAGAAAAGAAACTCGCAAATGAACGCTTTGTGCAGAATGCACCGGAATCTGTCGTCGCATTGGAGAGGAAAAAGCAGAGCGATGCAAAGACTAAAATAGCAGCACTCAAGGAAACGCTTGCTGCATTAAGATAAATCACAAAAACTGTTTAAAAATGAAAATGAAAAGATTATTCTTAGCTGCAATGACATGCGTCATCAGCCTCTTTGCATTCGGACAAAGCTATTCGATTTATCCGATACCGCAAACACAAAACTTGCAGGATGGGACGGTTTCGCTCTCTTCGACAGTGAACATCGTGTGCGAGTCGGGAATAGACAATTATACAAAAGACCGAATAAAAAGCATTTTGTCAGAAGCAGGTGTGTCTGCTGAAATCAGCAGTTCAGCAGTCTCTGGCATGACTAATATCTATCTCGGTGTCAATGGCTCAAATGAAGTAGCCGATAATCTTGTCTCTACCCGTGGATTGAACAGAACGGTCTTCGGTAAAACAGATAAGTATGACAAACATTTATTGTCGCTAAGAAATCAAGACGGACAGGCTGAACTCATAGTGCTCGGCGAAAATACTGATGCCACATTCATGGGGCTCGCCACCTTTGAACAAATGCTTGACAACGGAACCGAAAACTTGCGGTGTGTGAATATTTATGACTACGCAGACCAGCAGAGTAGGGGGCTTGTTGAAGGTTACTATGGTTATCCTTACAGCGTCTCAGTCAAGAAGGATATTTTCAAATTTATGATGCGCTATAAGATGAATACGTATCTTTATGGTGCGAAGAGTGATCCATATCATTCCAATAATTGGAAAGATGCTTATCCTGTTTCTATTACAGAACAGCAAGAAAAGAACGGATGGCTTTCTCAAAATATGGTAAAAGAACTGACAGAAGAGGCGCACAAGACCAAAGTTAACTTTATATGGGCGATTCATCCCGGAAACAATTTCCTCAACAGCTCAACAGTTGTCAATGACATCATGGCTAAATTTGACTTGATGTACAAACTCGGGGTGCGACAATTTGCTATATTTGTGGATGATGTTGGCATACCTAACTCTGAATCTGGATATGCGCTGAATGCAGAAAGACTGAATGCTGTTCAACAGGCAATAGAACAAAAGTACAATAAATCCACTGCGGCACCGGCTGACACTGTTAAGCCACTCCATTTTGTGCCACAGATTTACTGTACCACATTTTCCAGTTCAGAAGAACAGAGACAAGGATTTTTTACTGCTCTTGCAAATACTCCACAACACATAACTATATATACTACCGGATGGGGAGTGTGGAGTATTCCAAACTCCTCTGACCTCAATCAGGTAAAGAAATATCTTGGGAGGAATGTCGGTTGGTGGTGGAATTATCCATGTAATGACAATGCTGACGGTCAGATATATACAAAGGATATGTATTCAAATTTCTATGACATGCCGAGTGTATCAAACAATGGAAGCCTGCCTGCAACTCTTGAAAATGGTATAGGTATTGTTTCCAATCCTATGCAAGAGGGCGAACTTTCAAAAATAGCACTTTTCAGCGTTGCAGATTATGCTTGGAATACAGCCAAGTTTGTTAACAGTACAAGTTACAAGGCTGCTGTTAAGGCTGTGGTAGGTAAGGAAAATGCAGAAGATTTCGAGTTCTTGGCTGACTATCTGCGTTACAACGACCCCTCTGATTTTTCCACTATGATGAACAGTTCCAAATCTGCCATTCAGAAAGGAATATCTAATACATATCTTGTTAATCTGAAACAAAGACTTGAAAGAATAAATACCGCCTGTGACAAATTCATAGCATTTGAAACATCTGAAAAAGAGTCTGACCGACTTTTCTATCAAGACATTGCACCATGGCTGCAAAAGCTGAAAACAATGACCTCTAATTCATTGAAGCTTATAGAAGTTTCGCAAACAACAGGCGATAGAGAAACGAGGTGGAATGAATTTATAGCTGCTAATAAAGAGCTCGAAGCGATATATACCGATACAAAGTACATAGCCTATGCTTTAGAAGGAATGGGTAGCGGCATATCGGTGTCACAACGTGTTTCCCAACCGTCAGAACTGTATTTCAAGAAATTTGTGGCCTGGTTGCAGGAATACTGCATGGACAATTATTTTGAGAATGGCTTACCAACAGGGCGACAGGCAGTAACTAACCTGACAGGTATAGAAGCAAAAGCAGTACGCGCAATGTATGCAACTACGACAAACAGCTATTATCTGAATATCACTTCAACGGTTGTTCTGAACAAAGGCAATTATATCGGAATAAAGTTGCCCGATGCAACTAAAATATCATCTTACATTCTGAATGATACACTGCTCGCAAATTATACAGTAAAAGTGTCAGAAAACTTCAAGACATGGCGAACCATCACATCTGCCGAGGAACTCAAAGAAGGATTCATCAAGTATATAATCTTCGAGAATGATGGAGAAACTCCTAAAACGATGAAGATGTCTGCAAGGACTTTCTCCGTTACTCCATCTTCAACAGCAAAGATAAGTCAGGTTGAAGTCCCGTCTGGTGGTAATGCCAGCGGAACTTCATTGAGCAGCTTGACCGATGGCGACTATACCTCATGGTGGTCATTAAACAGAAATCAAGCAACTGGCGATGCCTACGTGTTGACACTCGAAGACACCACCCGTCTTAGCGATGTGAGAGTATGTTTCGGAACAGTCAACAACGACTATCCGTATGGAGCAAAAGTCCAGTTTTCCACAAATAAGACAGATTGGAAAGACTTGAAGATAAAAGGGACAAATACAACGACATTTACAATATCTAATGCTAATGCTGTCAAGTTCAATGACGAAATGACGTATTGCGATTTTGATGGTGAGGATCAGGCTGCGCTTTATGTACGTTTGTATGTCAGCAGTGCAAATACATCAAAATGGCTAAGACTTTTTGAAATTGAAGTCAACAAGCATTCGCTTGTTTTGCCTGTTGCAGAAGATGCAAATGGAAACGGATTGTTTAACTTGTATGACAGCAAAGCAAGTACAAAGGAAGGCTATGGTGGTTCACCCATCACTTATCATTTCATGCAAGATTATAAGGTCGCAGGAGTTTGCATCTATCAGGATGCATCAGTAGGTAGTAACGCAAGTGCCAGTGTAACAACCGACGGCAGCAGTTGGACGCGTTTAGGAAAATGCGCCACTGCAAATATTCAGATTATCGACCTGACGGGATACAATGACGCTTCAGACATAAAAATAGCATGGACCGGAACAGCGCCTTCAATCTATGAGATAGAAGAATATAAGGATACTTCTGAAGTTACAACCATAAAAACTTTCGCTATTAACTCAGATGCTCCAAGTTGGAAAAATGGAGAAAGTTTCATCTCTGTGTCAGGTAACTCCAAATTAAAAAATGTGGAATTATATGCACCAAACGGACAACTGATTCGCAAAACAAAACTCAATGGTGCAAGAGAATATGAAATAGCCAAGTCCGATCTTAGTGGAGGAGTTGTTATCGTAAAACTCACACGAGAAGATGGTTCTGTTTTTACAAGAAAATTTATTGTAAGATAGTAAAGGCAATCAATGTCTCCATTTATAGGATAATAGCCTGAACTTCTCCCTTTGTAGTTCAGGCTATTCCCCTTTTATTATGCGAGGTCTATAGTAGGTTTTGATATATTTTGACACCAAATTTGGTTCGAAATATTTAAAATCGATTTATTCTTTTTATAATTTCAAATTTAAATACTATTTTTGCAATAAGAATATCAAACATTTTTATTTTTTCAAATCTATGGTAAATTATAAAGATTTAGGCCTTGTGAACACCCGCGAGATGTTCAAACGTGCCATCAATGGCGGCTATGCTATTCCCGCCTTCAACTTTAACAACATGGAGCAGCTCCAGGCAATTATCAAAGCATCGAGCGACAAAAAGTCTCCTGTAATCCTACAAGTATCGAAGGGTGCGCGTGCATACGCTAACGAGACTCTCCTGCGCTACCTCGCACAGGGCGCTGTAGAGTATGCAAAAGAACTCGGCTGTGAGCATCCCGAAATCTGTCTGCACCTCGACCATGGCGACAGTTTCGAGATTTGCAAGAGTTGCGTTGACAGCGGTTTCTCAAGCGTTATGATCGACGGCTCCTCACTTCCTTATGAAGAGAACGTTGCACTTACAAAGAAGGTAGTTGAATATGCTCACCAATTCGATGTTACAGTAGAAGGTGAACTCGGTGTACTTGCAGGTGTTGAAGACGAGGTTGTTGCAGAAGAATCTCACTACACACAGCCAGAAGAGGTGATCGACTTCGTTACACGAACTGGTTGCGATAGCCTCGCAATCTCCATCGGTACAAGTCATGGCGCTTACAAATTCAAGCCAGAACAGTGCACGCGCGACCCGAAGACTGGTAAACTCGTTCCTCCTCCTTTGGCATTCGACGTGCTCGATGCTATTATGGAGAAACTTCCAGGTTTCCCAATCGTACTCCACGGATCAAGTTCTGTACCACAGGAATATGTGGACATCATCAATGCCAATGGCGGTAAATTGCCCGATGCAGTAGGTATTCCAGAAGAACAACTCCGTAAGGCATCAAAGAGCGCTGTATGCAAGATTAACATCGACTCCGACAGTCGTCTCGCATTCACAGCCGCTGTGCGCAAGGTCTTCAATGACAAACCGGGCGAATTCGACCCACGCAAATATTGCGGACCAGCACGCGACCTGATGTATGACCTCTATTGTCATAAAATTACTGAAGTACTCGGTTCAGACAACAAACTCGCAGAATAAAAGTTTTAGTTAACTGATACAATTATAGTCGCACTCCATATTTTTTGGAGTGCGACAGATATTTTATTAAATCCTTTTAACAAATTTCAAATTATGAAAAAATACGTACCCTTTTTAATATTAATTCTAATGCCTTTGACTCTATTTGCTCAAAGAAAATATCCTACAGGTGTAACTCCATATACATTACAAATGATGAATCAATATGCAGATAACAATGAAGGGTATAAAGCTGAATCTATATTAAGAAGTCTTGGATACAAACAAACTTCATATCAAGCAGAATTTATTGGTAGCACTACGACTTATATAAGAAATACGCGAGATGGCTTCGGAAGTGAAATACATTGGTCAATAGGAACTGGTTTATGCCATAACTTTTCTGTGAAATTTTTCACATCTAAAGGCTCCAATTATTTTATAAACCTACTTAAACAATCTAAATACAAATTACACTATGAAAACGGAAATAAAATATGGAGGCAATCTGGAAACTCTCGTCTTTGTGACATTGGTCAATATGGCAGACAATTCACTATTCTAACTTATTGTGCATAGAAGACTATAGTACAGTTTAGTTTTTAAGCGACTTATATCGTCCTGTTATAGTATGTTTTTATTACTGTTTACAGAATAAAATACTTGACCGAGAATCCGTGATGTTACGGCTCCGTAGGATGGTTTGTTCTCCTTGGAACTGACATAAAAAGTACACCCCGAAGAAATTAGAAATCTTCGGGGTGTTTGTTATGTAAGTATGAAAGAATATTAGCAGAGTTTGCGGGCACCATCACCAATGACAACGTCAATGACGATAGGCTTCTTGCCGTACTTCTCTTCGAATTTTTCTACTACAACCTTCTTGAAGTTAGGAGCCAGTTCGTCAGCAACGAGGTTGATGGTGCAACCACCAAAGCCGCCGCCCATGATGCGTGAACCTGTTACACCGCACTCCTTAGCCACATCGTTAAGGAAGTCGAGTTCTTCGCAACTAACCTCGTATTCCTTGCTGAGACCATAGTGGGTGTCGTACATCATCTGACCTACCTTCTCGTAGTCATCGATTTCGAGGGCTTCGCAGACTGCAAGAACGCGAACTACCTCACCGATGACGTAGCGTGCGCGCTTGTATTCTGCACCTGTGATTTCGTTTTTCACTTCGTCAAGCATCTCCATCGTTGCATCGCGAAGACTCTCAACTTCAGGATGTTTTTTGGCAATCACCTCTGCAACGTGTTCGCATTGCAGGCGGCGCTCATTATAAGGAGAACCCTTGAGTTCGTGCTTCACGCAACTATTTACGAGTACGAGTTGGTAGCCTTTTGGATGCCAGGGGAAATACTCTATCTCACCGCTGCGGCAGTCCATACGCATAAGATGACCGGCCTTACCGAGGCAAGAAATCGCCTGGTCCATAATACCACAGTTTACACCGATGTACTTGTGTTCTGTGCGCTGACCTACAAGCGCCAGTTCCATGCGCTCAATCTTGTTCTCGCCGAAGAGATCATTGATAGCAAAAGCGTAAGTGCTTTCAAGGGCTGCAGAACTACTCATACCTGCTCCGAGAGGTACGTCACCGGCAAAGGCTGTGTTGAAACCTTCTACGGGAACACCAAGAGCCATCATTTCGCGGCAAACACCATAGATATAGCGTGCCCAAGTGGCATTAGGCCCTTTCTCGTCATCGAGTGAGAACTGAACACGATCCTTGAGGTCAATGCTGTAGGCATCAACGTTGCGAGTGCCATTAGGTTTAATCTCGGCAATCATTCCTTGTTCTACGGCGCCAGGGAATACATAACCGTTGTTATAGTCAGTGTGCTCACCAATGAGGTTAATTCTACCGGGAGCGGTATAAACAGAGCCAGTCTGACCGTCGAAATGCTTGATAAAACGACTGCGAACGTCTTCGATTGTTAATTTCATGATAAATAAGTTTTATATAATTTCTATATTATTCTTTTTCTTCTTCACGTTTTGTTACGCGGCTGCCAATGAGAGCGTAGAACAAAATGTATGCAGCGCATGCAACAACTACCCAATAACTCTGGATGTAGCCAACAGCATCAGCAACGGTAGCCTGGATGAACATCATCACTGCACAGCCAAATACCATTGTCATAAAGATACCAGAAGCGATGGCTGTGTATTTACCAAGTCCTTCCACTGCCATATTAAAGATAGCACCCCACATTACGCTGGTGCAAAGACCAACGAGCAAGAATGCAAAAATGCCGAGAGGAATGTCGGACCAAACTATCTTCAGTTGTCCCCAATCAACACCTGGGAATGGAACGAGGACCGTATCAGGGGCAAACATACCGAAAAGTACCAAGCAGAGTGTAGCAATGCTTACTGTGGTAACCATGGCACGGCTGCTGACTTTGTTACCGATAGCAGCACCGGCAAAACGACCGATAAGCATCATGAACCAATATACGGCAACAATCATACCAACGGTTGCTGCTGGAATGTGCAGACGGGCAAATGTCTCAGGTGCATTAAGATATTGCTGAACAAAGTTGGGAACACCTACTTCAATTCCCATGTAAAGGAAAATTGCAAGTGCGCCGAGAGCAAAATGACGATAACTCATAGCGCCTTTTACAAGTTCCATCTTGACAGGGGCTTGTTCAGGTTCTTCAATCCTCGTGAAAAGGATAACTACAAATGCAACAACGAAGATTGCGAGTGCAATCAGCAACGCAGGAGTGGCATCCGAAATCTTGGCCTTTGTGGCATCTGCAATCAGAGCACCCATAAGGATGTAGCAGCAAACTGCAGCGGTACTGTTGAACACACCGCCAATCTGAATCAGTTGGTTACCCTTGTTGCCACCGCCACCGAGAAGGTTCAGCATTGGGTTTACAACGCAGTTCAGAATACACATTGTCAAACCGCTGATAAATGCACCAAGCAAGTAAACGCCAAATACAACGCCAATATTAGAACCGTCACCTGCATCAATGAGACCACTGCACCATTGAATAAGGATACCGATAATGCCCACTACGAGACCGATAAGAGCAGTCTTTTTGTAGCCAAATTTAGCGATGAGCATACCTGCAGGAATACCCATAACCAAATATGCTACAAAGTTTCCATAGTTACCAATCTGAGCCAGAACATTAGAAATCTCACCCTGGTTCTTGATGATAGTCGCCATCGGCGTACAAAGGTTCGTTACGAACGCAATCATAGCAAAGAGTGCAATCATTACGATTATCGCTCCCCACTGTTTTGTTTTTTGTGCCATTTGATTTTTTGTTTATTTATTAATGTTTATAGTTTTGATAATTCTGCGATTATTCAGTTGTAGTAAACTTGTAAATAGTCTTTTGCGTGTAAACCTCACCTGGGCGGAGTACTGTGCTCGGGAACCAAGGATGGTTGGGACTGTCGGGGAAGTGTTGCGCCTCGAAACAGAGTGCAGAACGACGGGGGAATGTAGCACCATGCTGACCTTTGTAGCCATCAGCCCAGTTGTCGCTATAGAACTGAACGCCTGGCTCGGTGGTGTATACTTCCATCACGCGACCACTGACAGGTTCTGTTATACGAGCCGCGAATGACAATTCTCCGGGCTCTTTCTTGTTGAGCACAAAGCAGTGGTCATAGCCTGCGCCGTTTTTGATTTGTTCATCGTTCGGGTCGTCAATTCGCTCTCCAACAGGGTGGGGGGTAGTGAAGTCGAATGGCGTGCCTTTCACACTGCGGATTTCGCCAGTAGGTATCGAGGTGTCATCGATAGGTACAAAGAAATCTGCATTGATTTCGCAAAGAATGTCATCGCAAACGGGAGTAGGATTGGCTATGCCTGCCAAGGAGAAGAAACCATGATGTGTCATGTTGACAACTGTCTTCTTGTTGGTTGTACCGCGATAGTCTATTACGAATTCATTGTCGTCTGTAAGGCGGAACATCACATTCATGTGTAGTTCTCCGGGGAAACCTTCTTCATAGTATGCTGAAATGTATCGCATTACCACACAATTGGGATTTACTTGCTCTGCATCCCATACACGAGCATGGAACCCGGTTGGACCACCATGTAGATGGTTCGGACCGTTGTTGATGGCAAGATTTCTCTCTTTGCCATTCAAGGTGAATTTACCTCGCGCAATGCGGTTACCATAACGTCCTACCAATGTACTGAGGAATGGTTCGGGAGAGGAAATGCAATCTTCAATATTGTCATGCCCTTGGATAACGTTTGCCATATTGCCGTTTTTATCAGGCACCATGATGGCTACAACGCTACCACCATAATTAGTTATGGCAATCTCTACACCATTTTCGTTGTTTAGGAAAAATAAATCAGTTTGTTTTCCATTGATGACTTTCTGAAAGTCTTTTTTACACAATCCGCTGACGGATTTAGTTTCGTTTTCCATGGAGTTGTTTTTTATATAGTTTGTTTAACAATCTGTTATTGTAACTTATTGAAGAAATGTATTTGTCACATTTTAGGTGGCAAAAGGTCATTCTTTCATTTCATACGCAAATATGCAAAGAAATTCTGATATTTCAATAACTTTCTTTATGAAAAACAAAAAAAATATTTCGTAACGATATAAAGCAACAAACGGTTGGCGAATTGCCAACCGTTTGTTAAAAAGAAAAATTGCAAATTAACGCATTTGACCTCCCACAATATCAAGGAGTTCTGTGGTAATTGCTTGTTGACGCGTCTTGTTGTATGTCAACGTTAACTCTTGAAGCAACTCATCGGCATTGTCTGTCGCTATTTGCATAGCGATGACGCGAGCAGCATGCTCGCTTGCCAGACTGTCTAATAGTGCCGTATATAATTTTAGGTGAAGCACTTTAGGTATGAGTTCTTCCACGATAGCCTCAACAGAAGGTTCTACAATGTAGTTGGGAGTCGCACCAGCACCATTATTTTTTAATTCAATGGGCAAGAATGTCTCTTCTGTAAGGATTTGGCTTGCAGAACTTTTGAAATGATGATAGATAAGATCCACTTTGTCAATCTCGCCATCACAATACATGTTCATCAATTCTGCCGATATGTTCATAGTAGAACTGTATGAAGGATGGTCCATCAGTTTGGAATAATCAGGCAGACCGTTATCCCAAATCTTTTTTGTGGCATCCAATCCTTTCTTTCCGAGTGGAATAATCTTTACAACTTCAACACCTTTCTGCTTGTACGATTCAATTTTTTTCTTGAGTGCTTTGATGGCATTAGCATTAAAACCACCACACAGACTGGAGTTTGAAGTCAACAAAACAATAGCCACCTTCTTCACCTCACGCTTCTCGGCGTATGCAGAGGAAATTTCTCCTTCCAAACTGCCCACAAAGGTCGACATGATATTGTCCAAACGACTTTCGTAAGGACGCATATTTTCGATAGATTGCTGAGCACGATGAAGTTTTGATGATGCTACCATTTTCATCGCACTTGTAATCTTGCGTGTGTTGTTTACAGAGGCTATTCTGTTTTTTACTTCCTTTAAGGAGGCCATAAGTCTTTGTTAAAGATTACTTATATTGTTCTGCCAGATCAGCAGCAACTTTCTCAATAGTTGCGCAAACCTCATCTGACAACTTTCCTGATTTGATTTCTTCCAGTGCGGAGGCATTATTACTACGCATGATTTGCAGGAAGTTTGTCTGGAAATCGCGGACTTTATCGAGTGGAACGTCCTTCATCAGGCCATGAGTACCGCAATAAAGAATGGCTACTTGCTCTTCCACTGCCATCGGACTGTATTGAGGTTGAATAAGCAGTTCGTTGTTCTTGCGTCCACGGTCAATGGTCATTGCTGTTACAGGGTCCATGTCGCTTGCAAATTTTGAGAACGACTCCAATTCGCGATACTGTGCCTGATCTATCTTCAATGAACCAGCCACTTTCTTCATACTCTTGATCTGAGCAGCACCTCCCACACGTGATACTGAAATACCTACGTCGATAGCAGGACGCGTACCGCTGTTGAAGAGGTTCGTGTCAAGATATATCTGACCATCTGTAATTGAAATCACGTTCGTGGGGATGTAAGCAGACACGTCGCCAGCCTGTGTTTCGATAATAGGCAGTGCTGTTAGTGAGCCGCCACCCTTAACCTTGCCTTTCATGCATTCGGGCAGGTCGTTCATCTTCTCGGCAACTTCTGTCTGGTTATTGATACGTGCAGCACGCTCAAGAAGGCGTGAGTGAAGATAGAAAATATCGCCTGGGTATGCTTCACGTCCAGAGGGACGACGAAGGATGAGGGAAACCTCACGATAGGCTACAGCCTGTTTTGACAGGTCGTCATAAACCACGAGAGCATTAAGTCCTCTGTCCCTGAAATATTCACCTATGGCAGCACCTGCGAAAGGTGCGTAGTATTGCAGTGCAGCGGGGGATGCTGCCGTTGCTGCAATAACTATAGTATAGGGCATCGCACCATGCTCTTTGAGTGAATTGACTATGTTGGCTACTGTTGAAGCCTTCTGGCCTATTGCTACATATATGCAATACACAGGGTCGCCGTTTTCATAGTTTTCTTTTTGATTGATGATGGTGTCGATGGCTATCGCTGTCTTACCTGTCTGACGGTCGCCAATAATCAATTCGCGCTGTCCACGACCAATTGGAATCATCGAGTCAACTGCTTTAAGACCCGTTTGCAAACCGGTGTCCACAGGCTGACGATATATCACACCTGGCGCTTTTCGGTCAAGAGGCATCAGGAATTTCTCTCCACCTATGGCAGGGCCGCCATCTAACGGCTCACCAATAGGATTGATGACACGTCCGAGCATCTCTTCGCTAACCTGAATGGATGCGACATTACCCGTACGTTTCACACTTTGACCTTCCTTAATGCCTTCCGAAGAACCGAACAATACAACACCAACGTTGTCTTGCTCAAGGTTCATCGCAACGCCCATTGTGCCGTTCTCGAACTCTACCAGTTCATTCTCGGTAACGTTGGTCAGGCCATATACGCGAGCCACACCGTCACCAATGGTAAGTACGACACCAACTTCCTCAAACTTAAGTTGGGTCTCAACGTCCTTCAGTTGTTGCAAGAGAACTTGGGACACTTCACTTGGTTTGATTGTATTTGGCATAAATTTGTTTTTTTGTTGATTAGTTTCTTGTGATATTCACAATTCATTCTATCTGCCTAACTCTCTGTGCAATTTGTTGAACTGACCGCGCACGCTGGCATCCATTCGATACGTGTCATATTCAAGGATGAACCCGCCTCCGATAGATGGATCTACACTGACTTCAAATTCAACTTTGCTTTGCGACAGTTTCTCCACGACTTCTTGCATTTTCTCTTGCAGCGCTTGACTGACTGGAGAGGCAACAGTAAGTTTACCTTTGATGAAGTTTTTGCCTTTCTGATACATATTGATGTATGAATTAGCAAAGAACATCATCATATCGGCACGTTTGTTTTGAGTAATTAACCTGACAAAACGACCGGAACTCTTGGAAAGTTTACCAGAAGAAGTACATGCATTCTCAAGCAACTCAACTTTTTGAGTATCAGAAACGGCAGGGTTTTTCAGCAGTGTCTGTAACTGCGGGAGTTGTATGAACGCCTCAGCAGCAGTCTGCATCTCCTTGTACACCTGCACTTCCTCCTTGTTTTCCGTTGCAAACGTAAGAAAAGCCTTTGCATATCGTGAAGAAGTTGTTCCTAAATCCATGTCAAAAATCTTTTTTATTATCAATTTGGATTAGGCTTTTGCCACTTCGTCGAGCAAGCGTTCGATATATAGTTCTTGCTCCTTGTCCGTTTCGATTTGGCGGCGTACCACTTTTTCTGCCACTTGCAGGGAAAGGTCAGCAACTTGTGAACGAATATCACGCAGAGCATTTTCCTTTTCTACTTGAATTTGCGCTTTGGCTTCTTCAAGTATCTTTGCGCCTTCTGTCTGTGCCTTTACTTGCGAAGCCTTAATGATATTGTCACGTGTTGCCATCGCCTCCTTTATGATGTCAGCCTGTTTGGCACGTGCTTCCATCAGGATCTTCTCGCTTTCCGCCTTTATGTTAGCCAACTTCTCGTTGGCCTCTCTGGCATTTTTGATACTTTCGTCAATGAAGTTCTTACGTTCTTCCACTGCACCTGTTATGGCACCGAACGCATACTTCTTGAGCAGAAAGAAAACTACCAAAAAAGCAAGTAGCATCCAAAAGAGCAGACCGAAATCCGGAGTAAGTATGGATGGCATGTTTTGCATGATTTGCCGTTTTTTTCGTTATTATAAGAAGAGAATAAGCAAGCAGACAATCACAGCGAAGAAGGCAACACCTTCAATAAGGGCTGCAATCACGATCATGTTTGAACGGATGTCGCCTGTTGATTCGGGCTGACGAGCAATTGCTTCCATGGCTGATGCGCCAATTTTGCCAATGCCAAGACCGGCACCAATAGCAGCGATACCTGCGCCGAGACCGGCACCTAATTTTGCAAGACCTACACCTGCAGCAGCTTGTAAAAGAGATAGTAACATAATTTAAGTTGTTTTTAGTTATTATTATTGTTTATTATTTTTATTCTTTTATCTGTAATTTTAATGTTCATGCTCTGGATGAGCCATGCCAATGAATACGGCACTCAACATCGTAAAGACGTATGCCTGAATGAAGGCAACAAGAAGTTCGAGAGCATTCATGAATATCATCATGAGCACACTGACCAGAGAGAGAGAGGTGCCAACGATGGCATTAATCTCAAATGTAATGAAGATGACAGCAGTCAGTGAGAGAATTACAGCATGGCCGCCAAGCATGTTCGCAAACAAACGGACCATCAACGCAAAGGGCTTGGTAAAAATACCGAATAACTCAATCACTGGCATCAGTGGTACAGGACATTTCATCCATACTGGTACGTCTGGCCAAAAGATTTCTTTCCAATATTCACGATTACCAAAGATATTTGTAATCAGGAATGTCAGCAGAGCAAGGATGAATGTGATGGTGATATTGCCTGTAACGTTTGCGCCACCAGGAAAAATCGGGATAAGACCCATTAGATTGGTGACTAGCAAAAAGAAAAATACTGTGAGCAGATAAGGTGAATATTTCCTGTAATGCTTTTCACCGATACTTGCCTTAATTACGTCATCATTGATTGACATAACCAAAACTTCCATCATGCCGACCATGCCCTTTGGAGCACCATCTTCGATGCGGTGTCTTTTATACCAGCGGGCGCATGGAATGAATATCAGAAGGAGTATGAGTACATTGATCCAGATCTGTACAACGTCTTTTGTGATGGAAAAATCCCAAGGACGGTCATCATAACCCTCTTCATATATTTTTCCCTGCCTCTTGGAGTCAACATAGAAGCCCATATAATGATGATTTTCACTCTCGTGGAAACGGGAAGAACTGAAGACGTGCCAGCCTCCTTCATGGCTCTTCACGATGACTGGTAAAGGTATGCTTATGTGATGTCCACCCCAGGTGGTGATATGCCATTCATAAGCATCGCTCATGTGACCGAGAACAATCTCCTTTACGTCTACGCTACTTTCTTCCTTCTCTTCCGCATTGACGGGTATGGTCAGAAAGAAAACACACGCCAGCATAAATAATGTCCTTATGAGTCTTTTATGAATCATTTTTTTCTTTTATTCTTTGTAATTTCTTTTTCCGCATTCAGATGTTTTGCAGTGCAGAATGCCATGGTCAGCAAATAGAACACTGAAACATTGATGACGAACACCATTAAGTTTTGCTTTATGAAAATAGCATAAACGATAATAATCAGTGCGCTGAGTAATAACCTTAAAACGTTCATCAACAGGTGGAAGCCCATTAGCATCTTGCTGTCTGTCCTTCTCAACTTCTCGCAGATGCATATATCAGTCATGGCTGCAAAAAAGTATATGCATGCAATGATTGCTATTGGCAGTGCCTGCTGGGAAGCCTCAATCGTAATAAACGATTTTTCTATCAAGAGTAGGAGAGGACCTGCAATGAAGAAGATAATCGCTAAAATCCCTGCCGATTTGAGAACTTTCGTCATTTTAGACTTCAATGCAAACAGATACTTCGTTGTTTGAAACTTCTACAAAACCTGCTTTGATGGCAATTTCAAAAGTTTCACTACCCACACATCTCACAATGCCTTCAGTAAGGATGGAGACTATCGGGGCATGGTTTTGAAGAATTTCAAATTTACCCTTTTTGCCAGGGACAAAGACGCTATCCACCTGACCGGCAAATAATGTCTTTTCTGGTGAGACAACTGTAACGTTCAGCATGTCAAAGAATTTTAGGCTTTAGCATTCTCAAGAAGTTTCTTGCCTTTGGCAATAGCGTCGTCGATAGTACCCACATTCATGAATGCCTGTTCGGGGAGGTCGTCCACTTCGCCATCGAGAATCATATTGAAACCTCTGATGACTTCTTCGATGGGAACCATCACACCAGGAACGCCAGTGAACTTCTCTGCAACGGTGAATGGCTGACTCAGGAAACGCTGAACTCTGCGTGCTCTGTTTACAGTCAACTTATCCTCGTCCGACAATTCGTCCATACCCAAGATAGCAATAATGTCTTGCAACTCTTTGTATTTCTGGAGAATTTGGATAACACGTTGAGCGCATTGGTAATGTGCTTCACCAATCACGTTGGGGTCCATGATTCTTGATGTGGAATCAAGAGGGTCAACCGCTGGGTATATACCCAACTCTGTTATCTTACGACTAAGCACCGTCGTTGCATCAAGATGGGTAAAGGTTGTAGCGGGAGCAGGGTCGGTCAAGTCGTCAGCAGGTACATATACTGCCTGAATAGAAGTGATAGAGCCGTTCTTTGTAGATGTGATGCGTTCCTGCATTGCACCCATGTCGCTTGCCAATGTAGGTTGATAGCCTACGGCTGAAGGCATACGACCAAGAAGAGCAGATACTTCAGAACCAGCCTGTGTGAAACGGAAAATATTGTCGATGAAGAACAATATATCGGTTGCCTTACCCGTATCTGCACCGGCATCACGGAAGGACTCTGCAACAGACAGACCTGACAAAGCCACACTTGAGCGTGCGCCTGGAGGCTCGTTCATCTGGCCATAGATCAGCGTTGCCTGACTCTTTGCCATTTCGTCGTAGTCAACTTTCGACAAGTCCCATTCACCATTCTCCATGGCTTTTACAAACTCTTCTCCATATTTGATAACGCCTGATTCAATCATTTCGCGGAGCAAGTCGTTGCCCTCACGTGTGCGCTCGCCAACACCTGCAAATACAGAGAAACCATCATGTCCCTTTGCGATGTTGTTGATAAGTTCCATAATAAGCACGGTCTTACCCACACCAGCACCGCCGAACAAGCCAATCTTACCACCCTTAACGTAAGGCTCTAGCAGGTCGATAACCTTAATGCCTGTGTATAATACTTCACGGCTGGTTTTCAATTCTTCAAATTCTGGTGCCTTGCGGTGTATCTCGTATGCACCTTTCGACTTATCAAATTCTTTCAAACCATCAATGCTCTCACCGATAACATTGAGCATTCTGCCCTTAATTTGATCACCAATAGGCATTGATATTTGAGAGCCGAGATTCTTTACTTCTAGCCCTCTCTGCAAACCATCAGTGTTGTCCATCGCAACAGTACGTACGGTGTCTTCACCGATGTGTTGCTGAACTTCTATAATGATGCTTCGACCATCGGGGTGCTTTACCTCGAGCGCATCGTGAATTCGGGGTAAAGATGATGTGGTGTCAGTTTCGTTTACTTCGAAACTAACATCTACGACAGGACCGATTATCTGGGATATACGACCTGACTGGAGTTTTTTATCGCTCATTATGTTCGTTGTTTTAATATTATGTTGCAAATTTAATTAAAAAGTTTTAAAATTCGTTAACAACTCAATAATTATCACTCAATAAGAAGGTTAGTGCTGTTGACAGTTACAAATTGCAAAGTTTATATGCTATTTTCTTTATATAAGACATGCAATAATTAGTCTGTCGGAATTTCCAAACTTTCTTATATAGAAAGTTCGTCAAGAACCTTTATGAGTTGTTTATCGATATTTTTACGCTTTCCTATGGCATCAACGAAGGGTACGTATACTATCTCGTTGTTCCTGACTCCAACCATTACATTACGCTGACCTTGTACTAATGCTTGAATTGCTCCATATCCCACTTCTGATGCAAGTATCCTGTCGCGGGCAGTGGGAGAACCTCCGCGTTGTAAGTGTCCAAGAATAGATACGCGTACATCGAATTCCGGGTATTCCTGATTGACGCGATTAGCATAATATAGTGCACCGCATTTGGGGCTTTCGCTTACGATAACGATGCAACTCTTTTTACTCTTACGTATGCCACGCTCCATGAATTCTATCAGTTGGTCGCTGCCTGTGCTGTCTTCAGGAATAATTGCGGCCTCTGCTCCGGCTGCAATAGCACTGTTTTGTGCAAGAAAACCTGCATCACGCCCCATCACTTCTACAAAAAATATACGTTCGTGCGAAGTGGCTGTGTCACGGATTTTGTCGATACATTGTGTTATGGTATTGAGCGTTGTGTCGTAGCCAATGGTGTTATCTGTACCATAGAGGTCATTGTCTATTGTGCCAGGCAGTCCTATGCATGGAAAATCATATTCTTCAGCAAAGTCTTTTGCGCCGGTAAGTGAGCCATTTCCACCGATGACAACAAGTGCATCGATAGATTCTTTCACAAGCGTTTCGTATGCCTTCTTTCTTCCTGAAAGCGTCATAAACTCCTTGCTTCTGGCAGTGCGAAGGATTGTTCCACCAGTTTGGATGATGTTACTGACATTCTCAGTCGTGAAAGTTCTAACCTCATCGTTAATTAGCCCTTCATAGCCTTTGTAAATGCCTTTTATCTTGAATCCATTGCATATACCGCTACGTGTAACGGCTCTTATTGCGGCATTCATTCCAGGAGCATCGCCACCTGAAGTCAAGATTCCTATACATTTGATTTTACGCATATTAAACACCCTATTATTATAATTATTACATCAACCAGTGCATTACAGCAAATGTGACCAATCCTGCCAGCCAGCCAACGAGCACTCGCCAAGAACAATGCTTGAGATACCATGCTACAGTAGCATTTTCCATGCGAACGAAATATATACCAGCGATTGTTCCCATGGCGAGAAGCGAGCCGCCCATTGTAGAGCAGAAACTTATCAGTGGCCAAAAGGCTTGATCAGACGTCAGTTGAGTAACATCGGAGAAGATGTAGATGTTAGAAACCAACGATGTCATGTTATTGATGAAAGCGGCAAGCAAACCTACGGCAGCACCTATTATATATGGATTCTGCAGATTTCCTACAAGCAAATTGGAAAATTGTTTCAGCATACTTGTCTCGTTTACAGCTCCGATAGCAAAGATGATGCCTATAAAGAACATCATATTCTGAATGTTGGCATACTGCAGAGCCAATGGAAATCTTCTATGAATCATTTGGTCGCTGTATATCAACTGTCTGTTACACAGTTCGTTGACAATCCAGAGTAGTGCTAATACGCACAAAGCACCTACGAAAGGCGGTAGGGCAGTAATGCTATGAAAAGTAGGTATAAACCACAGTCCTCCTATTCCCACGATGAGCATTAGAAATCTTTGCCACCTATTGAGAATTGTGTCATCGCCACGATAGGGTGGAATGGTATTTACCAACTCTAAGCGGTGTGGCAGTTTTTCATAAAAAAGAAGTAGTGTCGTTACAAGTGCAACGAGACTTGGAAGTGCGAGATAGGCAGAATATTGCGTAGCCGTTACCGCTCCACTGTTCCATAGTGTCAAACTGCTTATGTCTCCTATTACAGTGAATGCTCCACCCATGTTTGCACAAATCACTATAATAAATCCATATACACGTCTCAACTTGTCGTTGGCAACAAGTGAGTGCATGATGGAAAGCATCAGGCATGTAGTTGTAAGGTTGTCAAGATTAGCAGAGAGGATGAAGGTAAACAAAGCAAGCATCCAAAGGAACTTTCTTGGCTTGCGCGTCTTTAGTCCTTCGTTTATAAAATCAAAGCATCCGTTGTTCGACAAGATTTCCACGATCGTCATTGTTGCCAAAAGGTAAAGCACCACTTCTGCAGCACTGACCACATATTTGAAAAAGATGTGTTCAGCAATAAAAGACTTTACGTCGAGTCCTGATTGAACAAATGCTGACAGATGGAACTCATTAACATAATGGCTGCCATCGATTGTGTAAAGAACCCAACAAGACGCGCCCATAAACATTGCGACGGCTGCAGTATTCATTTTGTTGATACGAGCCGTCGCTATTAGTAAGAGTCCTATTATCAATATGGAAACTATTACTGTAGTCATAATAAAGTTTACGGTTTCGTGAAATTTTAAAAGGCTGTTTCGCTTATTTAGACTTAGAGCGGCAAACGGGGTTCGAACCCGCGACCCTCGGCTTGGGAAGCCGATGCTCTACCACTGAGCTACTGCCGCATTGCAGAGACTTTGATGCAAAGATAAATAAAAAACTTTTATATAAAATATCTTTGAAGCAATATCATTTGTTAAATCCTTGTGAGTTGAAGATGATTTATACTGTTTTGTTCATCACCAACTTCAAAAATTCATCTCTTGTTTTTGCCTGATTGAATGCTCCGCAAAAATCGCTTGTAGTAGTAATAGAACCTATCTTTTCCACTCCACGCATTTGCATACACATGTGTTTCGCTTCTAAAACCACCATAACGCCTAATGGCTCGAGCGTGTTTTGAATACATTCTTTAATTTGTGTTGTAAGCCTCTCCTGCACTTGCAAGCGGTGGGAGTATATATCCACCACTCGTGCTATCTTAGACAATCCTGTGATATAGCCGTTAGGTATATATGCAACATGCGCCTTGCCATAGAAGGGGAGCATGTGGTGTTCGCATAAAGAATAGAAAGGAATGTCCTTAACTATGACCATCTGGTTATAGTCTTCTTTGAACTTTGCCGAGTTGAGAACTGCTGCTGCATCCATAGCGTAGCCTCGAGTCAAGTCTAACATGGCCTTGGCTACTCGCTCGGGTGTCTTCAAAAGACCTTCGCGTTCTGTATCCTCGCCCAAGGACGCAAGGACATCCTGAATATTTTTTTTGATAGATTCTATCTGTTCCACTTTTTTCTATTTTGCCACAAGAACATTACTCCTGACAATTCTCGCCTCAGGAAAAGCCTTTGCCTTTGTAATTAACAACAGATATTTTTTCGCTTCTTCGAAAGTCTCAAAATCACCCACACGACACGTCCAACGAGGAGAGATGAAGTGCGAATAAACAGATAACTGTGGGAAGCATTTTCTGCATTTTTCACCAACCCGTTGTGCTGTAGCCTTGTCCTCGCGTTTGTTGCCACCGGTATATATTTGAATCCGATATCCTTCTTTCAATACCCTTGGGCGTTTTTCTGCTGACTTTTCGCCTGGACTTACTCGGCGGATAACCACTCGACGTGACAAGTCCTTCTTCAGAACTTTATGTCCACGATTTTTGTTTGGAGTTAAGGTTTCGGCAGGTTTGGGCTCTTCTTGTTTCTGAACTTGCTCTGGTTGTTTTGCCGGCTCTTCCTGCTTGATGGCCTCCGCCTTCTTTTGTGGTTCAACGTGAGTTGGGGTTACCTCTTCAGGTTTAGGCGTGATTACAGGTTCCACATCATTCTTAACAACCGGTTTCTGCTTTTCTGTTTCATCCTTCTTCTTCTGCGGATCGGCCTTTTCTGTTGACTGAGGTGTGGGAACTACTGTACCATTACTTTCATTGGTTTTAGACGAGTTTTCAGTGTTGTTGACTGGTTCCTGTGCATAAATAGATGCACTTGTAAAAGTCAACAGCATGAAAAGAGTGAAGAGGTATTTCATTTTAGTTGAATTTTTGAAAAACTTTAGAACACCACCTGTTTTTATTTGAGGCGCAGACCTTATTGAAAAGCATAAGGTCTGCTCCTCTTTTCGTTTAATAAATTATTTCCAAGCGTCGATAATGCCTTTAAAGTCGTCCGCTTTCAGTGCCGCACCACCGATAAGTCCACCATCTACATTTGGTTTTGCAAAGAGTTCTTTTGCGTTGCTGGGTTTGCAACTGCCACCGTAAAGAATAGTAGTGTCTTCTGCTGCTGCTTTGCCAAACTTTTCTTCAATGACTTCTCGAATGAATGCGTGCATTTCTTCTGCTTGTTCTGCAGTCGCAGTCTTGCCAGTACCAATAGCCCAGACAGGTTCGTATGCAAGTATGATGTTGGAATATTGTTCAGCAGTAAGATCAAACAAGGAACCTTCTATCTGTGCTTTTACAACTTCATTCTGCTTGCCAGCCTCTCTTTCTTCAAGGACTTCGCCGATGCAGAATATTACTTTCAGGTCATTAGCAAGTGCAAGATTTACCTTTTCTTTCAAAATCTCAGCTGTTTCTCCATAGTACGCACGTCTTTCGCTGTGACCAAGAATAACGTATTTAGCACCTGTTGATTTAACCATTTCTGCAGACACTTCGCCTGTATATGCACCTTTTTCCTTATCTGCACAATTTTCAGCACCAAGGCTCATGATACTTTCGTCGATCATACCTGCTACAGATGCAAGATGGATGAAAGGGGTGCAAATTACAACACCGCAGTTTGGCTTGTCTGCAGTCAATTTCTCGTTAAGATCTTTTGCCAATTCAATGCCTTCCTGGAGGGTTTTGTTCATTTTCCAGTTACCGGCAACAATTTTCTTTCTCATTTTGTTATGTTGTTTTAATTTGTTTAGTTTTCAGAATTGTTTAAGTTAGAACGTTTTAGTTCGTTTCCTTTCTTTGCCTTCGACTTGTCAATTTGCCTTTGAATATTATAGTCGTGCAAACGTTTCGCAGCGTTCCATAAAACGTCCGCAAAGATAATTAAAAATAGTGGAACAAAGAACCAAAGTGCCAATTTCAATAATATATCCTGCACATTTGTAGCCGTTGCGGCAAGTTCTTTTGCATCGAGATTGCCGTTTGGATCAATAGGGAGTGTGTTCTTGCTCCATTTATTAAGTATCTTCCCGTCTTTTAAGAGAATCAGTCCGGGATTACTCCTGACTATTGATTTTAGTTGCTCTTCTTGTCCGATGAGGAAATTGTATGCTGCTCCCGTGTGGTCTGTCCATTGTTTTATTGCCGCAGAGTCAGAGGCTGTTATGCAGTAAAGCAAGTAATTCTTGTCGTCCGAAATATCTTTCAGGTCGTTTATCCTGTCTGCGACACCATCGTCTGCTGTTTCAAGTCTTGGTGAGATGAGCAGGAAAGTGTATTTGTCTTGATTTAAGATTTCGTCTGTAACATCCTCCTGACCATCGAAGAATCCCAAGTTTAAAATTTCTCCGAAATTCTTTTCTCCAAGTTCTTCTAACAGTTTTGTGTCAGGGTTGGTGCGCACGGTCTTCAAGTCCGTACCCGTCTTATATGCCATGAAATCGATTACAGGCAGATAATATGTAGTGTAGACGCCAAGAATGACTATATATACCAATGCGTACATTGATGTTATCCACTGATTTCGCTGAGAAATGAGCCTGAATATCCGCTGCGGAAAGAACACAACAGGTAAACACAATGCAAACAGAATGAAATTCTTATACATTGTCTGCTGGTTTGTCAGCGTCAAGGCATCGCCAAAACAGCCACAATCAGGGACAGCATTAGTTTTGTAAATATAGACTGTAATGAAAGTCATGGCACCGACGAACACCGTTGTGGTTATTGTTGTCAGTTTACGGCGAATGCCTAAAAGAAGATATATCCCGAGCAAAAATTCAAGAGTCGCAAGGGCAACAGCCAAGACAATGAGAACGACAGCGTCGTCACTAAAAGAAAATCCCCAATTATGCAGATAAGCATTTATTTTGTAGCCCATGCCCGTAGGGTCTACGGCTTTGACAAAGCCAGAAGCCAAGAATACTGCGCTCAAGGTAAATCGGCAAAGATTTACCACAAGCGTCAATATGCCGTTAAGGATGGACAGGATTTTGCTTTTCATATTCATTGGAGTCTAAGCTTATTTCTTTTCTTTTTCTATCAACAATTTGATAAGTCCAAACACTGAATAATTCAACATGTCCATATAATTGGCGGCAATACCTTCTGAGACCAAAGTCTTGCCTTCAAGGTCTTCGATTTGTTTTGTTCGAAACAGTTTCATCAGAATGAGGTCGGTGTAGGATGATATCCGCATACCTCTCCATGCCTCGTCATAGTCGTGATTTTTCTTTTTCATCAGTTCGAGGGCTTCTGTGGCATGTCGGTCATATTCAGTCAGTGCCTTTTCTGGTCCTAAGTCATCAAAATCCGCATATCCCAACTCCAGTTGTATTAGTCCGATAATGCTATAGTTGATGATGGCAATGAAATCGCCTGT
Source organism: Pseudoprevotella muciniphila (assembly GCF_003265305.2). Taxonomy (NCBI): domain Bacteria; kingdom Pseudomonadati; phylum Bacteroidota; class Bacteroidia; order Bacteroidales; family Prevotellaceae; genus Pseudoprevotella; species Pseudoprevotella muciniphila. The sequence continues at coordinate 388,311 of NZ_CP033459.1, read as the reverse complement.
GATGTCTTCACCCACAGCATTTTCACCTGTTGTTTCAATGCCGCGAATACGTTTGGCCTTGATAAAAATCTGGTCGGTGATACTTTCAGGACGCATGATTCGCCATGCTGCCTTATAGTCGTGTAATTTCTTAGAGAAGATTTCGCGACAAATGTCCATGACTTGCTCGAACTCCTTATTTGTGTCTTTTATGTTTGGCATAATGTGTTATTTGTCTTTTAAAAAATGTTCTATCCAGTTGTTGTAAATCCTCTTGCTATCATCCTTCCAACTAAAGTCTATACCTGATTCCTCGTCATCATTTATATAATAATTGGCAGGTTTTGTAATTGGCAGATTTTTGCCGAGATCGCGGTGGTATTCAAAGTCAAGCCTTTCTATGGGGTATTCCAAATGTCCTGTTACATACACATCTCTATTGTTAGTGTCTGCCGCAATGGCGACTCCTCCTACTCCTGCACAAAGAATTTCAGGGGAGTCGTCGGTAATGAAATCTTTCTCTTTTACTTCGGTATGGCGGCTTATAGGGATATGTATGATATTTAAACACTCTGATAGTAGCGGATGGCTCAAATTCCTGTTCTCGAAAGCATATACACCAAATTTCTTTCTGCTTGACATGTGCTTAGGTATGCCATATCTGTGGTAAAGAGCCGCTTGCGCCGCCCAGCAGATGAAGAATGTGGAACGTATATTGCAATCTGCCCAATCCATGATTTCCTGAAGTTGTTTCCAGTAACGTACCTCTTCAAAATCTATGTTCTCCAATGGTGCACCAGTTATTATCAAACCATCCCATTCCTCCCCCTTGACACATTCAAAGTCCTTGTAAAAAAGGTCCATGTGTGCTTGTGGTGTTGTTTTATACTGCTGTCCCCGTATTTTTATCGGAACTAACAAGACATCAGTTTCGCTTTCTGCCAAACTAAAAGCGGAATAGCGTTCTGAGGCTTGCTTCTCTGGCATTAGGTTCAGGAACAAAACACGCAAAAAATCTTTGTTGGCAGTATATTTGTCAACAGTAGTAATCTTACTTGATTTTATGCCTGAGGCTTCTGGAAGTCCCTGGGGTAGTATTACCATAGTTTATGGACAGATTTTGCGCAAATTTACTGATATCTTGTTTAACAACAAAATTGCGGCACATCATCCGATTTATAAATCGTTCACTTCCTTAGCCTTGTAAGCGTCGTAATTATCTACGTCACAATAGAATATCTCCAGTCGGTATGTTCCTCCAAGATATTTATTACCTTCCCTGCAATATGAGTGAAGTTGGATTTGTCCTTTCATGCCGCTCGTCTTGTCAAGAATGTGGAATGTATGCCGGATGTCTCCCTCTACCGACTTTTCCAAGTCCTCGTCCACTACCTGTTCTCCATATTTCTGCTTTATAGACGTTTCGAACTTTTCCAATTTTTCCTTTACCTCACTTGCATTGTAGCATGAGATGTCCACTTCAAGTGCATACACCAATTTTGTGGTAGGGTGGAAGAATACACATAGTTTGGCCTTCTCGTTGGCAAAGACACCTTTGAAATTTTTGTTGCCTTTAGGGTCAATGAGCGTGTTTCTCTTGAACCCCTTTGATTTCAGTGCCATTGAGAATTCGTCTATATTTCCGTCTATAGGTATTCCCATGAATTGAAAGTGTTGGGCATTTATGCTTATTGTGAATAAGAATGCCGATACAAGTATAATAAACTTCTTTATCATCATAATGTTGTTTTTGTTTTTCTGTTTTTTTGAAATCAATTTACTTCAGTTTGTCCAATTCTTCTACAGCATTTTCCCATTCGTTCATGGCGTTTTCGAGTTTCTTTTCTATTTCTGCGTGTAGGATGAAAATGTCATCACTGGTTTCACCGGATGCGATTTGACTCTGAATGCTCTCCAATTCGCATTCCAATGCTGTTACAGTGTCTTCTTTCTCTTTTACTAATTTCTCAGCCTTTCTGACAATCTTTGTGCGCTCCTTTTGTTGTTCGTACGATTGTCTTCCCTCCGATTGTACAACTTCCTTCTTTTGCTGTTCATTGTTATCGAGTGGATTATAGTTGATTGTATGCAGTTCGTCGAGTTTCTCGATATCCTTTTTCTTTAGGAAATCATATATTCCTCCAATGTGCTCTCTGACAGCACCGCCTCCGAATTCATAAACCTTCTCTACAAGTCCGTTGAGAAAATCTCTGTCGTGAGAAACTACAATGACGGTCCCATCGAATGCCAGCAACGCCTCTTTCAGCACATCTTTTGTGCGCATGTCAAGATGATTGGTCGGCTCATCAAGAATGAGGAAATTTACGGGTTGGAGCAGTAGTTTTATCATCGCGAGACGGCTGCGTTCGCCTCCTGAAAGCACTTTGACTTTTTTATCGGACGCTTCTCCACCGAACATAAATGCACCTAAAATGTCTCTGATCTTCAAACGTATCTCACCAGTGGCAACATGGTCTATCGTGTCGAATACAGTCTGATTTTCATCAAGTAATTGCGCTTGATTTTGAGCATAATAGCCGATTTCAACGTTATGTCCAATTTTCAAGATGCCATCATGCTCAATCTCTTCCATGATGCATTTTACCAATGTTGATTTTCCTTCACCATTCCTTCCTACAAAAGCGACTTTCTGTCCTCTTTCTATAACAAGGTTGACGTTTTTGAACACACTGTGACTACCGTATGATTTGGCTACATCTTCACAAATGACAGGGTAATCACCACTTCTTGTGCAAGGTGGAAATTTCAGATGCAAGGCAGAATTGTCTATCTCATCTATTTCAATAGGGACAATCTTTTCCAACTGCTTTATCCTGCTTTGCACCTGTATGGCTTTTGTTGGTTTGTACCTGAAACGTTCAATGAAATCTTTGATACTTGCAATTTCTTTTTGCTGATTTTCGTATGCGCGCAACTGTTGCTCACGACGTTCCGCTCTCAATTTCATAAACTCGTCGTAAGAGACTTTGTAATCAGTCATTTGTCCGCATGATAATTCCATCGTGCGATTTGTTACGTTGTTTAAGAATGCTCTGTCGTGACTTACTACTATGACTGCGCAGTTTGACTTCTTCAAAAAATCCTCAAGCCAGCGAATACTTTCAATATCAAGGTGATTGGTCGGCTCGTCAAGCAGGAGAATATCAGGGTGCTGAAGAAGAATTTTTGCCAATTCTATTCTCATTCGCCATCCGCCAGACAATTCATTAGTGGGACGATTGAATTCTTCTTGTTTGAATCCTAATCCCGTGAGCGTTCTTTCAATCTGTGCCTCATGGTTTTCGCTCTCTATCAGTTGCAGCCTTTCGCTTTCTGATGTGAATAATTCCACAAGGTCCATGTATGACGGGCTGTCATAATCTGTTCTTCGGGATAACTCTTCGTTTAGTTCTCTTACCTTTGATTTCAGTTTGTGTAAATCTCGAAAAGCCTTCTTGGTTTCTTCAACAACCGTCGTCTCATCGCTGAGTTTCATTACTTGTGGTAGATAACCTATAACTAAGTCTCGCTGTATGTTTACAGAACCTTCGTTCGGAGCACTTTCGCCTGCTATAACTTTCAGCAGGGTGGACTTGCCGGCACCATTCTTACCTACAAGTGCGGCACGTTCCTTTCTGTTAATAACGAAAGTAACTCCGGCAAATAATGGCTTAGCCCCAAATTCTATTTTTAAGTTTTCTACCGAGAGCATTGTTAGACTTAATTCTGAAAATTTTATGAAACGTTGACTACAATAATTTATTATATAGCAACCAAGTGCCTCTTATTCCTTTTTTTGAAAGAAAATGGAGTGGGGGTGAGAAAAATTTGAACAATCCGGATGTTTGAATCTGCCTTGAGAAGTTATATGCCTGTTCCGACATTTCTGTTCGGTTTTCCCTATATAGCCATGCAGACAGTAATTGTGTCTTGGCGCTTAATGCATTTAATGCCTTCGTTTTATGCGCCTGGTCTATGCGAGAAACTAAAATATTGTGTTGTCCTTTTTGTAATGCTTTCATCAAATCTTCGTAACTATGAGCAAAGTCTTTACCCGTAATGCTGTCTGAATGCTGAAGAATTCTGTGATATGTCTTGTTGAGGTAAGCAATGTCAGGCCGTTGAAGCATTATTCTAATACCAAGTTCCCAATCGTTCCATCTTGGCAAGTCCTCATCCCATCCGCCTGTTTTTTCTATGAGCGAGCGTTTTATCATAAAACTTTGGGTTGAAAGTGTGGATGACAAGATGTGCCCTTCGAGCGTCAATGGGAATAGCGTCTTTCTTGGATGTTCCTTTCCGTTGGAAACGATGAGGGTGTTGCAGACGATTAAGTCCTTTCCTTCGTGATTCATGCAATCGCAAAAGAAGTGTGGCGACAATTCATCGTCACTGTCAAAAAAGTAGATGTAATCACCACTACATATTTTCATTCCGGCATTGCGTGCCACAGATGCTCCTTTCCGGTTTTCTGTGATGACGCGTATGTTAATCGTATTGTCCGACTGTTGTTCTCCAAATTCCTGGCACAAGTGATACGAATTATCAACAGACCCGTTGTCCACAAAAACAAACTCAAGAGAGACTCCCTTGATTTTCTTTATGGAAGAGAACAACTTTGGAAGGTGTTGTTCTCGGTTATAAACAGGTATTACAACAGATATTCGCATAACACTTACAGACTATTATTTTTTGTTGTTTGTATTTGCCACATAGTTGATGCCTTTCAGCATTTCACAAAATCTGTGGATTGTTCTTGAATATGGTGAGACAAATGCATATTTTGCGGCTTTCATTACAGAAAGGCATTTGCCATGAAGCATATAGTTAACAGCCCCCTTGCTTCTCCAAAATTTATCGTCATCTTTAAGGCGTTTGCTCGTTGTTGACGGATTAGTGCGGCATACTACTTTTGGTATGTACTTGATATTCAGTCCTTTTGATGCTGCTTCATGAATAAAAACTTCTTCCTCGCCTACAGTCAGGTAGTCGCTACCCAGTCCAAAGCGTTCGTCAAAGAATGGAATTGCCGCCGTTTTCCTGAATGCTATTTCGCAAGACGACACAAATGTGCGCTTTGGTGCGTTTCTGTAATCGTATGGAAATGACGGGTAATTTTTCATCAGATGCCCTTCGTAGTCCGACATTTGAAAAAGGAGTATATCCGCAAAAGACTGCTCATCGAAGGCCTGAATTACCATTTTGAGTTGCTCCTCTGTGTATTCCACGTCATCATCTGAAAAGATGGCGAATTCAGTTTGGAGCGCTTTGATTGCCGCATTTCTGCTCCTCGAAATTCCTTTTCCTTCAAGTCTTATAACATCCATAGGTTGCTTCTTCGTGGAGTACTCCACAAGATGTTCAAGACTATCTGTCGGTTTTGTTCGTTGCCATACGACGAGATAGCGCACTTCAGGAATTATCGGCAGTTCTTTCTGCAACAACTGCTTAATACGATCGTCTATGGTTGAGAACAATACCGTTAACCGAGGAGACATTGTCGCGTATTTAGTGGTTTTTCTGCATATATCTGATGCCCTCGGCAAGATGTTTCATCATGGGCCAAAAATGACACAGACCAGCTGTCGACGATTTCATGGCAAATTTGAAGCAGATTAACCATGCCTTCCTGCCATTGCGATAATATGTCTGTGCCCCATAACTGCGTTGAACCCCGACATCCACATAAATCAACTTCTTTTTTAGTTCTATTGAAGTCTCGAAAATCTTTATGGGGAAATAGCGCATCTTCAGACCTGCCCGTATCGCATCTTCCATCCAGATGTCTTCTTCGCCGCAAGTAAGAAATTGTGTGCCAAGTCCGAACCGCTCGTCAAATCTTATCTTACCTTGCACCTTTTCTCTGCGGCAAACCATCTCAATAGTAGAGATGGAATAATCTTCTGGCAGCTGTGTGATGTCGAACTCTTCTTCAGGATAGTCCTTGAGCGGCTTGCCAGTATATGTACTCGCCTTGAAGAATGCCACGTCTATTTCCGGATGTTTCTCAAATGTGTCGAAAATCACTGAGAATGCCTCTTCGCACAATCGCTCATCGTCATCAGCATACATCACCAAATCGGACGTGGCCTTTTCCAGGGCAAGGTTTCTGTTGGCGGAAAGTCCTTGACCTTTGTACAAATAAAGAGTCACATCGTGCCGATTCTTCAAATTCTCAGGTATCAGATCGAGATAGCGCTCTTCTGTATATTGGTAAGAGATGATGTAGCGCACCTTATCTTGAGGTGGTTTCAGAAACTCTTCTATTCTGACTATTCCCTTGTTTATGGTACATACCAGAATGTCTAATGTCATGATTATGTGTGGTTTATGTTGGTTTATACTGCTTGTTAGTAAGAAAAATTATTTAATATTTCTGCAACGAATCTGGCTTCTTCATCAGAGAGCAAAGGGTGTATGGGGAGGCTTAATTCCATTGCAGCCACCTGTTCTGATATGTTGAACTTCTTGCTTTTGTGGTTGCTATATGCTGGTTGGAGATGTAATGGGGCAGGGTAGTGGCACAATGTTTCTATGCCATTGTCTTTCAAATAGTTAGCAAGTTTTTCGCGCTTTTCGCATAGTAGGGGGTAGATGTGGAAGACACTGCTATTGATATCGCCTTTGTATGGAATCTTGCACGCCTTGTTTGATATTAAAGAACTGTAAATCTTGGCAATCTGCTGTCGTCTGTTGTTTTCTCTCGAAAGATGTTTCAGCCGGGCTATCAGTACTGCTGCCTGAATTTCGTCCATTCTGCTGTTAATCCCCTGAAACTCATGATGATACTTCTCTTTACTTCCATAATTTGACAAGGCGGTTGTCAGTTCTGCCAAATTGTCATCATCTGTCATTACTCCTCCTGCATCGCCCAGTGCACCAAGATTTTTACCCGGGTAGAAACTGAAAGCCGCAGCATCAGCCAAACTACCTGCCATTTTACCTTTATATGTGGCACCATGTGCCTGTGCTGCATCTTCCACAACCTTCAAGTCGAATTTTTTTGCCAAGTTGTTGATGCGTTCCATGTCGCAGACCTTGCCATAAAGATGTACTGTAAGTATGGCACGTGTTTTTGGGGTAATATGTTGTTCTATGGTGTCTGCATCGATAAGAAAATCGTCCGCAATATCGCAGAATACAGGTGTAAGTCCTGCGCGTGCTACACCTTCTGCCGACGCAATGAAAGTAAATGCCGGTACAATAACTTCGTTATCATCTTTCCAATCATAAAGTATTTTCATCGACATCAATATCAGCGCTATGGCATCAAGACCATTACCCACACCCACAAAATGCTTACTCCCAACAAATTCACAGAATTGTTTTGCAAATTCATTGTTAGCATCGCCACGGAGAAACCTGCCTGAATCTATCACATCCTTAATCTTCATGCTCAGATCCGGCTCGTATGTGGCGCAAATTGATTTTAATGGATAATAAGGTATCATGTGTAGAAACTTTCAGAGAGATTTTGTAGGTTTAATTCATAGGTGTCATAGCAAATGGCGCGTGCACCAAAGCCTTCTTTCTGGAACAATAATCCGTTGTTGAGCACATTCCCGCCATCTTCGGTCGAAATACCGTAATCCAGATACTTGAAATTATTCAGTTGGCGATAATAGTACGTCAGTTCATAAAAAAGCAAATCCAACGCACAAGAATCCTTTCCCTTTGCGTTGGCGGCAATATACTGTATATGAGCAACATTCTTCGTTTCGTAAACAACGCAACCACCCAGCATGGCGTTATTCGAGTCTGCAACCGAGTGAAACCGGATATTCAGTGGAAATTTGTTTTTGAGATGGATTATCTCCTGAAGAGTGTGAACAGGGTGTGTATGATGGTTTTTGAGGAGATTTTCAGTTAGCAAGCCCCAAAACGCTTCCAGACTACTATCATTAAGTTTTACTATATGACCTGCGCAGGCTGCTTTCTTGATTTTCCTTTGTCGCAAATTAGAGAAGGGTAGTGGCGTGTTTAATGGCACCACCGATGAAATGCTGCGTGACTTTAGCAGTGCCTGTGCCCGGAACAGCCAATATTGGTCAGCCGCGGAAGGATAAGAATGATATATAGATGGTATCTCCTTATAAATCAGTTTCTTAAAACCAATATTTTTGTAGTACGCACAAATTGCATCCAACATCTTAAATACCTCGCTTGAAGTAGTTCCATTACCAACGATTAGCCCGCCGTATGTAAGTCCCTGGTGTGAGTAAATGCAAGCATCAGATTTTGTGGCATTTGCAGGAAAGAGGCCTATGATTCTATTATTGTTCGTCAGAACGAGTGAACAATCAGAAAACCTGTCTTTATGGTAATCCATATAATTTCTGTCGAGAAGAAATGTGGCGTTCACACTTTCCCGAACAAAGCGATTCCAGTCTTCGCGGTGGTCGCTGTCTTTATATGGAAACAATTCTGTCATTTGTGTTCTGAGAAATGTTTAAACTCTTCGTAACTGTTGATATAGCCTTCTTCACTGTAAGTTTGCGATGCCATGACCAAGCACACGCAATCTTTTGAGAAATTCAGCAATTCACACCAAACGCTGGCAGGAATGAAAAGACCGACACGAGAATTGTTCATGTGGTAGGTATATTTGTTTCTCCCGTCATCTACAGCAACGTCAAAACTACCATTAACGGCAATTAAAAGTTCATCGCAGGATGTGTGTGCATGTCCGCCGCGCTGTGCTGCAGATGGAACATCGTAAATCCAAAACACGCGTTTTATTTCAAAAGGAAAGTTCTCACAATTTTGAACAGACGTCAACATGCCACGATGATCGGCGAATGTTGGTAACCTGAACAGGAGTTCCTCTTTTCTATACTGTTTCACTTATTCTTTATTATTTTATTCAAAAATACAAAAATACTGAAAACTTTTAACAAAACCGACTATTGTAAGGCATTTTCAATTATTGAAATCATTTGTTCAAAACCTTTATAATTAGAATTGTGATTATGTTTAATAAAGTAAAGAGTAAGAGTCATAATAGATTACTTATGGAAAAGGATTACACTACCCTCTGTACACTCTATGTGCCCGTACTCTGTCTTCCCAGAGCCCCGAAAGTATTATTCTTGTTGAAAATACATCAAAAGTCACAAACTTTAAAGAGAAGTTTGGGAACTGATTATGTTGGTAATTGGTCGTTACTTATTAAAGAATCTATTATTTTATCTAGTTCTTCATATTTTTTAGTAAGTTCTTTTTCACACTTTTCAATATCTTCTAAAGGCATTGAAGGATTATATGAAATATGTCTAATAAAATGTTTACTTTTTATCATTCTATTTTCTCTTTAAAAATTTAAGTACACCATACAAGTCTATAGCCATTTAGGTGTTTCTTCGTTCATTGTATTTTTCTCTTATTAATTTTGGATATTTAGAAAGAGCCTCATTTAAGGCAGCGTTAAAACCTTCTTTATCAAAATAATCATCATGCAGTATGCCTGAAATTTTTTCTTCACGACTCCCGTCTTTTTTGACAATAATAAAACCATTCCTTTCATATACTGGAGGTTGTTCTTCTTCTATTATATAAGCTTTTATAATATTGTCATCATGAAAATAACTTGGATCTATTAAAGTTGTTGTACGAATCCAACCTTCAATTATTTCATATTTTGGTTCTCCAATTCTTTTTGGAAATTTAAATTCATTCATTGTTAATTAATGCTTGTGCTCCTAAATATGAAGCAGGTAATGTACTTAATAATTTAGAATAATTTCTAATATCTCCGAATACTGAATGTAAATTTGCACCTCTCACTAATGCAGGTAAAAGATTAGACGGTGTTCCAGTTAGCTAATAGCTACCTATTTCTGCTCCCATTTCGTTTACTGAACTAGCATAAGTATTCCAATCATCTTTTAATTTACGTGAAGCCTTTACTAGCTGATTATATAAAGCATCCTTCATTAATTTCTATTCATTAGACCTAATAACCTAAGTTGTAATAGGATAACGTTTTGAATACTTTGCCAAATGCTAAGGAAGAGTATGAAGCCAATCATAGGGCCTTGTTAAATGAGTAAATTCATGTCCTATAACATGGATTAGATCAGGTCCAGTTTTTAATGTCATTAATCCAGTAAGATTTGGAGTTTCTGGCACTATATATGCACTCCCATTAAGATTTCTATTTATTACACGTCCCCATATGTTATTAAAGTTTTCTTCTGAGGATTTAGATAGACTTTCAATTACTTTTGGCCATTTAGTATAATCCATTGGTAATTTAGTAACCCAATTAGTAGTCATATTTACAGAGTGTGTAAATTCCATATTTTTTCGTATTTCTTCCTATTCTTTAAGAAACTATTCATACTCTTTTTCGGTAAAATTTTTACCTGTACTATAATTTCGAGTATTAAGAAAATCTTTTCTAAACTCTGGACTTGTTATTCTAGTTTCATCAACTCTTTGTATCCATTTTAAATATTCATTCCCCATATTTGGTTTGAGTTCTTCGTATACCCAAGAATTTTTACCAGAATGAGGATTAGTTAAATAGACTCTTCCTTTAGAATCCTAATGAATAAAACTAATTTCATCAAAAGGCGTTTCTTTGGCAATTCTTCTTGTGTAAGGAAATCCAAAATTATCTACTGGAGAATTTTTTACAGGTATTATAGGTACTCCCTGTTCATAAACTACTGTAGGTTTTGGTAGTATAAGTACGCCATTTTCATAATATCTAATTTCTGGTTCAATATACTATTTTTTTGGCAGTTCAGGATATTCTCCTGTTTTCATTGCCTTAGCAAAATTCTTAGTTTCTTGCCAAGCAGTTTTAGCGGCCTATTTTATACCTTGCCATGCACTTCTTGCAAAATTAGTATAAGTTTCTCCTTTACCCAAAGCTTTTGCAGTATTTTTTGCTGTATTTCCTGCATTTTTAGAAACATCTAGGACAACTTTCCAATAATGTTCTGCCATACGTTCAGCAAGTTCTGGATTTGATGCAATTCTTTGAGCATTTTTCGCTTGTCGTGCGATTGTTTTAGCAATATTCTAAGCAACATTTTCCTGTTGCTTTTGTTAATTGCCAAGAAGCTCTTGGTGCAAGTACAACCACATCTGTAGTTCCATTTAATACTGTGGCTAAAGTAGGATTAATTCCTGGAATTTCACCCCACCCTTCATTTTCTAACCAACCTTTAGCTGAACCTTCTCCCTTTGCCATATTTGCTACTTGTCCTACATGCCATGAAGGCAGTAATAAATTGAAAGCACCTCCTGTTACAGCATGAAAATTTGCAAATTAGCAGACATTTTACCTAATATAGTTCTCGACAACAAGGTCAGTTATGGTGCTATTGAATTTTCCTGCCTTTCTTAGTGGGAAGACAAGTGTCCTTTGGTAGTACATCTTTGTTTTCAGGTCATATACCTCTGGCTCATAACTGTTCATGCTTTCTATTTGCTGATGGAAGCGATTGTTTTCCTTGACGGCGTATAGTGTCAGAGGGTTAAGTTGCTCGCGTTGTTTTCCGTCTACAAGAAGTCGTGTCATCTTATTGTTCCCTTGTATCGTTATGGTATGTGTCTCGTTGGCAGGCAACTTATAGTTGAACTGATTGAGGTATCCGTCGCGTGCAAATCCAAGGTTACCAAGTTTGGGATCACTCAGATAGAATATGGCGTTGTTGCTTTTAAATAGTATAGTGCCTTTTTCTTCTGTTTTTCCGTTGACGGTGAATGTAACTGAATAGTCGTAGCCAATTTCTTCTATGTCAAGTGTTTCTTCTGGCGAAATGACATCTTTTTTAAACACGACTTTTTTGTCGGTGCCGTAAGTTGCGAGTTCATTTACCCCCGGACCTTCAGACAGTGATGTTCTTAGTTCGTTGAATTTTTCATAAGTTACGATATTGTTTGCTCCACTCCAGCATTTTGCAGCAATGGTTTGCATAGCGGGGAACACCCGATGATGTATATCCTTCACACTGATGCCATTGCCTGCATGGTCGTTCCACACAGCGAACATTCCGCCAAGTATTGCAGGGTCGTTCTCATCAAATTTTACATTGCCAATTTGTGCAGGTGTCCAGTTTTTATATAAGTGTTCACAGTTCAGGTAGTCGTAGTAGTAGCCTGCTGCAGGAACTATATACACCCAACCATCGGGTATGCTAACTAACTGATAGCCTTGTTCTTTCATATCCTTTGGCTGAGCATAGCCATTATACCAACAGTTCATGATGACGCCGTCGCTTTTCACGGCAGTTTCTCCTTTTGCGTGTGTCAAGGCACCCCAGACTACTGCCGTTTTACCAAAACTTTCAACAAGGCGGATGTAATGGTCTGTAAATGAGCGAAACGCTTCTACCACCTGTTTGTTGGCATTAGAATATTCATCTGTGCCGATACAGACTTTCTTACCTCTGAACACAGGATTCTCACCGCTGCAATATTCTTTGAAGAGCGCGTCGCAGAATTCGTATGTCCTTGGGTTCATCAGATCGAGGTGGTCCATGCCATACTCTTTACTGGCTATTTCTGGTTTATACTGTGTGAAAGCGAGAGAATGAGCGGGGACATCTATCTCCGGGATAATCTCTACCCCACTCTTTTCGGCAAGAATCTGTAGATCAATGAACTCCTGCTTGGTATAACTTCCGTCTTTGGCTGTCAGGCCTGGGAAAGTAGAACACTCAAGTCGGAATGCCGCCTGAGTCTTGTTCCAATCGTCGCCGAAGAATTGCTTGAAGCCATTATCATTAAGGTGAATCTGAAGTACGTTCATCTTGTAATAGCCCATAATCTTGACGAGGTTTCTGAGATAAGACATTGGAATATATTTTCTTCCGCAGTCAATCATAAAACCCCGATGGCTGTATTCGGGTCGGTCTGTCAGATGTCCCTTGGGCAGTGTGTGTGCTGCGTTGTTGTCGCACATTTGCAACATGGTTCGCGTGCCCCAATAAAGTCCTTTCAGATTGCCAGATTTTATTACGATAATGTTGTCGATATCCAGTTGGTAACCTTCTTCGCCTAAAGCCCTGAGGTTTTCAATGACAAGATGTATGTCGCCAGGACGTGGTTTCCCCTTTTCTATAGTCAACTGCTTGCCAAACATCACTTTGTAATCTTCTGCAAGTGCTTCTGCGACAGGCAATACCTCCTTGTCTTGATAAATAATCTTACCTGTTGGAATGATGCGACCTTCAGCGGCTTCCCAACCTTTAACTTCAGGAATTGTGAAAGGCTTTTCTTGAGCAATTACGTTAATAGCGAAAAGGAATAACAGAGATGCAAATACTTTTTTCATGTTGTTTTTTGTCTTATTATGGCTCACCAATTAGATGATATTTTCAAATGTTTTACAAAATTATGAAAGAAAATGCTTAATTCCAAAAAGAGTGGCGGAAAAAATTCGCCACTCCCCTATCCTATTGAGAAAATTTGTTTTATTCCTCGTTGTTTTCTGCCTCGAACTGTGCAATAAGATTATTCTGCACGTCGCCAGGAACGAGTTCGTAACTTGAGAACTTCATAACGAAACTGGCGCGTCCTCCAGACAGTGACGAAAGCGATGTGCTATAGTTTGCCATTTCCTTGAGAGGCACTTTGGCTTGAATCTTTTCATAGCCGCTTTCGCTGCCCATACCGATGATGAGACCACGACGACCCTGCAGATCGCTCATGACATCACCCATGTAATCGGATGGTACGAACACTTCCACATCGTAGATAGGCTCAAGAATCTTTGGACCAGCCTCTTTGAACGCTGCGCTGAATGCATTACGTCCTGCGAGCATAAACGAAAGTTCATTACTGTCAACTGGATGCATCTTGCCGTCATAAACGATGACGCGAACGTCGCGGGCATAAGAACCTGTCAGCGGGCCTTGCTCCATTCGGCTCATGATACCTTTCAGGATGGCTGGCATAAAGCGTGTGTCGATGGCACCGCCCACAACGCTGTTGATAAATACCAACTTGCCGCCCCATTCGAGGTCAATTTCCTCTTTACCTTTGAGATTTACACGGATTTCCTGATTGCCGAAACGATACATGGTCGGGTCCTCCATTCCATCTTGGTAAGGCTCTACAATAAGGTGTACTTCACCGAACTGTCCGGCACCACCGCTCTGTTTCTTGTGACGATAGTCTGCGCGTGCCGACTTGGTAATCGTTTCACGATATGGTATGCGCTGTTCTGCAAACTCTATGGCTATCTTGTCAAGGTTTTCAAGACGCCACTTGAGTGTACGCAGATGGAATTCTCCCTGACCATGCACGAGTGTCTGGCGCAGTTCCTTGCTCTGTTCTACCACCCATGTGGGGTCTTCTTGACGCATACGTGTGAGTGCCACCATGAGTTTTTCTGTATTGCTCTCTTCAACGGCACGTATAGCGCGTGTGTATTTCGGGTTGGGATATTTTATGAAATTGAACTTGTTGTCGCAGTCTTTAGCATTCAGGGTGTTGCCCGTGCGTACATCCTTTAGTTTCACTGTACAACCTATGTCGCCTGCAGAAATTTGGTCTACTGCTTCTCGGGTTGCTCCGGTGCTTACATAGATTTGTCCGATGCGCTCCTTGCTGCCCCTGTCTGCATTTGTCAATTCGTCGCCAGCCTTAAGTGTTCCTGACATTACCTTGAAATATTGCACCTCACCGATATGTGGTTCAACACCGGTCTTGTAGAAGAATACGCTTGTAGGACCATTCGGGTCGAGAGTAACTTCTTCACCGCGTGTGTTGTGAACTGCAGGCATTTCGTTTACGTAGGGAACGACATTGCTCAAAAACTCCATCAGTCTGCCAACACCCATGTTCTTGTATGCACAAACTGTGAATATGGGGTAAACGGAACGTGAAACGAGTCCTTTGCGAAGTCCTTCTCGCAATTCGTCTTCTGTGAGTTCTCCTTCTTCGAAGAATTTCTCCATCAGTGTTTCATCGTTTTCAGCGGCTGCTTCTACGAGTGCCTGATGCCATTCCATTGCCTTGTCTTTCTCTGCGTCGGGGATATCCTCCACTTTATAGTCTCCGCCATCGTTCTGATAGGTCAGTTTCTTCATCAGCAACACGTCTATAACGCTGTTAAAGTCTTGACCTACATTCAGAGGATATTGTACTGGCACGCACTTGTTGCCGTATGCTGCTTTGAGTTGTTCTACCACGTTGTCGAAATCGGTTTTCTCATCGTCAAGATGATTAACAAGGAAAATAACCGGTTTTTTTAGACGTTCGGTATATCTGAAATGATTTTGTGTGCCTACTTCCAGACCCACTGTTCCATTTAAGAGGAGTATGCAAGTGTCTGTAACGTTCAATGCCGTAAGTGCTGCTCCAACAAAGTCGTCACTACCCGGGCAGTCAATAATGTTAAGTTTCTTATTGTTGCGTTCTACATGGAATACGGTTGAGAAAACCGAGTAACCATAATCCTGTTCTACCGGGAAATAGTCGCTGACAGTGTTTTTCTGTGTGATACGACCTCTGCGTTTGATTTGACCACTCTCGAAAACTAAGGCTTCTGTCAGAGTGGTCTTCCCTGAGCCATCGTTTCCTAACAACGCAATGTTCTTGATTTCTTGAGATTTGTAAACTTTCATGATATTGGTTTTATTGTTTTGATGCAGTATGGAATAAATCGCTCGTGGCATTGTTCTGCCAAAAACGGGCGCAATTTAGCAGTTTTTTTTTATGTAACAAAGTAAAAAAATCAAAAAGGCATGAAATATTATTCGTTTTTGAACAAACTATTTATATTTCTCGTAGGTGTTTTTTGCCTCATTGTATGTTTCGTCATCGCCTTTCCACTTTGCTTCATAGCGTATTTTATCAGTCAAAGAAATGATGTTTTGTCTGATTTGCTCTTTACGTTCCGGATTTCTCTCGTTCTGAAACAATCGTTCCTGCTGTGAGAGAAGATTCTTACAACTTGCGATGTCTTGGGGGATTTCAATTGGTTTAATACTCACTCCAGTGTGTACTTCACGAGGCGCAGTTGTTTCAGCCGGTCTTTGTCTTTGTTCGAAAGGCGTGGTGGTTTTACTGTCTGACTTAACATTTGCCGAACTTCTTTTTATTGGCTTTTCTGGCTCGGCATTGGCATAATCATCTGTAACTATAACAGGCGAAGTTGGTTTCAAGTCGGGTGAAATATGACTTAATGAATCTGCCGACATGCTTGTTGTTCTCAAGATGGAGGACGGATTGTTGTCGTAGGAATATGTTGGATCGGACGTGTTTCTGATTTGCGTTGAATCTACGACTGTTGTATCACTTGTAGTTCCAAAAATCAGTATTGAGTCTGAAACAGAAAGCGGCGAAGTGCTAAAATTCATATCCACCTTTTTTTCACACGAAGCAAAGATGAATACAAAACAAATGGCTGGCAGGACTGAATATTTCATTTATTTGGATTTTGAGAGTTTCGTACTTGCTTGTTGTTTTTGCTCTTGTTGTTCTTTTGATGTGATTTATGGCTTTTTGCTGATGATTTGTCGTTGGAATTATTATTGCGTTTTGTTTTGTGTTTTGTCCTTTTGCTTGATGTATGCCTCTCTGGTATTGAAGGCGCTGACAACCCTTCGGGCAGAACTCCTTGTGGAATTTTTTTTCCGAGAAGTCGCTCTATATTTCGGAGCGCACTGAAATCGTCTTCTCCGATTAAAGTGATGGCCTGTCCCGAACGTCCGGCTCTTGCCGTCCTTCCGATACGGTGGACATAGTCCTCAGCATCCTTCGGCGCATCGTAGTTGATAATCATTTCTATATCATCAATATCAATGCCTCTTGCCACAATATCAGTTGCAATGAGTAGTTGTATGCGTCCTGCCTTGAAAGCCAGGATTGCTTTTTCTCGGTCTTTCTGGTCAAGGTCGGAGTGCATTGCTCCAACGGCTATCTGATTATTGCCTTTCTTGCTGTACAGTCTTGTGAATTGTATGGCAAGTTCCTTGACTTTTGTCTTTTTTGAGGCAAATAAGAGCAATCTGTGTGGAACATTTTCTGTAAGTATGTGTTCAACCAGTTTGTTCTTGTCCTTGTTTGAGCAGTGATATATGGTCTGTTTGATATTGTCTGCAGGCTTGCTAACCGCGATTTTTACTTCTTGTGGGTTGTGCATGATGGCATGTGCCAGTTCTGCCGTTTTCTCGGGCATGGTGGCTGAAAAAAGAACTGTTTGTCTGTCCTTAGGCATGTGGCTCACAATTTTCAGGATATCGTCGGCAAAACCCATGTCGAGCATACGGTCAGCCTCATCCAACACAAGATGGGTTGTGCCGGATAATGAGAGTGTGCCAAGATCAATGTGTGTAAGCAGTCGTCCAGGCGTTGCAATTACGATGTCAGCACCCATCTGAAGGCTTTTTCTTTCCTGTTCATATCTTATGCCGTCATTGCCGCCATAAATAGCCACACCACTTATGTTTGTATAATAGCCGAATCCCTGCAATGCCTGGTCAATTTGTTGTGCGAGTTCGCGTGTGGGTGCCATAATCAAGCAATTTACTCTGTCTTTGTCATGCGGTTTATTTTGAAGTATGGACATCAGTGGGAGCAGATATGCCGCTGTTTTACCTGTTCCTGTCTGCGCGATGCCAACCACATCCTTACCTTCAAGAATGAGTGGAATGCATCTTTCCTGTATAGGCGTACACTTCTCAAACTTCATGTCGTAAAGCGCATCAAGTATATCTTCGGACAATCTTAAATCTTCAAAATACATCTAAATATATTGCTTTGTAAGCGTTTATGCCGGATTACGTTTGTATAAATATATGGCTATTGCAGCAAAGAGTATGTTAGGAATCCATGCTGAGAGCATGGGTGGCCATCCGCCATTTACAGCGAATGTGGAACTCACTGTTTGGAACAGTATATAGGAAAAACTCAAAGCCAGTCCTATACCGATGGATGTACCCATTCCCCCTCCCTTTCGTTTCTCACTTGATAGTGACACCCCGATCAGAGTGAGTATAAAGGCAGCAAAAGGCATGGCAAAGCGTTTGTGGAACTCTACTTCAAATGTGCTGACATTTGCTGCACCACGCATTTTCTGTTTCTCTATGTACTCGTTCAATTCTGGGAGCGTCATTGTTTCCTGTTGATTTCGAGTATTGATAAGGTCGGCGGGTTCTATTTTTATAATAGAGTCCACTTTATCCTTATACTCTATTTTCTCTCTTAAACCATTGAAAACCCTTGATTGGCAGATGCTTAGATGCCAGGTATAGCGATGGTCGGACAAGGTGTCGTACTGAATGTTTTGTGCAGTAAAGTGGGATACAAGTTTTTTATTCTTGAACTTGTCGAGCGAAAAGCCATATCCGCTTTTTGTGGTGTTGTCGAAGTGCTGAATAAAGGCGACTATTCCTTTGTCCACTTCGAGTTGCACATTATCAACACTCGTTATCTTTTTCTTTTTGATATATGTGTTTTCAAAATTAACGCGTGCCACATTGCCCTTTGGTATCACAAATGCACCGAGATAGAATGTAATTATGGCAATGATGCCTGCAGTAATCATGTAAGGTCGCAGCAATCGCTTGAAACTCATTCCAGCAGCCTTCATGGCTATGATTTCTGACTTACTTGCCAAGTTCGTAGTGAAAAAGATTACGGCTATAAATACAAACAGCGGACTGAAGAGATTGATGAAGTAAGGTATGAAGTTAAAATAATACTCGGTTATGATTCTGCCCAATCCTACTCCGCTATTTGAAAACTTGTCGATTTTCTCGTTGTAATCGAAAATGACAGCAATAGCAATGATAATCAGAAGAAGGAAAAAGTACGTGCTGATGAACCGCCATATGATATAGCGGTCGATACGCTTGATGTGCAGAGCATCCATCGCACTATTGAACCAATTCCCAATTCGATTTTTCAAATCTCGTTACAAATGAATTTATAGTGCAAAAATAATATAAAAATGCAAAATACAGTAATTTGGTCAGTGCTTTACAACCTGACAGACAACCTTTCCAGCATTTCTGCTTTCCAACTGGCATAATTGTCTGCGATAATATGCTTTCTTGCTTCTCCAACCAACCATAAATAGAATGAAAGGTTGTGAATACTTGCAATTTGCAAGGCAAGATACTCTTTTGCTTTGAAGAGGTGATGAAGATATGCCTTGGTGCAAGTTTGGTCAACACTTGCTGTTCCACAGGGGTCTATGGGTGTGAAATCTGTTGCCCATTTGGCATTTCTCATGTTGATAACGCCCTGAGATGTGAAAAGCATGGCATTACGTCCATTTCTTGTGGGCATCACACAATCAAACATGTCCACGCCCCTATCAATTGCTTCAAGAATATTTTGAGGAGTTCCTACACCCATAAGATATCGTGGGCGATTTATAGGCAAGATGTCATTCACTACCTCTATCATTTCATACATCTTCTCCGTAGGTTCGCCAACCGCTAACCCACCTATGGCGTAGCCATCTGCATCGAACTGGGATACATATCTCGCACTTTCTTGCCTGAGATCCTTATAGACACATCCCTGAACAATAGGAAATAGCGACTGAGCATGTCCATATAATGGCTCTGTCTCGTTAAATCTCTTGAAACACCTTGTAAGCCAATCGTGCGTCAGAGACAAACTCTTTTTGGCATAGTCATAGTCTGCTGTGCCAGGAGGACATTCATCAAATGCCATCATAATGTCTGCACCTATGACGCGTTCTATGTCTATAACTCTTTCAGGTGTGAAGAAATGCTTGCTGCCATCAATATGACTTCTGAACTCACATCCCTCTGTGGTAAGTTTTCTTATACCAGCAAGTGAGAACACCTGAAAACCACCGCTGTCAGTCAAAATTGGTCGGTCCCAGCCTATGAATCTATGGAGCCCGCCGGCAGTTTCCAGAATTTCTGTACCAGGTCTTAAATAAAGATGATACGTATTGCCCAAAATGATTTGAGCCTTGACCTCATTTTTCAGTTCATGGAAATGCACCGCCTTGACACTACCTACGGTGCCAACCGGCATGAAAATTGGCGTCTTGATTACTCCGTGGTCAGTGGTAAATTCACCTGCCCTTGCACAGGAATTCGCTGATGTGTGTTGTAACTTGAATTTCAATTATTTAGAATTTTGGAACTGTCATTATTTGAGACATCAAAAACAATAGGTCTTGCCACCTTTTCGTCCAATAGTGCATAGTCGAAGACTTCGCTCACGTTTTCAACGTAATGGAAAGAAAGCCCTGCAAGGTATTTTTCGTTTATTTCTTCAATATCCTTTTCATTTTCCTTGCTGATGATGATTTCCGTAACCCCTGCACGTTTTGCTGCGAGAATCTTTTCCTTGATTCCACCAACGGGCAACACTTTTCCTCTCAGTGTGATTTCGCCGGTCATGGCAAGTTGTTTTCTTATCTTTCGCTGTGTCAGTGCACTGGCTATGCTTGTTGCAATCGTAATGCCAGCAGAAGGACCATCCTTAGGCGTTGCGCCTTCCGGCACATGGACATGAATGCTCCATTGCTCGAATATGCGGTAGTCGATGCTCAAATCAGCGGCATGCGCTTTAACGTATTCGAGTGCGATTACTGCGGATTCTTTCATTACATCCCCCAGGTTTCCCGTTAGTGTCAACGTTGGATTTTTGCTCTTGCAAGCCCCGGACTCTATAAAAAGAATTTCACCTCCAACTGAGGTCCATGCCAGTCCTGTGACTACACCGGCATAGTCATTTCCTTGGTATTTATCTCTGTTATAAGGCGGTTTACCAAGAAGTGTTTCGACAGTCTTGATATCGATACTACTATCAAGAGGGACGTCTTCGGCAAGCGCTTTCTTGAGTGAGATTTTCCTTACGATTTTCTCTATCTGTTTCTCCAAACCTCTGACTCCGCTCTCGCGTGTATATTTCTCGATGATATATTCAATAGATTTCATCGGCAGTTTAATGCAGTCAGCCAATTCCTTCCTGTATTTTTTCAATTCTTTTGGGATAAGGTGCCGACGTGCAATTTCTTTCTTCTCCTCAGTGAGGTAGCCTTCCACCTCAATGATTTCCATTCTGTCGAGCAAGGCAGAAGGAATGGTTGACAGTGTGTTGGCCGTCGCAATGAACATGACGTTTGAGAGGTCATAGTCTATGTCGAGAAAGTTGTCGTGGAATGCATTGTTCTGCTCAGGGTCGAGCACCTCAAGAAGTGCAGATTGCGGGTCGCCATTGTAGTTGTTTTGCGAAATTTTGTCAATTTCATCAAGTACGAAGACAGGATTGTTGGTTTCTGCCTTGATCAAACTTTTCAATATCCGACCTGGCATAGCGCCAATGTATGTACGTCTATGACCTCGAATTTCTGCTTCATCGTGTACTCCGCCAAGACTTACTCTGACGTATTTTCGTTCAAGCGCCTTTGCTATACTCTTACCGAGTGATGTCTTTCCAACGCCCGGAGGTCCGTAAAGACAGATAATGGGTGCTTTTATGGTTTTTCGGTATGAAATGGAGGCAAGATATTCAAGAATACGATCTTTCACGCGTTCCATTCCATAGTGGTCTTTGTTCAGAATCTTCTTGGCGTTCACGAGATTCAGATTGTCTTTTGACATCTTTCCCCAAGGCAAACTAACTAATGTCTGCAGGTAATTCAACTGAACGTTGTAGTCTGGTACTTGTGGGTTAATCCTTTCCAGTTTGGCCAGTTCTTTGTCAAAGATTTCCCTTGCATTTTGTGGCATATTTGCCTTCTCGGCTTTTTTTCGCAATTCATTGCTATCTGCGTTGTCGCTTCCGCCGAGTTCGTTTTGAATGTTTTTTATTTGCTGCTGAAGGAAATACTCGCGTTGCTGCTGGTCAAGATCTGCACGGGTCTTGTTTTGTATGCTTTCCTTGAGTTGTGCATACTGGCATTCCCTGTATAGTATGGAAATAAGTTTTGATGTGCGTTTCTTCTGATTACCCTCTTCAAGCAATTCAATCTTCTCTGTCAAGTCGAATGGTAGATTTGTACAGATGAAGTTCACCATAAAAATGGGATTGCTGATGTTTTTAACGGCGAAGGACGACTCTTCTCTGAATGCATCGCTGGTTTGAAGGTACTTTATACAAAGGTCCCGACAAGTATCTGTCATTACGGAAAATTCCTTGTCGTTTGCACCAGGTAAAACTTCTTTTACAGGTTTGACATTTGCCCAAAGAAATGGTTTTACATCTGTAATATTCAAAAGTCGAAATCTGCCAAAACTTTGCAATATAACTGTAACTCCTCCGTCTGGCATTTCCAGGACGCGAACGACTTTTGCTACGACACCAACTTTGAACAGGTCGTTTTCTCTGGGATTGTCAATGTTGCCATCTTGTTGGGTTACGACACCTATCAACTCATCCTTATCCCGGGCAAATTCAATTAACCTCATAGATGATTCCCTGCCAATCATGACAGGAGTAACAACACCTGGGAACAGAACCATGTTGCGCAAAGGCAGTATGGGCAATGTCTGTCCTATCTCTTGCTTAAACAAATCTTTGATATCGCCTTCATAATCAGCGATTAAAGAGAACGGATTGTGAGGCATATCTTGTGAATTCATATATTTCTCTTATAGTGTTTGAATGATTGATACTTTATGACCTTAAGTCAAATTTCAGATTGTGTTTTATATTATGAATTTACTAATTGTTACAAAAACCGTACCAATCAGGCCATTTGTGCAATTTTAGATCCAATTTTTCTCTTTCAGCAAGTTTTCAGCCTCTTCGTTGCCTTGTGAAAAGGCTTGCTGCAACCAGAACAGTGCCTTGTCTTCATCAACTTGTGTGCCAAAGCCCATTAAATAGCATTTCCCTAATTCGTATTGAGAAAGTTCATGTCCTTGTTCTGCTGATGCTTCATATAGCAAAACTGCCTTTTCTGCGTTTTTTTCTATGTCTTGCTCCTGTGCATAGATTGAAGCAAGATGATATTGTCCGTATGCATCTCCTGCTTTGGCTGCTTTTTCATACCAGAGCAAAGCCTGTTCCCTGTCTTGCGGCACTCCCTGTCCATTTTCATAGCATGACGCTAAAATGTCCATAGATCGGCCATGTCCTTTCGATGCCGCTTTATTTAAGAGTTCCATGCCTTTGACATGGTCTTCTTCTACTCCATTTCCAAAGATAAAGGCTCTACCCAATTTATATTGGGCATCAGTATAGTCATGGTCTGCAGATTTTTGATACCATTCTGCGGCAACGGCATCGTCTTGCTCCACACCAAGTCCTTGTTCGTAACATATCCCGAGGTTATACTGTGCTTGTGCATAATCTTGGTCTGCAGCCTGCGTCAGTAAGTCAACGGCTTTCTCAAAATTCTGCGGAAAAGCCACTCCTTGAAGGAAGAAGGTTCCTACTACCGTTAGTGCAGGTGCATACCCCTTTCCTGCGGCTTCTGCCCAAAGGCCTATTGCTTTTTGAGGATTTCTCTCCACACCCTGCCCATTCATATAACATGATGCAAGATTGGATTGCGCCTTGGCAAGTCCTTGTTTTGCCGCCATCTCCCAGTACATCACTGCCGTTTTGAGGTCTTTGTCAACATTCTCTCCCGTGTGATAGTAGTAACCTAGCCGATTCTGAGCCTCTGCGTCGCCAGTCTCCGATAGCAGGATGAGTTCGTTCATGCTTAGTGCGTCGTATTTTTGTCGGACAGTTTCTTGATTGTCTTCTAAACTTGCATTTACGTTGTCTTGAGGCGTTTCCTCTGTGTTGCTCTCGTTGGCTAATTCCTCCTTAATGTTTGTTTTAGTTTCTTGTGGTATTGACTTTTTGTTTTTGAAAAAAGAAAAGATACTTGCCATTTTTATTCCCTGTGTTTATTTAATGAGCAAAATTAGTTAAAAATCTGCTAATAGGAAATGACTTCTCACTATTTTGCAGAAATTAGAATTTTAAACTTAAAAAATACAATTTGATAAAAATAAATGCTTAACTTCGCCAAAAATTTATACTTACAAAAAAAAACTCTATCAAAAATGAAACAGAGAATTTTGGTAACAGGTGGTACAGGTTTCATAGGATCCCATACCACAGTTGAACTGCAGGCTGCAGGTTATGATGTTGTCATTGTTGACAACCTTTCTAATTCTAAGGCAGATGTTGTTGATGGCATCGAACAGATTAGTGGAATACGTCCCGCTTTCGAAAACGTTGATTGCTGCAATCTCGAAGCACTTGAAGCTGTGTTCCAAAAATATCCAGGCATAAAAGGTATTATACATTTCGCAGCTTCAAAAGCCGTTGGCGAAAGCGTTGAAAAACCACTGATGTATTATGAAAACAACATAGTTTCGCTTATCAATATCCTGAAACTGATGCCTAAGTATGATGTAAAAGGTATCATATTCTCGAGTTCATGTACTGTATATGGTCAGCCTGACCCCGAAAATCTGCCCGTAACTGAAGAAGCACCAATCAAGGTGGCAGAGAGCCCATACGGTAATACAAAACAGATAAATGAGGAAATTGTCCAGGATTTTGTCAAGAGCGGTGCACCTATCAGTGCAATCCTTCTTCGCTATTTCAATCCAATAGGCTCTCACCCATCAAGCATTATAGGTGAAATGCCTAATGGTGTTCCGGCAAATCTGATTCCTTATATTACACAAACCGCTATTGGTGTCAGAGAGCAACTTAGTGTCTTCGGTGATGACTATGATACACCTGATGGCACATGTATCCGCGACTTCATATACGTTGTTGACCTTGCAATGGCTCACGTTGCTGCTATGGCACGCATCCTCGACGGCAAGAACTCTGATCCTGTTGAAATCTTTAATGTAGGTACAGGAACCGGTGTAAGCGTAATGGAACTGATTAACACGTTCGAGAAGTGCACGGGAGTGAAATTAAACTACAAGATAGCACCTCGCCGTGCCGGTGATATTGAGAAAGTATGGGGCAACGTGGATAAGGCAAATAAAGTGCTTGGTTGGAAAGCCGTTCACACACTCGAAGAAGCACTCTCAAGTGCCTGGAACTGGCAAAAGAAACTCCGTGAACGCGGCATCATGTAATTTCCGTCACAATGCCAAAATAATTTCTGGCAGCAATGTGCAAGGTGTATCCTGGGCATTGCTGCCGGATTTTGATATTCAATCAGCCAAAATCACTCTTGATGAAGCCATATTATTTGCTCGAAGAAAAGAAACTGCGAAATAATCTCGAACTGATAAAAAGTATTGAAAAGCGTACGGGCGTAGAGTTTATCCTTGCATTCAAGGCTTTTGCGCTTTGGAAAACCTTTCCCATATTTCGGGAATACATTTCACATTGCACAGCAAGTTCACCATACGAGGCACGTTTGGCTTATGAAGAGTTTGGCAACAAAGCACATACCTATTCCCCTGCCTACGAGAGCGACACGTTCAAGGATATTCTGGCATACAGCAAGTGTATAACATTCAATAGCCTTTCTCAATACGAACTTTTAAAGGAACAGGTAGAGGGATATCGTGATAAAATCTCAATGGGTATCAGAATAAATCCCGAGTATAGTGAGATTGAAACAGAGTTGTATAATCCTTGTGCGCCTGGTTCTCGGTTTGGTATTCTCGCCGATCAACTTGAGGATGATTTACCCGTAGGTGTTGTCGGTTTTCATAGCCATAATCATTGCGAAAGCAACTCATACGCCCTTGAGCGGACCTTGCAGCACATTGAAGATAAGTTTGGCAGATGGCTTGATAAGATTGAATGGCTTAATTTGGGTGGCGGTCATCTTATCTCTCATGAAGATTATGACATAGAACATCTTGTCCGTACGCTTAATACATTCAAGCTCAGACACCCTGAATTGCAAATTATCATGGAACCGGGCAGTGCTTTCGCATGGCAGACTGGCGATTTGGTGTGCAATGTTGTGGATATTGTTCATAATCATGGTATAAAAACGGCGATCTTGAATGTCAGTTTCACATGCCACATGCCAGATTGTCTCGAAATGCCTTATATGCCGAAAGTGACAAATGCAGAAACTTTACAACCAAATGAAATAAAGCCTTCGATGCAGGCTGAAGATGGCATCTATCGGTTAGGCGGTAGCAGTTGTCTCAGTGGTGACTATATGGGTTTCTGGAGATTTCCCAAAGAACTCCGTGTTGGCGATGAGATTATATTTGAGGATATGATTCATTACACTACCGTCAAGACAAACATGTTCAATGGCATTGATCATCCCGATATCAGACTTAAACGTTTAGACGGAAATGTTGAAATATTGAAAACGTTCAGATACGAAGACTATCGCGACAGAATGGACTAATAATTACTTTAATTAACAAAATTCAAATATCTACAAATGTCAAATCAAACAAAATTACCTGAAAACGCCTTCAGAGAACTAAAACAAGGCGAGGAGTATCAACCGGTAATGAACCCTAAAAAGACCTATCGTGAGGTTACACCGTGGTCGATTTTCTGGGGTATATTGATGGCAGTCATCTTTTCTGCTGCAACTGCCTACCTAGGCCTGAAAGTGGGGCAAGTGTTCGAAGCCGCAATACCCATCACCATCATTGCCATAGGACTTAGTGGTGCAGCCCACCGCAAAGACCCACTCGGAGAAAATGTAATTATCCAAAGCATTGGTGCCTGTTCGGGTATGATTGTGGCGGGCTCTATTTTCACTTTACCTGCACTTTTCATTCTTCAGAATAAATATGCCGACATCAGCGTAAATTTTCTTGAAGTATTCCTTGCTTCATGTGCAGGAGGAGTGCTTGGCATCCTTTTCCTGATACCTTTCCGAAAATATTTCGTGAAGGACATGCATGGCAAATACCCGTTCCCGGAGGCTACTGCTTCTACACAAGTACTCATGTCAGGAGAGTCTGGTGGCAATCAGGCTAAAACTTTGCTAGTTGCTGGTATAATAGGCGGTATTTACGACTTTGCCATTGCAACATTCGGTGCATGGGCAGAGACCATCACCACTCAGGCTACATCAGTGGGCGCTTTCATTGCAGAGAAAGTGAAACTGACCGTTAATCTGAATACTGGTGCCGCACTGCTTGGCATGGGGTATATTGTGGGACTGAAGTATGCATTGATTATTTGTGCGGGCAGTGTTACGATATGGTGGGTTGTCATACCAGCCATGGGGCTCATCTTCCCTGACCTTCCCGTGAAAGATGGCATATTAGCAGGCAACGCCACTCCTGACCAGATATTTTTCACCGCCAAGAATATCGGTATTGGTGGCATAGCAATGGCAGGCGTCATCGGTATTATAAAGAGTTGGGGTGTCATAAAGAGTGCATTTAGCGTAATAGGCCAGGTGTTTGGAAAGAAACAGGGAACTGATGAACAGATACTTCGCACGCAACGCGATCTCTCCATGAAAGTTATTGGCATAGGTACCCTTTTGGCCATCATAGCGACAACTGTGTTCTTCTTTTTTGGTCCGATGGAAGGCAATCTTCTTTTCACTATAGTTGGAATTTTGATTGTTGCTGTGATTACATTCCTTTTCACTACAGTGGCAGCGAATGCAATAGCCATCGTAGGTAGTAACCCAGTGAGCGGTATGACATTGATGACACTCATTCTGAGCAGTTTTATCATGGTTCTTGTTGGTCTCCAGGGCACTCATGGCATGGTAGCCGCGCTTATAATGGGAGGAGTTGTCTGTACAGCGTTATCTTCTGCTGGCAGTTTTGTAACAGACCTTAAAATTGGATATTGGCTCGGCTCTTCGCCAGCCAAGCAGGAAAGTCTCAAATTTGTAGGCATTCTCGTTTCTGCAGCGACTGCTGCCGGAGTTATAATGATACTCCAGCAAGCATACGGTTTTACGGAAGAGAATACAGACGTCATGGCCGCTCCTCAGGCACGAGCCATGGTTGCAACTATTGAACCCATTATGACCGGTGGCGATGCACCTTGGGCTTATTACGGCATAGGTGCAGCATTAGCCATTATTCTTGACAGACTTGGCATATCAGCCTTGGCATTTGCGCTGGGCATGTTCATTCCTTTGCACCTTAACCTGCCGCTTGTTGTCGGAGGAAGTATCAACCACTTTGTGACACACCGTGGCAACGACAGTGTGCTCAGCAATGCACGCAGCGAGCGGGGAACACTTATTGCAAGTGGTTTTATTGCCGGAGGTGCCCTGATGGGTGTAGTCAGTGCAGGACTGCAGTTCTTCAATGTTGATCTTGTCATACACGGCTGGGCTGATAGTGGTTTAGGACAACTTCTGTCGTTGGTAATGTATGTGCTGCTGATAGTCTTTTTTGTCAACACTTGCATGAGAGTTAGGAAATAGCCTCACCTTCAATAGGTTATATATGAGCATTTTATGATAATTGTATGAAAGTTATGCATACGGATGATGTAGCAAAGCGGAGATGCTTTATGTCATTTGTGTGCATAACTTTGTAAACTATTTAATTGCCAACAGGTGTTGGTAACTCTTCCTTTATGCTATCTCTAAGGTTACATAAAACAGTCTTCGTATTTTTTATAAATACGCTATTATTTTCTTGGTGCAACTCTTTTGCATTTGCTCAAGAAGAATTAAACGTATCTGATTCCAATGAGACTTTTGAGAAGAATGGTATCTGTTATCGTACACTTAATCAAAGCGAAGTCGAAGTGGTTATGTCTCCAAGGACGGCATATTCAGGCACTTTAAAGATACCTGCATCAATTAAATATAATGGCAAAAATTACGTTGTCAGTGCTATCGGCGATTATGCATTCTCGGGATGCGACTCACTTAAAGAAATCAATTTGCCGCATTCTGTCAGGCAATTTGGTGAAGGTGCTTTCTGGAAAACTCCTCAACTTAAGAGAATCAATATTGACAAAGGAAAGACAAGACTATTCACAGAGAATGGCATATTATATAAAGGCACGACCCTCATAACCGCATATAATCCAGACCTGAATTGCGTAGTTAAAGCCGGCACTTCTACGATAGCATCCTATGCACTGTGTGGAAATAATAGTGAGTTGTTGTCTGTGGTGCTTCCAGAGAGTGTGGACACTATACTCGCTTCAGCCTTTCAGGAACAAACTTCGCTTGACACTATTATTTTGTCTGATAACGTCAAATTCATTGGAGACAGGGCATTTCAGGGATGCAGTTTATTAAGAAACATACGTATTCCCGACCAAGTGAGACATATCGGATACTTTTGTTTCTATGATTGTACCGGTCTCAGAAATGTTCATTTAGGTAAAAATGTAGAAGAAATAGGCGAAGGAGTATTCTATGACTGTATCTCGCTCAGAGCCATTTATTGCCATTGCCCCACTCCACCTTCTATGCTTCATATAGAAAATGGTGTGTTTTATTTTTCTAATGAATCTGAGACAATCGAAGTCTATATTCCCAAAAACTCTGAAACCAAATACCGTAACTCATGCGATTGGAAAGAATTTCATTTGACTTTTTCTGCAACGATTAAATAATAATTCAAAGATCTTCTCCGTGGGTGATGTTAATAATGTGGCCTGCTTCTAAGTTTTTGATTTTCTTCTGCACGTCGTCATCATTTTGATGACGATATTACGGATATCCTGTTGATTCATAAAAAAATCAGTTTACTTATTTTGCAAAGTAAACCGATTATTAGTTTTCTTAAAAAGACAATTATTATAACATCATGGGTCTGTTATACCTGGGCTTTTACCAGTTGTGCCAAAATTTCTCGCCCACCATTGTTCTCTTCCGTATTTTTTATTTCTTTTAAGTTCATCATACCTTTTTTGAATCCTTTGGTATTCGCCAGTGTAGATGGCGAGTATCAAAGTGAACAGCCAAGCAATAGATGCTAAGACCACAAAAATGATTCCTATGATAACAAGTACGTCTCCCATACCACAAATATAGCGATAATATTTGACATGGCAAAATTATTCTTCCAAATTATCGAACAATCCGACAAAAGAATCTCCGACGGATTTTTGCCATTCTTCTGCGATGGCGCGAGAGGAAATCGCCCATGAGCGCGAGAACCACGGCCTGCGCTTGCGCTGCTTACCCTTTTGTTTGAAATTTTTGAAGTTTAAAAAACAAAATTTGATATTTGTAAGGTGAAATCAAATGCTAAACTTACATTTTTTAACAATAAGACCTTATTTTAATATTTTTTGGCTAAATTTGCGAGCAAATAATATTTTTAGCGAATGAAACGTCTTTTCAAGATTAGAAAAGGTTTGGATATCAACCTTAAAGGAGTTGCTGAAAAAAGTATCAGTAAAACTCTGACTTCTAAGGAGTACGCCATTTCACCCATTGACTTCCATGGCTTTGTTCCTCGCATATTGGCTAAGGAAGGAACTCATGTTGATGCCGGCACGCCTGTTTTTACAGACAAGGCTACAGAACGCATTAACATTGTTTCGCCTGTAAGCGGTACTATCAAGAGCATCGTTCGTGGTGAGAGAAGAAAAATTCTTCATGCAATAGTTGAAGCAGATGACAAATCGACAATTGTTGACTTTGGAAAAATCGACTTAAACAACATTTCTCGCGAAAACTTGTCAGACTTGCTGCTTAAATCCGGTTTGTTTGCTTTTTTCCGACAGCGCCCCTACGATGTCGTTGCCAATCCTGACGATGAACCTAAAGGCATTTTTGTGTCAACATTCAGTAAGATGCCGTTGGCAGCAGATTTCACTTACGTAGTGGAAGGTCAGGAGAGCACATTCAAAACAGGTATTTCGGCTCTGAGTAAATTGGCAAGTGTTTATGTCGGCATATCGCCAGAACAGATTAACACAGACATAATGCCCATTCATGATGCTGAAGTCAGCGTATTCAATGGTCCCAACCCATCTGGTAATGTTGGAGTGCACATCAATAAAATTAGTCCCATCAACAAAGGTGAAGTAGTATGGACTATTGGTGCTGAAGAAGTAATCTTCATAGGACGTCTCATCGAAACAGGAAAAGTTGATCTGACTCGCCGCATCGCAATAGCAGGTTCCGGCATTCAGCAGCCGCAATATATTGAAACGTTGATTGGTGCGCCTTTGGCTGATTTGATTGAAGGCAATGTCAATAAAACAGAAAAGCACCAACGTATTATAGACGGGAACCCACTCGTAGGACGCAAATCATCAATGAACGGATACCTTGGTGCTCATACCACAGAAGTGTCTGTTATTCCGGAAGGTGACGATGTGGATGAAGTTCTCGGATGGATTATGCCTCGCTTCAATGACTTTTCCACAAATAAGAGTTATTTCTCTTGGTTGTCTGGCAAAAATAAGCAATATGACCTTGATTGCAGGATAAAGGGTGGAGAGCGCCACATGATCATGAGCAGTGAATATGAGCGTGTCTTCCCTATGGATATCTATCCCAGTTATCTTATAAAAGCCATTATTACAGGCGACATTGACCGCCAGGAAGAACTGGGCATTTATGAAGTAGCACCAGAAGATTTTGCAGTGGCTGAATTTATCTGCTCATCTAAGTTGGAACTGCAGAAAATAGTTCGTGAAGGACTGGATATCTTAAGAAAGGAAAATGCATGATATTTTTCAAACACTAACAGCACTATCAGTAAAGACATTATAATCAGGCAAATAATTTCAACATGATAAAGAAACTTTTCGATAAGATTCGTCCCAACTTCGAAGAAGGAGGAAAGTTAAAATCATTTCACTCTGTTTTTGAAGGTTTCGAATCTTTCCTCCTTGTACCGAACACAACGTCAAAGTCGGGTGTGAGCATACACGACGCCATTGACTCCAAGCGAATTATGTCGTTTGTTGTTATCGCGTTGTTGCCCGCTTTGTTCTTTGGCATGTACAACATCGGCCTCCAAAACTATACTTTGGCAGGACAGTCGGCAAGTTGGTTTACTTATTTCCTCTATGGCTTCCTTGTGATGTTGCCCAGAATAGTCGTTTCTTATGCCGTCGGCTTGGGTATAGAATTTGTCGTGGCTCAATGGAAGAAAGAAGAAATACAAGAAGGCTATCTCGTAACTGGCTTGCTCATACCGATGATATTGCCAGTTAACACACCCTTGTGGATGATGGCACTTGCTGTTGCTTTCTCTGTGATTTTCGCTAAAGAAATATATGGAGGAACCGGCATGAATATATTCAACCCGGCTCTTGTGGCTCGTGCTTTTCTCTTCTTCGCCTACCCTACTTCTATGTCAGGCGACAAAGTTTGGGTGTGCGACAGTCAGTTTTTTGGATTAGGGAATGCCCTGCCTGATACAATGACTCAGGCTACCGCATTAGGTGAGGCAGCAGCAGACCAAGCAGTCAGTGGTGACTTTTGGCAATATGTCGTAGGCACAATGCCTGGCTCAGTCGGCGAGACGAGCGTAATAGCAATAGCGATAGGTGCTCTGATTCTGCTTTGGACGAGAATTGCTTCCTGGAAAACGATGTCAAGCGTTTTTGTCGGCGGAGCCATAGTTGCATTTCTTTTTAATGTGTCTGGACTCGATAGCAATGAAGTCGCTAAAATTCCATGGTACAATCATCTTGTACTTGGTGGCTTTGCGTTTGGTGCTGTATTCATGGCGACAGATCCAGTTACCAGTGCGCGTACAGAGAAAGGCAAGTATATTTATGGATTCCTGATTGGTGCACTTGCAATCGTAATCCGAGTTCTCAATCCTGGTTATCCTGAGGGCATGATGCTCGCTATTTTGTTTATGAATATGTTTGCACCTCTGATAGACTACTGCTTTGTGCAGAAGAACATCAGTAAACGCGCTAAACGTATGAAAGTTAATAATGACTAAAGGAAACAAAGACTATAATTATGAAGTTGAATACAAATAGCAATGTTTACACGATTGTTTACGCAGCAGTAGTAGTTGTTGTCGTTGCATTCCTCTTGGCTACAGTGTCTTCGGTGCTCAAGAGTCGCTCTGATGCCAATGTGCGCATAGACACTAAAAAACAGATATTGGCATCTCTCAATATACGTGGTGTTGCGAACGAAGATGTTGAAGCACGATACGACCAAGTAATCAAGGAAGAATTACTCGTTGATACGTCAGGAAAGATACTTGCCGACAAAGGAGGCTTCGACATACCTCGAAAGGAAATAAAGGCTGAATTCAACAAACTACCGGTTTTCAAGGCTCAAGTTGAAGGTGCACAAAAATACGTTATACCTCTGGTGGGCAAAGGTCTCTGGGGAGGCATTTGGGGATATTTGTCGCTAAATGACGATGCAAAAACCGTTTATGGCGCATATTTTAGCCATGAAAGTGAAACAGCCGGTCTGGGTGCTTTGATTACAGAAGAGAAATTCCAGGATCAGTTTAAGGGTAAATCAATCTACGATACTGCCGGAGAGATTGCTCTGTCTGTTGTGAAGCATGGAACGGCAAGCCAAGATGACATCAACAAATGCGATGGTATTAGTGGTGCCACGTTGACAGGAAATGGTGTTGATGCCATGCTCAAGGATTATCTTAAACTTTATGGGAAATATCTTTCCTCTATCCAGTCTCAACAAGTAGATTCAGTAAAAAAATAATTTGAAAATAAAACACGAACCATAAGAAACGCAATAAAAATGGCTTTATTCTCAGCAGAAAACAAGCGGGCTTTCATGGAGCCACTCAATCTGAACAACCCTGTGCTGATACAGGTTTTGGGTATTTGCTCTGCATTGGCTGTTACCTCGAAACTGGAACCTTCAATCGTGATGGGATTGTCAGTAACGGTAATTACCGCCTTTTCAAATATCATCATATCACTCCTTAGGAAAACCATTCCAAACAGAATACGCATCATCATACAGTTGGTCGTTGTGGCAGCGTTGGTAACAATCGTCAGCATGGTGCTTAAAGCATTTGCATACGATGTAAGTGTCCAACTTAGCGTTTATGTGGGTTTGATTATCACGAACTGTATCCTAATGGGTCGTCTTGAAGCATTTGCCATGACCAATGCGCCTTGGCCAAGTTTGCTTGATGGAATAGGCAGTGGTCTTGGATATGCCTGGATACTTGTTGCTGTAGGTGCTATTAGGGAATTATTCGGAAACGGAACGCTTTTGGACATTCGCATCTTCCCTGAAGGTTATCCCAACAACGGTATGATGACCATGCCGGCAATGGCTATGATAATTCTAGGATGTATTATTTGGGCACATCGTTCTGTTGTAAAAATAGAAGACTAAGCCAATCCTTGCATCTTTTCAAATATAAGTTAAAAATCACTTTCCAAAAAAATACGTCTGATGGAACACGCATTGAGCCTATTCATTCGCTCGATTTTCGTTGACAATATGATATTTGCCTCATTTCTGGGCATGTGTTCATATTTGGCTGTGAGCAAAAATGTGAAAACTTCTTTTGGTCTGGGTCTGGCAGTTATTTTCGTCTTGTTAGTAACTTGTCCTGTCAATTATCTTCTCCAAACTAAGGTTTTGGCTGAGGACGGCATATTCGGCATGGATCTTACCTATTTAGCATTTATCCTCTTTATTGCTGTTATTGCAGGTATTGTGCAACTGGTCGAGATGATTGTAGAGCGGTTTTCTCCCTCACTTTATAATTCGTTGGGCATTTTTCTGCCTTTGATTGCAGTAAATTGCGCCATTATGGGTTCTTCTCTTTTTATGCAGCAACGCATAGAAATGGATCCGGAAACCAGTTCGCAAGCCATCTCTGGCATAGGCGATTGCATCGTTTTTGCCCTTGGCTCAGGCGTAGGCTGGCTGCTTGCTATTGTAGGCTTGGCAGCAATACGAGAGAAGATGGCATATACAGATATTCCCAAACCTTTACAGGGGTTAGGTATAACATTTATTACTGTTGGACTTATGGCCATGGCGTTCATGTGCTTTAGCGGTCTGAAACTGTAGTACATTTTATAAAACAGAAAAAGAATACAATAAATAATGGATATAAGTTTCATTTTATCGAGCATTTGCGTATTTCTTGCAGTTATCATTGTATTGACAATTATTCTTCTTGTAGCAAAGAATTATCTGACGCCAAGTGGGGATGTAAAAATCAATATTAATAACGGCAAGCAAGTACTGACGGTAGGTCAAGGAGGTACTCTCCTTACCACCCTCAACGACAATGGTGTACATCTTCCTTCGGCATGTGGCGGAAAAGGCAGTTGCGGACAATGCAAATGTCAGGTAGATGCCGGCGGCGGCGAGATTCTTGACGTTGAGAAACCTCATTTCTCTCGTAAGGAGATTAAGGCCAACTGGCGACTTGGCTGCCAGTGCAAGGTTAAGTCCGACCTTGAAGTTGCAGTGCCTGAAAGCATACTTGGCGTAAAAGAGTATGAATGTACAGTAATTTCCAACAAAAACGTTGCAAGTTTCATAAAGGAATTTATAGTACAACTTCCTGAAGGTGAACACATGGACTTCATTCCCGGCTCATACGCTCAGATACGTATTCCAAAGTTTGAAATAGACTACGATAAGGATATCGACAAGGCAGATCTGGGTGACTACCTTCCGGCATGGGAAAAGTTTGGTCTCTTCTCGTTGAAGTGCGTAAATACAGAAGATACCATCCGTGCATACTCCATGGCGAACTATCCTGCTGAAGGCGATCGTTTCATGCTGACCGTTCGTATCGCTACCCCACCCTTCAAACCTAAAGAACAGGGCGGTGGTTTTATGGACGTAAATCCAGGTATTGCATCTACGTATATTTTCTCGCTGAAACCAGGCGACAAGGTATTGATGAGCGGTCCGTACGGAGATTTCCATCCCATCTTTGACTCCAAGAAAGAAATGATATGGGTCGGTGGTGGTGCTGGCATGGCACCTCTCAGAGCACAGATTATGCACATGACCAAGACGCTACATACGACTGACCGTGAAATGCATTATTTCTACGGAGCACGTTCTTTGAGCGAAGTGTTCTATCTTGACAATTTCCATGACCTGGAGAAGGAATATCCCAATTTCCATTTCCACCTTGCTCTTGACCGTCCTGATCCTGAGGCAGACAAGGCAGGTGTGGCATACACTGCGGGGTTTGTTCATCAGGTGATGTACGATACCTACTTGAAAGATCACGAAACACCTGAAGACATAGAGTATTACATGTGCGGTCCGGGTCCGATGTCGAATGCAGTGAAGAATATGCTCGACAGTTTGGGCGTTGAACCTGAAAGCATTATGTACGATGATTTCGGCGGATAAGAAATTTCCCATCAGTTTTTTTTACTGGTGGGTTATTTTTTATAAAATCTGTAAATTATAAAGGAAGTAAACACTGGATTTCCAGCATTCGTTCATCATTTTTTTACTAATTTTGCATATTATAAAAGAGAATCCATAAACACGATATGAAAGCAAAACTTATCCTTGACGATGGAACCGTTTTTTGTGGCAAAAGTTTCGGCTATGATGCTGCTGTGCGCGGTGAAGTTGTCTTCAACACCGCTATGACAGGATACGTTGAAAGTCTGACAGATCCTTCCTATGCCGGACAACTGATGACTCTAACGTATCCTTTGGTAGGCAATTATGGTGTGCCGCCATACAGTAATTCAGAAAATGGCTTGGCAAATTATATGGAGAGCGACAGAATATATGCCTCAGCCATAATAGTAAGCGACTACAGTGAAAAATATTGCCATTGGAATGCAGTGGAAAGCCTTTCAGAATGGTTGAAGCGAGAAAAAGTTCCTGGAATTACTGGCATTGATACCCGTGCACTCACTAAAGTGCTTCGAGAGCATGGAGTGATGATGGGAAAAATTGTAGTAGAGGGTGTCTCAGAAGAAGTTGTTGATGAAAATTATGGTGATATTAACTTTGTAGAGCGTGTATCGTGTACTGAAATCATCAGATACAATGAAGGTGCCGACAAAAAGGTCGTTCTCGTTGACTGCGGTGTAAAAAACAATATCATCAGAAGTCTGATAACGCGAGGCGTTGAAGTCATCAGAGTGCCTTGGGACTATGACTTCAATACATTGGATTTTGATGCTCTGTTTTTGGCAAATGGTCCTGGAGACCCTGACAAATGTATCACAACGGTCAACAACATCAAGAAA
Source organism: Pseudoprevotella muciniphila (assembly GCF_003265305.2). Lineage (NCBI taxonomy): Bacteria > Pseudomonadati > Bacteroidota > Bacteroidia > Bacteroidales > Prevotellaceae > Pseudoprevotella > Pseudoprevotella muciniphila. Next base: position 351,372 of record NZ_CP033459.1, on the reverse strand, counting down.
TTCCTTCAAAATCCCGACGTAAAACCCTGTATGGGAATATGTATGGGTAACCAGTTGCTTTCAAAAGCAGCCGGAGCGACAATTTACAAACTAAAGTATGGACATCGTAGTCATAACCAACCGGTGCAGATGGTAGGCACTCAGCGCTGTTTCATCACAAGCCAAAATCATGGTTATGCCGTCAACACAGATACCTTGGATAATAATTGGGAACCTTACTTCATCAACATGAATGATGGCTCCAATGAAGGAATCAGGCACAAGCACAATCCGTGGTTTTCTGCACAGTTCCATCCTGAGGCATGTGGAGGTCCTGTTGATACTACGTTCCTTTTTGATGAATTCGTTAAAATTCTGAATAAGTCATGATAGATAACAATATAAAGAAAGTTCTTCTCCTTGGTAGCGGTGCGCTTAAGATTGGCGAAGCCGGTGAATTTGACTATAGTGGATCTCAAGCCTTGAAGGCTTTGCGTGAAGAAGGTATAGAGACTATCCTCATCAACCCCAACATTGCAACAGTGCAAACGAGTGAGGGTGTTGCTGACAAAATCTATTTTCAGCCTGTAACACCCTTCTTTGTTGAAAAAATCATTAAGAAAGAGCGTCCGCAAGGCATCATGTTGGCTTTTGGAGGACAAACGGCACTTAATTGTGGTGTGAAACTTTACGAAGACGGTGTATTTGATAAATATGGCGTTCAGGTGCTTGGCACCCCCGTTCAGGCGATTATGGACACCGAAGACAGAGAACTGTTTGTAAATCGCCTTGATGAAATTAACGTCAAGACTATCAAGAGCGAAGCATGTGAAACACCCGAAGATGCCAGGAAAGCAGCCAACGCTTTAGGATATCCGGTCATCGTCCGTGCAGCCTATGCCCTGGGAGGGTTAGGAAGTGGTTTTTGTAATAATGATCAGGAGTTGGATATTCTCCTTGAAAAGGCCTTTAGTTTTTCCCCACAGGTGTTGGTGGAAAAAAGCCTGAAAGGGTGGAAAGAAATTGAATATGAAGTAGTTCGTGACAAGTTTGACAACTGTATCACGGTCTGCAACATGGAAAATTTCGACCCTCTTGGCATACATACAGGAGAAAGTATCGTCATTGCCCCATCGCAGACTCTGACCAATAATGAATATCACAAACTACGTGAGTTAGCCATCAGAATAGTTCGCCATATCGGTATAGTTGGTGAATGTAACGTTCAGTATGCTTTCGACCCGGAAAGTGAAGACTACCGGGTAATTGAGGTAAATGCGCGTCTGAGTCGTTCCTCTGCATTAGCATCGAAGGCTACAGGTTATCCTTTAGCATTTGTTGCTGCGAAACTTGGATTAGGATACGGACTTTTTGAACTAAAGAACTCTGTAACAAAGACAACGAGTGCATTCTTTGAACCAGCATTGGATTATGTGGTATGCAAGATACCAAGATGGGACTTGGGTAAGTTCCGAGGTGTAGATCGCGAATTAGGCTCCTCTATGAAGAGTGTTGGTGAGGTAATGGCTATAGGACGTACTTTTGAAGAAGTAATCCAAAAGGGCATCCGCATGATAGGTCAAGGTCTTCATGGATTTGTTGGTAATAAAGAATTGAAAATCGATGATATACGTGCCTCTCTCGCCGCACCCACTGATAAGCGTCTGTTGGTAATTGAAAAGGCATTCTTTGATGGCATGACTGTGGATGAAATCAATGAACTTACCAAGATTGACAAATGGTTCCTATATAAGTTGGAGAATATATACAACATTAACAAGAAAATCCACGCATGCAAATCAATCAACAACCTCGACAATGAACTACTCCTCGAGGCGAAGGTGATGGGCTTTACCGACTTCCAGATTGCGCGAGCCTTAGACATGGAAAAGGAAATGTCAATCAACAAGGCAAGCCTCATAATCCGTGAACGACGCAAACAGGCCAACATCGTCCCATACGTCAAGCAAATTGACACACTTGCAGCAGAATACCCTGCTCATACCAATTATCTCTATCTTTCCTATTTAGGCACTTCGCACGATATACGTTATGAAAATGACAAACGCTCTGTGGTTGTCTTGGGAAGCGGTGCATACAGAATAGGGTCATCGGTAGAATTTGACTGGTGTGGCGTACAGGCACTGAATACAATTCGTAAGGAAGGCTACCGCAGTGTGATGATAAATTACAATCCCGAAACGGTTTCCACCGACTATGACATGTGCGACCGCCTTTACTTCGATGAACTGACTTTTGAGCGTGTGCTCGACATTGTTGATCTTGAAACACCCAAGGGCGTTATCGTGTCAACGGGAGGACAGATACCAAACAATCTTGCCATGCGCCTTGACAAGCAAAACGTTCCAATACTCGGCACTTCTGCAAAATGTATAGACAACGCAGAAGACCGTGAAAAATTCTCCGAGATGCTTCGACGGATTGATGTGGACCAGCCTGCTTGGAGCGCTTTGACAAGTTTTGAGGATATTCAAGGGTTCATAAAAGAAGTAGGATTTCCTGTACTTGTGCGCCCCTCTTACGTTCTTTCCGGTGCAGCGATGAACGTTTGTTCCAATATGGAAGAATTGGAGCGCTTCCTCCGATTGGCATCAGATGTTTCTAAAGAGCATCCTGTAGTCGTTTCGCAGTTTATAGAACATGCCAAAGAAATAGAGATGGACGCAGTTGCCAGAGATGGAGAAATCATTGCGTACGCCATAAGTGAACATATTGAGTTTGCAGGTGTACACTCTGGCGATGCTACCATTCAGTTTCCCCCTCAGAAACTTTACATCGAAACATTCAGGAGGATTAAGAAGATTTCGCGTCTCATTGCTAAAGAACTTCACATCAGTGGTCCCTTTAATATACAATTCCTTGCACGTGAAAACGACATAAAGGTCATAGAATGCAACTTGCGTGCTTCCCGCAGTTTTCCATTCGTTAGCAAAGTCCTTAAAATCAATCTTATAGAACTGGCTACGCGAATCATATTAGGACTTCCTGTGGAACGACCGGACAAAAATCTGTTCGACCTCGATTATGTAGGTATTAAGGCAAGTCAGTTCTCCTTCAACCGTTTACAGAAGGCAGACCCCGTTTTGGGAGTTGACATGAGCAGTACAGGTGAAGTGGGATGTATCGGTGAGAATTCGAGCGATGCTCTTCTGAAGAGTATGCTTTCTGTAGGGCAACGCATACCTGAAAAGAATATACTTCTTTCCACAGGTGATGGTCATCAAAAAGCAGATATGCTCGATGCCTCAAAAATGTTGGTTGAACACGGCTATAAACTTTATGCCACACCGGGCACGAGTCGTTATCTCACACAGAATGGTGTACCGAACACTCTCGTTCATTGGCCAAGCGAAGAAGGACAAGAGCCGCAGGTGCTCGACATCATGCACAATCATGGTATCGACTTTGTTGTGAATGTTCCAAAGGATTTGACGCCTCGCGAATTGACCAATGGATATAAGATACGCCGTACAGCCATCGACCTGAACATTCCGCTTATCACCAATGCACGATTAGCAAGCGCATTTATCAATGCCTTCTGCAAAATAAAGGTGGATGATATAGAAGTGAAGAGCTGGGATGAATATTGATAAAATGTTTTAGAATAAAGATTTACAATCACAATAAAAATGTATAGAACTCACACTTGTGGCGAACTAAGAATCAGCCACGTCAATACAAAAGTAACATTGTCGGGTTGGGTACAAAGAATCCGAAAAATGGGCGGTATGACTTTCGTTGACCTTCGCGACAGATATGGCATCACACAGTTGGTTTTCAATGAAGAAACAAATACCACTCTCTGTGAAGAGGCTAACAAGTTAGGCCGTGAATATGTCATACAAGTTGAAGGCATCGTCAACGAGCGTTATAACAAAAATGCCAAGATGCCAACCGGAGACATTGAAATCATTGTTGATAAACTGCTTGTACTCAACGCATCGACAACACCTCCTTTTACTATTGAAAATGACACAGACGGCGGCGATGATTTACGCATGAAATACCGATATCTGGATTTGAGAAGAGAAAACGTCCGTAAAAATCTGGAATTGCGGCATAAAATGTGCATTGAAGTCCGTCATTTCTTGGACAGTAAAGGCTTTCTGGAAATAGAAACTCCAGTTTTGGTCGGTTCAACACCTGAAGGTGCACGTGACTTTATCGTACCCTCACGAATGAATCCCGGGTGTTTCTATGCCTTGCCCCAAAGTCCGCAAACACTGAAGCAGTTACTTATGGTGGCAGGCATGGACAGATATTTTCAAATCGTGAAATGCTTCCGTGATGAAGATTTGCGCGCTGACCGTCAGCCTGAATTTACTCAGATAGACTGTGAGATGAGTTTTGTCGAACAGGATGACGTTATCAGTCTTTTCGAAGAAATGACAAAATATCTTTTTAAAAAGGTACGCGGTGTTGACCTTGGAGAAAAACCATTCCTTCGCTTGCCATGGTTGGATGCGATGAAACGTTTCGGGTCAGACAAACCTGATATGCGCTTCGGCATGGAGTTTGTGGAGTTGATGGATACGCTGCAGGGGAAATCTGACTTCGCCGTATTCAATGATGCAGCATATATCGGTGGTATTTGTGCAGAAGGGTGTGCTGTTTATACTCGTAAGCAAATTGATGAACTCACCAACTTTGTGAAAAGCCCACAAATTGGTGCAAAAGGGTTGGTTTATGCTCGCGTAAACGAAGATGGTTCAGTAAAAAGTTCCGTTGATAAGTTCTATAGTCAGGAAGTACTTCAGGAACTTAAGACGAAAATGGCAGCAAAACCAGGCGACTTGATACTGATTATTAGTGGCGACAATGCCATGAAAGCGCGTAAGCAACTTTGCGAACTACGTCTGGAAATGGGAAACCGCATGGGACTTCGAGACAAAAACAAATTTGCCCTTCTTTGGGTCGTTGATTTCCCTATGTTTGAATGGAGTGATGAGGAACAACGCTTAATGGCTATGCACCACCCCTTCACTTCACCAAAACCTGAAGACATACCGCTTCTCGATTCAGATCCTGCCAACGTAAAAGCCAATGCTTACGACATGGTTTGCAATGGTTGCGAGGTCGGAGGCGGCAGTATTCGTATCCACGACGCCGTGCTTCAAGCCAAAATATTTAAAATTCTTGGATTCACACCCGAACAGGCACAAGCACAATTTGGCTTCCTGATGAATGCCTTCAAATATGGTGCCCCACCCCATGGCGGTTTGGCATACGGGCTCGACCGCTGGGTCAGCCTCTTTGCAGGGCTTGACAGCATACGTGACTGCATCGCATTCCCCAAGAACAACTCAGGACGCGATGTTATGCTTGATGCGCCGGCACATGTTGATCAAAAGCAATTGGACGAACTTATGATTGATGTCAGGCATAATGAAGAATAGCAACGTGCCTATATGCTATTTTTCAACAAACAAAACTGCGCCATTAGCAATTGTGCTATGGCGCAGTTTTGTTGTTGAGACGTGTTAGATGACGCTAAACCTTATGGGCTAAAAGTAATGTCGCCATCTCTTCTTGTAAAGCTTTTGCTGCTTTGCCGGCTGCTTCTGCAAAATTTGTAGTGCTGTCGGCATAGATGATACCTCGGGAAGAATTTACGATAAGGCCGCAATCGCTGGTCATGCCGTATTTACAAACCTCTTCAAGAGACCCTCCTTGCGCACCGACACCGGGAACAAGAAGAAAATGATTGGGTACGTGCTTCCTTATGTCTGCAAAAAGTTTTCCCTGTGTAGCGCCCACAACGTACATCATCTGTTCATCGTTTGCCCATTTCTGAGACTTATCGAGAACCTCCTCGAACAACCGTTTGCCGTTTTCGTCCGTTGTAAGTTGGAAATCGTGCGACCCCTTATTGCTTGTCAGTGCTAACAGCACCACCCATTTATCCTTATAATTGAGAAATGGTGTTACACTGTCTTCTCCCATATATGGAGCAACTGTCAGTGCATCAACGTCAAGATCCTCAAAGAACGCCCGGGCATACATTGCAGAAGTGTTGCCTATGTCTCCGCGTTTAGCATCTGCTATGATGAACTGTTCCGGATAATTCTTGCGGAGATAATTGATTGTCTTTTCAAAAGCCACCCAACCTTTTACTCCAAAACACTCGTAAAAAGCAAGATTAGGTTTGTAAGCAATACAATACGATGCTGTTGCATCTATAATGGCTTTATTGAATGCGAATATTGGGTCTTCTTCGCTCAACATGCACTGAGGTACTTTTTTGAGATCAGTGTCAAGTCCCACACATAGAAAAGATCTTTTTGTGCGAATTTGTTCTACTAATTTTTGCTTGTTCATTTAGTGTCTTTTTGAAAATTCTGATTATAATTCTGCTTCTTTAAGTCGTTCAGCATTTTCTGCTATGATGAGATGGTCTATGCAGTCCTGTATGTCACCATCCATAAATGCTGACAGATTATAGATCGTGTAGTTGATGCGATGGTCGGTTATCCTGCCTTGCGGATAATTGTATGTACGGATTTTTGCAGATCGGTCGCCTGTCGATACCAGTGTCTTTCGGCGTGATGCAATATCATCTACATATTTTTTATGTTCGTTGTCATAGATGAACGTACGAAGTCGGGCAAGAGCACGCTCCTTATTTTTTGGTTGGTCGCGGGTTTCTGTACATTCTATCAGTATTTCCTGAACTTCGCCGGTATTAGGATTCTTCCAATTATAGCGTAGGCGCACCCCTGACTCGACCTTGTTGACATTTTGCCCACCTGCGCCGCTTGACCGGAATGTGTCCCATTTTATTTCACCTTCGTTGATAACAACATCAAAAGCCTCTGCTTCAGGCAGTACTGCTACAGTTGCAGCGGAAGTGTGTACCCTGCCCTGTGTCTCTGTCTGGGGTATTCTTTGTACGCGATGTACACCACTTTCGTATTTCAAAGTGCCATAAACGTCTGCACCTGTTACTGAAACCACTATTTCCTTGAAACCACCGACAGCGCCTTCGCTTGCACTTGAAACCTCAAACTTCCATCCCTTCGATTCGCAGTACTTTGAATACATACGGAACAGGTCGCCGGCAAAGAGTGCTGCTTCGTCGCCGCCGGTTCCTGCCCTGATTTCCAGTATGGCATTTTTGCTGTCTTCTGGGTCTTTTGGCACAAGCATTATCTTTATTTCTTCTTCCAGTTGCGGTATTCTTGCCTCACATGCAGCAACTTCTTCACGCGCCAGTTCTTTCATTTCGGCATCGTCTTCGGAGAGGAGTATCTGCTTACTTCCATCAAGATTTGTCAGCAATTCTTCGTACTCCTTTTTTGCTGTCATAAGGTTCTCGAGTTCTTTATATTCTTTTGTAAGGCGTACGTATCGTTGCTGGTCTGCTATGACAGATGGATCTGTAATAAGCGTGGAAACTTCTTCGAACCTTGCTGTCAAACCGTCAAGTTTTTCCAAAAGTGAATTCATGTCTGCGTTTGGATTATATAGATTTACATGGCATACATCAGGATAGGCATTGGTATAGGTGCATCAGTTGTCAGAAGGATGTCGTAGGTATATGTACTGTTACCTTTGTACAGATGTCTTCCGTCGTATGTAAACAAAATGTCATAAGTGTATGTACTGTTTCCCTTGTGAATACGGTTACCATTGAATGTACATAGGATATCGTATGTATATGTGCTGTTCCCCTTGTACAAATGCTTGCCATTATAGGTGTAAAGGATGTCGTAGGTATATGTACTATTACCTTTGTAAATACGTCTGCCGTCAAAAGTGCAGAGAATGTCATAGGTGTATGTACTATTGCCCCTGTACAGGTGTTTGCCATCGTATGTATAAAGGATGTCGTAGGTATATGTACTGTTGCCTTTATAAATATGTGCGGCAGCAAAGACAGAACTGACAGAAAATGTGGCTACTGCTAAGAACAGAAGTAAACGCTTCATTTCAGTTTGTGTTAATAATTAAATTCTCCAAATTCACTTCTTATCGTAAGGTGTTTTTCTCCTTCTTCGATGTGTCCCACTATCCGTGCGTCAATATCAAATGACTTGCTGATATTGATGACGTCTTCTGCATCTTTCGGATCTACATAGATTTCCATGCGATGCCCCATATTAAACACCTTGTACATCTCTGACCAATCCGTGCCGCTTTCTTTCTGTATGATTCTGAAGAGTGGAGGTAATGGGAACATGTTATCTTTTATTACTCTGCAATTATCGCTTACAAAATGCAACACTTTCGTCTGTGCGCCACCTGTGCAATGAACCATACCATGAATGCGAGGACGCATTTTGTCAAGCAGTTGCTTTATTACAGGAGCATAGGTGCGAGTTGGAGAAAGCACCAACAGTCCGGCAGCAACCGGCGAATCCGCTACAGCATCAGTCAATTTATATGAGCCACTGTAAACCAATTCTTCAGGTACTGCTGCATCGTATGTTTCTGGATATTTTTCAGCAAGATACTTAGCAAAGACATCATGTCGGGCAGAAGTAAGTCCATTGCTACCCATGCCACCATTGTAGGACGTTTCGTATGTGGCTTGCCCTGAAGAAGACAAACCTACAATGACATCGCCAGGTACTATGTTTGCATTGTTGATGACATCACTGCGTTTCATTCTGCATGTTACGGTGCTGTCAACGATGATTGTGCGTACCAAATCACCCACGTCTGCCGTTTCGCCGCCAGTGCCATAAATGCCAATGCCCATTTCGCGCATCTGCTGCATGAGTTCATCGGTACCATTGATGATGGCTGAGATAACTTCACCTGGTATCAGCATTTTATTCCTACCTATTGTGGAAGAAACGAGAATGTTGTCAACAGCACCAACACACAGCAGGTCGTCTGTATTCATGACCAGTGCATCCTGTGCAATGCCCTTCCAGACGGAAAGATCACCGGCCTCTTTCCAATAGGCGTATGCCAAACTGCTCTTTGTGCCCGCGCCATCTGCATGCATGATGTTGCAGTAATCCGGGTCTCCGCCAAGAATGTCGGGGATAATTTTGCAAAAGGCCTGTGGAAACAGGCCTTTGTCAATATTCTTAATTGCGTTGTGAACGTCCTCTTTCATGGCGCTCACGCCTCGCATCATGTAGCGTTGATTAGTCATCAGTATTATTCTGATTAGAGATTCATTAGTCGAACTTCACTGTAGGTGCTTTCTCTGCCCCTGCTTCAGCCTCGAATGGTGTCTTTTTCTCAAAGCCGAAAATACCTGCTACCAAGTTGCCAGGGAAACTGCGGACATCTTTGTTGTAGCCCTGAACAGTTGTGTTATAGTCATTTCGCGCTTTGTTGATCCTGTTCTCTGTACCCTCAAGTTGTGCCTGAAGTGTTGAGAACTGTTCATTTGCCTTCAAGTCAGGATATGCTTCCTGTACGGCAAGCAAAGATTTCAACGCACTGGAGAGTTCTCCCTGTGCCTGTTGGAATTCTTTCATTTTCGCAGCAATCTCATCCGGATTCATGTTTTCTGCATCAATGGTAATGCTTGTTGCCTTTGCACGAGCAGCGGTTACTTTCTCAAAAGTTTCTTGTTCGTGTTTTGCATAACCTTTTACTACGCTTACCAAGTTGGGGATAAGGTCTGCGCGACGCTGATAAGCAGACTGTACGTCAGCCCATGCTTTGTTCACTCCCTCTTCTGAAGAAACGAAGCCATTATACTTTGAAACGCCGAACAATAAAGCGATAACTGCCACAGCCAATAAGGCTATTGTGGTACCTGATAACTTTTTCATAAATTCTATTTACTATTTTAATTGTTATTGATATTCTTTTTTTATTAGAATCTTCCTCCTGCACCGCCGCCGCCATAACTGCCGCCGCCGAAACTTCCTCCACCGCCAAAACTACCGCCGCCGGATCCTCTGTAGCCGCCGCCGATACCTCCACCAGCAGTAGGTGTGTGGTCAACTTTCTCAACGATATTCATCTCATGGCCACATTTTGTACAGCGATATTTAACATTATAGGTGGTGATATATCCACTTTTGCTTACAACCTGGCGAGCGACCTGATTCATCGACTTTTTGCACAGAGGACATTTCTTCCTTCTCGCAAATGCACCATAAGCACAAACCGCTGATACACCAATTACAAACAGACCTACTCCACCTAAATCGTCATCTTCCTCTTCAGAAGTCAATTCTGCAAATTCGGGATCGTCTTCTATGACGCCTTTGATGGCGCGGGCAGTCTTCAGCGCACCTTCGCTCCAATTATTGTTTTTGAGTTCCGGAACCAACACCTTGCTACCTATTCTGTGGCATATTGCATCAGGCAACACGCCTTCCATACCTTTGCCGGTATGTATGAAGTAGCCGCGGTCATTCTTGCTGATTATTACAAGAAGCCCCGTGTCCTTATCTTTTTTGCCAAACTTGTGCTTGTCGAACAATGCTTCACCTATTGGATAGACATCGCCACCTTCAACGTTGTTAACTACGACAAAAACCATTTCAATACCGCGCGTTTTGTCAAGGTGTTGGCAAATAACGTCAATACTGTCAACAGCGGCTTGGTCGAGTACGTTATCAGGATTGCTTGTGTAACGAAGGGCGTCTTTATAGTGCGGCATCGGAATGTTGTCCGCATTATACATCACTCCTTGCCCAAAAGCAGTGATGGGCAGAAGAAGTATTAACAATATGTATTTAACTGTGCGTACCAAATTATGTCTCTACTATTGATTGACTTTTTATCGCTACAAAATTACGTTAAAGTCGTTAATAAAGCAAATTCTTTGAGGAAGTAGCGAAAATAATTTGGTAATAAAAGTGTTTTGCAATATCTTTGCAACAATAATTAGAGAAAAAATCTTATTAACTGGATTGAATCTATATTCACAAACACCATAAACAAATGAAAGGTATAGTATTAGCAGGAGGAAGCGGAACTCGTCTCTATCCCATAACTAAAGGAATAAGCAAGCAGTTGATTCCTATATTTGACAAGCCGATGGTGTATTACCCCATCTCTGTATTGATGCTTGCAGGTATCCGTGAAATACTCATTATATCAACCCCAACTGACTTGCCTCTGTTTAAGCGCCTGTTGGGTGATGGCAGTAATCTTGGCGTATCCTTCAGTTATGCAGAGCAACCCAGTCCGGATGGTCTGGCTCAGGCGTTTATTATCGGCGAAGAGTTTATAGGTGATGATGATGTGTGTCTTGTACTTGGCGATAATATCTTCCATGGCAGCGGTATGCGTACGATGCTTCATAGTGCAGTAAAGACTGCTGCCGAACAACGCAAGGCCACTGTGTTCGGTTATAGGGTGAATGATCCGGAACGATATGGAGTTGTTGAGTTTGACGATAAAGGCGAATGCTTGAGTATAGAAGAAAAGCCTGCCGAGCCGAAATCAAATTATGCAGTAGTGGGCTTATACTTCTATCCGAATAAAGTGGTTGATGTTGCTAAACACATTAAGCCATCGGCACGAGGTGAATTGGAAATAACCACTGTAAATCAGGAGTTTCTCAAAGATGGAGAACTCATGGTTCAGACGTTGGGTCGGGGCTTTGCCTGGCTTGATACAGGTACACACGATAGTCTCAGTGAGGCTTCTACATTTATAGAAGTGATAGAAAAGCGTACGGGCTTGAAAGTGGCATGCCTTGAAGGCATTGCATACCAATTCGGTTGGATTACTGAAGATCAGTTGCGCGAAAACGCACAGCCAATGATAAAGAATCAATATGGTCAATATCTTCTAAATCTTCTCAAAAAGTAGAAAACCACAAGAAACAATAAATTGATAAATATACGTTTTTTATGTGGGATTAGTCAGAATTAGCCTATTTATTCTTACTTTTGCACACGTAAATCATAAAAATAAAACTTTATACTGAACATAGACATAAACAAAAATAACCTTTATCATTATGCTTATTGCTGTAGATTTTGATGGAACGATTGTTGAACACAAATACCCAAAAATAGGAAAAGAACGTCCGTTTGCAACTGCAACTTTAAAGAAACTCATAGAAGACGGGCATCGGCTTATTCTCTGGACAGTACGTGAAGGACGTCTGCTTGATGAAGCCGTTGAATGGTGTGAAAGCAAGGGAGTTGTTTTTTATTCTGTAAATCGCGATTATCCTGAAGAAACGATAGAGAACAACCGCCATTTCAGTCGAAAAGTAAAGGCTGATGTTTTTATAGACGACTGCAATGTGGGTGGTATCCCTGACTGGGGAAGCATATATGAAATGATTTCCAAGCGCATGAGTGCAGAACAGTTCTATAGCGACAATCCTCAACCCATCAGAAGAAAAAAGAAACATTGGTGGAATTTTTAGCAATTGCTATATTTTCCAGATTCTTGAAAACATGATAATACCAACTGCGAAACAGATTAAAGAAATAGATGCCTTCACCATTTCGGACGAGGGCATCTCTTCTATTGACCTGATGGAACGTGCGGCTTACAGCCTGACAGATGCCATAACTTCGCAATGGTCAACAAGCACACCAATAGTGGTCTTTGCCGGACCGGGCAATAATGGTGGAGATGCTTTGGCTGTCGCGAGAATGCTTATTTGTGGAGGATATGCTGTGAAGACTTACCTCTTCAATATAGCAAGCCGGATCAGCGCCGACTGTAAAGAAGAGGCAGAAAGACTGAAATCGTTGGGTGAGGGCCATCTCACAGAGATAACAAGCACTTTTGAGCCACCGGAACTTTCTGCAGACACACTTATCATTGATGGTCTGTTTGGTACAGGGCTGTCTCGCCCGTTGGAAGGCGGTTTTGCAACATTGGTGCGTTTTATCAATAGTACAGGGTGCACAGTTGTGTCTATTGACGTACCGTCAGGTTTGATGTGTGAAGACAACTCCTCTAACAATCTTGAAAGCATTGTAAGGGCATCTCTGACGCTCACTTTCCAATTTCGCAAATTGGCTTTCATGTTCGATGAAAATGAGATGTATGTTGGAAAATTAAAAGTTTTGGACATACAGTTGTCTTCGTCAAAGATAAATTCCACATCTACTCCCTACGAATACATAGAGGCGGATTATATTAGAGAGTTGTTCAAGCCTCGTGTAAATTCAGGAAACAAGGGAACGTTCGGCACTGCTATGATTGTTGCCGGGCAATATGGCATGGCTGGCGCTGCACTTTTGGCAGGGAGTGCGTGCTTGCGTTCGGGATGTGGTAAAGTAATGGTCCATACACCTCTACTAAACAACAATATCATTCAGATAGGGCTACCTGAGGCTATAATTCACCATGATTATAATGAGAAGCGATTCTGTAACCCCATCAGTAGTGATACGCGCTTTGACGCCATTTGCATAGGGCCCGGCATCGGTACGCATACCGACACGTCCCGTGCTCTCTATGACCAGATTAGGCGTACACGTTGTCCATTGGTGCTTGATGCTGATGCCCTTAACATCATCGCCCGGAATAAGGAATGGTTGGATTTTTTGCCGGCAAAAACAATCATCACACCCCATCCTTTAGAATTTCAGCGACTTACTGACTGTAAGAATGATGGCTATAGCAGGCTGAAAGTGGCACAGGAACTGTCTGAAAGTCATGAACTAATAGTAATCTTAAAAGGACATCATACTGCTATTTGTTTGCCGGACGGTCGCGTGTATTTCAATTCCACAGGCAATTCCGGAATGGCAACAGCGGGAAGCGGCGATGTGCTTAGTGGCATTATAGTCAGTTTGCTTGCCCAGCACTATCAACCTTCAGTTGCAGCATTGATAGCAGTGTTCCTTCATGGAAAGGCGGGCGACTTGGCTTCATCTACACTCGGAGAGTATAGCATAACAGCATCCGACATTGTCAATAACATTAGCAATTCATTCAGAGACTTGCTCAATATGTAACGAACAAGTATGATTGTACGTCTATTCCCTGTAATATATAGAATGGAAATTATGAAACGGGTACTTATATTACTTTTCTCAATAGTCCTCGGATTTTTGTCAGTTACTGCACAGGTAGTACGCCAAAATTTAAGTAGTGAGCAGCAAAAACCGGTTGCTTTGAAATCCGTGCAATATCGTCTGCCGAAAACTGCTCTGCAAATAGCAATAACAGCAGAACGTACCACGTTCTTTCCTGGTGAATTGTCGGAATACGCAGCATCATACTTGGATTTGACTGATGTAATGACAGAACAATGCGATAATTGGCGAATTAAGTCGCTCATGCTGACACCTTACGGCATTGCAGATGAAAGCAAAAGTTATACCATAAAATTCGACCCAGAGAATTCATCATCAGGCTTTGTTAAACTCAGTTCGGACCATTGCCTGTTGGCGATAAATGGCGACTTACCCGAATTACCACAACTCATAAAGCCCGCCACATCATTACTTCAGGCAGCAGACAAAACAGGCAGCACATATCGCACACCGCTTATGCTTCAGGCTGGGAGCAAGGAAGAAATGGCACGCGCTGCTTATCGCGAAATATGCGATATACGACGGAAGCGCAGTTCTTTGGCGAAAGGCGAAGCAGACTATATGCCGGTTGATAAAGAGCAGATGGACGTCATGTTACGTGAACTCGAAAGAGAAGAAAATGCATTGTTGAAATTGTTCACGGGTACCAAACAAATTGAGACGCACATACTAACCACAAACTACGTTCCAAGTCGCGACAAAACGGAAGATGTGGCATTCAGATTTTCAAAATACTATGGTTTGACAGCCAAAGACGACGTTAGCGGCACCCCATACAAAATAAAGTTTGAATGCACACCCGACACACTGGCGAATGTAAACAATCAAGAAGGTGTTGTGTATTGCATCCCTGCGAATGTTAAAGCAACAATTACACTCGGTACAAAACAACTTCTAACCACCACCGTACCAATGGCGCAATTTGGACATACAGCAAAACTAAGTAACGACTATTTCGACAATAATTTCGGTACGAAAATAACCTATTCACCGGTAAATGGTGGAATTTTGAAGATTGAAAAAGGAGAGAAAACAACCACTGCAGTATCACCGGCACCGTCGGCATCTCCTAATACGAACAGAACAACTATTTTTAGACGAAAATAGTTGTCCTACCCTATCATAAATTAGCATTTTCTTTGACAATATGAGCACTTTGGAAGAAGACAGAGTTGTCGATTATTACAACAATATCGCAAAACAGTACGACAACGACCGCTTTGCCAACACATACGGGCGCTTTATCGACCAACAGGAAAGGCGTGCATTGGACACCCTTAACGTGTCGCCCGAAGGCACTCTTGACCTGCCCTGCGGCACCGGGCGACTTACAGGCTATGCATCCGAGTGCGCCGATGCCAGTGTGGAGATGTTGAAGATAGCACAAAAGCAGCACCCAGATAAACAATTCACACTCACTGATGCTTGCAAGACACCATTTCAAGACCGTTCGTTTGAAACGGTTCTTTCCTTTCATTTCCTGATGCACCTTGATGAGGACACAGTAGTCAAAGTGCTTCACGAAATGCACCGCATCATTGCGCCCGGCGGCAGGTGGATCTGCGACATCCCCTCGCTGAAACGCAGAAAACTCACCAACCGAAAACCCGAACTGTGGCACGGCAACACAAGCCTGGACATCAAACTCATGCAGGAGTTATGCCAAGGACTTTTCGAAATAAGGCAAGTAAAAGGCATCATGTTAGCACCCATCCATCGCCTCCCGAAATTCCTGCGCAAACCCATGTGTAGCATCGACTATGCGTTAGCCAATTCAAGATTGCTTAAAGAGTATAGTTCGTATCTTATTTTTGAATTGTTTAAAGTTTGATATAGACATTTACGAAACAATCGGGAACGGCACTATACCGCTCCCGATTTTATTATGTGATTAGTTGTAATCTTACTTCTTGCTGCAAATTCTGAATTTCACGACTTTATCGCCTGCCTTGAGCATATACTTTGGCAGTGGCCATGCTCCCCAACTATCGATGCAGCCTAAGCCCATTTGGTAGCCTATGTTTACGACTGTATAGTTGCGTGGTTTGAGGTCGCCACTATGCATGTGCTGTGCTTCTTTCTGTGGACCGCCGTCAAGGTCTGCTACTTCATAATGAAGGGCAGAGACTTCAACTGGTTCTTCTATGGACTTGATGAACAGCCCTTTTCCGGAATTATCCTTAACATCGAACCAACGCACATCTGTTTTGTTACCACTTTCCTGCGGACGTACATAGCCGAAATACTGTTCTGTTACGGTCTGTTTATATATGCCGAGCAAATCTCCGTCGTTTCTGTCTATGTAGTTTTCTCCAGGTCCACGACCATAGTACTCAATGTCTTCATAGCCTTTGGGCAGTGTTATCTGCATGGCTATGCGGGGAAGAAGTTGGTTTTGATCTTCTGGGATGAGTTGTTCGGTTACGTCCAATCCTTCAGCATTCATCTGGTATGTCATGATGAGCTGGCACTTCACGGCAGGCATTTCATATTTTGCAGTTACCTTACCTGCTTCTACCTTAAATTCCTTGAGGTTCATCGCGGGTTCTTTCCATGCAGCAAAACGTCTTTGGAAGCCTGCACCATAATCGTTGTCTGTCGGAGCACGCCAGAAGTTGGGCTTGAGGCTTGTTCCATACTTAAGCAGTGGTTTGCCGTCGATGTCGATATAGTCAATCCATCCGGTGTATTTGTTGAATGTAACGCTCATGTTGTCTTGCGAAAGCGTTACTGCTGCTTTCATTTCGCGCTTTTGTGGATTTACAAGCAGAGGTGTTGCAGGCACAACGGATTCCGTGCTCTTAGCAACGAGTTGCTGACGTGCAACGGCATAGCCTGTTTTGAGAAGAGGTTCATCGTTGTTGAGGACATACTTCAATGTAATTAACACATCGCCTTGCGAACGAAGTGTCGTCAAGTCGCTTGCATTACCCAATGTGAGCACTTGGCGTTGTTGTGGTAATAATTTGATGTTTGATATGGTTCCGTCCTTCATTGTCTCACCATTTACTGACATCTGCCAGTTGAGCGACACGTTATCGATGGTGCGGAAAAAGTTTTCATTATACACCTCGATTTGTGCCTTTTCTGCATCTTTGAGTGTGGTCCACAAATTCTGGTAATAATAGCGTACCTCGTTAGCATGAGGATTAGGTACTCTGTCGGGACGTATCAGACCATTGCAGTTGAAGTTGTGGTCGGAAGCAGGATAACGTCCGAAGTCGCCACCGTATGCAAATGACGGGAGTCCGCTGTTGGTCTTTCCTGATCCCACCTGCATCACGCCATTCTCGTCTCTGTGTGCTGTTATACCTTGGTCAACAAAGTCCCAGATAAATCCACCCTGATAGTGAGGATATTCGCGGATTATTCTCCAATAGTCGCGGAAACCTCCCATAGAATTACCCATGGCATGCGCATATTCACATTGAATCAAAGGTTTCTTAGGACTTTCTTTGACATATTTTTCGCTCGCATCAGGTCTATAGTACATCGGGCAGAAAATATCTGTCTTACCATCTTTTTCTGCGCGTTCATACTGAATAGGACGTGAGGGGTCGTATGCTCGTACGAAATCGTAGGCTTTTTCAAAGTTTGAACCATAGCCGGCTTCATTGCCAAGGCTCCAGATGATGATAGACGGGTGGTTTTTCAGCACATATACATTGTTCTTGTTCCTTTCTATATGTGCTTGTTCCCATGAAATGTCTTTTGCAAGAGACGCCTTTCCGTAACCCATACCATGACTTTCAAGGTTCGCTTCGCCAACTACATAAAGTCCATATTGGTCGCACAGGTCGTACCAACGCGGGTCGTTGGGATAGTGGCTGGTACGCACAGCGTTGATATTCATTTCCTTCATTATCTTGACGTCTTGCACCATTCTGTCAACGCTTATTACATAACCGCCATCCGGATCAAGTTCATGACGGTCAGCGCCTTTAATCAAAATTGGCTTGCCATTTACAAGAAGTTGGGCATTTTTAATCTCCACTTTTCTGAAGCCAACATTCTGCACAAGGCTCTCAACAACAGAGCCGCTGGCATCTTTCAAATTGACCTGCAATTTGTATAGATTAGGTGTTTCTGCTGTCCATTTAGCAGGGCTTTTCACTTTCAGATTCGCCTCTGCGCCTTTACCAGATACCACTTTGTTGCCATTAGTGTCGAGAAGGATATATTCAGGTGTTGCACCGCTACCCTCAATTATGGTTTTGACTGTAATCGTACCATTCTTATAATTTGCATCAAGGTCGGGAATAGCAATAACATCTTTGATATGTACTTTCGGGCGGCTATAGAGATAGACTTCACGTGCGATTCCTGTAAAGCGCCAGAAGTCTTGGTCTTCAAGATATGAGCCATCGCACCAACGCATAATTTGCAAGGCAATCAGATTTCTTGCACCTGGTTTTATATATTCAGTAATATCGAATTCTGCTGCAACCTTGCTGTCCTCACTATAACCTACCCATATTCCGTTTACCCACACTTGCAGATTGGAAGTAGCAGAGCCTACGTGCAAAACAACTTTTCCCCCGTTCCACGTGGCAGGCACATCAACAAATTTGCGGTATGACCCTGTGTAGTTGTTGTTTTCTTCTACGACTGGTGGATTATTGTCAAACTGGGTGTTCCAGGCATAACCCACATTTTTATAAATGGGGTCTCCGTGACCGTTCAGTTCAAACAGTCCGGGCACGGGAAAATTTTCCCATTTGGAATCGTCAAAGTCTGATTTAAAGAAATCTTTGGGAGCATCTTGGTGATCATTAACGAAATTGAACTTCCATGTACCTTCCAACGAAATATAGCGGCTTGAAGACTTTTTGTCGCCATTTAGGGCTTTGTCAGCATCTTCAAAAGCAAAAAAGTCAGACCGTGGCTCTTCCGTATTGATGCGATTTTTTGATTGGTCAAGCCAATATGGCTTTGTCTCATTCTGAGCATTTGCCACAAACGGTAAAAGCCCCAAAACGAGCAGCGATTTTAAGATTATCTTTTTCATATTTTCATGGTTTTATCGATTTCATTTAGTGGGCTGTTTTAATCTTGTAATTGCAACTCACCTTTCCCTTAATGATGTTTGTGAGACTTTTCCGGACAAGACGTTTACGTAGTGGTGAGAGCCTGTCTGTAAAAAGAAATCCATCGAGATGGTCTATTTCGTGTTGCAGCACACGGGCGAGGTAACCGTCAACCCACTCATCGTGCATCTCAAATTTTTCATCCTGATATGATATTCTCACTCTTGATGGTCTTTTAACTTTTTCATGAATGCCTGGTATGCTGAGACAGCCTTCCTCTATCATCACCGTTTCCGAACTTTCTTCCTCTATGTAAGGATTGATGTAAGCCTTGTTGAAACCCTCATATTCAGGGTACTCATCCTTGAGAACATCGAGTGTTACAACAATCAGGCGTATGGGAAGGCCAACCTGAGGTGCTGCCAGTCCTACACCTTCCGACTTATACATCGTCTCAAACATGTTCTGAATAAGTTGAGATAATTCAGGGTATTCAGGAGTAACGTCTTCAGTTTCTTCCCTTAGTACATTCTGCCCGTATGTATAAATTGGTAGTATCATTTGTATTATTTAATGTTATTTCTTTATACTTTATTTCTTTGCTTGCTGTTCATATAATCCTGTAGAATAATGCAGGCACTGATTTCGTCCACTAAGGCTTTGTCCTGCCGTTGTTTCTTTTTTAGCCCACCATCCAACATGGCTTGATGGGCAATGACAGAAGTGTAACGTTCGTCATAGAAATCTACGGGAATATCAGGGAATGCCTTTTCGAGTTGTTTGGCAAAGGACATGACTTTGCTGTATGTGTCGGATGGCGCACCATTGGTCTGCATAGGCTTTCCCATGACAAAACATTCCACATCCTCCTTATTGGCATATTCCTTTAGAAATGACAACAACTCAGACGTCTTGACTGTGGTTAATCCGTTGGCTATGATTTGCAGCGTATCGGAAACTGCGATGCCACAACGTTTTGTACCATAATCGATGGAAAGCAACCTGCCCATTGATGATATTATCTTGAAATAAGAATCAACAAATCAAATCAGTACCCATATAAGGTTGTAGCGCCTTAGGAACACGAATACCGTCGGGTGTCTGGAAGTTCTCAAGTAATGCTGCAACTATGCGTGGCAGCGCGAGTGCAGAACCATTAAGAGTGTGGCAAAGTTGAATTTTCTTCTCTGCATTGCGATAACGACAATGCAAACGATTGGCTTGATAGGTATCGAAATTAGAGACTGAACTTACCTCTAACCATCTTTGTTGGGCTTCGCTATAAACTTCAAAATCGTAACAAAGTGCTGCGGTAAAACTGATATCGCCACCACATAGGCGCAGAATGCGATAAGGTAATTCAAGTTTTTGTAGCAATCCTTCTACATGGTCAAGCATCTCTTGATGTGACTCTGCAGAATGTTCAGGCGTGTCAATGCGTACAATTTCTATTTTAGAGAATTCATGAAGACGATTTAGACCTCTTACGTCTTTTCCGTAAGAACCTGCTTCACGGCGGAAACACTGTGTGTATGCGCAATTCTTAATAGGCAATTGCTTCTCGTCAAGTATAACATCGCGATAGATGTTTGTTACAGGAACTTCTGCGGTTGGAATAAGATACAAATCATCATTTTCGCAATGATACATCTGCCCTTCTTTATCAGGGAGTTGCCCTGTGCCGTAGCCTGACGCAGTATTTACCACAGTAGGCGGCATGATTTCAGTATAGCCAGCTTTTCTTGCTTCGTCAAGAAAAAAATTGATAAGAGCGCGTTGAAGACGTGCACCCCACCCTATATATACGGGGAAGCCAGCGCCTGTTACCTTAACACCAAGATCAAAATCAATAAGATTGTATTTTTTTGCTAACTCCCAGTGAGGCAGCGGATTCTCAGGTAATGGTATGTCATGTCCGCCAGTTTTTACAATTTCATTGTCTTCAGCAGTAGCACCTTCTGGCACTAAGTCGTATGGCAAGTTTGGAATAGTAAGAAGCATGGCTGTCATGTCTTCTTGTGCTTTTGCCATGCGTTCTTCAAGAGACTTATTGCTTTCTTTTATTGCTGCTACTTTTTGCTTGGCGGCCTCTGCTTCATCTTTCTTTCCTTCTTTCATGAGGAGCCCTATACTCTTTGAGATGCTTTTCAATTGTGAAAGATTATTGTCCAGTTCTGCCTGCGTCTTCTTTCTTATATCATTGAACCCTAAAACGGCATCAACCGCTTCACGGGCATTTTTGAAATGCTTTTTTTCCAGACCGCGAATGACGGCCTCTTTGTCATCTGTAATTTGTTTAATTGTTAGCATATTATTATGAATATTTGTTATCAGTTAGAGAATATTGAATCAGTGTTCATATCTTTAATCTGCAAAAATAGCGAAATAATACTATTTATGACTAAATTTGCAGAGGAAAATCCTCATCACTTCCTAATGACAACTATCATTGATCCTGTATATGGTTTTATCCATATCCCTCTCGGACTCCTCCGTAACATAGTAAAGCACCCTTATTTCCAACGACTTGAACGCATTCACCAGTTGGGAACGAGCGCAATGGTCTATCCTGGTGCTCAACATACAAGAAAACAACATTCTTTGGGAGCATACCATCTTATGACACGTGCGTTCAGTACACTTGCAAGCAAGGGCGTGTTTTTGTTCGATAGTGAAGTTGAAGCCACAGAGGCAGCCATTCTTATGCACGATTTAGGACATGGTCCATATTCACATGTCCTCGAAAGTGTTTTCGTGCCAGGTATGAGCCACGAGACCATCTCGCTTATGATGATGGAACAAATCAATGAAGCGATGCATGGCGAGTTATCATTAGCCATAAGTATTTTCAAAAATGAACATCCAAAGCATTTTCTCCATGAACTAATCAGTAGCCAACTTGACATGGATCGTCTTGATTACTTGTGCAGAGATAGTTTCTATACAGGAGTACGTGAGGGGAACATCGGCGCACAACGCTTGATACAGATGCTGGAGGTGCGTGATGACAAACTACTTATAAACGAGAAAGGCATCTACACAGTGGAAAATTATCTAATGGCGCGTCGTGTGATGTACTGGCAGGTGTATCTACATAAAACCACTGTTGCTGCTGAAGAAGTGTTGCGTTGCGCTCTAAAGCGTGCAAAGTCTCTTGCAAGGGATGGACATCAATTACCATGCTCACCTGCTCTGCATTTCTTTCTTTACAACGAGATTTCACCCGAAAGATTTGCAAACGATCCAGAATGTCTTAACCAATACTCCATGCTTGATGATAGCGACATTCTTACTGCATTAAAGATGTGGTCAAAATCGGAGGACAAAGTGCTCGCTATTTTGAGCAATGATTTCATAAATAGGACCCTCTTCAAAGCCATCGTAAGTGATACACCATTATCAGAAGAAACCATTGAAGAAAAGTGTAAACTCATGCAAAAAGAATTAGGCATTTCATATTCTGAAAGCAAATACTTTGTGCGCTATCGTAAGTTACAAAATGAAATGTACTCCACAGTTGCTGATGGCATTGACCTTATAGACATGAATGGAAATATTCACGATTTGAGCAGTGTGTCGCACATCGTTCGGAACGAAACATCCAATTTGAAAGATAGCAAATACTACCTTTTGTATCAGCGATTATAAGAAACTTTTCAAAAACGAAATGACGAGTATAACAAATGGATAAACAACTTAACGAACATAATAAGTCTGAACATGCCCCATCCCACACAGCAGAACATTTGCTCAATCAAACTATGGTAAGAATGTTCGGCTGCGAACGATCAAGAAATGCCCATATAGAACGCATGAAAAGCAAAATAAGTTATCACATACAAGTTAAACCAACGGATGCGCAAGTAGATGGTATTGTACAGAAAATGAATGAGTTAATACAAGCCAATCTGCCCGTATCATACCATTACTATATCCAACAAGACTTACCTGAAGATATTTCAACGGAACGTCTCCCTGAAAATGCAAGCGAAACAGTTAGAGTGGTCAGAATTGGCGATTATGATGCTTGTCTTTGTGCAGGAAACCATGTCAATAGCACGTCTGAAATAGGCGAATTTATCCTCTTAGGTACGAACTGGGACGAAGAGAAAAAGAATTTTCGCATACGTTATAAAGTAAAACCTTTATCAGAATAAAATCATGAAATACATAAAGAATATGATGAGATTTCCCACCTTAATAGCCACATTAGTGTTTTCGCTTGGAAATACTGCTATTTCAGCACAAAATGTAGAAGAATCTGCTGAACATAAGCAGCGCATGGAGTGGTTTGATAACGCAAAATTGGGTATATTTATCCATTGGGGAATATATGCTGTGAATGGCATTTCCGAAAGTTGGTCATTCTATAACAATTACATCCCATACTCTGAATATATGCAACAAGCAAAAGGATTCACTGCAAAACACTACAATCCTCAAGAATGGGTTAAACTCATAAAAGAGAGCGGTGCTCAATACACTGTCATTACCACGAAACATCACGATGGTGTGGCGCTGTGGGACACACAAGCTGGCACGCTTAGCACAAAAAAATCAACACCTGCTAAAAGAGACTTGATAACACCCTTCGTAAAGGCTGTAAGAGATAGTGGTTTGAAATTAGGACTCTATTATTCCCTACTCGATTGGTCACATCCCGATTATCCCAATTGGACTAAAACTACAACAAGATATAAGATTTCCGATGACACTGCGCGCTGGCAAAGGTTCTGCGACTTCAACTTTGCCCAAATGAAAGAACTCAACAATCAGTTCAAACCCGATTTGTATTGGTTTGATGGCGATTGGGAACAAACTGCTCTCGATTGGCGTGCTGCAGACATTGTCAGTATGCTGAGAAAAGACAATCCTAATGTTATCTTCAATTCGCGCATTCAAGGCTATGGCGACTATGCCACACCAGAACAAGGAGTGCCTGTTGTTCGCCCCAAAGAACCACATTGGGAACTTTGTATGACTATGAATGACAGTTGGGGATGGCAGCCACATGACAAGAATTTTAAGTCGCCTTATATGCTACTTCGCACCTTTGTGGATTGTTTATCAAACGGCGGCAATATGCTACTTGACATCGGACCACGAGAAGATGGCACTATTCCGCAGGAAGAAATAGATATATTAAAGGAGTTCGGACGATGGATAACAAAACATAAGGAAGCCATATACGAAACACGCGCTGGTATTCCGAACGAACATTTCCAAGGTTATACAACGCTAAATCCCTCAGGCGATATCTTGTATTTGTATCTACCATATCGTCCAAATGGCGTTGTTGAAATTAAAGGCTTGGTTAACAAGGTAAATCGCGTTTGGGTTGTCGGAAATGGCACAATGCTCAATTATAAAGTTTATAACAAAAACTATTGGAGCGAAGTGCCTGGCAACCTATATATTGATGTACCTGACGAAGTGCTCGATCCGCAAATAACGGTTCTTGCAGTTCTGCTCGATGGACCTGCAAAACTATACAGAGGTGCGGGTCAGGTTATCAGTGTTAATTGAAAATGCATAATTATTGTACTTTCCATCCAAACATTTCTTAGAATGAAAACAAAGTTATTATACATTATAATTACCTTTCTTTGTTCATGCGTTATGACAGATGCTCAATCTGTTCTTGAAAAATACGCATCATGCCTGACGGTACCTCGCGTATATAATTGCCATAAAGCAAAAGTGGCGCCCATTATTGATGGTTGTGCAGATGACGTGGCATGGCATGAAGCCGAAGAGACAGAATTATTTGTTGATATAAGCGGAGAAGGACATCCTGCCCCACTTTATGATACGCGTGCCAAGATGCTTTGGGACGAAGATAACTTCTACGTTCTTGCCACCATCAAAGAGCCCTACATAAGGGCACAACTCGAAAATCACGATGATATTGTTTGGCATGAGAATGATTTTGAAGTGTTTATCGACCCTAATGGTGACGGTAAGGAATATTTTGAAATAGAAGTTAATGCACGGAACACTCTGTTCGAACTCTTTATGACACGTCCTTATCGAAGCGGTGGACAGTTTGTCTCAACATGGGACTGTCCCGGACTGAAATCTGCAGTTCATTGCAATGGCTCATTGAATGATTCAACCGACATAGACGAGGGGTGGACCGTTGAGATGGCAATACCGCATGAAGCCCTGAAAGTTGGGTTTGACAATGGTCTTAAGCAAGGACGTATATGGCGAGTGAATTTTTCTCGTGTGGAATGGCTGAAAGATGGAGGTCCTGAAGAAAACTGGGTATGGTCGCCTACGGGTGCCATAAATATGCACATGCCCGAACGCTGGGGGTACGTATGTCTGCTTGATGAAGGAGCAACAACTTCAACAATAACACGCACTAAAGAAGAGATTTTGATTTGGGCACTTTATTATGCAGAAAAGGACTATTACACAAAACACAAGACTTACACTAATTCACCAAAAGTTCTGGGAGTCGCAGAAGTGGATCTTATAGGTATTGATAGACGTAAATTAAACATAGAATGTACGCGCAATAAGTTTGAAATTCAATATAAGTCGGACGACAGAACTATCAGAGTAACAAGCGAGGACTAATCAATTGAATCCGAAAAATCCTGTGCATTGTTGCGCAGGATTTTTCATTATGACGTTTTCTGTAAACTGCAGAATAATATTACATAGGTGCAAACTTCCTTATGGAGAATGTTACACGTGCTATTGATGTGATACACGACTTGTGAACTTCCATCGTGGCATGTTCCTTGTTGTAGGAAACCAATTTGTAATGTCCCTCTTTTTCAGAAGGCTGTATGTACTTCACTACAATAGAGATGTCTCCTGCGTTCTCAATCTGAAGAACGTAGATTTCACCATAGATTACACTTTCCAAATCATGAAGAGAAACGCAACCTATGATGTCGCCGGCCTTAAGCAGTGGGTACATCGAGTCGCCCACAACAAACATGCCGCCTTCTGCGCGAGGCATCTTAGGAAAGAGTACCATTCCGGCAAGATATTCAGGATTGCTGCCTGCAAAAATGGAGTTCAGACCGGCTGAAACTTGTATCTCATAAATTGGCACAGGATCTACCTGTTCTTTATAATCCTTTACAAATATATGACTGCCACTATCCGTCTTAACTACATTTTGGTTGGTCATTTTGCCTTCTCCTTTCAGCAACCACGTACGATTGATGTTAGGATAGGCCTCCAGAAACGCTTCAATCGTGTTTCTGCTTGGTTTCTGATAACCTCGCTTAATGGCTGTCAGTGTTGAGTCGGCTGGGAGTATCTTTTGTTTAGCCAATTTGTAACCAGTAACACCCAAAACATCCATAGCCTTGAGAAAGCGCTCTGATAAAGGATTAAGATTATCTGCTTTAATCATATTTTATTTGATAAACCAGGTTATGCTATAATGACTTGCGTTAGAATAGTATAGATAATTGCTAAGATTAAAAATATATACCTTGACAAGTTTGTGATCCGGTTGGGATTCGAACCCAAGACCCACAGCTTAGAAGGCTGTTGCTCTAATCCAACTGAGCTACCGGACCAATCGACTGCAAAATTAGTGCATTTTATTGATTAAGCGAAACAAAATACGAAATAATCTTCTTTAAGGGGATTATATTTGATTAAATTGTTATTATTGATAGCAAATTCAATACAAAAAATGCCTCACCCTTACTTAAACTTAAAACATCGACTTTACGCTTTCAACATCCTCGGGTGTAATCACTTCTCCAACATAATCAAATGAATAGTTGTTGCCTCGAGAACTGGGGAACTGGCTGCGAAGGTCTATGTCTTGACGGTTTTTTAGATGTGCTACCATCTTGTCGTAGCAGTCCTGTCCGCTTCTGCCTTTTACAAATGCAGAGAATCTGGTATCTTGATATTGGAACTTTTGTGTTTCCGGTATTTGTATAACGCGCTTAAAAGTCATCAGACAGAAATACCAACCTTGAATATCTTCTGTCAGTTGGTTCTGTCGGGTATCTTTCTTAGTATGCATTTCTTCAACATCATGCAGTGGTGTAGCACTCTTTTTGTTGTATGCCTTGAATTCCTCCATAGTTTCAGCAGTAGTCTTGATGAGGATGAAATACACTCGCGGCCGGATTTTGTAACGCTTAGGATAAGGCATTTCGCTCTCTATGTAAGCATTGATTTCGTCATACAACTGTTGTGTAACTGTAATGTCGGGTATGCTATTGAGAAAATCTACAAGTTCATCGATGTTATGAACCAGCACGTCCTGGTCAAAATATCTCGCGTATATGTTCACTGTTGTATAATTTAAGTTTGCGTGCGTAACTTCAAAAATCAGGTTTTTGTTTTATACTTTCAAAATAATGATGGCTTCCTGTTTTTCTTGAATTGTAATATGTAAAACGATGAATTCTAAAACGAATTCAAAATACCAAAATCGGAGCTTTCGCTCCGAGTTGAGCGGAAAACGGGACTCGGACCCGCGACCCCAACCTTGGCAAGGTTGTGCTCTACCAACTGAGCTATTTCCGCAAAATACTATCACTCAAAGAGTGAAGAGGAGGAGACTCGAACTCCCACGTCGTAATTGACACTACCCCCTCAAAGTAGCGCGTCTACCAATTCCGCCACCTCTCCGTTCTTTTCGTAGTAGTCTGAACTCAGTGCCCAGAACAGGACTCGAACCTGCACGTCATTGCTGACACTAGTACCTGAAACTAGCGCGTCTACCATTCCGCCACCTGGGCTCGATTTAGAGTTCTTTACAATATGTTGAGCGGAAAACGGGACTCGGACCCGCGACCCCAACCTTGGCAAGGTTGTGCTCTACCAACTGAGCTATTTCCGCTTATAATCATTGCTACAGCAACGGCATTTCGTCAAATGCGGTGCAAAGATACTGCTTTTTTTTTATTATCCAAATATTTTTGAAAAAAACTTACACGCGTGTAACTCAAAGCGGAGAAGCACGCTATGGAAAATCTGATGTGTTGCATTGTAGAATCAAAAATTTGAGTTTTTCTGAACACTCTTTGATTGTCCTTGTCTCGTGGTCATTCTCTTGTATGCATTTAGTCCGAATCTTTTAACTGTTCAGGTAGGATTATTGTGATATACCAATTTTTCAAATTTATCCATGATTCTTATTAAATCATCAGGCAGATATTTTGTGAACTGCGACATCAGTTGTTCTTCTCTCCATTCTTTATTTGCCGCAAATATGGAACATGCAATCGCGGCAATAGTATCAGAATCTCCACCTATTGAAATAGCATTTCGCACACACTCCTCCAACGACGTACTTTCGAGGAAAGCAATGATGGCTTCAGGCACACTTCCTTGGCAGCTAACGTCAAATGAATAGTTTGGCCTGATCTCGTCAAGTGTCCTGTTTAAGTTATAATCATATTTTTGCGGGATTTTGCTTCTAATTATTTCTTTTGCAGATTCAAGATGGTCTGCATCCTTGCAGATGAAAACACATTCTGCAACCGCCAATGCTCCCTTTATGCCTTCCGGGTGGTTATGGGTTACAATGGCGGATTTCTTGGCAAGTTCCAAGGATTCTTCAAGAGAAGTGGCATACAGAGCCACAGGGCTTACACGCATGGCAGAGCCATTTCCCCAACTATTATAGGGTTGAGGATTGTTTGATGCCAGCCACTTTCTGAATCTGCCACCATAACCGGCTCTTGGATGAGCATGTCCAAGTTGTTGCATTGCATTTATCAGCCCTTGTTCCGAATGCTCGAGATCTTCCATTAACCATTTGGCAACAGCCAGGGTCATTACACTGTCATCTGTATATCGAGTTGATGACCTGTGAAGAGGAAAGTTCTTCCTTTTCACATTATTCCATTCGTAGGCACTCCCTACAATGTCTCCAAATACGGCTCCTAACATTGACCTACTTTTTTGTTTTTAGGTTATTTATAGTTCTCTTGTCGTTAGTATTATCATAGAACACCGCTAATACTTCTTCAAAAATGTCATTAGGCGAAGCGGCATTGAACAATGTCATGCAGGAACGCACCTTCATTGCATCCAAGCCGCCAAATATATCTTTTGCTGCTAAATCTTTGTGCATAAGAAGCACATTCGTAATCTCTCTCAGTCTTTTGCCAAGGACAGGATGATTAAGGTATGCTTCTGCTTCTTCTATGCCGCTTATACCATAAAATTTAGAATTCCAACTATGGCCGAGATGCTTTAGTT
This sequence comes from Pseudoprevotella muciniphila, assembly GCF_003265305.2. Taxonomy (NCBI): domain Bacteria; kingdom Pseudomonadati; phylum Bacteroidota; class Bacteroidia; order Bacteroidales; family Prevotellaceae; genus Pseudoprevotella; species Pseudoprevotella muciniphila. Next base: position 322,211 of record NZ_CP033459.1, on the reverse strand, counting down.
GAGGAAAAATATACCATATCCAGTGTGAACGCTTTAATCCATCCTTTACTTCTTTCAACGCTTGTTCATAGTTGGAGGCTTGAATCCTGACAAAACGGCTCAAATCATACTTGTCTTCACCTTCCAGTTCCATTACAAAAGATTGCGGAAGGATGACATTCTCCACATCTAATGCATTTTGAAACAGTGGGGCAATCTCTCTTATCTTAAATCCGGCTATTCCACAGCCAATCTGAGTTACATAGAATTTAAGTTCGGGACGAGTCCGGGCAAAACGAATGAAGTCGTCAACATAAGGTCTGATAGTTTCCACCCCACCTTGCATCGTAGGAATGGCATAACTTTGACCATGTAGCCCTACTCCTTCTCCCCATATTGCGCCAAACTTATTATAAGCAAGACGGGCTGCACCGCCACCGTGTGCTCCGGCAAGATTGCTGCCAAAGACAAATATCTCATTCTGCTTTAACTCTGAAATTCTTTCAGGTGTATATTCTCTGTTGTACATGTCTGTATGTTTTTGATTATTCCCAATAGTAAATTCATTCTTTCACTTGCATAATATCGCCAATTATTTTTTTTTCACAAGACGTCATTTCCTCCACAGGTGTTCAGGCCGCTTTCACTACACATCCCCACTTCTGTTAAGAATACTATATGTTGATGCATTTTATCAACCTTGACTTTCTTTCTCCTCATATATAGTATTGACCATCCTGTCGTCTTTGCCTTTAAATCAAGCCAGAATTACCTTCGTTGCAGTCCTTTGTGATTGATGTTAAATCTGAAGTGAAATGATACTTTCGTTCGCGAATTGATTGTTGTCTCTCGATTTGTTTGTGTATTTGTTAGCAAATATACGCCTTAAATGTCGATGCTCCAATTTTCTTGTGTAAAATTTACATTAGAGTGATTGTCTTGAATTTTGGAATTTTTAATATGTGCTTTATAAATGTTTTGACCATTTCGAGAAAAATACATAATTTTGCGTTTGATATAATAGTTTCGTAATCATGAACAACCTTCTAAAGAATACACTTTTAACATTTAAAGTTGACGCACTTATCAGGGCGAATAACCGCTGTCCGAGAATTGTTTTCTGGCATGGTGTTGACGATAGGATAAATTCTGAAGTTGAACAAGAGATTTTCGATGTAGAGATTTTCGAAAAGCAGATAGCGTATATATCCAAACACTTTGAAATTGTATCAATAGAAGAATTTGAAAAACGATATTTGGCAGACGATTTTACAGGAAGAGAAGTTGTTTTGACCTTTGATGATGGTTATGCCAACAATCTTTATAAAGTTCAACCGATTCTAAATCGTTTCGGTCTGCCTTTCAGTGTGTTCGTTTCAACAGACAACATCAGTAACGGAGAGTACTTTCCCACTTCTGTCAATAGAATTATAGTGAAAGGTGCTGATTTGCAAGAGATTAATATTCCCTCGCAGCAGTTGCACTTCAGCGTTCGGAATGATGATGAACGCGGGAAGGTGGTTCGTCAGATTTCCGACCTTCTGAAAACAAAGCCCTTGGATGAGGTTAAGCAAATTACCAATGATTTGATATCTAATGTCTCACAGGATGTATGGGAAGCCCTTAAAGAAAAATACAAGTCAGTTCGTCCAATGACTTGGGATGAAGTGCGCGAATTACACAAAAAGGGCGCAACAATAGGTTCACATTGTCAACAACACATTTGTTGCCACGACAATCAGAACGAAGATGTTCTTGAACAACAAATCAAACAAAGCAAACAGATTATAGAAAAAGAACTGGGAGCAGAATGTCGGTATTTTGCATATCCGAATGGTAATTTCACTACGTTCAGCAACAAATGTGTTGAAGACAGTTACGCTTTAGGTTTCTCTACCAAAGGTCGCGAACGCATTACGTCTCAATCACAGAAAGCCATAATACCACGTATTGGACTGCCTATAACGCTCAACACCTTTAAGTTACTTATCAATTTATTCCCAAGAAAATGAGTTCATTAGCACATAAAATAAAAGTAGCGCCAAGAGTTATCTCTCACGAGTTTGTTGTTTACATTAAATGGTTGCTATTCAAAATTGCAAAGAATTGGGTCATTCTGAACCGCATTAGTGCACGTTTGCGTCCATGGTTATGGAAAAAAACGGGAGTACAGATAAATGGCAAGGTTTGTATTGGCTACGACGTGTATTATGACGTAACAAACGCAAAACTCTTGAGAATAGACGAAGGCGCATGGATTACGAGCCGTTGCCTGCTGCTGTGCCATCGTCGCGACATGTCGGGATACAGAGTTGGCGATGATGTAAACAAACTGCCCTATATCAAGGCTGAAGTGCATATCTGTAAAGGTGTTCATCTCGGCATGGGCAGCATTGTGATGCCCGGCGTAACCATAGGAGAAGGTGCAATAATCGGAGCGGGTTCTGTCGTTACAAAAGACATTCCGGCGTGGACAATAGCCGTAGGCAATCCCTGCCGTGTTATTAAAGAGATAAAGCAGAGAGACGACAGTTCAGGCACTGAGAAAGACTAAGAAGACAGCAATTTCATTAAAGTATGCATAAACAAAGAAGTTGACCTGAGATGAGGTCAACTTCTTTGTTTGTTAGAATGTTGTTACAATACGCTTGTATCAATAGAACCAGCGAACATAGCAGAAGTCTTGTCTGTGAGTAAGGAGTGAATGCTTGGGGTACATTCTGTATGCAACCTTAAACGTGCCTGCAAGATCCATTGCCATAGAAATCTTGAATGTATAGAGATTTCCTTCGCGTTTCACTAATTCCATAGGACAAGCCTTATAGAAGTGCTCATTTCCGTCGATGGTGCTCATAATTACAAGGTCAACACCGATAGCATCGTCTAAGCCTGCTTCGTCTATGACGTAGGACACAGTAAATTGTTTTCCACTGATTACATCATTGCTTGAGATGTTCTCACTCTTTTCGCTTGATACAATGCGAATTGCGTCCCATTTCTCTGCAACATTTTCTTTCCATGCAGCGAGTTCTTTTGCCTTACGATTGTTGTCTGCAGAAAGCACTTTCATGTGCTCTGCCAAAGGACCATAGAACTTCTCGTAGTAGTCATCCAATTGGCGTTTCATCGTGTAGTGAGGTGCAATCTTTGCGATTGAATTCTTTACAACTCTTACCCAATTTTCGCTATAGCCTTGTGCATTGCGGGCATAGTAAAGCGGAATGATTTCCTGCTCAAGCATAGAATAGATGGTGCTGGCATCGAGACGGTCTTGATACTCCTGATTGTCGTAGGTGCGCTTTTCTGTCAGTGCCCAACCAGCGCCTTCACGATAGCCTTCATACCACCATCCGTCGAGTACACTGAAGTTGACAACACCATTCATAAGTGCTTTCTCACCGCTTGTTCCGCTGGCTTCGAGTGGACGTGTCGGTGTATTCATCCAGATATCCACACCACTCACCAGACGGCGGGCAAGTTGTATGTCATAGTTCTCGAGGAAGAGTATCTTTCCGATAAATTCAGGGCGCTGTGAAATCTCGAATATTTTCTTTATAAGCCCCTGCCCTGCCCCATCTGCCGGGTGTGCTTTACCTGCAAAGATAAACTGAACCGGATAGTTGGGGTTGTTAACTATCTTGGAAAGTCTGTCTAAGTCGGTGAAGAGCAGGTGCGCACGCTTATATGTAGCAAATCTTCGTGCGAAACCAATAGTCAGAGCATTTGGATTGATTTTCTCGAGCAGAGAAACTACGCGAGAAGGATCGCCTTGATTTTTGAGCCATGACTCACGGAAACGTGCGCGGATGAAGCGTACGAGTTTTTCCTTGAGGGCAGTACGGGTTTCCCAAACCACCTTGTCTGGCACATTGTAAATGGCCTCCCAAATATTTGCATTACTTTGGTCGGACATGAAAGTTTTGTCGAAATACTTTTTATATACCGTTTTCCATTCAAAGGCGCACCATGTTGGGAAGTGTACACCGTTTGTAACGTAACCTACATGACTCTCCTGTGGGAAATAGCCCTTCCAGATGTGCTGGAACATGTCGCGGCTTACGTTTTGGTGCAGATAACTTACACCATTCACTTCCTGACAAGTCTTGCAGCAGAATGTTGACATACAGAATTTTTCGTTCTTGTCTTCGGGATTAGTCCTTCCAAGTCCGATAAATTCGTCCCAGGTAATTCCAAGACGTGATGGATAACCACCCATATATCTTCCGAACAGGTTTTCATCAAAATAATCGTGACCGGCTGGTACAGGTGTGTGTACCGTATAGAGCGAAGAAGCGCGGACAAGCTCTAATGCTTCGTTAAAATTAAGCCCTTCTTCTACATAGTCAACAAGACGTTGCACATTACACAGCGCTGCATGTCCTTCGTTACAATGATAGATATCTTTTGTTATGCCCAAACGCTTAAGAGCGAGCACACCACCGATACCTAGAAGAAACTCTTGCTTAATTCTGTTTTCCCAATCACCACCATAGAGTGAGTGTGTGATAGTGCGGTCGGCATCTGCATTGAATTGGTTATCGGTATCAAGCAGATAAAGTTCAACACGACCCACATGTGCAACCCATAATCCAGCATGCACATCACGACCTGGGAATGGAACATCTACCATAATTTGGTTACCATGTTCGTCAAGGACCTTGTCAATTGGCAGACGGTCAAAATCCTGTGGCTCGTAATTGGCTATTTGCTGACCATCGAGTGATAATGACTGTGTGAAATAACCATACCTGTATAGGAAACCTATTCCGCACATGTTAACATTACTGTCAGATGCTTCTTTCATGTAGTCGCCAGCCAAAATACCCAAACCGCCAGAATAGATTTTCAGTGTATGGTGCATACCATATTCCATGCAGAAATATGCAACGGAAGGGCGATCTGTATTGGGTTTTACAGACATGTAACTCTTGAATTCCTTATACACCTTCTCCATTCTTCCAATAACTTCTGGGTCATCGGCAAGTTCTTCCAATTTATCGTAATCCATACGATAGAGCAATTCCATCGGATTGTGGTCAACTTCTTTGTAAAGTTCCGGGTCAAGACTGCGGAAAAGTTCCTTTGCAGGCTGATTCCATACACTCCAAAGATTACGTGCAAGTTCGTCAAGTTTAATCAACTTTTCAGGCAGATGCGACTTGACGTTCAGCGTTATCCAATTAGGATAATTAGCATTACAGATTCTTACTTTCATGTGTTATGCGTTTTATATATTGTTTTCGTTTTTTGTAATTTATTGTTGACTTTGTGCCTTTTGCAATGCAAAATGGAACGCTTGCATATAGTTGTCTGCAAAGGTGCTCCATTGGGCTTGATTTGCTATTGCAGCGGCTTTTTTGCGGATGTTGCTTCTTTGACGTGGTGTTAATTCGCTGTATGCCATTATGGCGAGACTGATATCTGCAGAAACCTTGAAATAATTATTGTCGTCTCTATGAAGCACGGCAACACCTTCGTTTAATGTGCAATCATGGCCTTTGGTCTCATTAACCCACTGACCGAAACCACTCAGGTCAGTGGTGATGCAAGGTATGCTGAATGCGCAACTTTCGAGCGGAGTATATCCCCATGGCTCATAATATGAAGGGTACACACACAGGTCGTTTGCTGTAAGCAGGTCATAATATGACATATTAAAGATGCCATCGTTGCCTTCGAGGTAGCACGGTATGAAAACAACTTTTACTGGGTCGTTGGGCTCGTTGTTCAGTCCAAGCGCCTTTATCATGTTCAATATCCTGTCTTCATACGGATTGTGAAGCCAATGAGTTAGATTAGGTTCATTCAAAGGCTCGGAGTATGTATCTTTGGTCTTTAACCTTTCCGCCAAATCCTCTCTGGCACCTGCACACCATGCAGGTACTTCCACAAGAGCAAGCACCATGGTCTTTTTTGCGTTTTGGATACCTTTCAGTTGGCTGTTTAGTTCAGAAAGTGCATCAATATATACGTCAAAGCCCTTGCATCGGAAATCGTTCCTGCCACTCGTGCTGACAATCAGGACATCATCTTCAATTTTGCTCGCAGTCAAAGCCTCGGCTGCATTTATAATCGCTGTCCTTGCCTTTTTTCTTGTTTTTGTTAATTCTGCACCTACAGGTACAAAATCATTTTCAAATCCGTTTGGAATAACCACATCAGCGGCTTTCTCCAACAACTGGATGCATTCTTTATTTGTAAAAGAACTGACAGTGGTAAAACAGTCCGCGCGATGCGCACTTTGTTTTTCAACACTATGCTTGGCTTCCATGTTGAGTTCCAAAGCCATTTGGTCGCCATTGTAGCCTTCGAAATACTCGTAGAGATTCTTGTTGTTGCTCGTAATGCTTCTTCCTATGCTTGTGGCATGTGTTGTGAAAACAGTTGCAACTTGTGGCAGATTCTTCTTGAGGAACATCATCCCCAGTCCGCTCATCCATTCGTGCGCCTGATAGACTATATGTTTCTTTTCTGAAAGGAATTCACGTATAATGATTTCTGCAAAGCGCCCTGCTGCATAAGAGAACATGGATGCTTCATCGTAATCACCGTAGGAATGAAGTGAGTCCACTTTGAAGTATTCCCAGGCAAGACCATAAAGTTGGTCCTTAATGTTGTAATATGTTTTGAAATCAACCAATACTGCAAGCGGTTTGCCAGGCACCAGCCAGTGTCCTACACGAATTTTAAGGCCACCATCTGCTGCGGCCTTCACCCAATCTTTGTGCAGTGTTTTGCTTTCCTTAAAATAAGGACATGCGTCATCTTTCCAAATGTCTGGTCCAACGAAGCAGACGTTGTTCTTGTGCCTTTGCTCAAGTGTCTTGGCAATAGAAGAAAGAACTGTGTATATTCCACCAACTTTATTGCAAACTTCCCAGCTTGTTTCAAAAACAAAGTCAGCATGAATGAGTTTTGAATTCATTAATAATAATATAGCGGTGCTTTACATGGAATTTTAAAATCTCCATTTAAGCCATTTCACATCAATTTTTGTTGCGCAAAATTACATAAAAGCGCCAAACAGACCAAACAATATGCAGATGAGTAAACACAAAACCAAATGATTTTTAGTTTGTAAACAAGATTTGTAATATTGAGTTTAAAAACATTGTAAAAAGAGAACTTTAACCTTATTTCTTGCGTTGAGTTTAAGTTGGGTTGATATAATATGCTAAAGCATAAAATTGCCATTTAAATTTTGCAAATTGGAAATAATGATATAATTTTGTAACAAAGTTAAATATTTGAAATATCACACCATGAAAATTATATAGTTTAGATTAACCTTTATATTAGGTTGCCCTTATAATAATTAACATCAAAAACTATAAACCACTTTCTATGCCATACTTACACTTTGACAAGACGCAGATGGCTAATCTTCAGGACAGTTTGTTCAAAGAGTTGCTGATTACAAATCGGCAAGGTGCCTACTGCTCAACCACATTGGTTGGTTGCAACATTCGAAAGTATCATGGCCTGTTGGTAGTCCCCGTACCCGAAATCGACGATGAGAACCATGTATTGCTCTCTGCGCTGGATGAGACAGTTATCCAGCACGGAGCAGAATTCAATCTTGGCCTTCATCGTTATCAAGGCGGGCACTACAGTCCTAAGGGCCATAAATACATTATGAGTTTTGATTGGGACAAGGTTCCGACATGGACATACCGGGTTGGTGGCGTCATTCTGAAAAAGGAAATAGTATTCCGTCGCCAAAAGAAATTCCAGATTTTGATTCGCTACACTCTTGTTGACGCTCACTCCAAGACCTTACTTCGCCTGAAGCCTATGCTTTCATTCAGAAGTGTCAGAGCCTGGACACATGCCAACAACGCAGCAAACACAGGTTTTACACCAGTCGATCAAGGCATCTCTATGCGGCTCTATGAAGGTTATCCCGACCTCTACATGCAAACAGACAGACCTTGTGAATTCAAATACGACCCCAACTGGTATCTCGGACTTGAATATCCGAAAGAAGCTGAGCGTGGTTATGGCGACGTAGAAGACGCGCTGGTTCCCGGCTATTTCGAAACAGAACTGAAGAAAGGCGAGAGCATCGTATTCTCTGCAGGTACGACAGAGGCTGACGCGAAACTTTTAGAAATTAGCATGTCCGGCGAAATGGCGACGTTGGACCACCACGACAGTTTCGTACATTGTCTGGTCAATGCAGCGCACCAATTCCGTGTTGAAAAAGACGGCGAATTATACATGATGGCAGGTTTCCACTGGTTCAAGGCACGTGCCCGCGACACATTCATGTCATTACCAGGATTAACGCTCTCTATCGGCGAACGTGAACGTTTTGAGCAATATATGGACACCGCCACTAAAGCGTTGGATGATTTCCTCGAAAGGCGCGACATCAGTGTCGATATTTACGAAATGGACCAGCCCGACGTGCTGTTGTGGGCAATGTGGTGTATTCAGCAATACAGCAAACATGTCGGCAGGAAAGAATGTTACGAAAAATATGGCGTCTTGCTCAAACGCATAGCACAGTTCATCTATGATGGGAAACACGAGAATTTATTCATGCATTCTAACGGTCTCCTGTACACTAATGGTCACGACAAACCGGTAACATGGATGAATTCTACCATTGATGGCCGCCCCATCGTTCCACGTTCGGGTTACATTGTAGAGTTCAATGCGCTATGGTATAATGACCTTTGTTTTATCGATCAACTTCTGTCAGAAAATGGAAAGACTGAAGAAAAAAACATGGCAAAGAAGACAAAAGAACTCGCAGAAAAGGTCGGAAAATCGTTCAAAGACGTATTCCTGAACGAATATGGCTATCTCTTCGACTTCGTTGACGGACAGATGGCAGACTGGAGCGTACGCCCCAACCAATTATTGGGTATCGCGCTCGACTTCTGCCCACTCGACATACATGAACGAAAGCGTGTTCTTGATATTTGTACAAAGGAGTTGGTAACTCCAAAGGGCATCAGAAGCCTGTCGCCAAAGAGCGGTGGTTATAATCCGCTCTACACAGGTTCACAGACTCAAAGAGACTTGGCCTACCATCAGGGCACTGCATGGCCTTGGCTGACGGGTTTCTATCTTGAAGCATATCTTCGTGTATATAAGATGAGCGGCGTTAACTATATTGAACGCCAACTTATAGGATTCGAAGAAGAATTGTTCTACCACAGTCTTGGCACGATACCAGAACTGTTCGACGGCAATCCTCCATTCCACGGACGCGGTGCTGTATCACTTGCCATGAATGTAAGCGGCATCCTGAGAGCCATCAGAATGCTTGATAAGTATCAGAATAATCAGTAACGCATAATACATATACACGATATGAAAGTATTAATGTTCGGATGGGAATTTCCACCTCATATTTTGGGAGGTCTCGGAACCGCAAGTTACGGCATAACAAAAGGCCTTTCCGCACAGCAAGACATGGAGATTACTTTCTGCATACCCCGTCCATGGGGCGATGAGGACAAATCGTTCATGAACATCATCGGAATGAGCCAAACGCCTATTGTTTGGAAAGATGTAAGTTATGACTATGTGAAAGAACGCATAGGCGACAAGATGACACCGGAACAATACTATGCACTCAGGGATCATATCTACGCAGATTTCAGTTACAGGATGACTGACGACCTTGGCTGTATCGAGTTCTCAGGAAAATATCCTCAAAACCTACACGAAGAAATCAACAATTATTCAATCGTTGCAGGTGTAATAGCACGTCAGCAGGAATATGACATCATCCATGCACACGATTGGCTTACTTATCCAGCAGGCATCCATGCTAAGTCTATCTCAGGCAAACCTTTGGTAATTCACGTACATGCCACAGATTTCGACCGTAGTCGCGGTAATGTCAATCCCACTGTTTACAGCATAGAGAAAGATGGTATGGACCACGCAGACTGCATCATGTGTGTGAGTGAACTGACTCGTCAGACTGTTATCAATCACTATCATCAAGACCCGGCTAAATGCGTGGCAATGCACAATGCCGTATATCCCTTAGACCCGGAAATCAAGAAATTCGTTGACATTCCTATAGAGAATGCTGAACAACGCGACAAAGTTGTTACCTTCCTCGGACGTATCACAATGCAGAAGGGACCGGAATACTTTGTTGAGGCTGCCGCCAAGGTGCTCAATCGTACCAAAGGCATACGTTTCTGCATGGCAGGTTCCGGCGACAAGATGGACGAAATGATTGACCTCGTAGCCAAGAAAGGTATTGCTGACAGATTCCATTTCCCTGGCTTCATGAAAGGGCATCAGGTGTATGAAGCATTCAGGGAAAGTTACGTTTACGTCATGCCATCAGTCAGTGAACCTTTCGGCATCTCGCCCCTTGAAGCCATGCAATGCGGTGTACCAAGCATCATCAGTAAACAGAGCGGATGTGCAGAAATTCTGACAAATTGTGTCAAGACTGATTATTGGGACATCGATGCCATGGCTGACGCAATATATGCGCTATGCACATACCATTCGTACCACCACTACCTTAAAGAAGAAGGACGTAAGGAGGTTGACCAAATAACATGGGAAAAGGTGGGCGAACGCATCTACAACTGCTATAAGGAATGCCTGGGTTGGAAATGATGCAAGAACAGAACAACAAAAAGAAATAATAATTATAAAAATACGAAATAGATGAAAACCGTTTGTTTATATTTTGAAATTCACCAGAATATTCATCTGAAACGTTATCGTTTTTTCGACATCGGCACGGATCATTACTACTATGACGACTACGAGAATGAACGCTCAATTCAGGAAACAGCCGACCGTTCATACGTGCCCGCGCTGAAAGCACTTATTGAAATGGCAGAACAGTATGGCAGTTATTTCAAATGCGCCATATCACTTTCAGGTTGTGCCATAGAACTTCTGGAACGCTATGCACCTCAGGTGATTGACCTCCTGCAGGAACTTAACGAAAAGAGCACAGTAGAGTTCCTTGCTGAACCGTACAGCCATGGCTTCTCATCGCTAACGAACCATGACTGTTTCAAGGAAGAGGTAACACGTGTCTGCAAGAAAGTAAAATCCCTGTTCGGTCAGACACCGAAGGTGTTCCGCAACTCTTGCCTGATCTATAGCGATGAGATCGGAGAACTCGTTGCCGACATGGGCTTCAAGGGTATGCTTGCAGAAGGTGCAAAACACGTCCTTGGCTGGAAGAGTCCACACTTCGTTTACCACTGCAACAGAAATCCGAAACTGAAACTGTTGTTGCGTGATTACAGTCTCTCTGAAGACATCAGTTATCGCTTCAACGACTCTACCTGGAGCGAATATCCGCTCTTTGCAGACAATTATGCTCAATGGATTGCAAATCTGCCGGCAGAAGAACAAGTCGTAAACATCTTTATGGAACTTTGTGCACTTGGCATCTTCCAACCATTGTCTTCTAATATCCTCGAATTCATGAAGGCTCTTCCGGCTCAACTCAAAGAGCGCGGTGTTGTGTTCAGCACACCATCGGAAATTTGCGCTAAGATGAAGAGTGCAGGTGAACTCGATGTGAACTACCCAACATCTTGGGTTGACGAAGAGCGAGACCTTTCTCCATGGCTTGGCAACGATATGCAACGCGAAGCGCTCGAAAAACTGTATAGTGTAGCAGAACGTGTAGCAATATGCAACGACAAGCGTCTGAAGCAAGATTACGACTACCTGCAGGCATCGAACAATTTCCGCTTCATGAGCACAAAAGCCAACAGTTATGGTGGATACAGAGGTATTTATGATTCGCCATACGATGCTTTCACAAACTACATGAACATACTTGGCGACTTCGTAAGCCGTGTGAACAACCTTTATCCGGAATACGAAAACGAAGAACTCAATTCTCTCCTGACAACTATTCGCAATCAGGAAGAAGAACTTGAGATGAAGGAAAAAGAAATTGAAAAATTGCAGCATTTCCTGGCACATCTGGAAGAAATGACAGGCAATCAGGTTGAGAAACAGGAAACTAAAGAGGCAGAAAAGAAACCTGCCCCAAAGAAATCTGCAGCAAAGAAGGCTGTCGCAAAACCTGTAGCAAAGAAGGAAGAGCCGAAGAAATCTGTCGCAAAGAAGGCTATTGCAAAGAAGGCTGTCGCAAAACCTGTAGCAAAGAAGGAAGAGCCGAAGAAACCTGCCGCAAAGAAGGTTGACGCAAAGAAGGCTGCCGCAAAACCAGCAGCAAAGAAACCAACGGCTAAGGCTGCTCCCAAGAAGAAGTAGTTTGACGTAAAAGTCAATCTGATAATCTTCCCAATCGCTGCGAACTTTCGCAGCGATTTTTCGTTACAGACCGACTTGTCGTATTCATTATTATTGTAAATTTGCAAAAAGATAATATTAAATGTTTCAACTATGCCACTGAATAATGAAAGCCACACTCGCTACGCAATGGCAAAAATAAATATCGGTCTTTACGTTACAGCCAAAAAAGATGACGGTTACCACAACCTTGAAACCATCTTCTACCCTATCCCGCTCTGCGACACACTGCAAGTTGACCCCATAGATGATTCACGCGAGTATGTCTTGGAAACGGCTGGTTATAAGATAGAAGGCAAATCTGAAGACAATCTGATAGTGAAAGTGTATAAATCTCTTCGAGAAGAGTTCGGCTTGCCTTCTGTAAACATCTATCTTGACAAACACATTCCTATGGGTGCAGGCTTAGGAGGTGGCAGTAGTGATGCTGCAGAAATGATGAAATTATTGAACGAGATGTTCAACATCGGACTCTCTGATGCAGAAATGGAAGAGCGATTGTCCAACTTTGGCGCAGACTGTCCCTTCTTCGTAAAAAAAACACCTGCCTTTGCAACAGGTATAGGTGATATGCTGACACCCATAGACTTTTCACTCAAAGGCTGGGTATTGGTGCTTATCAAGCCAAAGACTTTTGTTTCTACTCGGGAGGCTTATTCCGGAATAAAACCGGACAAGAGCGATATAGACTTGAGAGAAGCCGTGCAATTACCGGTTGACAGTTGGAAGGACATGATAAGAAACGTCTTTGAAACAAGCGTATTTGCCCTCCATCCTGAGATTGCAGCAATAAAGTCAACTTTATACGACATGGGGGCAACATACGCTTCCATGAGTGGAAGCGGCAGCACAGTTTATGCACTTTTCAGGCATAAGCAGGAAGGACTTAAACGTGTGTTCAACGATTGTTTTGTATATCAAAGTCAATTACGATAATAAGTATTTTTTTCGGCTTTGAAATGATTGCGTTTTTTTCGGGCACGGGTAACAGCAAGTGGGTCGCTCAGAAATTGGGAGTTCTTTTAGAGCAGGAAGTGGTCAACATCACATCCGTGGCATCAGATGACTTTATCAAAGTCAAAATACTCGTTATTCCTGTTTATGCATGGGGTGTGCCCAGATGGGTGAAACAATATCTTATAACAGCCGAACTGCCACAAAAGATAGACATTGTTCTCACTTGTGGTGACGATATAGGCATGACTGATGTAGAACTACGCAATTTTTTCAGTAAACGGAATAGCAGGATGAATTCTTGTCATTCGCTACAGATGCCAAACACTTATGTTGCTTTGCCGGGTTTTGATACAGACAGCCAGGATGTTGTTTCCAAGAAAATGGAAAATGCGCACATTCGTTTGCAGGTTATTGCAGAGCGGTTGAAGGATAGTAAAGAAGTTATAGACGTCGTTCGTGGAGGTTTTCCAAGGATAAAGAGTTATATCTTGCGGCCTTTGTTCAATCATTGCCTTACGGGTGATAAAAGATTCAAGGTAGATACAAAGGCCTGTATTCATTGCAACAGATGCGCAGACATTTGCCCGGTTCAGAATGTCAGAATGACCGATGAAGGCATTCCCAAATGGCTACACCATTGTGCCGATTGCTCTGCCTGTTACCATGTTTGTCCGAAACACGCGATACAACACAGTTCGTTTACAAAGAATAAAGGACAGAAGAAGTTGATTTGAAACGATTGGGACTAAATCCAAATTTATAAAAACCCCTTAACAAATAATTGCCAACCACATTTACGAATGCAGTTGGCAATTATAAGTATTAGGCTTATGGCTTAGAATTTATAACCCAATGTCAGCATGAAATTGTTGCGATTGAGGGCAAACTTCTGTTCCGGCAGGTTGGCTGACTGGAAACCATATACCTTGCCTTCCTGATTCTGGTATTGATATGCAGCGTCCATGTAGAAACCCTTCACACGATAGCCAAGACCAACCGTCAGACGGTTGATGGCACCGAGGTTGACATATTCTGTTCCTACAGCACCTGTAGGTGCGGGGCCGTCAATGTTAAGATTTCTCGAAGCATTGTCCTCGAAAGGTGAAGAAACGTAGTTATAACCTGCGCGTACGAAGCAATTAGGCAGGAAGTTCACTTCAGCACCCACTCTTACTGTACTTACTCCTTTCAGGTTGTGCTTGATTTCTTCTTTGAGGTATTGATCTTTCACATTGTTCCATCTATCCCAACCATCAGGATAACTTACGTTTGCCGTACTATAGTCGCTGTATTCGTATTCTGCATCGATGGCAGCAATCTTTCCTATAGTTGTAGCGGCACTGACGTTAAATTTCCAGGGTGTACGTATCTTATAATCGAAAGGCGCTGAATACTTTTCGCCTGCCCCGTTTGTTGCCCAATTATCGTTTGTGTATTCTGCATAGGCATTGCCGTCGTATGTCAGGTCATACCAGATCGGTGTAGCAACAGAGAGACCAAAACGGAAAGGATTGTCCTTTATCGGACGAACAATCACACCTGCTTTTACATCAAATCCAGTACCGGTGAGGCGCTCGTCGTTGTTCATATAGTAGCCGATATTCGGGTCTGCAGCATTGCCTTCCCAATAATCAGTTCCGCTATGTTTGTCAACGTCATAAACACCCATAGTTACACCCACATAAACTTGATGATTGAAGTTCATTGACACGTTGAAGTCATACTGAGAAACATAACCCCACTGTGCTTTCTTCATCTTGTTGTTTGTGGCATTGTAAGAAGGAGTATAAACAACTTCGCCAGCAGCGCCATTGTTTATTATATTAAATGCACCTGCATCGTATGCAGCATCAAGCAGATAAGGATAGTTGTCGTATGGTGCAAGAGCGGTCAGTTCATCCATTTGTGAAGCACCACCAGTAGATCCCTCTACGTTTATATACTTCTTGAAGTTATTTCGCTTCTGATAGTTAAAGCCAAAATTGATGTACTTTAGGCTGCTGCCACCAAGGTTGGTCTTGAAAACGATACCAGCCTGGTCGAAAGATGTGCGCGCCTTGTTGATGTCAAGGAATTTCTCACCGTTGGGCTGTGAAGTTATGCTACCTGTAACAGCCACATCGTTGCGGCGGTACATACCGATACCTGCCGGGTTGGAACCAATCGTTGAAAGGTCGGCACCAAGAGCATTCATGGCACCACCCATACCTACATATCTCGCTGTACCATTCAGGTCCTGACTTGACAAGGACTCAACTTCATATACGTCCTGTGCTATGACAGGCATCAAGGCGAGAAGCGCACCTGATAATGTGAGGAGTCTTAATTTCATAATATTATGTATAGTTTAGTTTGTTTAAGTTTAAGTTTTAGTTTAAGTTTTAGTTTTAGTTTTTATAGTGTTCTTGCAGCGAACTGCAAGAACACTATATTCAATATTATTCAATTATTATCTGCGACCGCCATGTCCTCCCATGGACCTTCCGCCGCCACCGCCGAAGCCACCTGAACGAGCACCACCGCCAAAACCTCCTGAGCGTCCGCTGCTGAAGCTTCCTGAGCGGCTTGGTGAGCTATAGCTGCGTGATGGCGCGGTTCTCTGAGATCCAAAGCCTCTGTTGGAAGGTGAGCTTGGGGCACCTTGTCTTGCTGATGGGCGTCCGCTCATACGTGATGAAGGGTTACCGAGAGTTCTGCCGTTATACGCTTCTCTGCGTCCTGCAAATCCGCCACGATATGTGCGACCATTGCCACGTCCCCATCCGCTGCGCGGACCAGTATAGCCACCGCGATAACCCGGTCTGCCACGATATCCGGCGTAAGGACGGCCTCTATAGCCATACCAGCCGTAATATGGACGACTCCAGCCATACCAACTGCTGTACCATCCCCAAGGACGATACCAACGATAGCCATACCATCCGCTGTAGTACCAAGGATCGTACCAGTCATACCATGGGTCAAAGCATCCGTAGTAGCCGTAGTAAGGACTGCTTACGTAAACACCAATGCGTGGTGAGTGGAAACGCACAAGACGACTGGTGCATGTTTCGTCAAAATCGTTATCATACACGTCGTCGCCTGTCTTTGTGGTGTCAACAGCCGAATATTCTGAGTAGAACTTGGTGTTACCCCTGCGGTTGTACTCGTCCACATCTCTGTAGTCGGTACGTCCTTCCGCCCAGTTGTCGTAATCGCTGAAGGACTCGCTTTCGTCGATGTCTGTATAGGACGAACCGTCGTCATAGTTGTACGAACGGCTTACTTCAGCACTTTCGCTGTCTTGCGAAGGAACGAAATAGATGTCATCGTCCTGCGCATAGTTGGCAAGTGTTCCAAAACCTGCTGCCAACAAGATAAATAATGATCTTTTCATATTTCTGTTTGTTTTAGTTTTCTGAAATTTTGCAATTGCTTCTATATGCAAAGATAGTTTTAACACCGAAAAGTAAAATCGAGTTTTCAAAAAAAACGCAAAAAAGTTATTTTTTTAACTCATTTTTACAATTTCATTACCTTATTTTCAAAAAATCGCCCACTTTTATCATATAGTTTCGCTTCAACTGATTCTTTTTGTATAGGGCTTTAAGTTGGATGCCATATTTTTGTGAGATAGAATAGAGCGATTCGCCTGCCAATACTTTGTGGAAATCACTTTTTGATGTCTCGCTTGCAGACATTTTTTTCTTCTGCAGGAAAACCACGTCGCCTTTTGTTAATCTGTAACTTTCGTCAACATCGTTGTATCTTCTTAAATGCTTTTCACTGACCTTCCATTTTTCAGATATTGATGCATACGTATCACCCTCTCCTGCCACAACATAATAGACACCATTGCAGCGTTTCATTACATTCGAAGAAGGCTCTGCAACACGAACAACATGCTTGACTTCCTGTCGCGGCTTGGGTTGATGGCTCCTGACGTGATGACGGGGCTTTTCTTCATGCTGAGCCAGATGATGTGATGTTCTCCCGTCTTTTGAGTCGTAACGCCATAGTTCGTATGTTTCAATGAGGTTTATCAGTTTGTTGGCATATTGAGGATTAGTGGCATAGCCAGCCATTTTCAGTCCGTTTGCCCAACCTCTGTAGTCCGTCTTTTCGAGTTTGAAAAGCGATGCATATCTGGGTTTCTTAAGAAACACGGAGTGATCTTCGTAAGATTCCTGTACAGAACCATATTTTCTGAACTTCTCCTGTTTTTCATCATCGTCTTTACAAACGTATGGACCATTCCAAGTGCCGCCTGTCTTAATTCCGAAGTGGTTGTTTGCCTTAACTGCCAGCATGCTCTTGCCTGCGGCACTCTCCAGAATGCCTTGCGCCAACGTTATGCTGGCAGGAACGCCATGTTTCTCCATCTGTTCTACCGCTGCATCCTTATATTGCTCTATATACATCAGATAGTCCTGACTCTGTTGAGCATCAAGATGCAACACGGCAAAGAAGGCTGCTATAACGATATATAACCTCATTTTAAACATTTTATTTAACCTTTTTCTGATGCGAAGATAGGAAATAAATATGGTTTGACCAATTATTCAGTGAATATGAGATATAATACGTGATTTATATGCAAAAAATTTAATCAAATCCTACAACATTGAAATATTAAACAATTTTAACGAGAATTATTACATGCAAAAGTTTTAGATATTGCATTTCACTTATTAAATTTGCATCAAGAATGACAACAGGCATGAAAGAAGATTTCGTTGACATAGTACCCATCGGTCTTACTCGAGGGATGAAATTCGAGGATGTATTCATCTTGATTCTTAAAGAAAAGGATGGTAACCGCTGCATTCCTGTCTTGATAGACAAGGAGACTTTTGTCATGCTTCGCAGTGTGTTCCGCGGAAATAAGCCCAAAAACAACTTAGCCAAAGAAATTGCGTCTGTATTTGACATAAAGTTGGACTATGTAATCCTTCATCAGCCACCTACTGGCGGAAGCATGGTTTCCACATTGATACTTTGCCAAAATGGCATAACCACAAAAACTCTCGAGACGGACTTAGCGACCGGTGTGACAGCCTCGTTGTCTGAAGATGTGCCATTACGGTTGCCGGAAATTGTATTTAGCCGTCTGGCAAACCGACAGACAGGAACCGAAGGACAGGTGTCTTTCCCCATCAGTTCCATGACCGACAAGTTGCTCGGCGATGCACTTCAAATGGCTGTTAAGGAAGACAACTTTGAATTGGCAAGTCTGCTCCGCGACGAAATAGCACGCAGGAAAGATTTGCATCTGGAGTCGTCAAACTGAATCATCAACATTACAAGCAATCAGAAGATTTGAAAGAAATACACCTGTTCTATTCTCCCGATATTGAGGAAACACTTTCCTTGCCTGATGAAGAAGCAGCACATGCCATACGTGTGCTGCGCATGGGAGTTGGTGATGAGATAAAGGTAACAGACGGCAGAGGAAAATTGTTTTCAGCAAACATCGTATCGTGCAACAAGAAATCATGTCAAATTGAAATAAACGAACGAACAGAAGTGGAGCCTTCATGGTATAGTGGAGTGCATCTCGCTGTTGCTCCGACAAAAATGATGGACAGAATGGAGTGGATGACAGAAAAGTGTACGGAAATAGGCTTTGACAGTCTTACATTTTTAGATAGTACCAACTCCGACCGACGTGTCATAAAGACGGAACGCATCAACAAGACCGCAATTTCTGCCATGAAGCAAAGCCACAAGGCTTTCAAACCCGAAATTCATGACATCACTGCATTTAAGTCGTTCATAAATCAACAATTTGATGGCGAAAAATTCATTGCTCACTGCTATGGAAATGGCAGCGGTTCTTTGATTTCCGAAGGCGGCAGTACACCAAGCCCTTTCTTATACGACGTAGTGTCGCCAGACGTGCCATCGTTGGTCCTTATAGGGCCTGAAGGCGATTTCACACTCGAAGAGGTGGAACTTGCAAATAAGGCTGGATTCAGAAGTGTCAGTCTCGGTGAGAGCCGTTTGCGCACGGAAACAGCAGGAGTGGCTGCAGTTTTCATGATGTGGATGAAGAAAAGAATAAGCCAATGACAAAGAAAAAGAAGTATATAACAGTTATTTGCATTGTCCTTGCAGCAATAGTTGCGGGGCTTCTTGCTTTTTTGTTGATACGCAATAAGGATGTCATCGACCATATACCTGCCAAATCGAAGGCTGTCGTCGTGATAACACCCTCGAATGAAGAAACTGGTGAAGCGCTTCAGCAACTGATGAGAGACATCGTAAATCTCAATGTGGAAGGCCTGGACTTCACAGAGCCATCCTATGTATTTATTACACCGAACGAATACTACGGCATGGCGATTAAGGTGGATAATAAAGACAAAGTGGCACAGTCTTTTCCGAATCAGAAAATAGAAAAAGGTGATGGTGCGCAGTGGCTGTGGTTTGGCGACGCCTGGCAGTTGTGTTGGACTGATGATGTTTTTCTGGCACTTGGTCCGAGCACGATTGAAGATCAGGCACATATCAGGCGGACATTGTCGATAATGCTCGATGCATCGGCAGACGAAGGGTTTGGGCATACTGACCGCTACAAACAGATGATGGCTTCAGATGGAGATATTCGCCTGTTTTCAAAACTTGAAGTCATTCCCATGCCATACAACCTGCCTTTCAAAATGTGTATTCCTGACACCTGTGAAGCAGAAAAAGTGCTGATATATGCAAACGCGAAGAATGAAGGCGGAAAATGGTTGGCAGATTGTAACATCACCAGTGAAGACGAAGATATTCTACGCATAATGAACACTGCAGAAAAAAAGAACACACAAATCTCAACTGTAGAACCCGAAGGCGTGGGCTGTAACAATTTGCTCTTCATGGCTGGAAATGCAGAATACGGGCAACTCTCAAAAATCATCAACAAGGACAATACGATGCAGATGCTCTTTGCGTCTTTCAACGACAGCACGAATGTCAAGCAAAAGATAAAAGAAATGACAGGGGGCTATTCTTTCTGCATAGAAAACATTGATGAAAATCTCCATGCAGCATGTTTGCTCACAGGGAAGACGAAAGAAGGCTCACCTGTTGTCATTGAGTCGAAGAAAAAACTTTCCGAAGCAGCATTTGATGGGGCGAAAATTTCAGAGCAGGCAAAAGGTCTGAAGTTCTATTTTCATCTCAACTTCCTGCCGCTTCAGAACAACAAGGCATTGCAGGAGAAACACCCCACCCTCGTGAAACTTTTTGGCAATATCAAGAGCATTACATACAAAGCCACGACGAACAGAACTGCAAAAACAGAAGTAGAAACATATCAGTAATAATTATGGACAAGATTTCATTACACCATACCCTACCCAATGTTTTCAAGGACCGTACAGACATAAAAAGCGATGTATGGCAGAAGGATATTGCGTTTGAGAAAGGCAAGACCTACCTTGTGGAAGCCATGTCGGGCACAGGAAAATCATCACTATGCAGTTACATCATTGGCTATCGGAATGACTATTCGGGCAAGATAGAATTCGACGGCGAAGACATATCTTCATTCAGCGTGAACAAATGGACTACGCTTCGCCAGACATCGCTGAGCCATGTATTCCAGGAACTACGCCTCTTTCCGGAACTTACGGCATACGAAAACATACAGATTAAGAACAACTTGACAGGCTTCAAGGATGAAAGTCAGATCAAGGAATGGTTTGAACGCCTTGGAATAATTGAGAAATGGAACAGCAAGGTGGGAATTATGAGTTTTGGTCAGCAACAGCGCGTAGCAATGATTCGTGCGCTGGTGCAGCCTTTCGATTTTATCCTCGCAGATGAACCCATCAGTCATCTCGACGACAGCAATTCCAACATCATGTGCGACATTATGCTCGAAGAAGCGAAACGTCAAGGAGCAGGTGTGATAATTACAAGCATTGGCAAACACGTTGAAATCAACTACGACCATGTATTGCATCTTTAGGATATAAATAATTATCAGAATTAACAGAACATTCCATAATTCATATAACTCATGTCCCTAATCTGGCGCTTGCTCAGGCAGCACATCAACATATTTCAGTTGGCAGGCTTCTTCCTTGCCAACCTGTTCGGCATGTGGGTCATCATGCTCGGCATACAGTTTTATAAGGACGTAGTCCCTCTCTTTACAATGGACGATGCTTTCGACGACAATTTCATCGTCATTTCAAAACACATCAGTACCGTAAAATCTCTTTCAGGCAGCAACAACGCCTTCAAAAAAGGAGAAATAGAGGACATTCGGTCTCAGTCCTTCTGTGTTGACGCAGGTGAGTTTACTTCATCGCAGTACAAAGTAAATGCCACTATGGGCCTGAAAGGGTCGGACGCATTGAGCACGGAGATGTTTTTCGAGGCGGTGCCTGACCAGTTTGTTGACAACAAGAAAGCCGACTGGTCATACACTGAAGGCAGCGACAGTGTGCCGGTCATCATTCCGAGTACGTACATTGCGCTCTATAACTTCGGCTTTGCACAAAGCAGAGGTCTCCCTAAAGTATCGAATGGTCTTGTAGGCATGATAGAGATGAAAATACGTATCAAAGGAGATACAGAAGAACGCGAAATGAAAGGCAAGGTGATTGGTTTTAGTAGCCGCCTTAATACGATTCTCGTACCGATGGAGTTCATCACATGGAGCAACAAGACTTTTGCACCTGAAAAAACACCGGAACCTACCCGACTTATTCTGAAAGTAAACAACCCCACCGACGATGCCATTTCACTTTACATGAATCAGAATGGCTATGAGGTTGAGGACAACAAACTCGATGCAGCAAAAGCCACGTATTTCCTGAAAATCGTTATCACGCTTGTACTGTTCATAGGTTTGCTGATAAGCGCCCTGTCTTTTTATATTCTCATGCTTAGCATATATCTGCTTGTGCAGAAGAACAGCGAAAAACTTCAGAATTTGCTATTGATCGGCTATAGCCCATCGCGCGTCAGTCTGCCATACCAGTTGCTGACTATAGGAATGAATGCAATGGTGCTAATACTTGCCATATTACTGATATTGCCCGTGCGTGGTTACTATATGAAGATGATTGGCTCGCTTTTCCCGGAAATGGTGAAAGAAAGTTTACTGACCGCAATTATTGCGGGTATAATAATATTCATATTAGTTTCAGTTTTCAATATTATCGCAATCAGATTGAAAATCAACAAAATCTGGAGGAATAAGAAATAGACTGTCATGAAACGACTCATTCAACTCTATAATGATTGGAAAGGTGCTGACCCCAAGCACATCTCTCCTCTCCCCAAGGCAGGTAGCAACAGGAAATACTATCGCCTTTATGACGACATGGGGAAATCCACAATTGGTGTTGTGGGGACATCGTGGGATGAAAATCATAGTTTTATCTACCTGAGCCGGCATCTCTCTGCAAAAGGACTGCCCGCCCCTCAGATTTTAGCGGTAAGCGAGGATGAGAATTGCTATATTCAGGAAGATCTGGGACACACGTCATTATACGACCTGCTTAAAAATGCGCGTGAGAACGGTTTTCACTACACTGAAGAAGACTGCGCGGAAATCGAAAAAACCGTGAGACTACTCCCTCACATACAGATAGAAAACCACAAAGACTTAGACTACAGCCAGTGTCTCACGCCACGTCAGTTTGATGCGACATCAATCAAATTCGACCTCAACTATTTCAAATATTGCTTTCTGAAACCCAGCGACCTCCATTTCGACGAAATAGCCTTGGAGGCGGACTTTGAAACTTTTTCACAGCACCTCTCAAAGACAATGCCCCAGCATTTCCTCTATCGTGACTTCCAGGCGCGAAATGTTATGATGAAGGATGGGAAACCTTACCTCATCGACTATCAAGGCGGCAGAAAGGGACCGTTGCAATACGATTTGGTATGTTTCCTATGGCAGGCATCATCACGCTATCCGCGTCAGTTAAAAGAAAGGATGATTGACGCCTACCTTGACGAACTTGGCAAGTTAATTCCCACTGACAAGGATATATTCAAGAAGACACTTAAAAAATTCGTACTTTTCCGCACGCTTCAGGTGCTCGGTGCTTATGGCTTGCGTGGCTATTTTGAGCACAAGCAATACTTCCTCGACAGTATTCCCGCAGCCATCGATAATCTCGATGAGTGTCTGAAAGAAGGCGCTTCGGCAGAATATCCGTGTCTGTACGACACGTTACAGAGATTGGTAGCACTGGAAAAGTCGCAACGTAAGGAAACAACGCAAAAATCTGCGGAGAAGCAACCTCTTGCAAAAGAGTTGCTTGCACATCAGACGGAAAATCCCCTCGTTGTCCGAATTTTCAGTTTCAGTTACAAGAAGGGTATTCCCGAAGATTCCTCGGGCAACGGCGGCGGTTATGTGTTCGACTGTCGCAGTACACATAATCCGGGTAGATACGAGCCATACAAGTCTATTACAGGTCTTGATGAACCAGTCATCAAATTCCTGGAAGACGATGGTGAAATACTCGATTTCTTAAAATCGGTTTATCCTCTCGCAGACCATCACGTAGAGTGCTTTATGAAGCGCGGATTTACGAACCTGATGTTTTCATTCGGATGTACAGGCGGTCAGCACCGCAGTGTGTATTGCGCTCAGCATTTAGCAGAACACCTCCATGATAAGTATGGCATAGAAATACGTCTTTGTCATCGCGAACAAGGTATTAACTCTGTTCTACCTCAAAACCATACAAGAGTTTTTACAAACGAGAATTTAGAAAACACTTAAAAAAACGACACATTTATGTCTGAAATATTGCCAAAAGTGAAATGGGGCTTCATAGGTTGTGGTGAAGTAACGGAAAGGAAGAGCGGACCGGCTTTCAACGAAATAGAAGGTTCGAGTGTCGTAGCCGTGATGAGTCGCAGGATAGAAAAGGCAAAATCTTATGCGGAGCGACACAACATTCCACGTTGGTATGATGATGCCCAGAGACTCATCGACGATCCTAACGTCAATGCCGTTTACATAGCAACCCCACCATCCACTCATGCCACCTTTGCCATTATGGCGATGAAATCCGGCAAACCAGTTTATGTGGAGAAACCATTGGCTGCAAATTATGAAGACTGTATGCGCGTTTGCAGGATATCGGAGAAGACAAACATACCTTGCTTTGTGGCATACTATCGACGGGAACTACCCTATTTCCAAAAGGCGAAGTCGATGGTGGCAGACGGCATGATTGGCAATGCCATCAATGTACAGATTCGTTTTTCCGTGCCACCGCGCGACCTGGACTATAACCGAACGAACCTTCCATGGCGTGTTATTCCCGACATAGCAGGCGGAGGTTATTTCTACGACCTCGCACCGCACCAGATAGACCTTCTTCAGGAGATATTCGGTCCGATAGTAGAAGCCGAAGGCTTTAAAGCAAATCGTGGCGGGCTTTATGAAACGGAAGATACGGTAAGCGCCTGTTTCAAATTCGCTGACGGACTTCCAGGATCTGGCTCATGGTGCTTTGTAGGGCACGAATCGGCAAAAGAAGATTCTATACAGATAATCGGCGACAAAGGAAGCCTCGAGTTCTCGGTGTTCAGTTACAAGCCTATAATAGTCTTCACGTCTGAAGGTAAACAGGAAATAGTAGTTGAAAATCCACGCTATGTTCAGCGTCCGCTTATAGAAAAAGTTGTCCGACACCTACAAGGCAAAGCCATTTGCACCTGCGACTGCATAAGTGCAACATCGGCAAACTGGGTAATGGACCGCATACTTGGTAAATTCTGACAAAAACATGTCTATCGCCACTATCAGGACAGTTGCTGCACTGATTGCAGTGTTTTTCTCATGTGTTTTGACAATGCATGGGCAGGATGTACGTGGCGACAGTCTGGTTGGCGATAAAAACAATCAGAACAGCGTCGCATCTTTCTCTGATCCGAAAGAATCATTGACAGTAAGCGACACAATACCCGAAAAAATACCCAAAAAGCGCAGAAAGTCAATCAACGAGTTTATAGAAGGATGGCAAAGAGATTTTGAAAAGACATTCGACGACATCGACGAGACATGGATTGAACCTAATTTCTACAACTATTCGTTCATGCTCCAGAACACGAATGTTTACCAGTCTTACTATATAAGAGCGGGAAACGATAACGGCAGGAAACAGAGCATACAACTCAATCCTACTGCTGCATTCCGCATAGGTCCTTACTTTGGCTGGAGATGGTTGTTCTTGGGTTATACTTTCGACGTAGCAAGACCGCAAAAGGCAGGCAAACAGACAGAATTCACCCTGAGCCTTTACAGTTCAAGGATAGGATTTGATTTTGTATATGTAAAGAACAACGGCAACTACACCATAGGCCATGTCAGTGGGTTTGATTCTCTTAAGACCAATGTAAGGGGCGTGAAATTCAATGGCATGCGCAACAACACACTGAGTTTCAACCTCTACTATGTTTTCAATCATAAACATTTCTCCTACCCCGCTGCATTCAGTCAGAGCACCATACAGCGCAAAAGCTGCGGCTCGTGGATGCTTGGCTTGAGATACGACAAACAGAAGTGTACGTTCAATCATGAATTGCTACCACCTGAACTCAGAGGAGAAAATGACGAGTACCTGATGGATGAGTTGAAGAACACGGGATACGACTACCAAAACTACAACATCAGTTTTGGATATGGCTATAACTGGGTGTGCGCCCGTAATCTGCTTCTGGCTGTATCCGTAATGCCATCGCTCGGATACAGACACACTAAAGGGCAGTCGCATAACGAGTCGCTCCAGACTGTTACTAAGAACATGTGGATGGACGTTCGTAACCTGAATGTAGATGTCGTTTCAAGGTTAGGATTCGTATGGAACACAAGCCGATGGTATGTCGGTACGTCCGTGGTCAACCATCTTTTCAACTATGGCAAATCCAACTATTCAGTAACTAATGCCTTAACCTACTTTAATGTGTATGCCGGTATCAATTTCTACAAGAAAAAGAAATACCATAAGAACGGAGAACGCAGGTGGTAGCAGGGTTTTGTAGATACAGCATTTCTTATGTCGATTACGGAAGAACATATCATTGAAGAACATCCATTCGAACCATTCTTGCCGAAGCATGCAAAGTTGCTGATGCTTGGCAGTTTTCCACCGCAGGAAAAACGATGGAAAATGAAATTCTACTATCCCAATTTCAACAACGATATGTGGCGGATTTTCGGCTTGATTTATTTCAACGATGCCAGCCATTTCATTGATACCGAACAAAAACTGTTCAAAGAAACGGAATTGGTGTTTTTTTTGAATACAATCGGCGTAGCATTATACGACACGGCAGAAGCAGTTATACGCTTACAAGGTAATGCCGCTGACAAAGACCTTGAAGTGGTGCGCCCGACGGATGTTGATGCACTTTTGAACAAGTTGCCGCTATGTAGGGCTATTGTTACGACCGGCCAGAAAGCAACCGACACCATTTGTCAGCACTATGGCATAAACCATCTGCCAAAGATGGGCGATTACACCGAATTCAGTGCCGAAGGCAGGGCCATGAAACTTTACAGGTTGCCGAGCAGTAGCAGGGCATACCCCATGAAACTCGAAAAGAAGGCTGCTTTTTACAAAGAAATGCTTAATGAAATAGGATTGTAAAACGGAAAACATCATTTCACTTTCATGGTGTTCACAGCGTTCACGATGTTCACGGCGTTCACAGTGTTCACAGCGTTCACGGTGTTCATGCGTTCACGGTGTTCACACTCCTCAAGCGTGAACGCGTGAACACTTGACACAAAATATCAGTTAAAAGATTAATTATCAATTATTTAACCTTTATAATAGATTATATGTTAATCAATTTGAGAATTTAAGAATTATTATTTTTAGAATTATTATTTTCTGTACAACCAACTCTTTCAGTTCATACACATCAAGTTTTTTTTTGAGAATAAATTCTATAATTTTTGGCATACGCTCAACAATACGTCTGTTATTCTTGAAAATAAAAAAAGGAAATTATATAGGGTTTGACCCCTGTTGTTTTTAGGAATAATATAAGAATCTGTTATCTTTCATTTTTTTTATCATTAGTCAAGGATTGATTGAATTAAAAAAGTTTACCTAAAAATTAACAACATCTTAAACTTTTTATAATGTGAATGGTTCAACATTGACTATGGAATGTCTTGGGATGTTGTCATTTGTGAAAATAGCACGATGTGATAATGGATCACAATAAAATTTAACATCTTGTGGTATTTTTGATACATCTATTGTTATGAGTATGTGTTCTTTAGTTTCTTTTTGGTTTAAAGTGTTGCAATTAGAATTTCTTTCAGTTTGTACATTTTTTAAAACATTAATTTGTTGTGAATTTAGATTATCACCAACCATCAAAAATGTTCTATCAGGATATAAGAAGAGAGTGTTTTTAGATTTGGGTATTAAACCACATCTCATTACCTTATCTTGAAAGATTTTAGGTGAACTGTGATACAAGTAACGATAATTCTGTCTAACCATTGTAGTAACATCTTGACTAAATTTTGGCTCAAAACAAAAAAACAAATAATTTGTATTATGAATTTGTGTTGGTTTTTGGTTATTAAAGTACCCACAAGTTTGGAAATCATGTTTAATATCTCCTAATGTGTTACTATCAATTGTGTTTCTAAGAATTATGGTTATAATATCAACATCAACAATCCCATTATTTATAGGTGAAACACGTACTTGACGGTTATCCAATCCATATTTTCTTACTATATAATTTATAGTCTTATCTATTGGGTAAGTCTTTATTAAACCTTCATCAATCATTGTATTATATATATCATAAGAATTTATATTATCGAAGGTTTTTATGTATTCTCTCACATCAGGTATTTCACCATCAATACGTGCTGAACCACTATTCCTTTTTTCTAATGATTTTAAAAATTCATTTATAGCATTTTGAATTGCTTTGTTGATTATTTGTTCTTTTGAAATATTTTTGTTGTTCATATAGTTTATTATTGTTATTTTGGTCAAGCCCTATATAATTGCCTAAAAAAACTATTGTTGTCTGATAAAAATTCATGTGTAATATATATCGGACAAATAGCGTGAACACCTGTTTATTTACATAAACACTTGATATTCAGTTTGTTACTTGATAATTTAAGCGAAAGTGTTCACGCGTTCACGCTTGAGGAGTGTGAACACCGTGAACGCATGAACACCGTGAACGCCATGAACGCTGTGAACGCCATGAACATCGTGAACACTTTGGTATCAGATGACAAACTGTTTGTTCAAATCCTGTCGAGCACGATTTGTATGAGATGGTCTATGGTGTTCTTATAGCCTGTGTTGGCGCGGTGTGCCACTCTGTTGGCTATGACCATGCAGCAAGTCATGGCGCGGTGGCCCAACAGCCTTGACAGACCTGCTACGGCACTACTTTCCATCTCAAAATTCGTGATTTTCAGCCCTTTGTGCTCAAACGACATGATTTTTTCGTTCTGGTGCGGGTCTGCCAAAGGAATGCGCAACTCGCGTCCCTGAGGTCCGAAAAATCCGCCGCATGCCACGGTGATTCCTCTTACCATATCATCACCTGCCACGCGTTCTGTCAGTTCTGCATTGGCATCAATAACGTAAGGATGCTGTATGCACTGATTACCAGTCCACTGCATGTGCTTGATGAAAGCGTCTTCCAGTTCAAGGTCGCAAACATCGTTTCTTCCGCCGTAGAAGTTGAGCAAACCGTCGAAACCGATGCTCTTTACGGAGGCGATGAACGTGCCTTCGGGAACAGTCTCCTGCAACCCTCCGCAGGTGCCGATTCTCACGATGTCGAGCATACGCAGTTGGTCTTTCTCTTCACGTGTCTGAAAGTCGATATTGGCGAGTGCGTCGAGTTCGTTGAGTACTATGTCTATGTTGTCGCAACCGATACCCGTACTCAGCACGGTTATCCTCTTGCCGTTGTATGTTCCCGTAATGGAATGGAACTCGCGGTTTTCTACATCACATTCCTTTTCCTCAAAATGAGCGGCAACTGTAGGTACACGTCCCGGATCGCCTACGAGGATGACCTTGTCTGCGAGTTCTTCCGGCTTCAGATGGAGATGAAATACTGAATTGTCGTCGTTGATTATCAACTCTGAGGGTTCAAAATACTTTTTCATAATATGCTGTTTTTAGATTTTTATTTCTGCCTGACGTATGTTTATAAGCATCGTCGCTATTGTTGTTTCAAGTTTATCCACTTCACTTTCAATCGACAGTATCTCTTTCCTTAACTGGTCGGACGGTGCGTTGTGATAGGCTTTGCGCTTTTCTTCAAGTATTCTCGCCTTATCGATCAACATCGCTTCCTGTTTCCTGAGATCTGCGGCAATTCTCCTGGCATTAGGGCTTTTTAGTTCAGAATCATTGGAACAGACCACGTCATCCGTAATTACAATTCTGCCAGAAGTATTCACTGTTGCCCTGTCGCTGGTTTTCTGCTTGATTGCCTGGCGTAAATCATTCAAATGCTGACTGGCGTGGTCGTTTGAAAGAGAGTCTGATTTGAGTTGACATGTACTGGCAAATACCTTTCGGCTTTCATTATCAACATCTTGAAGGAACTTTATGCTGTCGCCTTCCACAAAGGTATATACGCGTACATAGCCTTTAGGTGTGTTGCGGTCGGTAGCAAACTTGCCATAGCGCAACGTTTCGTCCCATACGAAGAGAAAATCGTTCCAGGGAGAATTAAAGGGTAAACCAAGATTGACGCCATTGCTGAACTTTCCCGTCGTTTCATCGAAACAGGAAACAAGGATGTCATAACCTCCGAGCGTGTGCTCGTTCTGAACACTATAGTACATCGTCCTGCCATCAGCAGAAAGGTATGGGAAATTCACCTGCTCCGACTCATGCTCAAACTCAGGCAACATGACCGGACGGCTCCAGGCATCAGAACCAATTCTTACCGACTCTGCCATCTTCAGAAAGCCTTTCTCATCGACAGTCGGTATTAAACGACGCGTACGGTCGGAATTTTCAAAGACAGAAGAAAAGCATTTGTTGTTACTTCGTATGGTTATCGTAAAGTCTTGGTAGAGTTCCGGCAAGCGGCTGTACTCTATGACTGCGCTGTCAACAATCATGACATTGCTTACCCTGCCCATCAGCGCCTGCCCCAGTTCGTTTCTAAACAACTTCGCCCGCATGGCTTCCGTGTCCTGCCCTTTCGTTTTTGCTTCTGCCATATCCTTGACTATCGACTTTACGTTGCCATCAAAGTCATATTCATCAATTTGTACGTTATTCTGCGATGACAAAGATGAAGACGTAAGGATGGCGAGGCATAGGAATATGCCTCTGACCCGGTGCACTGTTATGTGATATCGTTCAAGCATAAGCGGTTTGTATCGCAAAAATAATAATTATTTCTTTTTTGGCAAACTGTAACACTCTGTCGCACTGTTTCAGAACGCGAAGGACGCGGATTAAACGGACATTGCCGCTCAGACTTGGATTATTGCCATTACATCGCTCGGCAAGGACACTGGCCTTGCGACGGACTGTATAAATTAGGGGGTGAATGCTTATTGTTTTCTATTGGTGTCCGGTAATATTTTCGAGAACTCTGCCGCAAGTCTGTTTGCGTAGGTGCTTTTAGGATGAGCAGAGTTATGAGGGGCTTACGCTTTGACTTTGATATATCATTTTCTGCACGCTGATTAGGCTGAAAGCCTTACTGCTTATAGCCCAAGGAACGCCTTGGGTATGTGGACGTATGAGTATTTGCGTCCTGAAAGGACAAAAGCCATATTATTTTTCAATACTGATCTCGTTCTGCTTTTGCACTTACAGTGCGCCATTGCCATTGACCTTATCCCCCAGGGCGTTGCCCTGTGCTATGGGCTTTACGGACTTTCAGCCCGTTTTAGCGGACAAGAATAAGTTTTGCGGACAACAATAATTGTTTTCAAATTATTTCGTATTTTTGCGATAAGCAAAAAACAGCAAATGTTAACATGAAAGACTATAACTGTTCGGAATAAATGAAAGAGAATTGGATATATAGGAAACTTGAAGAAAGCATTGAGAAGGTGAAGTATACGACTAAAGTTCAATCTTCTGACTACAAAGGAAAAGGCCTCTATCCTATCATTTCTCAAGAAGATGATATGATTTCTGGCTATTGGGATAATGGTTCTGATGTATTTAAGGTCAATAAACCTGTGGTGATATTTGGCGACCACACTAGAACATTGAAATATATAGATTTTGATTTTGTTCTTGGGGCAGATGGAGTTAAGATACTACAACCGATAGACAAATTAAATGCCAAGTTTTTCTTATATTATTTGAAATGGTGCAAAATACCAAGTTTAGGATATTCACGCCATTATAAACTCCTTAAAGAAATACAAATCCCCATCCCTCCTCTTCCCGTTCAGGAGCGTATAGTATCTGAACTTGACCTTCTTTCGGGCATCATCGAGAAGAAAAAGGAACAACTCAAAGAATATGAACAACTCGCACAAGCCATATTCTATGATATGTTTGGTGACCCTGTAATGAATGAAAAGGGATGGGAAATTAAGAAATTAGAGGAAGTATCTACTCTTATAAATGGCAGAGCATATAAGCAAGACGAACTATTAGATGAAGGAAAGTATAAGGTTCTAAGAGTTGGCAATTTCTTTACCAATAGCAATTACTATTATTCTGATTTGGAATTAGAAGATAACAAGTATTGCGACAATGGAGATTTGTTATTTGCGTGGTCTGCTTCATTTGGTGCTTTTATTTGGAATGGAGAAAAAGTCATTTATCACTATCATATATGGAAAGTTATGTTTGATGAGGAGCAACTTAACAAAATGTTTTATTGTTATTTGCTAAACACTATGACTAATACCTTTATGAACGATGTTCATGGCATAGGAATGGTTCATTTAACAAAGCATGGTATGGAACAGTATAATTTGCCTCTCCCCCCTCTCCACCTCCAACAGCAATTTGCGAAGAAGATAGAGGCAATAGAGAAGCAAAAGGAACTGATTAAGCAATCCGTAAAGGAGACAGAAACCCTGTTCAACAGCCGAATGGACTACTATTTTGGCTGAATGCAACATGTGGGAATTCAGACAATGTTTTTTCTTTCAACCGTCTTGATTATTGCGTGGAATTTGTTATCTTCGCAGTCGATTATTATTCAGAAAAACAATGCAAGATTTCGTTCATCTTCACGTACATACACAATACTCCATACTTGATGGCCAGGCGTCTATACAGAAACTGATAGACAAGGCTGTAAAGGATGGTATGCGGGGCTTTGCCGTTACCGACCACGGAAACATGATGGGCATCAAGGAATTCTTTGATGTCAGCATGAAAACGCGCAACAAGGGTGCTGCACTGCTGAAAGAAGCAAAGGAGAAACTGGAAACGCTACAGCAACAAGGCGCTGGCGAGGCAGCAATAGAAGAAGTGAGAAACCAAATCGCCAAGCACGAACGGCAGGCAAACTTTATGCCCATCTTCGGATGTGAGATGTACGTGGCGCGGCGTGACATGAAAACCAAAGAAACCAAAGAGGACATGGGTGGTAACCACCTGATTGTGCTGGCAAAAAACAGCACAGGCTACCACAATCTTGTAAAACTCGTGTCCAACGCCTGGGTGGACGGCTATTACATGCGTCCGCGCACGGACCATGCTGAGTTGGAAAAATATCATGAGGGGCTCATTGTATGCTCTGCATGTGTGGCAGGCGAGGTGCCTAATAAAATCTTAAACGACGACATAAAAGGGGCTGAGGAAAGTGTGCTGTGGTTCAAAAAGGTATTTGGCGACGACTATTATCTCGAACTTCAGAGACACAAGGTAACCGACCCGCAACAGCGTGCCAACCGCGAGGCATACGAGTTGCAGTCCAAAGTAAATCCTGTACTCATCGACCTCGCAAGCAAACACAACATCAAACTCATCTGCAGCAACGACGTTCACTTTGTTGACGAAGAGAATGCCGATGCACACGACCTTCTCATCTGTCTGAGTACCGGCAAGGACCTCAACGACCCCAACCGCATGCTCTACAGCAAACAGGAATGGTTCAAGACACGTGCGGAGATGAATGCCATCTTCAGCGATGTGCCCGAAGCACTGTCGAATACCATAGAAGTCATAAACAAGGTGGAGTTTTACGACATCAACCACGCACCCATTATGCCGAACTTCGAGATTCCTGAAGACTTCGGCACAGAGGAAGGCTATCGCGCAAAACTGACAGAAGAAGACCTCTTCAAAGAATTTACGTGCGACGAGAATGGCAATGTGATTATGTCGGAGGAAGAAGGGCGCAAAAAGATTTCAAAACTCGGCGGATACGACAAACTCTACCGCATCAAACTCGAAGCCGACTATCTCGGCAAGTTGGCATACGAGGGCGCTAAACGGAGATATGGCGAGCCTATCCCTGACAATGTGGCAGAGCAGGTGAAGTTCGAGTTGCACATCATGAAGACGATGGGCTTCCCGGGCTACTTCCTTATTGTTCAGGACTACATAGCAGCCGCCCGAAATGAACTGGACGTGAGTGTAGGTCCCGGACGTGGCAGTGCGGCAGGCAGTGTCGTGGCATATTGTCTGGGCATCACTCAGGTTGACCCCATCAAGTACGACCTGCTGTTTGAGCGCTTCCTGAATCCCGACCGTATATCGCTTCCTGATATTGACGTAGATTTCGACGACGACGGCAGAGACCGTGTCCTGCAATGGGTAACCGACAAGTATGGCGCAGAAAACGTGGCGCATATCATCACGTTTGGCACGATGCAGACGAAAATGGCCATCAAGGACGTGGCACGCGTGGAGAAACTACCACTTTCTGTCAGCAACGAACTGTGCAAACAAATTCCTGACAGACTGCCCAACGGTCCCGACGGTAAGCCAACAAAGATGAATTTAGAGAATGTCGTGAAGTACGTACCTGAGTTTCAAAGAGCAGAAGCGTCCGACAACCCGTTGCTCCGCGACACAATCCGCTATGCCAAGATGCTCGAAGGCAATGTGCGCAACACAGGCGTACATGCCTGCGGCTTTATCATCTGCCGCGACAAGATCAGCGACTGGGTGCCAGTGAGTGTTGCCGCAGACAAGGGAGGAGAGAAACTCCACTGTACGCAATACGAAGGAAAAGTCATCGAGGACACGGGACTTATCAAGATGGACTTTCTCGGGCTCAAGACGCTGAGCATCATCAAAGAAACCCTGAGCAACATCAAGGACAGTCTCGGTGTGGAAATAGACATTGAAAACATCGATATTGAAGACCCTGCCACATACCAACTCTACTGCGACGGCAGCACCATCGGTACTTTCCAGTTTGAATCGACAGGTATGCAGCGCTATCTGCGCGAACTTCAACCTTCCACATTCGAGGACCTCATTGCCATGAATGCGTTGTATCGCCCCGGACCTATGGCATACATACCGCAGTTTATTGCGAGGAAACAAGGGAAAGAGGCTATAGTGTACGACCTCGACTGCATGGAGGACTACCTCAAAGACACGTACGGCATCACGGTGTATCAGGAGCAGGTGATGCTTCTGTCGAGAAAGATTGCCAACTTCACGCGTGGCGAGAGCGACACCCTGCGTAAAGCAATGGGTAAGAAGTTGATTAACAAGTTGAACGAAATGTATCCAAAGTTCATTTCCGGCGGAAAATCAAACGGTCATGACGAGAAAACTTTGGAAAAAATCTGGAACGACTGGCGCGCCTTTGCTTCCTACGCCTTCAACAAGAGCCACGCCACATGCTATTCGTGGGTGGCTTATCAGACCGCTTATCTGAAAGCCCACTACCCTGCTCATTACATGGCAGCCGTCATGAGTCGCAACCTCGACAACATCTCTGAGATATCAAAACTGATGGACGAATGCAAAATAATGGGTATTCGCACTTTGTCGCCAGACGTGAATGAGAGCCGGCGCAAATTCAGTGTCAACGAAAACGGCGACATACGTTTCGGACTCGCTGCCATTAAAGGCGTGGGAAGCGGCGCAGCAGATGCCATCATAGAAGAACGCCTGAAGAATGGTCCATACAACTCTCCATACGAATTTATGGAAAGGTGTAATTTCAGTGCCGTCAACCGTAAGAGTATAGAAAGTCTGGTTCTTGCAGGTGCTTTCGACAGTTTCTCCGAATACAAACGTGAACAATATGTCACACCTGCCCCGAAAGGCGGCGATTTCCTTGATGTGCTCATCAGATATGGCAACCATTTCCAGCAGGACAAGCAAAATCAGCAACAATCGCTCTTTGGCACAAATGCCATAGAAGTGGCGCATCCTCCATTTCCAGAAGAATATGCCACATGGAGCGACCTTGAAAGACTAAACAAAGAAAAGGACCTTATTGGTATCTTTATTTCAAGCCATCCGCTTCAGGAATACAAAGTCATCGTTGAGAAAGTTTGCAACACACGCTTTTCTCAGATTGACAACTTAGCGGCTTTGAAGAAACAAGACGTAACACTTGGCGGCATTGTAACATCCGTCAAAAGCGGCAATGACAGGAACGGCCGCCCTTATGGCATAGCAAAACTGGAAGATTTCGAAGGATCCGGAGAACTGAAACTCTGGGGCGAGGACTGGGCACGCTGGGGCGGATATATGACGATTGGCAGTTATCTGTTTGTCAGAGCAAAGGTGATGCAGAAACGCTTTGGTAACGATTTGTTCCTGCAAATCAACGACATAAAATACATGAGCGACATCAAATCTACAGCAATAAACGACATCACCATACACCTGAACCTCAACAATGCTGATGCATCCACAATAACAGAACTGTCGTCCATATTGAAAGAACATAAGGGCGATGTGCCGCTCTACTTCTCTGTCTCCGGCATGGAGACGACACACCCCGTTCTGCTCAGGTCGGGCAACTTGTCAGTGGACGTTACGGGACACTTCGTTGACAAACTCGACATGATTAACGGCATAAAATATACTATAAACGAAAGATAGAGCCACCTTTCTGTTTATGGTACGATATTTGCAGATAATGATAATAACAAACTTATAATCAAATTTCTAATAATAACAAGACAATGAAACAGACATTTACAGACGCAAATTTTGAAAGCATTCTGGCAGGTAACTTACCTGTAGTAATAGACTTTAGCGCCACATGGTGCGGACCATGCAGAATGGTCGGTCCTATCATCGATGAACTCGCTGATGAATACGAAGGCAAAGTGAATATCGGTGCCTGCGACGTTGACGAGAACACCGAACTCGCAGCACAATATGGCGTTCGCAACATTCCCACAATACTTTTCATCAAAAACGGAGAGGTTGTTGACAAACAAGTGGGTGCTGCAGCAAAATCTGTTTTCGAAGAGAAAATTCAGAATCTGCTTTGATTCTGAACATATCCTGAACATCTGAACACTCAGGAATAATCTGGAAAAGAATATTTACGTGCCAAATAATCAAACTGTTATGAATACTGACGACGATATCCTCCAAGGCGCAGCAGAAGATGCCAACGTAGTGAGTTACATACAGGATCACCTGCCTGCAGAACTGAAGGACAAATTCTCCGACGAGCAACTCTATTACATCATAGACGTTATAGCCGAATACTATGCGGAAAAAGGCATATTCGACAACGACGAAGATGGCTACGTTGACGTAAACATCGACGAAGTGGCTGAATACGTTGCACAGAAAGCCCAAAAAGAAAACTTCTGCACATTCAGCTCAGACGACCTCGTTGCTGTGGTAGAAGCAGAATTGGACTTCGAAGAACAGTTGGAAGAATAGACTAATGAACATGAACAAACTCCTGAAAACACTTCTTTTCGCCCTGCCTTTGCTCGCATTCATTACGTCATGCAAAGACGATGACGACAGTTATGCAGAACTGCGCGAAAGAGAGCGAAAACTGGTTTCTGCATTCATCAAGAATGGGTGCGAGGTGAACGATGCCAACAGTATCAGCCTGAGCGTGAAACCAATAAAGGTAATTTCTCTCGACACGTTCATTGCCAACGACAGTACAACAAATGTTTCGGAAAATGAATATGTCTATTTCCCGACGACTGGGCTCTACATGCAGATTGTGCGTAAAGGCACCGGCGAACCGCTCAAGCAAGGCGAATCGGCAACTGTAATCTGCCGCTACATAGAATACAACATCGGTGGCGACTCTATTCAGAGTACAAACCGCTCATTGCTCTATGCAGCCATGCCGGAAGTGCTCAACGTAACCAATAATTACGGCACATTGAGCGGCACCTTTACAAGTGGAGTGATGTTGAGTTATTATGGATCATCCGTACCTTCTGGATGGCTCACGCCAATCAACTACATCAACCTCGGACGCCTTACGAATAAAGATGACGAATTAGCGCTTGTCAGGGTAATTGTGCCGAGCACCATCGGACAATCCAACCAAAGCAGTTCAGTCTATCCTTGCTTCTTCGAAATCAGTTACCAACGAGGAAGATAAGAACATACTATTTAATAAGCCAGTGCATTCATGTTGCACTGGCTTACTTAATGACATTCTGCAACGATGATTATCCTCAGAACCAAATGGTTTCCTAAAAAGAAGTATATTGCTTTCGCATTCTTCTACTTCATCTTTGTCCGTCATGGCACAAAGTTGACCGAAAACGTCATCAGGCACGAAACCATCCATTGGCGACAGGAAGTGGAATTGCTCTTTATATTCAACTATCTGCTCTATTCGCTCGAATATCTCATTCGCATCATAGCCGAATGCCGGAAAGGCGGCAGACTGTGGCCCACAAGGAAAATGGTAGATGCTGCCTATCGCAACATCTCTTTTGAAAGAGAGGCTTACAGAAACGAATACAATAAAAACTATCTGAAGACACGAAGACCTTATTCCTGGATAAAATACATCAGAAAAAAATAAAACTGAATACCAAACCATTGATATTCAGTCATTTTTATTCAGTCGGGGTGAAAGGATTCGAACCTTCGCCCCCCTGCTCCCAAAGCAGGTGCGCTAACCGGACTGCGCTACACCCCGTGGTGCTTTTTCAAAAAGCGTTGCAAAATTATGATAAAATTTTTAATTTTGCGTAGTTTTATCAAAATATTTAGTTTTAAATCATGAAAAAAATCTTTCTGACTGCTTTTTTGCTGCTTTTTCCTGCGCTATTGACAGCAAATGCTGATGTATATATCTGGATGGGCTGGAACGACGACTGTGATGCCGAATATCTTCATAAAGCATTTTCAAAGTTTAAGACACATGGCGTTAAGGGTGTGTGTTTCAATGCAGGGTTTGACACAGACCGCATAAAACTTGCCGCTTCTGTTGCAAAACAGTCGGGTCTGGAGTACCATGCCTGGATACCCTGTATGCTGCAGAGCGACTGTCCGCATGAATGGTATGCCGTCAACCGCCTTGGCGAAAGTGCAGATGAAAAGCCTGCATACGTACCTTATTACAAAAGTCTTGACCCAAACAATGCTGATGTGCAACAGTTCTTGGTTGATAAGTATGCAGAAGTGGCGAAGATTTCCGACGTTGACTATATACAGTTGGATTATATCCGCTATGTAGATGTGATACTTGCCAAAGGACTGTGGAAGAAATATGGGCTGGTGATGAATGAGGAATATCCACCTGCTGACTATTGCTACTGCGATTATTGTACGTCAGACTTCAAGCAAAAGACAGGGATAGACATCAAGAGCGTCAGCGACCCGTCGAAATGCAAGGCGTGGCTTGCGTATCGTTGCAATGTTGTTACATCGCTTGTGAATATGATTTCAGAGGCGGTTCATCGCGAAGGTAAAAAAATAAGTGCTGACGTGTTTCCTTATCCCAGAGATTATGCCATTCCCATGGTGCGCCAGGAATGGGACAAGTGGGATGTTGACGCCTTCTTTCCGATGAATTATAACGACTTCTACCTTGAACCAGCCAAGTGGGTGGGGAATGTTACGCGTAAGGAAGTTAAATTACTGAAGGGGAAAGCGCCGCTGTACAGCGGTCTGTTCGTTTGTGAGGATTGGCGTAACAAAAGCAACATTGCCGACCCTGAGGGTTGGGGTTTGTCGCCTGAAGAACTAAAAACGGCTGTTCGGGGCGCCTTCAAGGCGGGTGCCAGCGGTATTTGCCTTTTCAGTGCATCAAGCATGACAGACGAGCATTGGGCTGCATTGGACGAAGTACTTGCCCAACCTTAACACCACCCTACTTCCGCATCAATTCTATCAGGGTTTTCTTACCTTTGATTTTCTGACCGGCTATGCTCTTGAGCAAATTGTCGGTTTTTTGTTTGTTTATAGCAACATAGATATGGTTAGTGCCAACTTCTATTTCGCCAATGTCATCTTTTGACAAATTGCCTGCCTGGCAGAGAAAACCCACGATATCTCCCTTGCCCAACTTGTCCTTCTTGCCTCGTCCTATATAAAGAGCAGCAAATTCTGGCGGATATACTAAAATACTGTCTGTGTGTAAGTTGTAAGTTTCAGTGTTGCTTATATATGCCGGGATTGTTTCCTCAGGCGTTATGATGGCAAAGGCTTTTCCTGTTGAGGTCCAGCGTTCCGTCCTGCCGTTTCTGTGCACGAAGGCTTTTTCATCGTGCGGCAACTGGAAATGTATAACGGCTGTTACATCAGGGATATCCATGCCGCGTGCCGCAAGGTCGGTAGATACAAGGATGTTGCTGCAGTTGCTCCTGAATTTGTAGAGTGCTCTTTCTCTGTCGCGCTGTTCCATTCCGCCATGATAAGTCTCGGCAAAAAAGTGTTTTGATTTGAGGTTGCGCCCCACCCTGTCAGCGTCTTCACGTTGCGAAACAAATACAATCGTCTTGCTGTCTTGAAGTTCGCTCAGTAATAATGCCAGTGTGTTTAATCTGTCGTATTCAGTGGTATAGACGACATTTACTGTCTTTGATGTCTTCTTGGTGGCAGTAAAATCCAGTGTAACGAGCGGTTGTGGCTGGTGCGGGAAAAATGTGTTGGGTATATTGGTCGATGTAGCGGAAGTAAAGACATATTGCTCAACTGATTGCAGGCTTTGCGAAATGCTTTGCAAGTCGTCCTTAAATCCCAATTCAAGGCATTTGTCGTATTCATCAATGACGAGTAGTCCGACATTAGCCGTTTCTATGTTTCCTCTCTGCAGATGGTCGAGAAAACGTCCTGGTGTAGCGAAGATGACTTGTGGCGAAAAGTCTTTTAATTTTCGCTGTTCTTCAGTTGCAGAATGACCACCACAGAGGGTTGTCGCCCTTAATCCCGATTTTAACTTAAAAAAGAAATCAAAGGTCTGCAACGCCAGTTCTCTTGAAGGAAGGATGACTACCGCCTGCAAATGCGTCACGTCGGTCGAGAGCCTATCGAGCATCGGACAGAGGTATGCCAGCGTCTTACCTGTCCCTGTAGGCGAAAGAAGGACAACGCTTTTGCCTTGTCCTATCTCATGGCAAGCCGTCTCCTGCATTTCGCTCAAAGCCGTAATGCCTATTGATTGCAGTTCTTCCCGTACCAACTTACTTTTAATAAAAATTCAGAGTATTCTGAATGTTCCGAATAATCTGAATATTCTGAATACCCTGAAAACCGTCAACTATCAACTCTAATAACTTCTTGCTATGATGGCTTTGCATGTAGCGGGTTTTCCGCTTACCATGTCTGTGCCTGGATTGCTCTGGTCATATCCGAAAGGAATGCAGCGCACTGTGGCTTGCGTTTCTTCCTTGATTTTTGCCTCCGTTTCGGCAGTGCCGTCCCAGGGGCAGAGGAAGAATCCACCGTCAACGATACGTTTCTTGAAGTCTTCGTAGTCGTTACACTCGTAGATATGACTGTCAAGATAGTCTTTCGCTTTTTTGAAGATATTCTTTTGTATTTCGTCGAGTAGTTGTTTTACGTATTCTTCAATGCCTTCAAAGTCGCGCGTTTCCTTTTCGAGAGTATCGCGACGCATTACCTCGATGGTGCCGTTCTTGAGGTCGTTGCCACCCATCACCAAGCGCACGGGCACACCTTTCAGTTCGTAGTCTGCAAATTTGAAGCCAGGACGCTTGTTGTCGGCATTGTCATATTTCACACTGACGCCCATCTTCCGCAGTCGGTCAGCAAGTGCGCCAAGTTTTTCGTCGAAGATAGCCTTTTCGTCACCTTTGTAAATAGGAACGATTACCACCTGTATGGGTGCAAGGTTCGGAGGCAGTACGAGTCCGTTGTCATCGCTGTGTGTCATCACGAGTGCTCCCATGAGACGCGTGCTTACACCCCAACTTGTTGCCCAGGCATAGTCGAGTTTGTTTTCCTTATCTACAAACTGCACATTGAACGCCTTTCCGAAGTTTTGTCCGAGGAAATGGCTCGTACCACTCTGTAGTGCCTTTCCGTCTTGCATCATTGCCTCGATGGTATAGGTATCCAGTGCACCAGCGAAGCGTTCTGTGGCACTCTTCACGCCTACAACGAGAGGAATTGCCATATAGTTCTCCACGAAATCGGCATAGACATGTATCATCTGCTTGGTGCGCTCTTCTGCTTCTTCGCGTGTGGCATGGGCGGTATGGCCTTCCTGCCAGAGGAATTCGCTTGTGCGCAGGAACAGACGCGTACGCATCTCCCAGCGCATCACGTTGCACCACTGGTTGCAAAGCACAGGCAGGTCGCGCCATGAATGGATCCACTTCCTGTATGTATTCCAGATGGTCGTCTCGCTCGTCGGGCGTATGATGAGTTCTTCTTCAAGTTTTGCCGCAGGGTCAACCACTACGCCATCGCCATCTTCATTGGCTTTCAGTCGATAGTGAGTCACCACGGCGCATTCCTTGGCAAAGCCTTCCACATGTTCTGCCTCTTTCGAAAGGAAGGATTTTGGTATCAGCAAGGGGAAATACACATTC
This sequence comes from Pseudoprevotella muciniphila, assembly GCF_003265305.2. Taxonomy (NCBI): domain Bacteria; kingdom Pseudomonadati; phylum Bacteroidota; class Bacteroidia; order Bacteroidales; family Prevotellaceae; genus Pseudoprevotella; species Pseudoprevotella muciniphila. The sequence continues at coordinate 280,126 of NZ_CP033459.1, read as the reverse complement.
TGCACGCCTGTCTCCTTGAATTTCTTGTCGAGTTCCTGCTGTATTTTTTCCCAGATGGCATATCCGTACGGCTTGATGACCATACATCCGCGCACGTCGCTTTGTTCAGCAAGGTCCGCCTTTACAACGAGTTCATTATACCACTGAGAATAGTTTTCACTCCTTTTTGTGAGGTTTTTGAGTTCTTTTGCCATAATAATGCGCTTATATTTATTTTGAAACGCAAAATTACGCAAATGCCATTGAAATAGCAACTGTTTTGGAGAATTTCTTTTTCAACGGAGTATCAATGAAAGTGGAATTATTTTATTTTTTTGTGTTATCTTTGCAAATTGATATGTCTTGTATATTGCACATAGAAACATCTACTGACATTTGTTCTGTAGCACTGAGTGAGAACGGCGCATGCATTTTCAAGCAGGAGAGTACAGAGGAGCGCAACCATGCCCGTTTGGTAGCGCCTTATGCTGACGAAGCCATTTCCTTTGCAGACAGTCATGCCATACCATTGGATGCCGTAGCAGTAAGCATGGGACCAGGTTCGTACACTGGGCTGCGTATCGGTGTGAGTGTAGCAAAAGGCATTTGCTATGCCCGCGACCTGAAACTAATTGCTCTTCCCACACTGAAAGTGATGTGCGTGCCTATCCTGCTGCGCGACGAACTGCCTGAAGATGCCTGGCTCTGCCCAATGATTGACGCACGCAGGATGGAAGTTTATTCCTGCATTTACGACAGATCACTAAAAGAGATGCGTCCGATATGTGCTGAGGTCATCACAGCCGACAGTTTTAAGGAAGAACTGACTGAGCACCCGGTCTATTTCTTCGGCGATGGTGCAAAGAAATGCCAGTCTCTTATCAATCATGCTAATGCGCATTTCATTGAAGGCATCGTTCCCAAGGCAAAACACATGTTCCCATTGGCAGAGCAAGCATTTGTGCGTGAGCATTTTGAAGATGTGGCTTACTTTGAGCCATATTACCTCAAGCAATTCGTGCCAGGACAGCCCAAATCGGTTTTAAGTGCTTTACGCAAGGACAAATAAATACGACAATTATATAATATGGAATATAATACCACCAGAGAAAAATTAGTGCTACCCGAATATGGGCGCAATATTCAGCAGATGGCACGACAAGCCGTTTCTATAGAAAACCGCGACGACAGACGTGCTTACGCGCAACTGATAATCCACCTGATGCGCAACCTCAATCCTCAGACGAAAAACAATCCTGATAACGAGCGTAAACTCTGGGACCATCTGGCACTCATGACAGATTACCAACTCGACATAGACTATCCATACGAGATACAACATCAGGAAGAAAAGACAGAGGCGCCTAAGGTGGCTTACCCTGCACATGGCATCAGAATGAGACACTACGGCAACATCATAGAACGCTGGATAAAACAGGTGTCGGAGATGGAAGGCGGTCCTGAACGCGAAGAACTGACACTGTTTCTTGCCAACAGGATGAAGCGCCACTTGGTAGAATGGAAAGGCGACGGTGTGAGCGACGAAAAGGTGGCATACGATTTGGAAAATCTAAGCGATGGCGCTTTGAAGATAGACGTAAGAAAACATCGACTAAGCGAATTCAAGAAGACACAACAGTCCAACCAAAATCAGAAAAAGAAATAAAAACATGGCATCATTCATCATAGAAGGCGGACATGAACTTCAGGGCGAGATAACTCCCCAAGGTGCGAAGAATGAGGCTTTGCAGGTGATTTGTGCAACACTCCTCACGTCCGAACCAGTACGCATAAAAAACATTCCTGAAATTCTGGATGTCAACAACCTGATACGCCTGCTCATCGATATGGGTGTCAAGGTGACTCACAATGGTCGCGGTGATGCTACATTTCAGGCAAACGAACTCAATCTGGAGTTCATGAAAAGCGATGAATATCTTGAGCGATGCACGCGCCTGAGAGGCAGTGTGCTGATGACAGGTCCGTTGCTCGCACGTTATGGCAGGGCAACGGTGCCCAAGCCTGGTGGCGACAAGATCGGGCGCAGGCGTCTCGACACCCACTTCTTCGGTTTCATGAAACTGGGCGCTGTGTCGAGTTATAACCCCATCGACTCTATCTACGAGATAAAGGCGGAGCGCGAGCATCTCAAAGGCAACTACATCCTGCTCGATGAAGCGTCTGTAACAGGAACGGCTAACATCATCATGGCTGCCGTACTGGCTGAAGGCGAGACAACTATATACAATGCAGCCTGCGAGCCTTACGTTCAGCAACTCTGCAAGATGCTCGTCAGGATGGGTGCAGACATCAAAGGAATCGGTTCAAACCTTCTTACCATCAATGGTGTGATGCGGCTTGGAGGCACAGAACACACCGTGCTGCCCGACATGATAGAAATCGGTAGTTTTATCGGCATTGCAGCCATGGTGGGCAACGGCATCACTATCAAGAACGTTTCTTACGAAAATCTTGGAATTATTCCCTACGCATTCAAACGTCTTGGAATCAAGATGGAACATCGTGGCGATGACATCTATATTCCAAAGCAAGACGAATACGAAATAGAATCGTTCATTGACGGGTCGTTCATGACATTGGCAGACTCACCTTGGCCCGGACTTACACCTGACCTGCTGAGTGTGCTGATAGTCGTGGCAAGTCAGGCGAAAGGTTCTGTGCTGTTCCATCAGAAAATGTTTGAGAGCCGCCTGTTCTTTGTGGACAAACTTATCGACATGGGTGCTCAGATTATCCTCTGCGACCCGCACAGAGCCGTTGTCGTGGGGCATAACAAACAGTTGCAACTTCGTGCGCGCCGCATGGTTTCTCCCGACATCAGGGCAGGTATTGCATTGCTCATTGCAGCACTGAGCGCCGACGGCATAAGCCGCATAGACAACGTTGAGCAAATAGACCGTGGATATCAGGAAATAGAGCAAAGGCTGAATGCGCTCGGAGCGAGAATCAGCCGTCAGCGATAGCACTTTTTCTGCATCAGCATTTGAAGACTACCGGATATGATAAGAAGCGACGAAGTATTCAAGATTGGCAAAATCACCAGAACGCGTGGCATCAAAGGCGAAGTTGAAATGGAATGTATCAACGATGCCTTCGATGATGGGAATGCAGAATATTTCGTGCTTGAGATTGATGGTATTCTCGTGCCGTTCTTTTGGGAGGAATATCGCTTTAAGAACCATACGACCATAATTGTCATGTTCGATGGAATCAGCAATGAGAAAGAGGCATCACAATATGTGGGTTGCAATGTGTTCTATCCCTTTAGCAAGGTTGCCACGGACGAAACACACCTGCTTTCCTGGAAAGCATTTGAAGGCTATAGCGTGACGGGGCAAAATGAGGAGCATATCGGTGAAATCATTCACGTTGACGACAGGAACGACAACATTGTCATAACCGTTGAACAACCATCAGGCAAAACGGCATTGCTCCCGCTCCACGAGGACCTGATCTTGGAATGTGACCACAAAAAGCGCTTCGTTAAACTAATCATAGCAGAAGGATTGCTCGACCTCAACTAAGCAACGACAACAGTAAAACATGAAGAAAATTGCAATAATTGGTTCAACGGGTTCAATAGGCACACAGTCGCTCGACGTTATTCGCCAGCATAGCGACCTTTTCGAGGCACGTGTTCTTACCGCCAACAATAATGCCGATTTGCTCATTTCTCAAGCCAGGGAGTTTAAGCCTGACGCAGTAGTCATAGCCAATGAAAGCAAATACGACTATGTGAGCGAAGCATTGTCAGATTTGCCCATCAAGGTATATGCCGGTTCTCAGGCGCTTTGCGATGTTGTAGAAATGCCTTCTGTGGATGTCGTCATAGCAGCACTTGTTGGCTTTGCTGGTCTTCCTTCAACCATTTCTGCCATAAAAGCAGGCAAGACTATTGCGCTCGCCAATAAGGAAACACTTGTCGTTGCAGGTGAACTTGTAACGGGGTTGGCATGGAAGAACAAAGCACCCATACTACCTGTTGACAGCGAACATTCTGCGATTTTTCAGTCGTTGACGGGCGAAGGGAAGAACAAGATTGAAAAAATCCTGCTCACAGCAAGTGGCGGTCCATTCAGAAATCTCGGACAAGAAGAATTGGCACACGTTACGTCAGAACAGGCACTGAAACACCCTAATTGGTCAATGGGGGCAAAAATTACGATAGATTCCGCCACTATGATGAACAAGGGCTTTGAAATGATAGAAGCAAAATGGTTGTTTGGCGTGTCGCCGGATAAAATAGAAGTGGTGGTACACCCTGAAAGCATCATTCATTCAGCCGTGCAGTTTGAGGATGGTAGCGTGAAGGCACAACTCGGTGTACCCGACATGCGTCTCCCCATTCAATATGCCCTGTCCTACCCTGACAGGCTGCATCTCGAAGCCAGCCGCCTCAACTTGTTCGATATTGGTGCACTTCATTTCGAACATCCTGATTTCGAGCGTTTCCGCCCGTTGAAACTGGCGTATAATGCTGCGCATAAGGGTGGTAACATGCCCTGTATTCTTAATGCTGCAAACGAAGTGGCAAACCTGGCATTCCGTGAAGGTCGCATCAGCTTCCCGAAACTTTCGGAAGTGCTGGAGATTACAATGCAGACAGCCACATTCTCTGCAACTCCCACCCTCGACACTTATTATGACACTGATGTCGAAGCGCGTCGCATTGCAGAAGAATTCTGTCAATAAAACAGAAAAGAAACAACTAAATAAGAATTAGAAAAAAAACGATTAAAACCGATGGAAACATTTTTGATAAGGGCTTTGCAACTCATCTTGTGCCTGTCACTTCTCGTGTTTCTCCACGAAGGCGGACACTTTCTCATGGCAAGGCTCTTCAAGGTAAGAGTAAAGAAATTCGCTCTGTTCTTCGACCCGTGGTTCAGTCTCCTGAAATTTAAGCCTAAGAAAAGTCATACCACGTATGTTCTGGGCTGGGTGCCCCTCGGCGGTTACGTACAGATAGACGGCATGGTGGACGAGACACAGAAAGCGTCGGACTTAAGCGAAGAAGTGCACCCATGGGAGTTCCGTGCGAAACCTGCTTGGCAGCGACTGCTGATCATGTTGGGCGGAGTCATTGTAAACTTCCTTGTAGCATTATTTATTTATGCGATGATTTTGTTCGTCTGGGGCGACAGTTATGTGCCTATTGAAAAATACGAGCACGGTTTCAAATTCAATACAGAGGCAAAGGCACTCGGATTTCAGGACGGCGACATACTGATTGGCACAAACAGGAATAAGATAGACCGTTTCGACCGCAAGAACATCACGTTCATCTATCAGGACCTGACCAGCGCAACATCTGCCACTGTTCTGCGCGGCGGAAAAGAAGTGAGCATTACTCTTCCCGGCGACCTGAACATGCTTGAAATGGCAAAGAAACACCCACCATTCATCACTCTGCTCGAACCGGCAGTCATAGACAGCATGGCAGCAAACGAACCTGCAGCGAAAAGCGGTAAGATGCACGTGGGCGACAAGATTGTGGCATACAATGGTGTTCAGGTTTCTACATGGAACGAAATTGATAGCATACGTACGATTATTGCGGACAAATTGGCTACAGTTACAACACAGGAAGACAGCGTCAAATTGAGGAACGTAAGTCTGGTCGTTCAGCATGCAGACGGCACTGTAGACTCTCTGACCAACTTCGCGCTCAACGAGAACTATCAGATGGGTGTGTTCCGCCAACTTCCGCAGAAGTATATGCAATACAAGACTGCACGTGAATACGGGCTGATTGAAGCCATTCCCGCAGGTATTGAATATGGATGGAAAACGCTGAAATACTACGTCTTGAGTCTTAAATACGTATTTACGGCTGACGGCGCAAAGAGTGTGGGCAGTTTTGGTGCTATCGGCAGCCTGTTCCCTGCTTCATGGGACTGGATGCGTTTCTGGGAGATGACGGCTTTCATCAGCATCATTCTTGCTTTCATGAACGTCCTGCCCATTCCTGCCCTTGACGGCGGCCATGTCCTGTTCCTTCTCTTCGAGATGGTAACACGACGCAAACCAAGCGACAAATTCATGACATACGCTGAATACGTAGGTATCACGCTTATCCTGCTCCTGATGGCCTTTGCCATTTTCAATGACTTCAGAAATTTTGTGTTTTAGCGGTTAATGAATGGGGCTGCAACGGTGTTGCAGCATAGTTGAAAGTAAAAAAAGTTGAGAGTTGATAGTCCGGACTTCGCCATAAAAGCGAAAAATCCTCAACTATCAACTCTCTACTATTAATGATTAACTGTTAACTGCTAACTTTCAACTGTCAACTATGACAATTTATGGATAACCAGTCCGCTGCGTAGTTTCGGTTCAAACCATGTGGCTTTTGGCGGCATGATTTTGCCGCTGTCTGCGATATCCATGATTTGCTGCATTGTTACAGGATATAAGGCAAGTGCCATTTTCATCTCTCCGCTGTCCACACGGCGCTTAAGTTCTCCCAGACCGCGCAGTCCTCCGACAAAGTCGATGCGTTTGCTGCTTCTGAGGTCTTTGATGTCTAAGAGTTCGTCGAGGATAAGTCGGGAAGAAATATCCACGTCAAGCACACCTATCGGGTCGCTTTCGTCGTATGTACCTGCCTTGGCAGTTAGGCTATACCATTTTCCACCGATATAGAGCGAGAACTCGTGAAGGGCATTCGGACGGTATTCATCCGTGCCTTTTTCGCAGACGATGAAATTCTTTTCGAGTGCCTTGAGGAACTCTTCTTCTGTCATGCCATTGAGGTCGCGTACCACACGATTGTAATCAAGAATGGTCAGCTGTGAAGCTTGGAAACAAACAGCCATGAAGTAGTTATACTCTTCTGTACCATTATGATTTGGATTCTGGCTTGCCTTTTCAGCGCCAACGAGAGCCGCTGCAGCACTGCGATGGTGTCCATCTGCAATATACAGGGCAGGCATTTTTGCAAATTCACGTGTAATAAGTGCGATGTCGTCATCGTTTTCTACTACCCAGAACTGATGACGGAAACCATCAATAGGTGCAATGAAGTCATATTCCGGTACTGTTACAGCATATTTGTTAATCAGGCTGTCAAGCACAGTGTTGTCGGGATAAGCGAAGAAAACGGGCTCTATGTTGGCATTATTCACGCGAACATGTTTCATGCGGTCTTCTTCCTTGTCTCGACGTGTCAGTTCGTGCTTCTTGATGATGCCGTTCATGTAGTCCGGCACGAAAGCACCTACGACGAGACCATACTGTGTCTTGCCGTTCATGGTCTGTGCATAGATATAGTACGATTCTTTTTCGTCCTGCACGAGCCAGCCTTTATCTTGGAACATCTGGAAATTCTCCGCAGCCTTTTCATAGACACGTGGGTCATATTCACTTGTTCCTGGTTCAAAATCTATTTCAGGCTTTATGATGTGATAGAGCGACATTTCATTGCCTTCGGCTTCTAGGCGTGCTTCTTCCGATTCGAGAACATCGTATGGGCGACTCTCTACCTTTTCCACCAAATCTTTTGGCGGACGTATGCCTTTGAATGGTTTTACTGTAGCCACGAGATTGATTTTTAAGAGAAAAACAAAAATGGTTCGGGAAGAATTGCGTAAACAGCAGTTTCCCGAACCATCACAATTACTTGTTCACCTGGAATTTTGTGCAACCATCCTTGAAGAATGCCGTGATCTGCTTTGCTGCAGCGATACCTGCATTGATGTTTGCCTCCTGAGTCTGCGCACCCATCTTTTTAGGTGTACTGAAATAGCGACCCTCGAGTTGTGCAAATTCAGCATCTGCGTCGGGTTTGATATCCGTTACATACTTCAAGTCAGGGCGTTCCTGCATCAGTTTGATAAGCCCTGGCTCATCAATCACATCTTTGCGTGCAGTATTGGCGAGAATGCCACCCTTACGCATCTTGCCTACGAGGTCGTAGTTGATGCTCTGTTTGGTTTCAGGCGTTGCGGGAATATGCAGTGAAACAACGTCGCACAATTCAAAGAGTTCTTCCTGATTAGCAACGGCATGCACACCAGCACTTTCAATGACTTCTGCAGGGCAGTATGCATCGTATGCATAAACATCCATACCAAAGCCCTTCGCTATGCGTGCCACGTTACGGCCTACATTGCCGAAAGCAAGGATACCCAGTTTCTTGCCCAAAAGTTCTGTTCCTGCCTTGCCGTTATAGAAGTTGCGGACAGCATAAACCAACATGCCGAACACAAGTTCTGCTACAGCGTTTGAGTTCTGACCAGGAGTGTTTTCCACTACGACCTTCTTTGCCGTTGCAGCAGCAAGGTCAACATTGTCGAAACCTGCACCTGCGCGAACTACGATCTTCAACTGTTTAGCGGCTTCGAGCACTTCTGCATCTACTTTGTCTGAACGTATGATGAGTGCATCGGCGTCCTTCACTGCTTCGAGAAGTTGTGCCTTTTCGGTGTATTTCTCAAGAAGCACCAGTTCGTTGCCCGCTGCTTCTGTTTCCTGACGAATACCGTCCACTGCGGCTGCAGCAAAAGGCTTTTCAGTTGCTACTAATACTTTCATGGTTGTGATGTCTTAATGTTTTGCTTCAAATTCCTTCATCACTTCTACAAGTGCTTTCGCACCTTCGATAGGCATAGCGTTGTAGCAAGATGCACGGAAACCACCTACGCTGCGGTGTCCCTTAAGACCTACCATACCTTTGCCAAGAGCGAATTCGAGGAAGTCTTTCTCAAGGTCTTTGTACTCGTCGTTCATCACGAAGCAGATGTTCATGTATGAGCGGTCCTCTTCGTTAGCCGTACCCTTGAACAGGCGGTTGCGGTCTATTTCACCGTAAACAACTTCAGCGCGATCGGCAGCACGTTTTGCCATGGCTTCTACACCACCCTGACGCTGTATCCATTTCAGGTTCTGATATGCACTATAGATGGGTACTACAGGCGGGGTATTGAACATAGACCCTTTGTCGATATGTGTGCGATAGTCGAGCATTGTAGGAATCTGGCGGCTAACTTTGCCGAGAAGTTCGTTCTTCACTACTACGAAAGTAACACCTGCCATAGCAAGGTTCTTCTGTGCACCACCATAAATCATGCCATATTTGCTGACATCAACAGGTCGAGAGAAGATGTCGCTCGACATGTCGGCAATAAGTGGCACGGGGCTGTCGAGATCCTTGCGAAGTTCTGTACCATAGATAGTGTTGTTCGTCGTGATGTGGAAATAGTCAGCATCAGCAGGCACTTCAAAATCTTTTGGTATGAATGTATAGTTGGCATCAGCAGATGAAGCCACTTCTACTACTTCACCGAAGAGTTTTGCTTCCTTCATGGCCTTCTTTGCCCAAACACCTGTGTTCAGATAGGCAGCCTTCTTCTCGAGGAAATTGTAAGGTACCATGCAGAATTCCAGACTTGCACCGCCGCCGAGAAAAATAACTGAGTAGCCTTCGGGCACACCGAGTGTTTCCTTGAACAGTACGTCGATTTCGTCCATAATGACCTGCCAGTCCTTTGATCGGTGGCTGATTTCCATCAGTGAAAGACCGATGCCATTGAAGTCAACACATGCATCAGATGTTGCTTTCATCACTTCTTGCGGGAGGATAGATGGTCCCGCACCGAAATTGTATTTTTTCATGTCGTTATATTGAAAATTGTTTAATAGATTGACAACTGCGAAAATAATCACTTTTTCTAAAACAAACAAAGCAATTTCGGAATTTATTAAAAATAAGATTACAATAAGGCACAAAAAACTCTGACAAAATGCCAGAGTTAATTCTTTCGCGGAAGCGGGGGGATTCGAACCCCCGGTACGGTAACCCGCACGTCAGTTTAGCAAACTGGTGGTTTCAGCCACTCACCCACACTTCCTCCTTAAATTTAGGATGCGGTTGTTTGTCAAACGCGGTGCAAAAGTAGCACTTATTTTAATAATAACAAATTTTTAGTGATAATTTTTCAGAAATAAAATTTCATCCTGCTTAGAAATTGGTATTCAAGCAGGATGAAAATCTAAATAAAAATTTAATTATTTGATATTAGGCTCTTCAAGACCAATACCTTTTTTCTTATCTACGGCTTTTAGTAACAGACCTAGGAAGAACGCAGCAACTCCGAGTGCTGCAAGCATAACGAGTGGCCATGTGTAGTTATAAGATACTGCCACATTTTCAGAAACGGCAGCGACTTGTGCGTTCGCTTCCTGAATTGTCATATTGCCTGCTTCAACTGCATGTTTAGTTGTCTCTTTAATGGCCTTTATCTTTGCCGCTAATTCTGGATTTGTACCTTCAAGCACTTTACCAATGAGAAGAGGAAAGAGCCACAAACCAATATTCTGAATCCAGAAGATAAGTGCATAAGCAGAACCTATAATTTTTGGTTCAACAAGCTTTGGTACACTTGGCCACAATGAGGCTGGAACGAGAGAGAAACTGGCTCCAAGAACTAAAATCGTGATATAAGCGATTACGACACCTCCAACAGGTGAATTTCCGCAAAGCGGAAGCACGAAGGCAAAAGTAAGGTGGCAAGCAATGAGTAATAAAGAGCCAAGTATTAACATTGATGCAGCCTTTCCTTTATGATCCACATAATTTCCAAGAATAGGTGTTATAAGCACAGCCAAGAGTGGGAAGACCGCAAAGATTGCTTCTGCAGACTGTCGCATATATCCCATATAGCAATATACTAATAACGATATTATAGACACTACAAGCATTGCGTACTTAAGGTCTTTTTTCTTCATAAAGTTGCTTGCAAATCCTGCTGCAGCAACAATAAGCATGATGACGTACTGCACGATAGTAACAGAATCATCCGCCCAGAAACTACCCTTTTCTGGTGTTGTCAGGTGGAGGTTGCATTGGAGCATGTTTACAGCATACTTCTGGAAGGGGAAAATTGCTGAATAGTAAAGTACACAAAGTAGTGCTACAAGCCAGAATCCACTTGAAGATAGGATTTGTCCTATGTCGCTTACTTTGAATGGACCATCTTTTTCCTCTGCTTCACCTGTTTGTTCATCAAGTTTTTTATCCATAAAGAAATAGACTATAAACATGATGAGTGCAATCATAAGTAGTACAACGCCGAAGGCAACAGAACGTGAAACACTTACATTTCCGCCTAATTTTGCAAAGAAAGGTGAGAAAATCATACAGGTTGCAACTCCAAGACGTGCAAGAGCCATTTCAGAGCCCATTGCAAGAGCCATTTCACGTCCCTTGAACCATTTTACTATACCACGGCTAACAGTAATACCTGCCATTTCTACTCCACATCCGAAAATCATAAAACCAATTGCAGCTACTTTAGCAGAGGCTGGCATACCTTTATAGAATGGCGACACACCAAGTTCATCAAGACCTGGTATATAATTGAGATTCTCTGTAAACCACTTTTCGATATCGCTACCTATAAAAGTATCGGCTATTGCATAATATTTAATTAATGCACCAACAAGCATTACAGCTCCAGAAAGAAGAGCTGTAAATCTTACCCCCATCTTATCAAGAATTATTCCTGCAAAGATAAGGAAGAACACAAACACATTGAGGAACGTTTCTGCACCTTGCATTGTTCCAAAAGCAGTAGAATCCCACCCTCGTTGACTTAACATCAGGTCCTTGATGGGCGAAAGGATGTCCATAAAGATGTAGGAACAGAACATCGCGAGAGCAAGCAGAAGCAGTGCTATCCACCGCATAGCTGCAGAATCGCGTAATGTTTTCAAGTTTGAATTTGCCATTTTAGTTCTATATTATTATGATTATTTATTATCAGGTTTGAGCCAGCGGTCGAGCCAGCGGAAGAATGTGCGTTGCCAAAGTATTCCATTTTGTGGTTTTAGCACCCAATGATTTTCGTCGGGGAAAAGCAACAACTGAGCAGGTATTCCGCGAAGGCGTGCGGCACTGAAGGCACTTTCTGCCTGCGTGTATTCTATACGAAAATCTCTCTGACCATGTATGCAGAGGATCGGTGTGTCCCATTTATCTACATACAGATGCGGACTTTCCCTGAATGCCTTTTGCATCTGTCCTTCGGCATTTTTAATCCATGGTGCAGACTTGAGGTCCCAATTAGGAAACCACATTTCTTCTGTTTCTACATATTGCTGTTGTGTGTTGTATATGCCGTCGTGCGCTATGAATGCCTTGAAGCGCTTGTCGTGGTTTCCTGCAAGCCAATATACACTGTAGCCGCCGAAACTTGCACCTACGGCACCAAGATGCTCTTCATCGACGTATGGTTCTTTCTTCAGGTCGTCAATAGCGGAAAGGTAATCCTGCATACATTGTCCCGAATAGTCGCCACTTATCTGTTCAAGCCATTCCATGCCGAAACCGGGCAGACCACGTCGGTTTGGCGCTATGATGATATAGTCATTCGCAGCCATTATCTGGAAGTTCCATCTGTAACTCCAGAACTGACTGACGGGTGACTGCGGACCGCCTTCGCAGAACAGGAGGGCGGGATATTTTTTCGTGGCATCGAAATGCGGCGGATAAATCACCCAGCAGAGTTCTTTCTTACCGTCGGTAGTAGCGACCCAGCGTTCTTCCACATTACCCATCGTGAGGCGGTCGTAGATGTGCTTGTTCTCAAACGTGATTTGTTCAAGTTTGTTTCCTTTCAGCAAATACACTTCATCTGCTTGTTTCATGGAGTGCTTCTTGCAGAAGATGTCTTTACCGTTTGGTGCCAGACTCACGAGCGAGAAGTCTGCCACTTCGTCCGTCAGCGGTTTGACGTCGCCTTTGAGATTTGTAGTGTAAATCTGTGTCTTGCCATGCCACACACCTGAGAAACATAAGTTCTTGGAATTAGGCATCCAGAGGAACTGATCTACTCCACTCTCGAACTTTTCAGTAACGTAAGTCTTGTTGCCTGTTGCAAATTCATATACACAGAGCCTTGTGCGGTCGCTTTCGTAGCCGTCGCGTTCCATGGAGAGCCAGGCAATGCGCTGACCATCGGGCGAGAAGGCAGGATTTTGGTCATAACCCACGTTGTTGTCTTTCTGCTGATGATTGACTGCCTGATGTTCCAGCGACATCGTGGTGTCGCATGGCTGTTCTGTCCAGTCTGCTTGTTTGCAGAGGTTTTTCACAGACTTCGTGGCAATGTCGTAGAGGAAAATGTCGCTGTCTGTGCTGATGGCGTAAGCCTTACCCGTCTTCTTGCGGCAAGTATAGGCAATCGACTTTGAATCCGGGCTCCATGACAACTGCTCGATACCACCGAAAGGCATCATGGGACATTCGTATGGCTCACCTTCCAGAATATCTGTGCTATCTTCTATTCTGTCGCCATTGAAACGTGCCACGAAAGGATGCGGAATACTCTTAACATACGTGTCCCAGTGCTTGTACATCAGATTGTTTATTACCATGCCTGATGCCTTGGGTAAGTCGCTGTCGTTCTTAGCAATAGATGCGTCTGTTTCTACTTCTTTTATGAGAATTAGCAGTTTCTCATCAGGCGAAAAAAGGAATTCTGATATGTCATCCTTTTCGAACGAAATCTGACGCTTGTCCGTACCGTCAACATTCATCTCCCAGAGTTGTGATGTACCACTCTCTGCTGTGAGGTATGCTATTTTCTGTCCGTTCTTGATAAATACGGGAGAATACTCGCTCTTAGGGCTGGTGGTGAGAAGTGTCTGTGCCTTGGAATTAAGATTGAGCACATAAATCACGCTATGGCTCTTGTTCTGTTCCACACTGTAATAAGTTACCGTGTAAACGGCAGTGTTGCCATCAGGCGACACATTGAACGTCCCGATACGTCCCATACTCCAGAGCACTTCGGGCGTCATTCTGTCAGAAGTCATCTCTGGTGTCTGCTTTCCGATAAATGTCTGCGCGTCGGTGTTCAAAACGATAGTTGTGATTAGGACTGTTGCTAATAATGACTTTATATTCACAATAATTTATTTTTTTTCTTTGCGTTTATTGATTTCTGCTTGTTTTTTGCGCAGTTCTTCCTGCTGTTCCTGAAGTTTAGCAAGGCGTGCAGCCATACCAGTAGGTCGCTTCTCTGGGTTGTTCTTGTTGTTCTTGTAGTTGGCTTCGAGTTCTGCGAGCAATTTGGCATCATCGGTCGAACGGCGCAGATACCACATGGTAAGCGCACCGAAGAGCAGGGAGATAAAGTAGTAGAAGTTCAGACCGGAACTGTACTTATTGAACATGAAGAAGAAGAACACTGGCATAAGGAGCATCATCCATTGCATGATTTTCATCTGCTGTTGCTGTTCGCTGCTCATAGTGGACTGCTGCTGGCGCATCATGATAAGGCTATACACCACATTCGTTACGCAGAACAGCAGACAGAACAGGCTCAGGTGGTCGCCAATGAGCCATACGTCTGACCCCCAAGAGATGACACTATCGTATGTAGAGAGGTCTTCTGCCCAAAGGAAACTCTGCTGACGGAGTTCGAAAGCGTTCGGCACGAAGTTGAACATTGCAATCCAGATAGGCATCTGTATGAGCATAGGTAGGCAACCTCCCATCGGACTGACGCCATACTGGCTGTAGAGGGTCATCATCTCCTGTTGCTTCTTCATGGCATCCTCCTTGTTGGGATACTTGGCATTCAGTTCGTCCACCTTTGGTTTCAACACACGCATCTTTGCACTGCTCAGGTAACTCTTCTTGTTGGGATAGTACACGATGACGCGCAGAAGAATGGTGATAAGCAGGAGTACGAGTGCCATGTGTAGTCCGAGTTTAGTCAGCCAGTCGAACACATAAACCGTAAAGAAGCGGTTTATCCACTTGAAGAGTGGCCATCCGAGATCTACAAGTTCTTCAAGGTCCTGCGACTTTTCGCCTAAGAGGTCTGCGTCAAGAGACCGAAGATAGAGGTATTTGTTCGGACCGAAATAGTATTGCAACTGTGTACCTTTAGCATTACTTGGGTCGAATGGTATCTGGGCTGTCGCTCTGAAATGTTTCAGTTTACCAGAATTTTCTGCCATTTCCTTGCTTTCGAAGACACCTTTCTTCATAGGCTGCTCGCTGAGCAACACACTACTGAAATACTGGTTCTTGAAGGCAATCCAGTCCACGTCATTTTCTGCTGTTTCTTCATCATTACCCACTTCGTTGAGCACTTCTGTGCCTTCTTTGGTGTCTTTGTAGGTCAGCGTGGAATACCTGTTTTCGAAGTACCAGCCCTTTTCCTGCTGTTTCACAGTGTCTTGCCAAGTGATGGCTATACCCTCGCCAAGGTCTGCCTTCATGTTCTCCGCATGGATGTTGAAATCTATGAGGAAAGAATCGTCGGCTTTCAATTTGTATGTATAGACGAGTCTGCGTGTGCCTGTTTCATCGGCAAGCACCATGTCTACGCTATTCTTGGTAAGGTTTTCGGGTTTGAAGTAGTAGTCGCCGGCGAAGAAGCGCTTGCCCCCAAGTTGATACTCCAGTTTTATTTCAGTAGTTGAATCATTGTAAAGGAGCAACGAGGCATCCTGTTTGCCATTATTGAAATCCTGATAATTCTTGTAATTCTTCAGTTCCACACGCGTGATGTTGCCACCCTTTGGATTGATGCTTACCTTGATTTCCTTATTCTCCAGGACAACGGGGGTTGCATCACCAGTCACTGCATTCCTGAAGATGGAAGTGGTGTCAACTGCCACAACCTGTGTTTGTTTCGCTTTTTGCGCAAGTGCAGCCTTTTTAGCCTCTTCTGCTTCCTTTTGCTGACGCTCCACACGCTCTTTCTGCTGCTTGACTTCTTCTTCGCTGGGAGTATTAAAATAACTAAACCCTACGAGCACGAGAACCATCAGTACAATGCCGATAATTGTATTTTTATCCATTTTATTTATTGTTTTCTTTTGTCGTTTATTATGCTTTATTTCATATTTTTCGTCTGAATAACAGACAAAACATACCTTATTTTAAACAATTTGCAAAATTAGTGTTTTGACGTGTAAGTACAAAATTTGAATGATTGTATTTGTAAAATTTATCCAAAAAAAATAGCAACTGAGACGTTGCTATATAGTTGCGGAGATTGGACTCGAACCAATGACCTCCAGGTTATGAGCCTGGCGAGCTACCAACTGCTCCACTCCGCGATGTGAAATCTTAAGGCATTTCTGTAAATGCGGTGCAAAATTACAAACTATTTCCTAAACTACAAAATTTTATCCTAAAAAAACAACGCCACAGTGAGAAAGTTTCAAATATAACGTTACAAGAAGATAATTTGTATTATATTTGCAAACGATTAAAACAAATTAATTAAATTTTCAAACAAAATGAAGGACATTAAAGGTACACAAACAGAAAAGAATCTGCAAGCCGCATTTGCAGGCGAGTCTCAGGCACATACGAAATATCTCTACTATGCATCACGCGCAAAGAAGGATGGCTATGTACAGATGGCCTCCATCTTCGAAGAGACGGCAAAGAACGAAAAGGAGCATGCCAAGGTTTGGTTCAAGTATCTGCACGGCGGAGCAATTCCACAGACCACTGAAAACCTTGCAGATGCAGCAGCCGGAGAGAACTACGAGTGGACTGACATGTATGCAGAATTTGAACGCACAGCACGCGAGGAAGGCTTCACAGAAATAGCAGAGAAGTTCAGAATGGTAGGTGCCATCGAGAAGGAACACGAAGAACGCTATCGTAAACTGCTCAAGAACATTGAGGACAAGGTGGTCTTCTCAAAAGAAGGCGACGCTGTATGGCAATGTTCCAACTGCGGTCATATCATCGTAGGCAAGCAGGCACCAGAAATTTGCCCCGTATGCGCACACCCACAGAGTTATTTCCAGGTTCGCGCAGAGAATTATTGATTATTTGCGACTTGTCTTAACGGCATAGAATTAAAAGGCTAATAAGTTACAGGTTACATCGCGCCAAAAGTCAATACATAAAAGACTTTGCGCAGATGTAACCTGTAACCTTTACTACTTCCAATATCCGCCCATTCGTGCCTTCAACTTGTCTTCTGCCGGATTATCGGCAGGTGTCCAGAAGTGTTCGTCTTTGAGTTCGTCGGGCAAATACTGCTGACTGACGAAATGTCCGGGAAAATCGTGTGGATACTTGTAACTCTCGCCGTAGCCCAGATTTTTCATCAATTTCGTAGGCGCATTCCTCAAGTGCAGTGGCACGGGGAGATTGCCTGTCTCTTTCACCTTCGATATGGCATTATTAACACCCATATAGGCTGAGTTGCTCTTCGGACTTGTGGCAAGATACACCGTTGCTTCTGCCAAAGGAATACGTCCTTCGGGCCAGCCAATTTTAGCCACGGCATCGAAGGCGGCATTGGCGAGCAGCAGTGCATTAGGATTCGCAAGCCCTATGTCTTCTGCTGCAGAAATAAGCAACCTGCGGGCTATGAATTTCGGGTCTTCCCCACCCTCTATCATCCTCGCCAACCAATAAAGTGCTGCGTCAGGATCGCTTCCTCGGATACTCTTGATGAACGCCGAAATGATGTCGTAGTGCATTTCGCCATCTTTGTCATACGCCATGGGATTTTGCTGTAGTCGATCTGTAACGATTTTGTCATTGATGACAAGCGTGCCTTCATCGGAAGCGTTCAACAAAAGATCGAGGATGTTCAGGAGTTTTCTGGCATCACCGCTGCTGTATCTCATCAGGGCAGAAGTTTCTTCCATTTTTACCTGACGTTCTTTCAGAACGATGTCCTCATTGATGGCACGGTCAAGGAGTTGTAACAGTTCATCCTCAGTAAGCGGCTGGAGTGTATAGACCTGGCATCTTGAAAGTAGCGGACGTATCACCTCGAACGAAGGATTTTCCGTCGTGGCACCTATAAGTGTGATTGCCCCTGTCTCCACGGCAGCCAGAAGAGAATCTTGCTGGCTCTTTGAGAAGCGGTGTATCTCATCAATGAAGAGTATAGGGCTCTGTGTGCCGAAAAACTGATTTTTCCTTGCACTTTCAATAACATCGCGCACTTCCTTGACTCCGCTACTCACGGCACTTAGTGTATAAAAAGGAATATCGAGTGTCTGCGCTATTATTTTAGCCAGTGTGGTCTTCCCAACTCCGGGAGGTCCCCACAGGATAAAGGACGAGATACGTCCTGAAGATATCATGTTGCTCAACACGGCACCTTCGCCAACAAGATGTTTCTGCCCGATGTATTCCTTGAGACTTTGAGGTCGTAATCTTTCTGCCAGTGGTTTCATCTGCTTACTAAAATATGATAAAATCATTGCAAACATACAAAAAAGGGGCGGATTTGAAGTTTTTTTTCAATAAAAGTTTGCCTGTTACGAAAAAAGGACTAATTTTGCATTCCGAATGAGGTTTTCAGCCTCCATTAGATTTTACAACCTATAATCAACATTTCCCAACATTTAATCATCTCCGTCGCGCAACAGTGCGTTTAAGTAGGTATATAAACCATGATGCTTGCTTGATGTGCCACATATTATGTAAGAAACATATTATGTAAGAAAAATATGCAACGGATACAACAAAGACTGAAATTAAAGACATTATGAAGCAATATACAAGAGAGATGCTTGAGAGCATGGTGCTGGACGAACTTCGTCCTATAGCACAGGAACTTGGCATCAAGCGTCTTAGCGGAAAGCGCAAAAGTGAGCTCATTGACGAGATTCTTTCCAACACACCGCAAGAGCCACAAGAGACTGCCCCTAAACCCAAACGGGCACGCATCAGTTCTGCAGGTTTTAACCGCGTGTATTCTGCCACCAGCGATGGTAATGCAGAGAAGATAGATGCAAGCAGCACAACCAGAACGATGCAAGGCACAAGTGACATAGATCCTATGCAAAATACAGCCGAACCGAAGCCAAGACAGACAACGTTTGGCAATGACCTGTTTGCCGCAGCAGAAAATGCTGCTACTGCAAATGACACAGAAAAAACGTCAGGCAAGCCATCCGACGAACTACCCGAATTCTTATCTGAGCAAATACGTAGTAACGCAGAGCGGAACGGCCAGGATGACCATGTGGATTTTTCCACTGTCCAGCAAACCCTGCAGCAACATCTGAACACAGAAAAGAAAGAGGCTGAAAGTGGAGAAAGCCAAGAGCAAGCGACCGCTGAAAGCAAGAGTCGCGAGCAGGTGTTAGAGGAACTGAACAGTCAGGAACTTATTATCATAGAAGATGTGCCCATGACTTACAGCGGTAGCAATTTTGGCTTCGATGATTCTAACACATCGACTGCTACAAAATTTCACCGTTTCAAGGACAATCCTCCCACTGTCGTACAACATGATACTCAGGTAAACATCCGCCAGCAACAGCAAAGTGAGGCAGAAATGATACGTCAGGTGATGGCTCTGCCAGAGGCACAGATAGAAGGCAGCGGTGTGCTGGAAGTAATGCCCGAAGGTTTTGGATTCCTCCGTTCGTCCGACTACAACTACCTCACCTCGCCCGACGATATCTACGTGGCACCCAATCAGGTGCGACAGTGGAATCTTAAGACGGGTGACGTGGTGGATGTTATCGTGAAAATACCTCGCGACAACGAAAAGTTCTTCTCATTGGTAGATGTGAAACGCATCAACGGACTGGAACCATCAAGGATACGTGACAGAGTAGCGTTTGAGCATCTCACCCCCCTATTTCCTGATGAGAAATTCACACTATGCTCACGCAACGGCGAGAGTCTGTCGCGAAGAATAGTAGATCTATTCTCACCCATCGGAAAAGGACAGCGTGCGCTTATCGTGGCTCAGCCCAAGACGGGCAAGACGCTTCTGATGAAGGACATTGCCAATGCCATAGCCGAGAACCATCCCAACACCTATCTGATGATGCTCCTCATCGACGAGCGTCCTGAAGAAGTTACCGACATGGCACGCACCGTGAAGGCTGAAGTCATTGCATCGACCTTTGACGAACCGGCATCGCACCATGTAAAGATTGCCAATATTGTACTTGAAAAGGCTAAACGCATGGTTGAATGTGGGCACGACGTGGTCATTTTCCTCGACTCCATCACACGTCTGGCGAGAGCCTACAACACTGTGGCACCTGCTTCGGGCAAGGTACTTACAGGTGGTGTTGATGCCAATGCACTGCAAAAGCCAAAGCGCTTCTTCGGTGCTGCACGAAACATTGAGAACGGTGGGTCGCTGACCATCATTGCAACGGCACTGATTGACACGGGCAGCAAGATGGACGAAGTGATTTTTGAGGAGTTCAAGGGAACGGGTAATATGGAATTGCAACTTGACCGCAACATTGCCAACAAGCGTATCTATCCTGCTGTAAACCTCACGGCATCGAGCACACGACGCGATGACTTGCTGCAAGACAGCGAGACCATCAACTTCATGCAGCAATATCGCAACCACCTGGCAGACATGAACCCCGTAGAAGCCATCACGTTTATCGTGCGTCAGATGAATAACACCTATAATAATCAGGAATTCCTGCTGTCAGCCAATCAATAGACACGACACACAAACACAAAAGCGGTGGGTTGCTAGTTCATATTTAGCAACCCACCGCTTTTTTTTCTTGTTGCGACACTTTCACAGCATAGTATATGACTTCAATGAGTCTCAACTGTTTAGACTCAATCATCTTTTGGATTGGACGCTTTCCAGAAGTCCCTGATGACTGATGCGATTCCTTTTGCCAAATCTACAATGAAATGGAATAGCAGAACAACGAATTTGAAGAGCGTAACCAAAATGAATTTCAAAAGTGATACTATAAACTCCACTATTTTGGCGAAATCCATGTGGTAGCGTACGTCAAGTTTGTTAAAGATGTAGCACACGAGCAGAGGGAAGCCCAGGCCGAAGATGAAATACAAAATATCTGTAAACGAGAAGCCATCTCCTATCTTGACTACATTTGTTTTCTCTAATTCAGTCCATGCTGCAGAAGAGAATGCTATGACCAGCATCGATGCAATTTTAAGACCTGCCACAATGCAAGCAATGACATACACTGCGCGACTTCCCACATGTCTCAACGATTGCTTTACTGCGCTCTCGTCATCGAATAATGAGGTAAATGTATCAATGAGCAGGAATGCCGCAATAGTTGGAAGGAGTAGTTTAAGTGTTTCAAAAATGTTGGCTTGCATTTCGAGTTGTGCAGGCATCAACAGATATGAAGCAACAAGCAACATCATCAACACCAATATCCAAATCCAGTTGATGCGTAACTCATTTCTATATATATTGTACAGTGCTCCACATGCCATAAAGAAGAGCGCCATCAGTTCTCTGTAACCTCCACCGTCAACACCCGTAACTTTCACACCAGACAATACCTGCCAAATCAGAAGTAAGGCACTGATGGTTACTACAGCCCATCTCACCTCTTTTTCATCAGTAAAATAGGACAGTTTCTTACACAGAGAGTAAATGACCAGATAGGACACTGACCCCAGAAAAAGTGCCCGGAATATCCAAAAGGGGCCGCACATCTCTTCATCAAAGCCCGACATATTCCAGACAATGCTCCACGCATTCTGATTGCCTTTAGCCCATGTATAAATACTGTCATGCGAAACAACACCGATCCATGACAGCAGATTGTGCAAGAAAAGGAAAATGAGCGCAAAAACAACGAATGGTATGTATATCCGCCTGAAGCAACGCTTGATAAATTTCGTTTTATTTTGCAGCAAGGCAGTGTCGAAGGCGCTGCCTATTGCCATAAACAATGCAGGCAGACAAAACATAGCGAGGAACCCACCCACATCTGGAATTGATGTACATTCAGAGAGGACAAAAAGGATCAAAAGCAGACCTTTTGCCATATTCAGAGAGTTACTTTTCATCTTATTTGTATTTCCCATCTTTAAGAAAATTCTACTTAGACATTCAGAGGAATGGTGTCAGGAACTGGTATATCCAACACTGGAACCTTCTGGACTTGGAGAATGATTTCCATGCTTTTTCATCCAACACGAAGCACCGAGTCTGTTTGTCTTCCTCAAAAATTTGCTGTAGAGCGAGAGTCGTAGGTCTGTCGGCTATCAGGAGATTACATTCATAATCCCACGACAGGCTTCTGCTGTTCAGGTTGGCGGACCCTATGAAACTCATACAACTATCCACCATCATGATTTTGCTGTGATGGAAACCGCCTGTGTACATATACACTTTTGCACCTTTCTTCATCAAGCGATGCACTTCGTGTTCCACTGCGCGCGGCGTTACAGGTATGTCGCTTGTGGCAGAAACCATGATTTGGACGTCAATTCCCCTTTTCAGTGCCCTTCTGAATGCACGTCTGATTTTTCTGTTCAGTGTGAAATACGGGTTGATGACCTGAATTTGCTTTTCTGCATTGTCAATGCATTTCACAAAGGTCTGTCGGATGATTTTAGGGGTTTTGTTGGGCACGCGGTCCACCACTCCTATTATTTTTTTTCCTGCTGAAGAACAGGTATCTTGTTTCAGATTGTTAAATTCCCGTTTTAGTCCCTCGTCTGCGAGAAACAGTGTATCTCCAGACACTTGTTGCTTGGTAACCTTGTTCCAGAAATCTACGAAAATTTTTTGCAAATCGTTGACCACTTCTCCTTCAACCCTAACGTGTATGTCGCGCCAATCACCAAATTCAGGTTTTCCAACGACATAATAGTCTGCCACATTCATCCCGCCGGTGTATGCCGTCATGCCATCCACCACGACTATCTTTCGATGGTCTCTGTTGAACACATGGTTGACCCACGGGAATTTCACTTTGTCGAACTCATAAATTTCAATGCCTTGTTCATGCAACTTCTTCAGATGATATTCCTTGAGCGGACGGTTGTTTGAAGAATTGCCAAAGCCGTCGAATAGTGCCCTGACCTTCACACCCTGCTTAACTTTTTCTGCAAGGATGTCGAAGAGACATGCAGACACGGAGTCGTTGCGAAAATTGAAGTATTCCAAATGAACCGTACTCTTTGCCTGACGTATAGCCTCAAACATGTCCCTGAATTTCTCCTCGCCATTCTTGAAGATGACCATGCGGTTATTGTCAGAGAAATTCACATCATATTTCTCGCTGAGAAATCTGACGAGTGCACTGTCGCATTGAGCAAAGGCATTATTATTAAAACCAAAAAGCAGCAACAGACCCATTATCTTTATTCTGAGTCTGTTGATGTTTACTAATTTTCCTATTATCATACGAGATTATAGTTGTGTGCTGAAGGAATCTACAATTCCCAGCACATGCTGTTCGTTATCCGTTACAATAACTGCGTGTATCTTGTTCTTATGCAGAATCTTGTCTATTTCTGCTATTCGTGTATTTGGCGAAATGGTCTTTGGCTTTGGCGTCATGATGTTTTCTGCCGTAAGTTCAAAGAATGTGCTTTGATTGCGTTCCATCGCCCTGCGCACGTCGCCGTCGGTGATGATGCCTTTGAGTTTGTCGTCCTCTACTATAACACATAGCCCAAGACGTCCTCTGCTCATGTGAATCACTGCCTCACTGAGTTTCATCTTTCCGGAAATAACAGGAAGGTCTTCTGTGTACATCACATCCACCGCCTTTGTCAGCAGGCGTTTGCCAAGAGTGCCGCCGGGATGGAACTGGGCGAAGTCCGACTCCTGAAAGTCTCTTGCTTCCATCAGTGCGCAAGCCAAAGCATCGCCAAGAGCAAGGGTTGCCGTGGTTGATGCGGTAGGTGCAAGACCTAACGGACAGGCTTCTCTATGTACTGCAGCGTTCAGGTGAACCGTGGCATTCTTCGCCAGAAGTGAATTGGGATTCCCCGTCATACCGATGACAGGTATACTTCTTTCAGTAAGGTAAGGCAGAAACCTCAGCAGTTCGTCTGTCTGTCCTGAATTAGATATGGCAAGCACCACATCGCTCGTGGTAATCACGCCCAGATCGCCATGGAAAACATCAAGAGGATTGACGAAGAAACTTGGTGTGCCAGTGGATGAAAGCGTGGCTGCAATTTTAGCCCCTATATGTCCGCTTTTTCCTACGCCCGTAACAATGACCTTGCCAGAACACTCTATGATGAGTTCTACGGCTTTGTCGAAATCTTCGTCGATATTTGGTATCAAGCCAATCAACGCCTCTGCTTCTACTTTGAGGCAATCTATGGCAACTTCTTTATATTTCGAGTTGGTAATCATCTTGTTTGGCAAGTTGTTTGATGAGGTTTTCTAATTTGTCCAGTTCTATCATGTTTGGTCCGTCACTGAGTGCCTGATCCGGGTTGGGATGAGTTTCAAAGAAATAGCCGTCAGCGCCAAAAGCCTTTGCTGCCATAGCCATTGCAGGGACAAAGTTCCGGTCGCCGCCCGTCTTTCCTCCTGCCGCCCCGGGACGCTGCACACTGTGCGTACAATCCATCACCACTTTGTCAGCATATTGCTTCATTATGGGTATGTTCCTAAAGTCAACCACAAGGTTGTTATACCCGAAAGTGTTTCCTCTCTCTGAAAGCCACACCTCGCGTGCTCCTGCATCTTTGCACTTCTCTACCGGATATTTCATGTCGTCGCCACTGAGAAACTGCGCTTTTTTTACATTGAGCACACATCCCGTCTTAGCGGCAGAAACCAGCAAGTCTGTCTGACGGCAAAGGAAGGCGGGTATCTGTATGACATCGACAACCTGTCCTGCCGCTTCTGCCTGATAACTTTCGTGAATATCAGTTAGCAGCGGCAAGTCATACTTCTGCTTGACGTCGGCAAGCATCTGCAAGCCTTTTTCAAGACCTGGTCCTCTGAAAGAACGTACAGAAGTACGATTAGCCTTGTCGAACGAGGCTTTGAAGTATATCGTCAAGTTACAGTTCTTGCGTATTTCAACCAACCGAGATGCCACAATATCAAGCAATTCAGCACTTTCAATAACACAAGGACCTGCTATAAAGAAAGGTGTCATGTAAATTGTATATAAATTCAATTTACAAAAGTACGCAAAATGAAGCAACGGACAAAATATAGCAGAAATATATCAAGAAAAAATCTCAACTTTTATGGTTATGTATAATGTCTGATAACTATGTTGTCAGATTGAACCGTTCAAAGTTTGCAATATTCAAAAAAAATTATGATATTTGCATCAAAGTTTGTATGCAACAAATTTTTGCGTTAAATTTTTGAAATAAAACGAGAAACATACTATATTAACATACATTTACAGAGATTTCTGCTTAAATCTGAAAATTGACTGATATGGCACAAGAACAAAGCAACATAAAAGAACGGACACATATCCAGTTAAAAGAGCCGCGCCGTTACAGGGTTGTCATGTGCAATGACGACTTCACCACCATGGATTTCGTGGTCATAGTACTTAAGGAAGTATTTTTCATGTCGAAAGAAAAGGCTGAAGCCCTGATGCTTGAAGTCCACAATTCCAATAGGGCTGTCGTAGGCATTTACACCTACGACATCGCCACGTCAAAAGTAGAGAAGGCCACCAAGATGGCGCGTAAATACGGCTATCCGCTTCGCCTTATTGTTGAACCCGAAGAAGAATGAAGACAAAAGATGGCTACTACTGAAAGATTAAAAGTCGTATTCAACCACGCATGGGCCTACTGTATAAACAACAGGAATGAGTTTCTGATGCCCGAGCACTTATTGTATGTACTGACAGAGAATGACGAATTCTACACTGCTCTGAACATGTTCTATAACCCGAAGAAGTTAAAAGAGCGTATAGAAGAGTTCTTCACTCAGATTGACAGGATACCTGACGACTATGATTACAAGCCTCAGTTGTCCTTTCAGATGGATCAGTTGGATTTTATTGCCTTTCGTTTTCAATCTTCAAGCGGTACAGAACTTACAGACATACCCCATTATGTAGGTGGCATTTTAGAACTAAGTGAGTCGTGGGCATCTTTCATACTGAGAGACTGCCTTGACGGCAGAGATGCCGAATTCATGAGTGAACTCATCAGTCTTGTAGAGTATAACAACTTTGAGGAAAAGAGCAAAGACGAAGAGGTTGACCAGCAATGGAAAAGGTTGGTGGTCTGCATGAATGAACATTATCAGCAGCAGAACCCTCTCATTGGCCGTGAAGCAGAACTACAGCGCACCATTCAGGTGCTCTGTCGTTGCGAAAAGAACAATCCGCTCCATGTGGGTGAACCGGGTGTGGGCAAGACTGCGCTTATATGGGGACTTGCCCAGATGATAGAAGAAGGGCGTGTGCCTAAACGGTTGCTGGGCAGCCGCATCTATCAGTTGGACATGGGCACACTGCTGGCTGGCACACATTACCGTGGCGATTTCGAAAACCGCATAAAGCAAATTATGGATGGTGTGTGCGAAGAGGGCAACAACAACATAGTTTATATCGACGAAATACATACATTAGTTGGTGCCGGAGCAACGAGCGATGGTGCGATGGATGCATCGAACATGCTGAAACCTTATCTTGAATCGGGCAATGTTCGTTTTATAGGTTCTACCACCTACGATGAATATAACCGCTATTTCTCTCGTTCTAAAGGCATGATCCGCCGATTTCAGCAGATAGACATTCCGGAACCAACGTCGGATGAAACCAAACACATCGTACATCAGTTGCAACCGCGATATGAGGAGTTTCATGGTGTTAAGTACAGCGACGAGGCAATCGACTTTGCCGTAGAAATGAGTATTAAACATATTCACGACCGTTTTTTGCCCGACAAGGTCATCGACTTGATAGATGAAGCAGGTGCAGCGATGGAGATAGGAGATAACGACAGCGTGATAGGCAAGAAGGAGATAGCAGATGTATTAGCAAAGACGTGTAAAGTGGATGCGTTGTCAGAAGCGGCAGATGTGGATTATCAAAACCTTGAGAGCCTTGCGCCACGTATGCTGGAGCAGATATACGGTCAGGATGAAGCCATCCGCCAGGTGGTGGAATCGGTGCAGATGTCGCGGGCTGGGCTGCTTGACGACAACAAGCCGCTCGCTTCATTGCTGTTCGTCGGTCCTACGGGTGTGGGCAAGACTGAGGTTGCACGTGTACTGGCTCGCGAACTTGGTATTGAACTCGTCCGTTTTGACATGAGTGAATACACAGAAAAGCACACTGTTGCAAAACTCATAGGTTCACCTGCAGGATACGTAGGCTATGAAGATGGCGGGCTGCTGACGGATGCCATTCGCAAGTCGCCTAATTGTGTACTGCTGCTCGACGAGATAGAAAAGGCACACGAAGACATCTATAACATCCTGCTTCAGGTGATGGACTATGCGCGACTTACAGACAACAAAGGTCGGCATGCCGACTTCAGGAACGTCGTTCTCATCATGACATCGAATGCCGGTGCGCAATATGCGTCCCAAGCCTCTGTCGGTTTTCAGAGTTCCGTCAGTCGTGGCGATGCCATGATGCGACAGGTGAAAAAGACCTTCAAGCCAGAATTTCTCAACAGGCTATCTGGGTCGGTCGTATTTAATGATATGAGCCGCGAAATGGCAACACTGATCTTGCAAAAGAAATTGCGCGAGCTGGATGCAAAACTTGAAGCCAAGCATGTGTCTATGACTTTATCCACAGATGCGTTCGACTATCTACTCAAAGAAGGTTTCACGCCTGAGTATGGAGCGCGCGAGATGGACAGGGTCATCGCACAACGTCTGAAACCTATATTGATGCGTGAGATACTGTTTGGAAGTCTTAAAGATGGCGGAAACGTTACAATAAGTATTAAAGATGGCAGTCTTCAGATTGGATGAAAAATTGTGGTTCCCCGACCCACATTTGGGCAATCCGGATGGGTTAGTTGCTGTGGGAGGTGATTTGTCGGCAGAGCGTCTGAAACTTGCTTACAGCAACGGCTTTTTCCCGTGGTTCTCTTATCGCATCTGTCCCGGTCCTCACTGGTATTGCCCTTTGGAAAGATTTGTGATATTTCCGGACAAAATACATGTCAGCCACTCGATGAAGCAACTTATCAGGCAACAGAAATACGTTGTTACGTTCAACGAGGACTTTGAAGGTGTGATTGAAAATTGTTCAAAGGTGGATGACCGTAATAAAGAAGAGGCCGCCTGGCTCAGTCCTGACATTATCAGCGCATACACCAGACTTCATCACATGGGTTATGCTGCAAGTGTTGAGGTTTGGGAGTGCTATAATCAGATAGACAGGCAGTTAGTGGGAGGTCTGTATGGCGTAACCTTAAGAAACGCTTTTTTCGGCGAGAGTATGTTCTCCTTTGTTCCAAGTGCATCAAAACTTGCTCTGATTACCTTGGCGCAGAGACTCAACGAACATGGTTGGCATTTCATTGATTGTCAGTTTGAGACACCACATTTGCGCTCTATGGGCGGAGAGTTTATATCTTACGAGAAGTATATGGAGATACTTGAGGGGAAAGGGTAGATTCCTTGTTTTTATAGAAGTTATAGAGATTATAGAAGCTATAGATACTATAGAAACTATAGAAGCTATAGAAG
This sequence comes from Pseudoprevotella muciniphila, assembly GCF_003265305.2. Taxonomy (NCBI): domain Bacteria; kingdom Pseudomonadati; phylum Bacteroidota; class Bacteroidia; order Bacteroidales; family Prevotellaceae; genus Pseudoprevotella; species Pseudoprevotella muciniphila. Next base: position 251,756 of record NZ_CP033459.1, on the reverse strand, counting down.
CTATAGAAATCTATAGAAACACCTATATTTCTGATAGTTCGAGCCATCGCATGGACTTTTCGTCGAGTACTTCGTTGAGTTCGGGCAAGCGTTTGCTGAGTTGTGTTAGTTCTTCAACACTAAGAGTGCCACTGCACAGTGCTGTTTCTATCTCACTCTTTTCGGCTTCGAGGTTTTCAATATCCTTTTCGAGTTGTTCAAATTCTCGTTTTTCATTGAACGTCATCTTTCTTTTTCTCGGACGTTCTGAAACGATCTCATTAGGCTTGCTGTTCGGTTGTCTGGTCTTTTCCTGCTTTTCTGTATCATTCTGCTGATTCTGCCATTGCCTATACTGGGTATAATTGCCTGGGAAATCTTTAATGATGCCATTACCCTTGAATACAAGGAGATGATCCACCACTCTGTCTGTGAAATAGCGGTCGTGACTTACTACTATGACGCAACCCTTGAAGTCAATGAGGAATTCTTCGAGAATTTGCAAGGTGGCGATGTCCAGATCGTTGGTCGGCTCATCAAGGATAAGGAAGTTCGGTGCTTTCATCAGTACCATGCACAACTGCAGTCGTCGTCGTTCTCCTCCTGAAAGTTTGTAGATATAATCCTGCTGCTTTTTAGGCGGAAAAAGGAAATGGTTGAGGAATTGCATGGATGAAATCCGCTTTCCGCCCCCAAGATCAACTGTTTCTGCTATTTGGCGCACTGCGTCTATCACTTTCATGTCTTTATCGAGCGGAAGCCCTTCCTGCGAATAATAGCCGAACTTCACTGTTTCACCTATTACGAAGCGTCCTTCGTCAGGTTGCAGTTCGCCGAGAAGGAGTTTTACAAACGTAGATTTCCCGCTACCATTGTCGCCCACTATGCCCATTTTCTCGTAGCGCGAAAAGTTGTAGTAAAAATCCTTGAGTATTACCGTTGGTGGTGCTTCTCCGTTCTGAAATGATTTTGAGACGTACTGCGCCTCGAATATTTTCGCCCCAATATATGTGGCTTTCATCTCCAACCTTGCATTTTGCTCTTCATGTCTCTGTTTGACCTTCTGCTCGAGTTCTGCAAAAGCATCTTTCCTGTACTTTGCCTTGCCGCCCCTCGCCTTCGGCATACGTCTCATCCATTCAAGTTCCCGTCTGTAGCGGTTGTTTGCACGTGCCATACTGGCATCTGCCGCCGACATACGGTCCGCCCGCCTTTCGAGATAGCGCTCATAGTCGCCGGGATAGGAAAAGATTGTCTGTCCGTCGAGTTCTATTATTTGTGTACAGACCGCATCGAGCATGTAACGGTCGTGCGTCACCATAAGAATCGCCTTGTTGCTCCGTGACAAATACTTTTCCAGCCATTCCGTCATGCCAAGGTCAAGATGGTTAGTGGGCTCGTCGAGAATCATCAGGTCGGGCTCAGCAAGCAGGCAGTTTGCCAATGCCACACGCTTAGCCTCTCCTCCTGAAAGATTACCCATTTTCCTGTCGAAGTCTGAGATTTTCAGTTTCGAGAGCACTTCTTTAGCCTCGTGCTCGAACGACCATGCCCCTCGTCTGTCCATCTCTTCGAGCAGTTCGTTGACCGACTCATCGTTAAGCGCCAACCGCCGTTCATATTCGGCAATGAGTTCAGCGAGTTCACCCGTATGCAACAGGCATGCATCAATGACAGAGACATCCGGGTCAAACTGCGGGTTTTGTTCGAGATAAGCCACGGAGATGTCGCGATGGTAAACAACACTGCCCTCATCGTAATCCTCCTTGCCTGCCAAAATGTTTAGCAGAGTTGTCTTCCCCGTACCATTACGGGCAATCAGAGCCACGTGTTGCCCTTTGGCAATGGAAAAGGAAACGTCTTCGAAAAGAAGCCGCTCTCCAAACCATTTCGTCAGGCGTTGCACATCGAGATAGACCGTCATGGTGAATTTTCTTTGAATTTGCGCACAAAGATAACAAATAGTATGTTTTTACTTTATTTATTGCTTATTTTTGCATCAGATATTTTAGTAGAATAACGAAATGACGAAGTTTTTTTTTCCTGCTGTTGAAATTGTTTTTCCTGATGATGGTATTCCTCGTCGCGCTGCATTCTATCTGGCGGCAGAGGAATATGTTGCACGCACATTTCCAGAGGGCAGTTACTTGTTTTCGTGGATATTGAACAAGACTGTGGTTATAGGGCGCAATCAGGTGGCTCATAAGGAATTGGACATTGACTTTTGCAGGGGAAACGGCATTGACATTATCCGCCGGAAAAGCGGTGGTGGTGCTGTTTTTGCCGACAGGAACAATATCATGTGGAGTCTTGTTACTTACGGCGGGGATGTGGAAACGGTGTTCGGTGTCTATTCAAAGCGCATGGCAGATGCGCTTACGGAGGTTGGTGTGCCTGTTGAAGTGTCGGGTAGGAATGACATCCTGCTCGAAAATGGCAGAAAAATTTGCGGTAATGCTTTCTACCACCTGACCAACCGAAATATCGTGCATGGCACAATGCTTTACGACACGACAATGGAACTGATGCAAAAATCACTGTTGCCCGCACCCGAAAAACTTAAAGCCCGGGGTGTGCAGAGTGTCCGTACGCGCGTGGGATTTATCAAAGACTACTATTTGGGAAGTATTCAAGAATTGAGATCAGAACTCACAAAGGTACTTTGCTCCCGTTCCTTGTCGTTTACTTCTGACGACATCAGAGAGATTGAAAAGATTGAGGCTACATATTACACTGACGAATATCTGTGGGGCAATGTAAGCGGAATAGTAGAAACATTCAGCCGTCATATCGACCATTGCGGTGAAATAACCATAAGTTTCAGCCTACTTGGGAGTATAATCAAAGACGTGACGCTCTCCGGCGACTTTTTTGAGTTGGAAGATGCCCAATCTGCTTTCTCCACAGCATTTCGTGGCGTTCCTTTTACTCATAAAGACTTGACCGATGCCGTACTGACGCACCACCCTGAACGTAGCATCCGCGGGCTAAGCACATCTGTTCTTATAGATATGCTCCACACCTGAAAAGTGAGGAAAAAGAAAACAAATAGCAGGGAAATACTTTTTGTGTAATATTTTTTCGTAATTTTGAGGCACTTTTCAGACAATGAATAAAATAATCATTAAGAACATCTTAAAATAATGTCAGAAACCAAAATTACGTGCCTGCACGACAGACACATCAAATTGGGCGCCCAGATGGTGCCTTTCGGCGGTTTTGATATGCCGATACAGTATTCAACCATCATAGAAGAACACAATGCCGTAAGAGAGCACTGCGGTATTTTCGACGTGAGCCACATGGGCGAAGTGGTCGTAACTGGCAAAGAGGCTGAGAAATTTGTGCAGTACATCTTCACTAACGACATCAGCGGCGCCGAGGTTGGTAAGATTTTCTATGGAATGATGCTCCATCCAACCGGCGGTACGGTTGACGACCTCCTCGTTTACAAAATGGGCGATGAGAAGTTCTTCCTCGTTATCAATGCAGCCAACATTGACAAGGATTATGCCTGGATAGAAGAAAACGCCAAGCAGTTCGACGTTGTAACTGAAAACCAGAGCGACTATTACGGCCAGGTTGCCATTCAAGGTCCTGAGGCTGAGGCTGTTGTGGAAAGCGTACTCGGACTGGAATGCAAGGACCTCGTGTTCTACACCTTCAAGACCATAGAAACTGCAGGCGAGACTATCATCATCAGCCGTACGGGTTATACCGGTGAAGACGGCTTCGAGATTTACGGCAGCCATGCCTTTATCCAGACGTGCTGGGACAAGATTATCGAGAGCGGCAAGGCTCTTCCCTGTGGTCTGGGTTGCCGCGACACGCTTCGCTTTGAAGTAGGTCTTCCACTCTATGGCGATGAACTCTCCGACGATATCACTCCCTTGGAAGCAGGTTTGGGCATGTTCTGCAAACTGGACAAAGAAGACTTCATTGGCAAGGATGCTTTGGTTAAACAGAAAGCCGAAGGTCTTCGTCGAAAGATTGTGGGCATCGAACTGAAAGGCCGCGCCATTCCCCGCCATGGCTACGAAGTGCTGTCGGGCGAAGAAGTCGTTGGCACCGTTACTACAGGTTATAACTCTATCAGCACAGGAAAGAGTGTTTGCATGGCGCTTGTTGACATCAAATGTGCGGCACTCGACACTCCACTGCTCGTGAAGATTCACCGCAAGACACACGAGGGAGTTGTTACCAAGAAACGTTTTTACAAGAAGAGTTACAAGAAATAATAAACCCAAATAAATACTTTTAATAGAAATGGCAAAAATCATTGAAGGACTCTATTATGCAGAGAGTCATGAGTATGTTAAAGTAGAAGGCGACTTCGGTTACATCGGCATTACCGACTATGCTCAAAACCAATTAGGCAACGTGGTGTATGTAGATATGCCCGAGGTTGACGACGAAGTAGAAGCAGGCGAAGTGTTCGGTGCAGTAGAAAGTGTAAAAGCAGCCAGCGACCTCATTTCTCCGGTAAGCGGAAAAGTAGTTGAAATCAACGAAGCGTTGGAAGATGAGCCCGAATTGGTAAATCAGGACGCGTTTGAAAACTGGATTATCAAGGTTGAACTGAGCGACAAGTCTGAACTGGACAATCTGCTTTCAGCAGCCGACTACGAACCTCTTTGCAAGTAAATTCACTGTAATGAACCGATAAAAGGAGACCGGGAAGGATTTTCTTCCTTGCCTCCTTAAGGTATGTTCTATTGATTCTGATAATTTATCCATCTTTAATAAATAGAACATACCTTATTTAATAACATAGAGTTTATTTAACTAGACATGCACAGATATTTTCCACATACAGACGAAGACATTCGCCAGATGCTCGACCTTATAGGTGTCAAGAGTCTTGACGACCTATTTGCCGAGATACCTGAAGAATTGAAACTCAAAGGCGAACTGAATCTTCCCGAAGGCAAGTCAGAGGCAGAGATACGCTCCATTTTTGCGCGTTTGTCTGCCATGAACAAACCTTTGACATGCTTTGCAGGTGCAGGCGCATACGACCATTACACACCGAGTGTTATCCCTTACATCACATCGCGCAGTGAGTTCCTCACATCCTACACACCCTACCAGGCTGAAATTTCTCAAGGCACGCTGATGTACATCTTCGAATACCAGACGATGATGTCGAACCTTACAGGTATGGACGTATCGAATGCCAGCATGTACGACGGCGCTACAGCCACTGCTGAAGCCATGATGATGACCTGCGCTGCATCGAAAAAACGCAACCGTGTCCTTGCAAGCGGCACACTTAACCCTGCCGTATTAGACGTATTGAAAACGTACGCTCACTTCCATGGCATCAATCTTGAGATTGTTCCTGCAAAGGATGGACAAAGCGACCGTAAAAGCATTTCAGCAAAACTTGCAGAAGGGGATGTGGCAGGTTTAATTGTTGCTCAGCCTAATTATTACGGCATAGTGGAAGACTTTACAGGTCTTGCTGATGAATGCCATACTCAGAAGACTTTGCTTGTAATCACAGGTCCTGCCAGTCCTTTAGGCGTGCTGAAATCGCCCGGCGAATGGGGTGCCGACATTGCCTGCGGCGATGCTCAATCGCTTGGTCTGCCACTCAACTATGGAGGTCCGTACATTGGCTATCTCTGTGTCAAAAGTGCACTTATCCGCAAGATGCCGGGCCGCATCGTAGGTCAGACAGAAGACACCGAAGGCAAGCGTACATTCGTGCTGACCATGCAGGCGCGTGAGCAGCACATTCGTCGCGAAAAGGCGACATCGAACATCTGCACCGCACAAGGCATCATGTGCCTCTACGTTGCCATATACCTCTCCTTGATGGGACCTAAAGGGCTTGTCGAGGTGAATGACATCTCTATGAAGAACGCGCATTATCTTTGTGACGCTCTCGTTGGCACCGGACATTTCAAACTGACATACGACGCACCTTTCCTCAACGAATTCTGCCTTACATACGACGGAGACGTTGATGCACTCATCAAGAAGTGCGCCGAAGAAGGCATATTGGCTGGCGTGAAGGTTGACAACAACAAATTGCTCGTTGCCGTTACCGAACAGCGCACGAAAGCAGAAATGGACCTATTAGTTTCACTTGCTAAATAATAATTAGGAGGACAGATTATGAACAATGTATTTTATGGCAAACTGATATTCGAATTATCACGGACCGGTCGCACAGGCTACAGTCTTCCGACGTGCGAAGTTGAAGCAACCGGTTGCGAAAGTCTTCCTGCATCAGTGAAACGCACAACATCGCTCCACTTGCCTGAAGCAGACGAGCAGACCGTAGCCCGCCACTACACCAACATGTCGAACAACAATTTCGGTGTAGATACAGGTTTTTATCCCTTGGGCAGTTGCACAATGAAGTACAACCCCAAGATAAACGAAGAAGTGGCAGCCCTTCCAGCATTCACAGCCCTGCATCCACTTCAACCCTCCGCGTCTGTTCAGGGTGCATTAGAGTTGTACTATGAAGTTCAGAAGATATTGTCAGAGATTTCCGGCCTCAGCGAGTTCACACTAAATCCATTTGCCGGCGCACACGGTGAACTGACGGGCCTGATGATTATACGCACCTATCACCAACGCCGTGGCGACGAAAAGCGCACGAAGATTATCGTTCCTGACTCTGCACACGGCACTAATCCCGCATCGGCAGCCGTTTGCGGTTTTCAGATAGTTGAGGTGAAGTCCACACCAGACGGCACTGTTGACGTTGAAGACTTGAAGCCGCTTCTTGGCGACGACATTGCGGGCATGATGATGACGAATCCGAACACGCTGGGCATATTTGAGACCAAGATTCCCGACATAGCCCGCCTTGTTCACGACTGTGGTGGCCTGATGTACTATGACGGCGCCAACCTCAACCCGATGCTTGGTGTGTGTCGTCCTGGCGATATGGGCTTCGACGTGATGCACATAAATCTTCACAAGACATTCTCCACTCCTCATGGCGGTGGTGGTCCCGGTAGCGGTCCTGTCGGTGTGCGTCAAGGTCTGGAGGCATATCTTCCCAATCCTCGCGTAGTGAAAAATGCTGATGGCAGTTTCTCATTGACCAAGAACGGTGAAGCCTTAGGCAGTGTGTCGTGCTATCTTGGCAATTATGGCATCCTCGTCCGCGCATACGCTTACCTGCTCTCGCTTGGCAGGGACGGCATCAACATGGCAGGACGACTTGCCACACTGAATGCCAACTATATCAAGGAAAGCCTGAAGTCGCACTATCTTTTGCCCATCGACGGTCTTTGCAAGCATGAATTCGTGTTTGACGGATTGCGTCCTGAATATGGCGGCGACCATCATGACGATGGACATGTTACGACTTTGGAAGTGGCTAAAAACCTCCTTGATCATGGTTTCCACGCTCCGACAATCTACTTCCCGCTTCTGTTCCATGAGGCACTGATGATAGAGCCTACGGAGACGGAGAGCAAAGATACGCTCGATGAGTTCATTGCCGTGATGAAGGAAATAGCAGAGGAAGCGCGCGACAATCGTGAATATGTGAAGTCTGCTCCTCACCACACACCAGTAGGACGTCTTGATGACGTGAAGGCGGTAAAAGATGCTATTTTCAAGTACGATTTTAATTAAAGCCAACGGACGCGCTCACATACTTTAATAATGGGGCGCGTCCTTATCTTATCAAATACAAAGATAATATGACAGACTTAATCATTATTGGTGCCGGACCTGGCGGTTACGAAACAGCAGTTAGGGCTGCAAAACTTGGACTTCAGGTAACCATCGTCGAGTCGAAACATCTTGGTGGCACATGCCTCAATGAGGGTTGCATACCAACAAAATGCCTCTGCCACAGTGCAGAAATGCTCGATGAAATACGCGGTGCTTCATCATTGGGCATCAATGCAGAAAACATCACATTCAATCTTGAGGTAGCCATCGAGAGGAAAAATCAGGTCGTGGCTCAGTTGACAAGCGGCGTGGCTGGCTTGATGAAGTCGCCAGGGATAACTCTTGTGAACGGCAAAGCCTCGTTTAAGGATAAAAATACAGTTTGCGTGACCAAGCCTGACGGCAGTGTGGAAGAACTTTCTGCAAAGCACATCATCATTGCAACAGGCAGTGTAAGCAAGTTTCTTCCTATAGAAGGTGCACATTCTGAGAACGTCGTTACTTCAACTGAACTCTTGGACATGACGTCTCTGCCAAAGCGACTCTGCGTGATAGGCGGTGGTGTTATCGGTCTGGAGTTTGCTTCTATATTCAACAGTTTTGGCAGCGAGGTTACTGTTGTGGAATTCTGCAAGGAAGTGCTTCCCAATCTTGACAAGGACATTGCCAAGCGCCTTCGCACATCATTGAAGAAGAGAGGCATATCTTTCCACGTTGATGCTGCCGTTACAGCAGTGAAGACATTGGAAGACGGCAGTTCTGAAGTCTGCTTCACAGAAAAAGGCAAGGAAGCATCGGTGAATGCTGATTGTGTCCTTATGGCTGTTGGGCGCGCTGCGAATCTTGAGAGTCTTAATCTTGATGAGGTAGGTATTTCTTACACGCGCCGTGGCATAGAAGTTAATGCAGACATGCAGACTAACATTCCAGAAATATATGCCATCGGCGATATCAACGGGATTTGTCCTTTGGCTCATGCTGCAACTTTCCAGGGCTATCGTGCCATCGACCATATTCTTGGCAATGAAAGTGAAATCAACCTGGAGATTATCCCAAGCGCGGTGTTCACAGTGCCAGAACTTGCATCTGTTGGACGTAGTGAAGAACAACTGAAAGATGCCGACATTGACTATAAATCGCATAAATACTTCTACCGTGCCAACGGAAAGGCACTGTCGCTCGGTGCCGACGAAGGTCTTGTGAAGATACTTGCAGATGAGAACGGTAAAGTGCTTGGGGCACAAATACTTGGTGCACATGCGTCAGACCTGATTCACGAGGTTACTCTCCTTATGTCGAACGGAGGCACATTGGAAGACATTGCCAAGACTGTACACGCCCACCCCACTCTGAGCGAGTTAGTACTTGCTGCGGCAGAATCATAGGTTTAAACTTAATACGCACAAAATAATCCAATATTAAGAGAATTCATATTGGTTTTTTTTATTTTTGCATGATATTACACATACATACGTTATGAGACACAAGATTTTGACAGCCATTATTTTTTCATTTGTTGCTTTTGGTATGTACGCACAAGTGAAACATATCAAACCAAAGAATGTTGCTAAACTTCAAACCATCTCTGCCGAGCAATACAATCAACTTGGCGAAGCATACAACACCGGTAAGATGACAGAGAAAGAGGCTAAGAAATTTGAGAACGACGCCTTGTTCTATGACTTCTTCTCAGGCGGATGCAGTTGGTATTGCGGTGGGGATGTTGACACCATTGTTGCTTCAAGTTGTTTGGAACAAGACGGGAGGAAATATGCCGGTGCAAACGTCCACGACTTCGACGTCACCACACAATGGATTGAAGGTGCTACGGGTCAGGGAATCGGTGAATATCTGGAATATACCTTTCCCGGTTCTTGTCCTCGAATTACGACCATCAACATCATCAATGGTGACATCACAGATTTAGTGACATGGAAAAACAGATCGCGTGTAAAGCAACTGAAAGTATATTTCAACGGTGCTCCTTACGCTATACTCGACTTGAAAGACAGCCGTTCCCTTCAAACTTTTGAAATTGGCACAATAGGATTTCATGACGCATACATGCCGCAGTGGACGCTACGTTTTGAAATACTTGACGTTTATCCCGGAGACAAACTTGAAGAGACAGCCATTTCCGAACTCATATTCGACGGCGTTGATGTACACTAATCTGATAACAACATAACAACGATATCATGAAATATATACTATTATTGTTCTTTGCCTTCATGGCAACAGGCGTATCGGCACAATACAACAAGAGCACCACCTACCGCGACAACAGTGGAAAACGCATAGGAACATCAACTACCAAGACCGACAGATGGGGTAAAACCACTACTACCTACCGTGATAACAGCGGTACGAGGAAAGGCACATCCGAGACACGCGCCAACACGTTCGGCAAAACAAACACCACCTACCGCGACAATAGCGGAAGAAGGACGGGCACTGCTGAAACACGAACCAACAGTTTTGGCAAGGAAACCACAGTTTACCGCGACAAAAGTGGTAGGCGCACAGGTACATCGGAGACTCGTACCGACGCTTTTGGCAATAAGATTACAACCTATCGAGATGCCAGCGGAAAACGTATTGGTACTTCAAAAGAAAAGTAACATTATAGAATGATTTCGGATGTAATAATGGCTTTTTGAAAAAGTTACATTCGCAATAATACAAATTCTTATTATTGTCTTTGTCAATTTCCTTTTTATCTGTAATTTTGTGTCGTAAAATGTTAAAACGCGTTGATTATGGAAATGGATTTTGATGTGAGTCTTATTTTTGCGATGCTTAACGGCAAGGTTTTTACTGCCATCAATCGTAAACTGCAACGCAACTTTGTTCGCAGTGGTCTGAAGATTACACCCGAACAATGGACTGTGCTTTTCTATCTTTCCGAACAAGACATGATTACCCAGCGTCAACTGTGCGACAAGGTTTACAAAGACAAGCCTTCCATGACGCGTATCATCGACACCATGGAAACGAACCATCTTGTTGAAAGGAAATCGAACACAGAAGACCGTCGCAGCAACCTCATCCATCTAACTCCTCACGGCTATGCCATGAAAGACCGCGCAGAAAAGATAGCACTCATCACACTGCGCGAAGCGTTGCGTGGTCTCGGACTGACAGACATCAGCATATCACAGGAGGTTCTGCGCCGCGTGTTTGAGAATATAAAGGAAGACAAACGATAAAGTCGTAATTATCTATAGAAAAGTAACTGCAAGCGAAAAACTTGCAGTTTTTCTTTGTGTTTCGCTGAAAGTTGATGGTTGCGACTGAGTCGCAAAATACCAGACGATATTGTTATCATTCGTGTATTGCAGTTGACACTAATCGCTAAAAATGTTACGTGGTTTCTTCTTTTCAGGTTATTCTGTCATATTTGCACATCTTCAAGATTGACTATGCCGTTGGCTATGGCATAGATAGTAAGACCAGCCGTGCTATGTATTGATAGTTTTCTCGCAATATTTTTTCTGTGGGTAAGGACGGTATTGACTGAAATGAAAAGTTTTTCAGCCACTTCTTTATTAGTCAAACCGTTGACAATACACCTTACTATCTCTTTCTCCCTTTCTGAGAGTGTTTCGTCTTTGGTTACATTTTGTGGTTCTTCTTCACTATTGACAGCACCATTTACTGCAACTTTGTTCTCAAGCAGTTTTACGGCAGGCACGAACAGGTAGTCTTCTACAGTTTCGTGCTGGTGCAAGTCAGCCTCACAGGTAAAGATATCAAAAAGCACACTAACTAAAGGAGTGTCATCTCCCCCTGCTTTATAATATTTAATGATGATGTTCTTGAGTTCCTGCAATTTTTTTTCAACTGCATCGTGTCCTCTGGAATACACGGAAATATCGTAATTTGTTGCTTTTATTCCCTTGAGGAGATCTTTTACGTATGGGAACGTTTTCGAGTTCTCATACGCCATGTGTTTTCTCACTTCAGCCAGGTATTCGTCGAAGAACTTGAGAATGAGGAAAGCCACTTTGTTATCTATTGAACAATCGATGGCGGAGAGCAGTTTCCGTCTTATGGCAGGTAGTTGGAATTCAAGGAAATAGACGTGTGCATTCTCAAGATAATCAATCAGCGACTTGACAGATACAGTTTCTATGTAGTCGTCCACGATATCTTCTCCTGATTTCAGGTAATTAGCGACAGCGAGGAATGTATTGGTATCCACAGCCGCTTCTTCGCACACCTGCTTAATGGTCTTTTCTCCTACCCCGAGCGAGATGCCGAAGCGTGTCATCATTTGCAAGAGGTGATATTCCTTACTGATGATGTCGCACAGTTTATCATTTTCTTTAATTGCAACAGACATAAATTCATACTTTCTAGTTACTGCAAAATTATTAAAAAAGAAAACTTTATAAATGAAAATGGTGCGTCCTTATACAAAAATCACTTAAAAAGCAACCATTATACCCACTTTTTGGTATTGAAACGAGGCACAGAACTCCATAATTTTGCACCCAAATTCGGAAGACTGTTAATTTAATTAACATTTATAACATGAAACAAAAATACATTATTATCTGGGTTTTATCTTTGATTGTCATCAACATTTCCGGTCGAAATATTGAAGCAAACAATTTTGAAAATGACATCAAATCAGAAAAAGATACAGCCATCGTTCTTCAGAAGCCTACTACTGCCAACGATGACTACAAATTTCGATTTGGTGGCTATGGTGAGATTGTGGCGAGTTGGAAAGATTACGGACTGAATCGCTGGAATGGTCAGACAACAGGTAGCACCCGCGACCATCATGCCACGATTGCCCTACCCCGGTTCATCATGGCCTTCGACTACAAATTCAGCAAGCGCTGGGCTTTGAGTGCAGAGGTGGAATTTGAAGGAGGCGGCACTGGTACAGAATATGAAATTGAAGTAGGCTCCGGCTCTGAGAACGGTGAATATGAGACCGAAACTGAAACAGGTGGCGAGGTGGCATTGGAACAGTTTCACCTAACATATCTTGCCCACCCATCGTTCAACGTTCGTATGGGTCACATGATTGTTCCGGTAGGTATCACTAACACTCATCATGAGCCCATCTATTTCTTCGGAACCCGTCGTCCTGAGGGTGAGACCACCATACTGCCTTCCACCTGGCATGAGACAGGTATTGAATTCTTTGGTAAGTTTGGCAAAGGTCTCGCTAAATTTGATTATGAGGCAATGATCATTGCAGGCGCTAACCCTAATGGTTTTGACAAATACAACTGGATTAAGAAAGGTAAGCAAAACTACTTTGAAGCCGACAACTTCACGCGTCCAGCCTACGTAGGTCGTCTGAACTGGCATGGTGTAGATGGTCTTCGTGTCGGCACGTCATTATACTACTGTGGCGATGCCGGGAGAAATGCAGACAAACTTAATACTTATAAAGGCTTCGGCAATATCTCTTTGCTCATCTGGTCGGCAGATGCTCAATATATCAACAGATGGGTTGAGGCACGTGCCAATATCATTACAGGTCGCGTAAGCCATGCCGACGACATCAGTTGGGTTAACCGCATTTACTCCAAGGACTCTCCTTATAACCGTACACCCAACGTTGCCAAGCGCGCATTAACCTACAGTTGTGAACTTGGTCTGAACGTCAAGAACATTTTCAACTGCAGCAAGAACTTCCCCAACATCATACCTTTTGCACATTACGAATACTACAATCCGCAAGAGAAAGGAGAGAAATCTACATCTGCCATGGACGACCGCTGTCAAGTGAGCCTGTGGACCATGGGACTGAATTGGCGCCCACTTCCAAATTTGGTTGTCAAGGCAGACTATACTACCCGCCAGATAGGCACACGTAAGATATTCGGTACATCCAATGCGGGCTATAACAGCGAGAATGAGTTCTCTATTGGTGTGGCATATATTGGTTGGTTTATCAAGCACAATGGCGAGAAGGTTCGTTGCGTTGACTATGAACGACTCAACCAGCAAGTGAATGAACTGCGTCGGGAAGTGGAAATCCTAAAAGCAAAAAATGCTAAAAAATAATTTTAACAAAAAAACTATAAAAATGAAGAAAAACCTCTTTTTACTCGGACTTCTGACATTCGTTATGTCTATTTCATTCGTTTCATGCGGTAGCGACGATGAACCCCAAGTTAATCCTAACGAAACTGACGTTACAGCAGCGAATTTGGATTACAACGCAAGTAATGCTGCGGGTTGGGGAAACTATATGCAGAAAGTGGCTGAATTGCTCGTTGAAGATGCTACAACACTTTACAACGACTGGACTGTAAGTTACAATGGTGGCGAAAGTTATGCACAATCATTCATCAACCACACTGGTTCCAATGGCTACAGTTCAGCCATGAACTGCATCGATGAAATTATCGAAGGTTGCAAGACCATTGCAAACGAAGTAGGTTCAGCAAAGATTGGCGACCCATATACTTTGTATATTTCAGGTCGTACAATTGATGCTCTCTATGCCGTAGAATCTTGGTATAGTTGGCATTCTATCGATGACTATTCCAATAACATTGTTTCTATCCGTAATGCTTATTTTGGGTCACGGGACGGTAGTCCTGCCACAGCATCTATTGCCACTCTCGTCGCTTCCAAGAACGCATCATTGGATATAGAAGTCAGGAATAAAATCCGTGCTGCATGGAATGCTATCCAGAGCATCCCTGCTCCTTTCCGTAGCCACATCAACAGCACAGAAGCCAAAGTTGCTGCTGAAGCCTGTGCCGATCTCTACGACTGCCTAAACGAGAACCTGAAGCCATACCTAAACAGCAATGCATCTAACGGTACTATTACAGAGGCAGAACTGCAACCTATCGTAGAGAATTACGTCAACGTTGTTGTTGTTCCCACCTACAAAGAACTTGTAGAAAAGAACCAGAAATTGCTTGATGCCGTCAAGGCATTCCGCATTTCGCCCTCAAACAGCAATTTCCAGACATGTGCCTCAGCATGGCTTGCAGCACGTGAGCCATGGGAGACGAGCGAAGCCTTCCTCTTCGGTCCGGTAGCCGACAAAGGTCTTGACCCCAACATGGATTCCTGGCCACTCGACCAAAAAGGCATTACTGACATCATCAAATCGGGCAACTTCGATGCACTTAACTGGAGTGGAGAATATGAAGAAGAGGCTGAAGAAGGCCCGTCATCTCAACATGCCACCGACATTGCCAACGCTCAGTCGCTTCGTGGCTTCCACACACTTGAATTTCTGATTTTCAAGGATGGTAAAGCAAGAACTGTCAACTAATTTTCTCTACATCAACAGAAAACGCATCAAATTGCAAACGGAGATAGGGCTTTGTTCCTGTCTTCGTTTTGCGGCAAAATTAGAGGTTGAGCTTCTAATAACCATAAGTAACTATCTATCAATTTGTTTTTATGGCTTTAGAAGACAGGAATATCAAAATATGAACATACAATACATAACAAAAGCAGTGTCATTCTGCCTGTTATTCGCCTCCATCACTTCTTGCAGCGAAGACGGTTTGGATGTTCTCGATATAGAAGTGAAAGACGGGTATGCACTATCAGCCGGCACTTCCACGAATTTTGAGGTAAGCAGTTATGCATACGACACTGATGCTGAATGGTTGTCGGGAATGTATTCTATCCGTTTCAACCTTGGTGACAATCTCTACGATAATGTCCGCACATCAAGCAACAGCAAAGGTGGCGGACTTGGTCCGGTGTACGCCGGTTACAGTTGCGGCAGTTGTCATCGTAACGCTGGTCGCACCACTCCTGCACTTTGGTCGAGCGAGGGTAGCGGAAATAACGGCTTTACATCTGCATTGATTTACATCAGCAGGAAAAACGGCACATTCTTTCCTAACTATGGCCGTGTGCTACATGACCAATCCATCTATGGCGTTCGCCCTGAGGGCAAAGTGAAGATGGATAAGAAATATCAAAAGTTTACCTTCCCGGATGGTGAAGAATATGAACTCTGCCTTCCTGTATATACCATAACCGAATGGTATGCCGACAGCATTGCTCCCGAAGATTTGTTCTGCACTGTAAGAATACCTTTGCGCCATGTCGGTATGGGGCAGATGATGGCGTTAAACAGGCAAGAGATAGAACAACTTGCCGCGCGCAGCAATTACCCTGAATGGGGCATAAGCGGCAAGGCGAACTACATCACCGAGCGCGGCATACTTCAGTTGGGACTTTCGGGCAACAAGGCACAACATGCAGACCTAACAGTAGAATTAGGTTTTTCGAGCGATATGGGTGTAACCAACAGCCGCTATCCCGAAGAGATTTGCGAGGGACAGATGCAGATGCAAGAAGGCTCGATGATGGGACTTGCCTACGACCAACTTGACGTTACAACAGAAGAAATGGAAGATGTAGATTTATACCTTCATGCCCTAAGTGTTCCTGCTCGTCGCAATGTAAATGACCCGCAAGTGAAACGCGGCGAACAAATGTTCTACCAGGCTGGTTGTCATTTGTGTCATGTTACGACACTCCACACACAGCCTCGCGGTGCAACTCTTCTCAACGGCACAGAACTACCCTGGCTTGGCAATCAGACCATACACCCCTACTCCGACTATCTCTTGCACGACATGGGTTCTGAGATAATGGGTGTAGGGCTGAATGATAACTATGTCAGCGGTTTGGCGCGTGGCAATGAATGGCGCACCACTCCCTTGTGGGGTATCGGACTGCAACAGATAGTGAACGGACACACTTACTTCCTGCACGATGGGCGTGCCCGTAACTTCGTGGAAGCCATCATGTGGCATGGTGGCGAAGGTTATGCTTCACGACAAAAATTTGCGAACATGCCCAAGGAAGACCGAGATGCTCTGATAGCATTCCTTTGGTCGCTCTAACAATAAATTAGAATAAAAGTAAAACTACATAATGAAAAAGTTATTATTACTCGCTGCTTTGGCAGTATTTCCTGCAATAACATTTGCACAACAAGAGGAAGAGGAAACAGAAAACGGTGTTGTATCCGTTGCCGACAAAGACGGATTTGTTCTGAAAAGCAAGAAAGGCGACTTCGTGTTCAAGCCCTATCTGCTTGTTCAAGGTGCAGCGAACTACAACTATTACGATGACGAAGGATTGGACAAAGCCTACAATCAGGATAATGTAGCGAATTCAGGTTTTTCCATACCATACGCAGTAATCGGTTTCACAGGCAAGGCCTTCAACAAAGTATCCTATAACCTGACAATCAATGCTGCTGAGAGTGGTGGCAAACTTCTTCAGCAGGCATGGGTGGACTTAAAGTTGAAAGAAGAAATTGCGGTGAAGGCTGGTAAGTTTAAGACCCCATTTACGCACGCCTATCTTACGACATTAGGTTCAACTCTTTTCCCACAAGTACCCACATCGCTCACTGCATCGAGCATCATGCCCTATTCGCTCAATGCCGTAACTCCATCTATTGCAACGGGCTTTGACCTTGGTGTGGAAGTTCATGGCTTATTGGGCAAGAAATTCGGTTACGAGGTTGGTATCTTCAACGGTACAGGTGCCGGTACAAACAGCGCAAAAAAAACATTTAGCGACGATTGGCATATTCCATCGCTATTATATGCAGGTCGGTTCACGTATATGCCAAAAGGCGTGATGCCATCGACACAGGGTGATCCGAACCGTCTGCACGAGGACAAGATGCTTTTTGGCATTTCACTGTCGGAAAATGTTGAAAGCGAAAGCGAAAGTACCAATGATTTTCGAGCCGGTCTGGAGTTCGCTATGCTCAAAAACAGATGGTATATCGGCGCAGAGGCCTACTACATGAACGTAAACTTCACAAAACGCCAGAAAATCAAAGAAGACTTTAATTACTGGGGAGGATACATACAGGCTGGTTATTTCGTGACCAATCAACTCCAAGCCGCCCTGCGCTATGATTTTATGGACAGAAACGGTACAGACAAGAAAGGCTTCCTAAATATGCCAGCCATAGGGCTGAACTATTTTGTTCCGCATACCAATCTGAAGATACAAGGCATGTATCAGTTCATCGGGCGCACAGGACACAGCACCCAACTTGACCGCGACATCGATGACCTTGGTCTTGCCAAGCACAGCGCAAGAATTTTGCTGCAATACACATTCTGAAAATTGGCATCTAAAAATAAAAAATGTTGTAAAGCAATATAGAAATATCATTTATAGGAATATAACAGACAGAAAATTAGGAAAATGCGACAATATTTTCTATTATTCATTGCTGTTTTCGTTTTTTGTAGTACTTTTACATCTTGCGACGATGGAATGGTTCACGAGCACTACAACAACACCATAGACGGACGTGTTGTACGAGCAGTAGGTAACATTAGCGGCAAGGAGACATGGGCAGACGGCTATTCACTCGCAATAGCAGGTTTCACGGACAACAGTGAATATGCCGTTATTATGAAGAAAATTGTAGAGCCGACATCGGATGGTCCTATTGACGTTACGCTTGCTGGTATTCCCGACAGCGTGTCAAGCATAGAGTTGTGCGCCGTTAACAGCCTTCGTATTCGCGTTGCCACATTTGCCACTCTCTCTACGGACGACATCAAGACCTCTCTCGATACTATTCCGTTTGCAGTGGGTTCTCAAGACGTGAGCATGCTTAATGCCATACAGGACAATCTGTTCAGCACAACGTGCGCCAACTGTCATGGCAGCAGCAATAGTGCGGCAGCAGGCCTCTTCCTGACAAAAGGAAAGAGTTATGAAAATCTGGTCAACATTCAGTCGAAGAAAAATCCAGAATTACTGCGAGTAAAACCTGGTGACACAGAAAACAGTATGCTCTCCCAGGCGCTTTTCAGCAACATTTCCCGCGATTGGCATTACGACCACAGTCACGAGGTGCTTGAAAACAATAAAATGAAGAATATCCTGAACGACTGGATCAACAGTGGTGCAAGGAATTAGCAACAAATAAACTAAAAACAAGATAATGTCCCAACAAACCGTAAATTTTCCGAACACGTTTGCAGAAATATATGGTTTCGAGAATGTCGAAAGCGCGAAAGAGTATCACATGATGATACATGTGAAAAACTTCATGCTCCCTTTCGAAGAACAACTTCAGTCGCTTGTTGATACTTTTTACGAAGTGTCTTCAGGTTTAGCCGGTCGTCCGCAGGCAGTGATGAAACGCTATTTCTTGAGCGATGCAGCAAACCAAGCAGGATTGGTAAGGGAAATCAACTCAGACGAGCGCTCTGCTCTTTCTATCATTCAGCAACCGCCACTTGATGGTTCTAAAGTGGCATTGTGGGCGTATCTTGTAAGCGATATTGAGCCGACGTCCACGCAGTCCGGTACATCTGTTGTATTCAAACGCGGCAAATATACACATCTTTGGACGGGTGGATTATCGAATGAAGAAAAGAACTCGCAATCGCAGACAGCATTGATATTCAAGCGCTACATTAAGCGACTTTCTGAATTTGACATGACCCTTGAAAGAGATTGCACACGCACATGGTTCTTTGTCAGCGATATAGACAACCGCTATTCAGGCATGGTAAGGGCTCGCAACGATGTATTCGATTCATGTGGACTGACCTGCGACACTCACTTCATTGCCAGTACTGGTATTGGGGGTGTTCAACAAGACCCAAGCATCTTTGTGCAAATGGATGCTTGCGCCACCGGAGGATTAGATAACGGACAGAAGCACTATCTTTATGCATCAGACCACCTGAACCGCACGAGCGAGTATGGTGTTCGCTTCGAACGCGGCACATACATTGACTATGGCGATCGCCGCCATATATTCATTTCAGGCACTGCGAGCATAGACCACAAAGGCGATATCATGCATTCAGGCAACATTATAAATCAGACAAACAGGTTGCTTGAAAACATTGAGGCACTGCTCAAGGAGGCTGACGCGTCGTTTGACGACTTGGCGCAAGTGATAGTATATCTCAGAGATCCATCTGATTTTCAGATTGTACGCAAAATCTGCTCGGAACGTCTTCCTGCAAAGCCTTTGGTAATTGTGCATGCCCCGGTTTGTCGTCCCGGATGGCTCGTAGAAATGGAATGCATCGGTATCAAAAAAACAGAGTATCCTGAATATGATTCGTTCTGACAGTCAGAGCACCTGTTTTATCATAGCAACATAATGCAACTTCTCAAATTGAAGTTGCTTTATTTTTCAAATATAAGAACATGAACCGTATTTTGAAGAATATTATACTTTTTTTATTGACCACAATGGTCATTGCGCTTGGTATCGGCACAATCATTGAAAAAGTCAACGGCAGTGAATATGTATCAGAAAAAATATACCACAGCCTCTGGTTCTGCTTATTGTGGGGCTTCATATCTGTATTGAGCCTTGTAGTCATCTTCAAACGAAAAATGTGGAGACAATTCAGCGTGTTTTGTCTTCATCTGTCATTTTTGGTTATTCTTGCCGGTGCACTGACTTCATATATGACGAGCAAAGATGGTACACTTCATCTGAGACAAGGTTCAACTGCTGATTATTTCTTCCTAAAAAAAACGAATGAATCCTCCCCACTCTCTTTCTCGCTGAGGCTTGACAGTTTTGCTGTGGAATGCTACCCTGGTACGACAGCACCTTCTGATTACAAGAGTTTCGTGACGTATCACATTTCGGGTGATTCGATTTCACAATCCTCCATAATCTCCATGAACAACATCCTCTCCATAGATGGTTACAGGTTTTACCAAACATCTTTCGACAGCGACTGTCGCGGGACGATTCTTACAGTAAACTATGATTTGTGGGGTACGAATATCACCTATTTTGGTTATGCTCTTTTGGCCTTGTCAATGATTATGGTTCTGCTGCTTAGCAACACTTTCCGCAGACTGCTTCGCCATCCTTTGCTCCGTAGAAATCTTTTTCTTTTTGCTTTGCTTTATTTCTGCTCATTCAGTTTAAGCACGACTGCGGCAGAGGCTATTCCAAGCATTAACCGCGACAAGGCAAATGAGTTATCGCGGCAACAGGTAATATACAACAATCGTACTGCTCCTCTCAACACCTTGGCTTGTGATTTCTTAAAAAAAATATATGGCAAAGAGACTTATCGGGGTCTTAGTGCAGAACAAGTTCTTTTCGGTTGGGGGCTTCGTCCTGATGTATGGAAAGAACAGCCTATGATACTCGTTAAGCATGCAGAATTACGTCAATTACTCGGCATCAATGGTAAATATGCCAAGTTCACGGAACTATTTAATGCTAATGATTATAAACTAAAAGACTTTGCTGCCAAAGAGTATCAGGGAAATGTGTCTTTGAAGAAATCAGTTCAAGAGTTAGATGAAAAAGTGGGTTTGATTCTTATGCTTACTCAAGGTACGCTTGTTCGGCCTGCCACGGGCAAATCAAGAGTTTCCTCCGCTCGCATAGAAGCAGAAATCATCTACAATGCCTTGCCTGTAACAAAGATACTCTTTATGAGTTGCCTGACACTGGGTCTGTTCTCTTTCTTCCTATTGCTTTATGCCATGACAAAAGGTAAAAAGAACAGCCACATTGTTAGTGTAAAGAAGGCTTACAACATCCTTGCTATGTTCATGATTGTTGCCTTTTTGCTCCAACTGTACACATACATTCTGCGGTGGATTATCATAGGCAGGATTCCACTTTCGAATGGTTATGAGACGATGCTATTCATGGCATTGTTCACATTGTTTCTCGGATCTCTTCTGCAATATCGCATACGCTATACCCAACCGTTTGCTTTTCTTATTGCAGGTTTCACTTTGCTTGTATCGCACCTGGGACAGATGTCTCCTCAAATCACAAATTTGATGCCTGTGCTGAATTCTCCACTGCTCAGTGCACATGTGTCTATCATCATGATAGCCTATTCGCTTTTTGCGTTTTGTATGCTCAGTGGAATTTTTAGTTTGGTGCTTATGTGTATTAAAACGAGAGATTTTAGGTTAAATCAATCTATACTCCAACTGACCATATTGAGCAGGTCGATGCTGTATCCTGCCGTATTTATGCTTGCCACCGGAATTTTTCTTGGTGCTATTTGGGCAAATGTATCATGGGGGAACTACTGGAGTTGGGATCCAAAAGAAGTGTGGGCACTAATCACACTTTTGGTTTACTCTCTCCCACTCCACAGTCGTTCTCTGCCTTCTATGCGCAAAGCATTCATATATCATCTTTATATGGTGTTGGCCTTCTTTACCGTTCTGATGACCTTCTTCGGTGTAAATTTCCTTTTAGGCGGCATGCACAGTTACGCGTAAATTTGTTTAATTAACAAAAATTAACATATTCTCCGACATATTCCCACGAAGATTTGCGTATATAAATAAAGAAAGACAATTACAAACGAAACGAAAATGAATAAAACCATCATCACCTTCCTGCTTGCACTGCTACCCATAACATGCTGCATTGCCCAAAAGAAGTATGCAATAAATGCCATGCTCAGGAGCTACCCCTCGGGTACGATAGATGAATACCACTTCCATGCTGGAAAAGCAATAGTCAAGGGGCGTTTTGTCAATCGGACGGAACACAGCTTCTCAACTTTCAATGTGACAGGGACGGATCTGTTCTCGAATCAAGATTTCGTCAGAACGATTAACATCGAACCCGATGGTTCTTTTCTTGAACTGATTAGTCTGCCGCATTCAGGATGGGTTTACTTTGATGGTGCAGAAATTCCGCCTGCTTTTATCGCTGTTGGTGACACCTTGGATTTATTGATTGATGACGCAGGGAGCGAAGCAACAATCTCAGGCAGTGGCGCCACAGGAGAAGTGAACAGCGTCTGGCCACAGTTGGAGACTCAGTTCGCCTCGAAAGAAACACAGACGCCCTGGGAGGCAATGAACCGTGAATTCATGTTAGAGTGGAAAAACAGAAAGGTCAGGGAACTCGACCGAATAGCCAGTGCCATAGATGCTGATACCATCGCCGCGCTGAAAGATTGCTCAAACTACGCAAAGGATGTGTTGAAGACCAGTCTGCTGGCTATGCCGCTGGAGCAAATGCTTGTGGCAGTGCATCAATGGCGGTGGAGAACAAGGAACGAGGACGGAAAGCCTAATCCAGCCCTGACGATTTCCTCTGACTCATTCTTCGATTTCCTTTCGGCAAGGCAGTCTTATTTGATGGACAATCCATTGATGATCCTCGCAGCTGATGGCGGCGGTGTCGTCAACAATATGGAATTCTATGTACTCAACGCATACTTGTTCCTGGCAAACGATATGGAAAGATGGAGCAAGTCGACCGACTCCGATGAACTGGGCAATTACAAAGAGAACTTCGTCCTGCCGCACAACTACGACCCTGCGCTTCACCGCGAAATGCTTGAGTTTGACAAGGGCCACTTGCTTTCCTTGGCAGACTATTATGCGATGTGCAGCGACAGCATCCGCTCGCGTTTCAAACTTGACAATACGGGATTCATGATGCAGCTCAGCTTACTTCATCGCGTCCTTGACTTTGACTACGAGGACTCCGCTGAATGGTTCCTCACTCGCAAGGCAGAAGAACTGGCCGCAGCCATGCCACTGTTTACCGCCTCGTCTATCTGTCACCATGCCGTGGACGTCTACCGCCACTTTGTCATCGAACGCGAAGGAAATGCTCGAATGGAGGCGTCAGTTTCCACACCAGGCGACTCTCTCTTTCAATCGCTGAAGGACAAATATGCCGGCAACGTCATATACATGGACTTCTGGGGCATCGGGTGTGGACCTTGCCGCAAGGGGATGCTCGACCAGCGCACACTCGTCGAGAAATACAAAGACGCGCCAGTACGTTTCCTCTACATCTGCAACGAAAAAGACTCACCCCGTGAACCAAGTGAGAGGTTCCTCTCCGATAATCACATTCAAGGTGAACACATCTTTCTCACGTCGGACGAATGGAATCTCCTCTGCAACACGTTTCAGTTCAATGCAATCCCTTTCACGCTCCTTATTGACAGGAAAGGCAATATTGTAGAGAAAAACGTTCCACCAACCAGTATGAAAATTGACGAGATGCTTAAATAGTATTAGTGTGCTTAACGGACAGCGCTCCCTTCTACATAAAGAGTGGATAAATGCCGGATGTGATGCAACACTATGTTGTAAATAAGGTCATCTTACAGACTCTGCAGATCGTTGAAAAAAACACCCTAATCGAGATGTACAGTAAGATATGAAAATCAGGAGTCTTGTTCTTTTGATGAAAAGATGGCATTAAAAGTTTTTGGAATCGGTGTCTCAAATTTCATAAGTTCACTTGTCATGGGGTGATAAAAATCAAGCCGATAAGCATGCAGGCAAAGTCGGTCGATAGGATTGTCGCCGTTACCATACTTTACGTCTCCGCAGACAGGATGGTTGATGTCTGCCATGTGGACTCGGATTTGGTTTTTACGTCCTGTTTCGAGTTTCAGTTCAACGAGTGAGTGTTTATCATCAGTCTTGATGGTTCGATATCTTGTAAGGGCGTACTTTCCATCGCCCTCATCAGGTGAAGAATATGTAACCATCTGTTTGTTTTCTTTCAGCCAACTCTCCACCATACCCTTCTTCTGTTCTATCTTACCCGAAAGGACTGCAATGTATCTTCTGTCAGTAACTATTTCATGCCAATTATCCTCAAGTATTTGCTCTGCCTTCATGTTTTTGGCATAAACCATAAGCCCCGACGTATCGCGGTCCAACCTATGCACTACGTGTACCGTACACTTTTGGTGCGTTCGGTGAAGATACTCGTCGAGTATGGTCTTCACGCAAAATGCACTATGGTTGTTTGCCATAGAAAGAATTCCCGGTGCTTTGTCAATCACAATGATGTGGCTGTCTTCATACACCAACTTAACAAAACGGCTGTTAAGTGTCTGCCTGTCCTTCTTCTTGCTGATTTCAACGACCATTCCCTGCGTCAGTTCAAAATCATGCTGTGAAACAATTTTTTTATTCACTCGCACTCCGTTTCCCTGCAATATAGCCTTTGCCTTATTGCGACTGATCCCTTGCAATGACTTCATGATGAAAGGCAGGAGTGCGTCTCTTTCCGTAACTTTGAAGATGGTGTATTGAGGTGCTTTGTGCATGGTTTTAGAATTCTATGACAAAACGTGCATTTATTCTTCTTCCTGTGAGATAGTTTGGCACTGCATATTGCGTGTTTGTGATATCTGTTACCCAATAATAGGAGTTGACATTGCTGATGCCTAAAAGATTGAAAGCATCTACTCCGAGCCAAACGTTCTTCATGTATTTCCCGATGCCTGAATGGATATGACGATCTTCATTATTGAGCAACCTGTAACTCATGCCGAGATCCACACGCTTATATGCGGGTGCTCTGAACGACTTTCCTTCAAGACCTGTGCGTGGTGCACCGAAGGGCAGTCCTGCTGCCAATGCAGCCTTCAGCGTTACCCTCCAACGTGTACTTCCCGGGAAATAGTCGGTGAAATATAAGGATAGGTTGTATCTTTGATCTGTGGGTCTTGGTACAGTCTTTCCGTTAATTTTCTCTTTCGTTGACATTATGGAGAACGTTATCCAAGAGTCCGTACCGGGTACAAATTCTCCGAAAAGTTTGAAATCAAGTCCTGCAGCGTAACCTTTGCTCATATTCCTTCCGTAGTAGATAATTCTCAGATTGTCCACATTGTATGGAATGAGGTTGGACAGTGCCTTGTAGTAGGCTTCAGTTGTGAACTTAAACGGGCGGTTCATCAGGCGGAAGGTGTAGTCTCCACCTATTACAAAATGTATAGAACGCTGTGCCTTGATATCTTTATTCAGAGATACTGATGCTATTCCGTTGAGCATTGCTGTGTCACGCAGTTCTTTGTAGAACGGGGCTTGATAATACACACCTGTTGCAACTCTGAACACCCAATTATCGCTAAATGATGGCATCAGACCTAATGATGCTCGTGGAGAGATGAGTGTTTCCTTGTTCCAGTCCCAATGACTGACTCTTATGCCATAAGCCAAGTTGAATAGTCCCATACTGTTCTTAAATCTCCAGTTGTCCTGCAGATAGAAACTGAGTCGGTTGGTCTTTAATTCCTGTTGCGCAGCAAGGCTATAAATCAATCTGAGTTGATTTGGGTCGTAAGGGAGTGAATATCCCATAGAGTCGCGCATTTCCCATTCTCTTGAGTTTTCTTTTATATCTTCGTGTTGCCAGTCAAATCCTGACTGGATGGTATGCCCCGTTAATCTTGTACGGAATTTCAATCCTGTATTCATCACATTAGCACGAAGTCGGTTGCGTGCATGCTCCATGTATGTTCCCACACCCAACTCTTCCTGCGACGTGGCTTCGTTGAGCCAATACTCGCCTTGTATGTCGTAAGTTTCGGCCTCTTTCGACTTGAATGTAGAGAAATTGAGAGCGAGGTAGGTGTTTGGGTTGAAATTATGTGTGACGGTGGCTGAACCGAAGTAGGTTTTGAAATAGTCCTTTTCCTGTCCGTCAAAATAGACCACAAAAGTCCTTGGGTTATCTATGGTACCGAAATTGGTAACTCTGTTTTTGGGTATGAAGTTATACTCATTATCACTGATGTTTCCTATAACATCTATAGTCCATCTCTTTGACGGACGCCATGACAAATAAGCCTGATAATCCAGGAATTTCGGGTCGTACTCTCCTTCTGTATCAGTAGATCCTAAAAGGTATTTCGTCGTTTTGTACCTTACGCTTGACATGAAACTGAAGTGTTTGTTTCCCCATCCAATATAGGCACTTCCTCCGAGAATACTTCCATTTAACTTTGCTTCGAACTTTTCGGGCCGTTTGTATGTAATATCAAGCACTGAAGACATTTTGTCGCCATACCGTGCCTCAAAACCTCCGGTGGAAAACGAGATTTTGTCCACCATGTCGCTATTGATGATACTAAGCCCTTCCTGCTCACCACTTCTCACAAGCATGGGTCGATAAACTTCAACTCCATTCAGATATACGCAGTTTTCATCGAACGAGCCACCTCGTACGTTATACTGCGAACTCAGTTCGTTATGTGTAGAGACACCAGCCTGTGTAGCCACGAGTTCTTCCACTGCATTACCAGATGCAGATGGTGCAAAGTCATTGTTCTTTGTATTTAGTCGCACCATGCTTCCACTCTGAATACCCATTCCCTTTACAACCGCAGTTTCGTCAGTCTGATTGTATGGAGGTAAAACAACATCCACTCTCATAGAATCTCCAAAAGCAATGAGGGTCTTTTTCCGTGTTTGATGCCCAAGTTGTGAAAAAACAACTGTAACGCTATCACCCATGTTGCAGTAGATATTGTATTGCCCCTTGAGGTTGGTCATGACCATACTGGCAGTTCCCTGCAGCCGCACCGTGGCGAGTTCTATGCCATTGCCGGCTTCGTCCTTGACCATACCATAAATTCTCGTCCGCGTTTGTGCATTAATTGTTACAAAAGCAAACGAAAGAAGAACAAAGGCTATCAGCCTTTTAACGCTATCATAATTTCCCATTAAACATATAACGAATTTATTGTGCCGATATTGCAGCCTTGTATCTTGGAATAGATATAAAGATGTTTCTGCCGACTCCGATTTTGTTGCAAAGTTATGTAAAATTCATGACGTATTCATCTTAGTGAATTGTTGTTGAAAATAACTCAAGACAATTTATGAATAATTACCGCTTCACAGGAAATAATTTTTCGGAATTTTCCCATGCAAGGCATCTGTGTAATCCCCAAGCAATACACAGGCACAATTAAATGAGATTTAATGAAAAAAAACAACAAGAATCCGTGTCGATTGAGCTTGCTCGCTTGCAAAGCAAGAATTCATGGTTAAAAATTAATGAATATTAATGATACTTAATGGAGAACAAAAAGCACATCAAAAATCCGTGTAATCCGTGGTTAAAAATTAACGAAAATTAATGATAATTACATGGAGAACAAAAAAAGAATCCACAGCGATAATAATCAACGAAAATAATCTCAAAAAAATTTGCCTATTCACCGTAAATACTTATATTTGCACTTTCAAGCGACAAAAATGAGCATACAAGACCTCTACCGCATCCGCGTCCAATTCATGGGCACCCTTGCAGCAAGCCTTGCAAGCCCCATATGCAAGCCGCATGTTGGTGGGTATGCATCCCCGCATTCTCCTCCACTTAACGTACATCTTTACAAGAATAGCGCCCGCTCCCTTAACGTGCTGATACGCAAAGGGAAACGGGCTTCTTTCGTCATGCCCGGCGGTCTTGATGGAGACGTTCTGGGACGATTCAGTCTTTCCTCAAGATAGGACTTATGTCATTAGCGTCTGCCACATTTTGACATTCAATAGAAAAACTTAATAAACTATATAATATATTAAGATATCATGAAAGCAAGAACAATGAAAACCATCCTGAAGAGAACAAGATACTTTGTTCTTCTTTTCGCATTCCTCACAGCAGCCATGCTGCCACAGGTTATGCGGTCTCAGCCTGATCATTATGCGGTGGGATATTTTGGGGATGACCGCTGGAAATATGACCAAGTTACAATCGACATCCTACCCTACCAACATCGTGATGGAAGGACGCAGAGTAATGTGCAATTGTGGCAGTACACAGGTGCATGGTACTTGTCATGGGCGGGCGACAGGATAAAATATACGATTGGTCAGGGTGATGATAACGCTGCAGGCATCAGGCTTGTGTGGGGAAGCAAAGTGACAACATACGATATGAAATTCAGGACAAAGGTCTTGTGTAAGAAAGGCCCCAGCGGTAAAGAAAGGTTCTGGAAGCTGACTATAAGCAAGGAAGGAAGTAATGAGCCCTATTATACGCTTTATGGCGATGAAGCAGATGACGTATGGGAACGCACGTATAACGTTGTCCAAGACAAGCATTTGCGATTCTGGTTCATGCCTTATAACTGCAGGTGGCTGGAGTTTTCCTCGCACCCAAGCCAAGGCACAGTTGAAATGAAGAATCACGATGGACACGGAAACTATGGATATGGTTTGAATAATTCTTGGGTTGATATCGTGGTAAAGCCGCAAAAAGGCTTTATCCTTCGACAACTTTTGTGCTTGAAAGGAACGAACCGAGGCAAGCTTTATAATGTACCACTTGGCAAGGCTCTCATTGCAAACGATACAAGATACTCTGCTCTTTTCGTTCCAACCAACAACGCCAATATATCTCTTGATGCAAATGGAGGCACCGTATCAATCAACGGAGGAACGGCAGCAAATATAGGAAATGTGGAGGTAGATGAAGATGGTCATCCCCGTCTGAGTAAGGCAAAAGTCAATCCTCCAGAAGGGACCGACTATTCTTTTCTAGGATGGTTTGACCACAATGGAAATCAAATCACAGAAGAATCAGTCCTAACATACGAACAAACGCTTCACGCTCGTTGGACCGGTGGACTCTACCCTGTTAACGGAAGTCGCGACACAATCGATTACGGCCGCCACATGTCAGACCCTAACTATATGAATGAAGTGATTACGAAGTATATTCATATCAGGAACGATTTCTCTGCGAATAAAAGAGTGTACCTTACATTCCCTAATGGCAAATCCACCTCTGCGCCTTTCCAGACATGGGATTATCTTGATATCCCTGCCAACAGCACTGATAGTTTGAAGGTTACGCTCTATATTGGACGTGCAGCTCAAGGAGTTTACTCCAAGAAGTTGAGCATCCGCAACGAAAGTGGAAAAGAAATTGGATATGTAATGTTGAATGCCGATGTGGTAAACCCACATGTTGTTAAATTTGATCCACGAGGTGCAGAAATAAGTGATGTAATAAGAGGAGGTTATCTTTTATCCAACGAAGATTCCAAACTGGATCACCTTCCCCAATTGACCTTTGGCGGGTACAAGTTCAAGGGATGGTTCACCGATTCTGTTGGAGGTACCAAGTTAGATTCAGACTATCTTATCATGAAAGACATCAATCTTTATGCCCAATGGGAAAGAGGTTTTAATATCAGCAAGGACAAGTTAGACTTTGGGACAGTTCCGAGTGAATATGGCCCTGTTTGTGCCCAAACGCTGAAAATGAGCAATACCAGTCCGGACTCTGTAAAGGTGACCATGACCGTGCCAACCTACGATGGTTCTTTCAGTGCGTTCCACATTGAAGATGCCG
Source organism: Pseudoprevotella muciniphila (assembly GCF_003265305.2). NCBI lineage: Bacteria > Pseudomonadati > Bacteroidota > Bacteroidia > Bacteroidales > Prevotellaceae > Pseudoprevotella > Pseudoprevotella muciniphila. The sequence continues at coordinate 222,031 of NZ_CP033459.1, read as the reverse complement.
AAGGCAATTCGGAATTTTTCCTCGAAGGCAACCAAGAGAAGCTCATATACGTCCGCCCCAAACACCATTTGTCAAATCTGAATGTTAATATGGGAAAATACGACACGTATGCGGAAATCAAATTTGAGGGTGTGACTTCTAAAGAAGGAAAATACACGAAAGGAGAAACGCTGCCATTACAATTGCTGTTCACAGTCAGCAATCAAGTGTCCGTCCGACCCGAAGACACCGGCGAAAACAGTACCATGTATTTGGGAACAAAAGCGCTCAAAGAATTCACCTCAACCGTTTATTACGGATATAACAACGCTGGTTTTGCCTATGACGATGAGGTGCCTTCGTGGCTTGTGATTGACAAAGGTCATGACGTCAACGGCGAACCCGGCGCCATGACCCTGCTCTCTAAGACCCTATGGGGCAATACCGATGGTAACTTGATGTCATTCTCTGGTGGAGGTGATAATCATGACTTTTGGTGTAGCTATCCGAATATGCAGCATTTCCATAATGAGTTCTTCAACCAGAATTTTACCGATCTGGAAAGAACAATGATGAAGAGAATCACCAAATATGATGAGGATTCTGCTAACCAACTCTTTGAGAGACTGGAAGGAAATAAATTATTCCCACTCTCGATAAAAGAAATCAAAGAGTTTCTTCCAAAGCAGTTCTTCAAATCCACATTCAAGGGAGATACCTGCTCGTGGTGGTTGCGCAATTTGACCCATTATACATCCAGAGAAGCATTGGAGCTTCAAATAATTTTTGTGAATGATGAGCCGAAAAAGAAATTTGAAGAATCAGGTGAAAATGATGAAATAAATTTTGTAGATAGAGATTTAACTTGGCTTTCTCCTAAGAAAAAAATAAATCTCCTGTCCACCGAGTCTCAAGAGACCCCCACATGGAAGCCTGATTGGTTGATTGAAGAAGGAGGACTAAAACCTACTACTACAGAAGAAGAGGTGTTGAAATTGATTGAGCAAATTCTACGTAATACTGGGGAAGACTTTTATATTTTAAATTACAGCGTTGGGCATCTTCAGCATCACTATCAGCCATGGATAATGGAAAAAGAATCCCTGAGGTGTTACCGTGTTGATATGACTGACACCTGCGGTATGCGTCCGGCTTTCTGCCTCTACGATCCCGCAGTGCTGATGACATCGCCGGCCCTGGGCGGCAAGTCGTCGAACAGCATCTACAATACTTCCATGCGTAGAGTGGTGAAGGCTGATGTCAGGGGGCTGAAACTGACCCTTTTGGATCCATCGCGCGCCGATTTCTATTCCACATTCGCCAACTACGGCGACTACAACTCGCAGGTATTGCCGGGAGAAACGGTGTTCATTACTTACCGCGGTGCGCGAAAAGGGCTCAACGAGTATGTTTCGGCCATGCTGGTTGACAATCGCACTAACGAAGTGCTCTACTACGGAAACATGGATGGCAACAAAGAATCGGGCTATTTCTCTATTGACCTTCCGGATGACTTGAAAGACGGATGGTATAAGCTATATATATTCTCCGAACAGAAGAACGGCGACTATAGGACCGACTACGCAAGTCCTTTCAACCATTTTGCCACCAACAAATATGATATATATATGGCCAGCAAGCCGTATGTCATTCTCTCCGACAACGATGCCGTCATGACACCTAACAACACCAGCTACCTAAACAAGTTCAAAAATTTTGAGACAACGTATGTAAGCATCGTAGGTCGCAAACTCTATAAGGACGGTGCGTGGAATACCCTTTGCCTGCCCTTCTCTCTTCCCACACTCGACGGTACACCACTCGAAGGGGCTACAGTCATGGAACTTGACGAAAACGCCCGCAACGGTGTGGACGTAAACACCCAAACGCTCCACCTCACCTTCAAGAGCGCCACGGCTATCGAAGCCGGCAAACCCTACATCATCAAATGGGAACCGGGTGGTACCGACATTACCACACCCAAGTTCGACAGCGTTACCGTCACCTCTACACTACCCATTGAAGTGAATGCACAGAGTGGCGGCCTGCTACCTGTGACTTTCAAGAGCAACTACACGACCATCGACGTCGCTGGAGGAAACAAGTCTATCCTCTTCCTCACGGAAGGCAACCAGTTGCAGCACGCCCCCGAAGACCGCAAATTGCTGCCCTTCCGCGCTTATTTCCAAATAGAGGAAAATGCAGCACAGTACGTCCGCGCCAGTAGTCTCGATTTCGGCAATGGAGAAGTTACGACTACTGCCATTAAAGGCCTCGGTCTCGACGCTGAATCGCAGGAGATTTACGACCTACAAGGACGTCGCGTACATCAGCCGAGAAAAGGAGAACTGTACATCATAGGAGGTCAGAAGAAAGTATACTAAGAGAACAAAGTCTATTCGCCATCAGCAAGTTAGATGGAAGGAGGACTTGCTTCGACGGAAGCGCTAATAGTGGCGTAGGTCTGCGCACTCGTCTTTTCGCAGATTGGATAGACGATAATTAGTAGTCCCAATTTAATGAAGATGAGGATTAATCATGTATCTATCAAAAACGAGGATATGTCATAATGGCATATCCTCGTTTTTCCAGTTTTCCTCTCCTGCGCTGCCCCGATCTCTTTTGGATAAGATTTCTCGACAAACCGATTGGCATGGGTTACATCTTGTCACGAAAAAAAAATCATATAATTCATGGTTAAAATATCTATCACAAAAAAAGAATTCATGTCATCCGTGTCGCTCCAGCTCGCTCGCTTGCAAAGCAAGAATTCGTGCAATTCGTGTAATTCGTGGTTACAATTACATGGTAAATTAATGGTAATTACATGGAGAAGAAAACAGCAAAAGATCACCCTAGTCAACTCCAAATACCAAATAAAATCTTAAATTCAAATAAGAAGTGCAAGACTCGTCCTGTGGGATTCACTGATTGAAAGGTAAGTCAGAGACATCAAGTAGCAACATAAAAGCAAAAGGGAGATTTTCATCTCCCTGAGATTAACTACTTTTGTGTTGCATATGAAATATAAACAGCTAACCTCGCAGCAAAGGTACACAATCCAGAACGGATTAAAGCAAGGATTGACCAAAAAGATGATCGCCGCCCTCATAGAGGTGAACGAAAGCACCCTTTACAGGGAAATCCATCGAAATGGCGGTGCCAAGGTTTATAATGCAGAAAAGGCACAGCGCGAAGCAGACCGCCGCAAGACGCGTCTTCAGAAACCGCGAAGATTCACACACGCCCTTAAGCGGGAAGTCATAAGTCTGCTGCAAAAGAAATGGTCGCCCGAACAGATATGCGGGTATATAAAGAGACAAGGGCGCGAATGCGTCTCCCATGAAACAATATACGCATTCATCAGAACCGACAGGAAGTGCGGAGGGATGCTTTGGAAACTCTGCCGTCACGCAATGAAGAAGCGACGGAAGACAGACAAGGGAAAACGGATTCCCATAAAAGACCGCGTGAGTATAGACCTTAGGCCGGAAGAGGCAGACGGCACGCGTTTCGGAGATTGGGAAATGGACACCATAGTCGGTAAGGATGGGAAAGGAGCGCTAGTTACACTCTACGAGAGACGTACTGGATATGGGATGGTCAAAAGGCTGCCTGATGGAAAAGAGGCAAAAGGCGTGGAAGAAGCAGTATACAGAATGTTGATTCCTTACAAGAAACAAGTACTCACTATTACTACAGATAATGGAACAGAGTTCGCCAGGCATAGTCAATTGGCAAAGAAACTCTCCACGAAAATCTTTTTTGCACACCCTTATAGCTCATGGGAAAAGGGAGGTGTAGAAAACTACAACAAACTCGTCAGACAATATATACCTAAGGGAACGAATTTAGAACAATACACAGACAAATATCTTATGGAAGTACAAAAGCAAATTAACAGCAGACCAAGAAAAAAACTCAACTTTAATAACCCAAAAAACGAATTTTACAAACTTTTAGACTAATATTGCACTTGCTACTTGAATCTACGAATATTGATTTTTTTTCTAAATAAATACTACATTAGGCTTGGATAGAATATTTTTTATTACTTTTGCATTTCTTAATTTAGATAAATTAGGCAAAGACTATGCGACAACTAAAAATTAACAAGAGTATTACCAATCGTCAGAGTGCAGCGCTTGACAAATATCTCGTAGAGATTGGTCGTGAGGAATTGATTTCCACAGATGAAGAAGTGGAATTGGCTCAAAGGATTCACAGCGGTGACCGCGAGGCACTTGAGCGGCTGGTAAAGGCGAATCTGCGTTTCGTAGTCAGTGTTGCCAAGCAGTATCAGAACCAGGGCCTTGCCTTGAACGATCTTATCGATGAAGGCAACTTGGGTTTGATTAAGGCAGCACAGAAGTTTGACGAAACACGTGGTTTCAAGTTCATCAGTTATGCCGTTTGGTGGATCAGACAAAGCATTCTGCAAGCAATCTCCGAACAAAGTCGTATTGTTCGCATGCCACTGAATCAGGTTGGTTTCCAGAGCAAACTGACCAAAGCCATTGTTTCTTTTGAACAAGAGAACGAGCGCCGTCCTTCCGTACGAGAACTGGCAGAAATTTTAAACACCGACGTTCAAAAGGTTCAGGATGCACTTGGTTCAAATGGCAAGAAAGTGTCTGTTGATGCCCCCTTCCAAGAGGACGAATCCAACTCGCTGATTGACATCATGACGGACGAGAATGCACCTACCACCGACAACAAGATGGAGCGTGAATCTCTTCATTCTGACCTTGAGGCAGCACTTTCCATCCTTGCTGAACGTGAGAGCAAGGTTCTGAAGATGTTGTTTGGCATCGGTCGCAGCGAGATGACAGCAGAAGAGGTGGCAAACAAGATGAACCTGACACGCGAACGTGTACGCCAAATAAAGGAGCGCGCCCTTCGCCGGCTTCGTGAAGCCGAGAATATTGAAATTCTTACTAAATATCTCGGTTAATCAGAAGACTTACATAACATGATTATACTGCCGCGGGACTTACTGCGGCTTTATTTTTTATATAGTTTTGGACATTTTTAATTATTTATTTTGTCAATCCTTGTTATTCTTTTATTTTCGCATAAAATTTAAAATCGTTACTTATGATTCATTCCATGACGGGTTTCGGTAAAGCCGATGCCCACTTCTCATTCAAAAAAATCCACATTGAAATAAAATCGCTCAATAGCAAAAATCTTGACATCAATGCCCGCATAGCACCCGGCTATCATGAGAAAGAGATGGAAATAAGACAAATGATATCCGCACGACTTCAGCGTGGCAAGGTGGATTTTACACTATGGACAGAGAAAGAAAGCGGACATTCAACTGCCGTGCTAAATTCGGATGCCATAAAGAGTTACAGAGACCAGATTAAGGTCATTAGTTCGGAACTGGGTATCTCTGAGCCAGAGAATTATTGGGATATCGTACTTCGTCTTCCTGAAACTTCACAAAACAGCACTATTGACGATTTATCTGATGAAGAATGGGCTGCATCCAAGAAAGCAGTTGATGAGGCTATTGACAACCTCGTTGAATTCCGCGCTCAAGAAGGTGCCGCTCTTTATGAAAAATTCATGGAGAAAGCAGACAACATAGAGCACCTGCTAGGTCAGTTAGAACCATACGAACAGCACCGCATCGACAAGATTTATCAGCGCATGAAAGACCATCTTGAAGACATCAAGGGCGTGGATTACGACAAGAACCGCCTTGAGCAAGAGATGATATACTACGTAGAGAAACTCGACATCAGTGAAGAGAAACAGCGTCTTACCAATCATTTGAAGTACTTCCGCGAGACGTTGGATTTGGAACCCGGACAAGGAAAGAAACTTGGCTTCATTGCACAGGAAATGGGTCGTGAGATAAATACTACCGGTTCAAAAAGCAACTTAGCAGAGATGCAAAACATCGTCGTTAAGATGAAGGACGAATTGGAACAAATCAAAGAACAAGTACTTAATGTCTTATAATTCGCACTACTGCTAATAATAGATCGCATTAAACAGGAACATTATGGCAAAATTACTAATTATATCTGCTCCGAGTGGAAGTGGCAAAAGTACTCTCATCGGGCATTTGATGGGTCAGGTAGAAAACTTGCATTTCTCAGTATCAGCCACGAGCCGTGCACCGAGAGGAACAGAAAAAGATGGTGTGGAATACTATTTTCTGACTCCTGAAGAATTTCGCGAGAAAATAGCGAAAAACGAGTTCTTGGAATATTGCGAGGTGTATGAGGACAAGTTTTATGGCACTTTAAAGAGCGAAGTGGACCAAAAACTCAAAAAAGGAAAGAATGTAGTCTGCGATGTTGATGTTATTGGCGCGGAGAATATCAAAAAAATATATGGGAAACGTGCTTTGAGTGTTTTCATTGCCCCACCCTCTATTCAAGTGCTTCGCCAACGCCTTGTTAAACGCGGCACAGACACATTGGAAGTCATCGAAGACCGCATTAGGCGCGCCGAATATGAAATGTCTTTTGCAGACAAATTCGACAAACGCATCATCAATGACGACCTTGAGACTGCTAAAGCAGAAATTGTAGAAACGGTTGTGGATTTCATCAATTCAAAATGACAGGTATTTTCGGCGGGTCCTTCAACCCTATTCATCTTGGGCACACAGGTCTTGCACAATGGATTGTGCAACAAGGATATGCTGACGAAGTTTGGCTGATGGTATCTCCTCAAAATCCTCTGAAGGAAGAAAACTCACTTCTTCCTGAAAAACAACGTTTCTCCTTGGCAAGAACAGCAGTCCGACACATAGCCCATGTAAAGGCATCGGACTTTGAGTTTCACCTGCCACGGCCTTCCTACACATGGCAGACTCTCCAAGCACTTGAAGAAGCCTACCCTACTCAGGAATTTGCCCTCATTATCGGTGCAGACAACTGGCTTTGCTTTGACAAATGGAAAAACTACAAGAAAATTGTTGAAAACTACAAGATTTTAATCTACCCTCGCGAGGGCTACGATATAACGTCTGCTCTGCCTGAGAATGTTACGCTGATGAATGCCCCATTGTTCAGATTCAGTTCCACAGACGTAAGAAGGAGGCTTATAAAAGGAGAAGATGTGTCAGAGATGATTGACAGGAAGGTTCACGAACGCATTTTAAGCGAGCATCTATACGAGACTTATCGCCATAATACGACTAAAAACAAATAAGGATGCCATAAGTAGCATCCTATTTTGTAGCGCCTACGGGAATCGAACCCGTGTTCCATGCGTGAGAGGCATGTGTCCTAGCCGCTAGACGAAAGCGCCTTGTTCCAAATTCGAATGCAAAGATACATCTGCCATTTGGATTAGCAAAATTTTTCTTTGAAAATATCAAAGAATTCCCTTTGAAGAAGGGAGCACTAGGTAGTCTGTATCTCGTTTTAATGCCATCCTAAGTGCTCTGCTAAATGCTTTGAAAATGCCTTCTATCTTGTGGTGTTCGTTCTGCCCTTCTGCTTTTATATTCAAGTTTATTGCTGCTGCATCTGAAAGGCTTTTGAAGAAATGCAGAAACATTTCTGTTGGCACATCTCCCACTCTTTCTCTTTTGAAATCCGTTTCCCACACAAGCCAAGGTCGTCCTCCAAAGTCGAGAGCCACTTGGCAGAGGCATTCATCCATTGGCAACGAAAATCCGTATCTTTGAATGCCAAGTTTGTTTCCAACGGCTTTTTTCAGACATTCTCCAAGTGCAAGCGCTGTATCTTCGATGGTGTGGTGTTCGTCCACATGAAGATCTCCCTTTGTCTGGACAGTAAGCCCTATTGCCCCATGGTGTGAGATTTGTTCGAGCATGTGATTAAAGAAACCGAGTCCTGTATCTATATTACATTGCTGAGGATTATCGAGTTCTATTTTCACATATACATCCGTTTCTTTCGTAACGCGATGAATCTCTGCAGTACGTTCTCCTGCTATTAAGATTTCTGCTATTCTCAGCCAATCCATTTTGCCGGACAGTTTCAGCGCCTTGCATCCAAGATTTTCTGCCAGTTTCACATCAGTATCCCTGTCGCCTATTACGTATGAATTCGGAATATCGTATTCAGGGTTTTTGAGGTATGGTTCAAGCATACCTGTTCCAGGCTTCCTGTTTGGATGGTTATCTTGCGGGAAATGTGGGTCTATATGAACTGTTGCAAAACTAATTCCTTCTTGCTCTAATGTTTTCAATACAAAATTTTGTACCGGCCAGAATGTTTCTTCAGGAAAAGCGTCTGTTCCGAGTCCATCCTGATTGCTTACCATGACAAGTTCATAGTCCGATGACCTTACAATAGTTCCCAAAGCCGTGAACACATTAGGCACGAACTCGAGTTTATCGAATGCGTCTATCTGTTCGTCTTCAGGCTCCTTGATGAGCGTTCCGTCGCGGTCGATAAATAGCAGTTTTTTTGGCATTTGTATTGTTCTTAATTTATTCTTCAAACTGGCGTAGCGCACTTAGAAGTGCAGTATTTTCCTGCGGTGTACCGATTGTAATTCTCAGACAATTTTCACAAAGTGTTACTTTTGAGCGATTTCGCACAACAACTCCTTTCCTAATAAGATAGTCATATATTTTCTGTGCATTACTTACTTTTGCAAGGAAAAAGTTTGCATCTGTCGGATAGACCTTCTCACAATAAGGCAGCATTGCAAATGCAGAAATCATTTTAGGCCTCTCGCCGAGAATCAATTTCACCCACTTCTCTACATCATAACTGTGTTTAAGTAAATCGAGTGCATATTCCTGTGTCAGTTGATTGACATTGTACGGATATTTAACCTTATTAAAATAATGTATAACCTCCTTGTCGGCAAACGCCATTCCAAGCCTTACTGCTGCAGACGACCATGCTTTAGAGAATGTATTCAAAACAACTAACTGAGGGAATGTGTTAACATCAAATCTCCACGACTTTCCATTTGCGAAATCTCCGTATGCCTCGTCCACGACTACAATTCCTTGAAAGAGGTCGAGCAACTTCAGGATTTCCTTTCTATCCATGAGGTTGCCTGTAGGATTATTAGGACTACACAGAAAAACAACCTTTGTCCGCTTGTTGGCGATTTGCATAATGTCTTCAGCAGAAAAAGAAAAGTCGTTATGAAGTTTTACCCTACGATACTCCACATTGTTTATATCTGCACATACAGCATACATGCCATACGACGGTTCTATAGCCACAACATTATCGAGTCCAGGCTCACAAAACACTCTGAAAATGAGGTCTATGGCCTCATCACTGCCATTCCCGAGAAATATGTTTTCAGGAGGCACACCTTTTACCTGACTTATTTTCTCTTTTACTTCGCGTTGAAGAGGATCAGGGTATCTATTGTAAGGTTTATTGTATGGACTTTCGTTTGCATCAAGAAAAACTGCTGCGTCATGTCCCTGATACTCATCCCTTGCAGAACTATAGGGTGCAAGAGCATAAATGTTTGGTCTTACAAGATCTTTTAGATTCATATATTCAGACTTTTTCTGCGAAATTTCATTGCATTCTTGTGTGCGTCGAGACATTCTGCCTCTGCCATTGTTTCCACTATGCCGGCAAGATTTTTAACACCTTCTTCTGTTATTTCCTGAAATGTGATTTTCCTGATGAAACTATCGAGGCATAATCCGCTATATGCTTTTGCCCATGCTTTTGTTGGCAGTGTGTGGTTAGTTCCCGAGGCATAGTCTCCTGCGCTTTCACAACTGTAATTTCCGAGGAACACACTGCCTGCGTGTGTTATTTGATTTGCAATATCATTATAGTCTTCTGCTGCTATAATAAGATGTTCTGGCGCATATTCGTTCGTAAAATCGATGGCATCTTGCATATTGTCAAACAGCACACATCTGCTATTTCGAAGTGCTTTTGCAGCGAAGTCCTTTCTTGGAAGTTCGTTTAATTGGTGTTCTAACTCTTCTTCTATTAGTTTTACAACATCATTGTCTGTTGTAGAGACCAACACGACCTGACTATCCGGTCCGTGTTCAGCCTGACTTAAAAGGTCAGCTGCCACAAAAGCCGGCACGCATGTGTCATCAACAAGTACTTCTACTTCGCTTGGTCCTGCAGGCATATCAATAGCCACGTTAGACAATGCAGCAAGTTGTTTGGCAGCCATGACGTATTGGTTGCCAGGTCCAAAGATTTTGTCAACTTTTGGAACGGAAGCAGTGCCTACCGACATTGCAGCGATGGCTTGTGCTCCTCCTATTTTGAATATTTCCGTTATTCCACAACATTTTGCAGCATAGAGTATAGCAGGATTTACCTTTCCTTCGCAAGAGGGCGGAGTACAAACTATCACTTGTTTACAGCCTGCTATTTTGGCGGGAACGCCGAGCATGAGGACAGTAGAAAAAAGAGGCGCAGTTCCACCCGGTATATACAAGCCTACTTTCTCTACCGGAACAGCCTTTTGTACACATTTCACGCCAGGCATTGTTTCTACTTCAATTTGTTCAAACCTCTGCGCATCATGGAAGGCATAAATATTGTCGTATGCTTTATTGATGGCATCCTTCAAGTTCGTATCAAGTAAAGAGTCGGCTTCGTTAATCTCGTCATCTCCAACACGCAATGTCTGCAGCGACACTTTATCAAACTGCAACTCCAGTTCTTTCAGAGCATCGTCGCCTCTTTCAGACACTGCTTTAAAAATAGGGCTTACCACACTGAACAGTTCTGTTACATCAAAGACAGGTCTTTGTGTAAGTTCTTGCCATTGTGAGCGATTTGGGTTGTATATTACATTCATCATCAGAGGCAAAACTATACAATCAATTTTTCAATATCTATAATCAGAATGCCTTGTGCACCATGTGCTTTCAGTTGACCGATAATTTCCCAAAATTTCACCTCATCAATCACTGTATGTACACTGCTCCACCCTTTTTCAGCGAGGGGCATTACTGTAGGACTCTTCACACCCGGCAGAAGACTGATAATTTCTGAGATCTTGTCGTCAGGTGCATTCAAAAGGACATACTTTTTGTTTTCTGCACTCTTTATGGCATCGAAACGAAACTGCAATTCATCGAGAATTTGTTTTTTTTCTGTATCGAGGTTTTTTGTTGCCACAAACACTGCTTCACTTTGCATTACAGTTTCTACCTCTTTGAGATTGTTGTTGACCAATGTTGACCCAGAACTTACGATATCGAAAATAGCATCAGCAATGCCTACTCCTGTAGAGATTTCCACACTTCCGGAAATGATGTGTATTTTTGCATCTATATTGTTTTTGCTCAGGAATTTTCGTAGGACTGCTGGGTAAGAAGTTGCTATTTTCTTACCGTTGAACCATTGCAGCCCTTCATATTTCAGATCTTTTGGTAATGCAAGAGAAAGTCGGCAAGCACCAAAGCCTAGACTACGCACGATATCCACGGCACAACCGGTTTCCTCTACCTCATTAAGTCCTACTATGCCTATATCAGCCACTCCGTTAGCGACGGTCTGAGGAATATCATCGTCGCGAAGAAACAGAACTTCTACAGGGAAATTCGTTGCTTTCACGAGTAAAGTACGTTTAGATTCACGTATTTTTACGTCCGCTTCGGAGAGCAAGTTCATGGCATCATCGTGGAGCCGTCCTTTGGACTGTATTGCTATTCTTAACATATTGGTAAGTTTTTGGTATATTTTACTACTAAAAAAAGGCTCACCTATTTACAATAGGCAAGCCGTTATTTCCAACTCATCATAGAAAGTAGGACTCACCTTATTCTGAGGCAAGATGCAAATGGCTATGATAGAGTTCTACTGACATATTATTTATTATTTCGAATGCAAAATTATAAAAAAAACTTGTTTTACACATTTTTTCATTACTTTTTCCACGTTTCTGCTTCATTTTTTGCTTTTTTCACAACTTCTTCCCATGTATACACATTGTATATATTGCTAAAATAGTGGAATGCCAGGAAATCTTCTTTTTTAACATGTTCGATTATATCAGCAAGTTTAGAAGATTTAAGTTCGTGAGCAGCCATTGCAAGTGCATAAGTATAATCTTCATTAATGCATTCATATTCTGAAAAGACACGTTCCCAAAAAAACTTCGCAGGCTCGAAACATTTGCGCCTAACGAACTCCATTGCGTATAATCCGGCAAACCTGTTATCAAAAGTATCATTATCTATTACCTCCTGCATACACAGCATGGCTTCGTCAACATAACCTTTAGACAGCAGGCGTAACACATAATCATACATCACAGCTTGATAATTTTCACCATTTATACAAAGACTTTGAACAACCTGCTTTGAATTAGATAATTCACCTTTATCAATAAGTATGTAACAATAGTAACTGAGCAACCGATGGCGTTCCAATGAATTAACTGAGGTATTTTCCAATGCCGAAATAATCATTTTCTCTACAATTTCACTCGGCGCAAAATTCATCATTTTTTCGACCAAAATACAAAGCAGACTAATGTCAACAACCATTCCTTCCTGAAGAGAAAGGTAATAATTTAATGCGTCAGTACAATCGTAAGCATCGTCCCGATTAAGCAAAGCCAAAAGTTTATTCCTTATTGCCTGCTTAGCATCTGCATTTATAACTAATGCATATTCTGTGCTTTCTATGACCTTATCATATTTTTCTAACTTCAGTTGTATTTCAGACAGATAAATCCATGACATTTCATCGTAAGGATTAAGGTCGATGGATTTATTCATGAACTGTTCAGCCTTGGAGTATTGCCCCAGATTATAACAGATTTTAGCCCTGAGTTCGAGCACTTGTCTGAATTCTGGATTTTGAGGATTATCGCATTTGTCAAGCCAGATGTTTGCTTTCTGATAAAACCCGTAGTCAAAATAAACTTGTGCAACATCATACTGAAGCCGCCATTGATAAGGTTGTACATCTTCCGGAATAGCGTCAAAATATCTCTCTGCTTTTTCTATATTCGCTTTGTTAAGTTCATTCTCCCCATAAAAAATCAACACATCAGGAGCATGTTGATTTTCTATGCCTTTTACGACTTTATAAGCCGCTTCACGTTTGCCCAGACTTCGCAGAAATATAGCATAAGTTACAAGGACATCCTCATTGTCTGGATGAATGCGCAAAGCAGTATGTAAGCAGGCTTCAGCATCAAGTTCCCTTTGGTGGTCAACATAATAGTCGTAGATATCCAACAAATCGTTGGCATCCATGTATATAGAACTCCCTTTTTTTACGGCTTGTTCGTAAACAGATACCTTATCAATTATCGACATGCTTTTGCCGTTATTTTTTCCAACTATCCTTCAGGCTAACTGTCCTATTGAAAATGAGTTTCTCACTGCTTGAATTTTTGTCAAACGTGAAGTAGCCAATACGTTGGAACTGCAAGTATTTTTCACCCCTTTCGTATAGTTCTTCGAGATATGGCTCCACATAACAATCATTCAGAACATCCAGACTGTGCGGATTTATCATTTTTTTCATTGCTGTCAGAGCATCACATTTTTCATTTTCCTGCAAAGATGCCAATTCATCCCTTGGGTTTTCAACCATCCAAAGCCTGTCATAGAGCCTTACTTCTGACTTATTGCAGTGCTGTGTACTCAGCCAATGAATAGTTCCTTTCACTTTACGATTAGCACCGGGCATTCCACTCTTTGAATCCGGATCGTATGTACAATAAATTTCCGTTACGTTGCCTTCGTCGTCCTTTTTGCACCCTGAACATTCTACGATATACGCATTTTTAAGTCGTACCTCTTTTCCTGGTGTAAGTCGGAAGTATTTCTTAGGCGCATCTTCCATGAAATCGTCCTGTTCAATCCAAAGTTCACGGCTAAAAGTGATGGTATGGCATCCTGCTTCAGGGTGTTCAGGATTGTCAATAGCCTGCATTTCCTCTGTCTGACCTTCGGGGTAGTTGGTTATTACGAGTTTTACAGGCTTAAGTACAGCCGACACTCTTGTTGCCCTTTCGTTGAGGTCTTCGCGTATGGCACTTTCCAACAATGCGAAATCATTGAGCGCATCGAACGTGGTATATCCGATTTTGTCAACGAATTTACGTATCCCCTCGGGTGAATAACCTCTGCGTCTAAATCCGCAAAGCGTCGGCATACGTGGGTCATCCCAGCCATCGACCAGTCCTTCTTTTACCATGATTAGCAGATTTCTTTTGCTGAGAAGTACATAGTTTAGATTGAGTTTATTGAACTCATATTGGCGAGGTCTATGGTCTTCAAGATCCTGTCCTTCTTTTACCCAATCTATGAAAAGGTCGTAGAGTGGCCTGTGAGGAACAAATTCGAGTGTACAAAGTGAGTGAGTTACGCCTTCAAAAAAGTCTGACTGTCCGTGTGCGAAATCATACATTGGATATGCTTTCCACTTACTACCTGTACGCGGATGAGGATGATTTACAACGCGATAGATGATGGGATCTCTGAAGTGCATGTTAGAATTAGCCATATCAATTTTTGCCCTGAGCACCATTTTCCCCTCCTCTATCTCTCCGGAATTCATCTTCTCAAAAAGTTCAAGACTTTCTTCTATAGGCCTGTTTCGATAAAGGCTGTCAGTGCCAGGCCTTGTTGGTGTGCCTTTCTGTTGAGCGATTTGTTCGGCAGACTGCTCATCAACGTATGCACGGCCTTCTTTAATCAGCCTTACGGCAAGGTCCCACAGTTGCTGGAAATAATCGGACGCATAGTATTCTCCTGCCCAATCAAAGCCGAGCCATTTTATATCCTCCTTAATAGCATCCATGTATTCCATATCCTCCTTGAGAGGATTTGTATCGTCGAAACGCAGGTTGCATATACCATTATACTTTTTAGCAATGCCAAAGTCCATACATATTGCCTTTGCATGTCCTATATGCAGATAGCCGTTGGGCTCGGGCGGGAAACGTGTTTGCAGTCTTCCGTCGTTTTTTCCCTGCGCTAAGTCTTTTACAACGATTTGTTCAATAAAATTGAGTCCAGCCATGCTCTCTTTGTCTGCAGATAATGATGTATCGTAGGCTGATGTATTGTTTTGCGTATCGTTCATATTCTGTTTTATAATGTTTAGTTGGCTTGTTCAGAGAGGAACTTAATTCTTACAAGTCTTATTTCAGGTTCTCCATATTCCTTATCCTTTCCGAGAGTATCTATGGCAGCACTTATGTCGTCTGTTTCAGAACTGAGGAAATAGTTGTAAATTTCATCGATTTCGTCATCATCCAAGTATTCTTCGACTATATAATTGATGTTTAATTTTGTTCCAGAATATACTATGGCCTCCATTTCCTTGAGCAATTCCTCGGTTCCTAAGTCGAGGGCTGTGAGCATCACTTCGAAATCTTTTTGCATATCGACTTGTCTTATTATGTCGACTTTTTGCTTAGATTTCTTGGCTACTGTTCTGATGCGCATATCCTCGGGACGCTCTATTTCGTTCTCTTCGCAATACTTCTTGATAAGTTCACAGAACGATTTTCCATATCTTTTTGCCTTACCTTCACCGACACCAGGAATATTCTGCAGTTCGTCGATGTTTTGTGGATAAACAGTGGCCATGGCCTGAAGGCTTGCGTCCTGGAAAATGACGTACATCGGTACGTTTTTCTCCTTTGCCACTCTTTTTCTTTCATCAGCGAGCATATCGTAGAGCAATTGGTCGAGTGCACCTGTTGCTCCTGCCGGCTCTTGATCATTGGTTTCCAAATCTGAGAAATCCTTGTCCTTAACTATTTTAAATGATTCCGGTTGTTTCATAAATTTCTTTCCTGCGGCTGTAATTTTCAACACGCCATATTCTTCTATTTCCTTTTTTAGATATCCTGCAATAATGGCTTGCCTTATTACGGCATTCCAGATTGTTTCATCTCTGTCGTCTCCGCAACCGAACTCTTCCATCTCATCGTAATGAAATGCCGAAAATTCTTGCTTTTCATTTCCGAGCAAGAAATCCTTGATGTTATCGTCGCGAAAATTCTCTTTTGTGATTTTTATGACCTTCAGCAGGTCAAGCAATTCGTCTTTTGCTTCGATGTAGGTATTTGGGTGCAGACAGTTGTCGCAATTCTCGCAATTATCCTTATCGTATTCTTCACCGAAGTAGTGCAACAGCAATTTTCTTCTGCACACGGACGATTCTGCGTATGCTTTTGTTTCCCTGATGAGTTGTTGTCCTATTTGTTTCTCCGAATCTCCCTTATCCTTCATAAAATTTTGTAATTTCACGAGGTCTTTCGGAGAATAGAAAGCCAGGCATATACCTTCACCGCCATCCCGACCGGCTCTGCCTGTCTCCTGATAATAACTTTCAAGGCTTTTTGGTATGTCATAGTGTATTACAAACCTTACATCAGGCTTGTCTATGCCCATACCGAAGGCTATGGTAGCCACGATGACATCTATTCTTTCCATCAGGAAGTCGTCTTGAGTGTCCGACCTTTCCTTTGACTCCATTCCTGCATGGTAGGGCTTTGCCTTGATATTATTTTGTTGCAGTTCTTCTGCCAATCTCATCACAGAACTCCTGCTCAAACAATAAATTATGCCACTCTTGTGCGGATGCTTACTGATGAATTTTATTATTTCCTTGTAAACTTCTTCCTGTTTGTTCGATTTTGGTCTAACTTCGTAGTAAAGGTTTGGTCTGTTGAACGAACTTTTGAAATCTTCTGCTTCTAAGATGTGCAGATTTTTCTTGATATCCATTCTTACCTTGTCTGTTGCTGTGGCTGTAAGTGCAATTATCGGTGTTTTCTTATAATTGAATCCGAAAACTTTTCCTGTTGTTTTTTTTATTTCATCAGCAAGTTTTTCTGCACCATTGTCGCCGCCGTAATTCTGGAAGAGTTCTTCGAGCAGGTCATCTTCTGTGAGAAGTTCTTCTTCATTACAAATAGCTTTTATTTCATCCCATGCATTGAGTCTGTCAATTTCCTCTTTTATATGCACTTTGGCAATTCTTGTGATGCTCTCTGCTATGTTGCGGTATTCCGGTCTGAAGTCGTGCCCCCATTCAGAAATACAATGTGCTTCGTCGATAGCAAAGAACGACACTGTTACTGTGCCGAGAAAATCTACGTTTTCCTGTTTAGTCAGGCTTTCAGGAGCGACATATAGGAGTTTTGTTACTCCATTCGCCACATCTGCCTTGACGGTATCTATTTCTGATTTATTTAAAGAAGAATTAAGGAAATGTGCTATACCATCGCTTTCGCTTATTTGACGGATGGCATCCACCTGGTTCTTCATCAGTGCTATAAGCGGCGACACAACAATGGCTGTTCCCTCCATGAGCAATGCAGGGAACTGGTAGCAAAGGCTTTTACCTCCGCCGGTAGGCATAAGCACAAAGGCATCTTTGCGATTGAGAAGTGTTCTTACGATGGCTTCCTGATTATCCTTAAATGTGTCAAATCCGAACCGCCGTTTGAGTTCCTTGTGTAAATTATCCTTCTTTGGCATCATGCAAAAGTGATTATCGTGTTCATATAAGCCTTACCACATTGTTTGATGACACTCATGGCTGACTTGTTCTTTCTTCACCACACTCTAACAAAGTGCTAAGTTAATAAACTTTTTTTGACTAAACAATTTTAAGAATATTTTTTTCAAAATATTTCGACAAGTTTACAAAATGTTTACGATGAGTGCAGTATTCAGGACACAATTTCATGAAAAAATCTGCTTAAATGAAGTTTGTTTTTTTCATATTCTGTAATTTTGCATTCGTTATGAAATCAAGACAAAAGAAAAAGAGATATTCGAAATTAATTCTTGGATTTGTTTGTACCATCGTAGCATTACTGGCGATTGTTATAAGCACAATCATATTCGGCAGATTCACATCTAAAGAGCACGCAATGCTCTACATAGACAACGATGACAACATCGACTCCGTCTATACAAAACTGGAAGCGACTGCCGGTCCTTGCAAGATTGGCACTTTCAAGTTTCTGTGCAGTCTGCGAGGCTATTCCAAGAAGATTCTTCCCGGTCGTTATGATGTAGGCGAAGGTAAAGGCACATATACTGTTGTACAAAACTTGCGCCACGGCCTGCAAACTCCACTTAAATTAACCATTCCCCAGACGCACACTGTGGATATGCTGGCAGAAAAGATTGCCAAAAAACTACGTTGCAGCGAGGACGAACTAAAGGCCGCGTTCCACAACAAAGCACTTCAGGAAAAATGCGGTGTCAATGATACCACAATAGCCGCACTGTTCATCCCAGACACATACGAGATATATTGGACGATTACTCCGGAACAGTTTGTTGAGCGTATGAAAAAGGAGTATGACACATTCTGGAATTCAAAACGCTTGTCAAAAGCAAAAGATATCGGACTGACCCCTATTGAAGTAAGCACACTTGCTTCAATCATTGACCGTGAGACAAACGACAAGGAAGACATGCCCATCATTGCAGGTTTATACATGAACAGGCTTAAAAAAGGCATGAAACTGGAGTCGTGTCCAACAGCGATTTTTGCCGTTGGCGACTTTACGATGCGACGCGTCCTAAAACAACACACCATGCATGAGAGTCCCTACAACACATATCTCCACGCGGGTTTGCCTCCAGGTCCGATTTACTTACCCCGCCCCATTTGCATAGATGCTGTCTTGAACTACAACCATAACGACTTCCTGTTTATGTGCGCGCGTGCAGACCGTTCAGGCAAACACCATTTCTCAAAGACATACGAGGAACATGCCAAATATGGCAAGATTTATGCGGAATATCTGAATCAGCGCAACATAAAGAAATGAAGTTCCAATAGAAATCATTTCGTAAGAAGTAAAAACTCCGCCTTATTATAGTTTTTTATAGTTTCAAATATTTTTCGTCTTAATGATTGATCGCAGTACCATCGACAGGATTCTTTCTACTGCAGACATTGTAGATGTGATTCGTGAATTCGTCCCCTTAAAGCGTTCCGGTACGAACTACAAAGGCTTGTGTCCTTTTCACGACGACACGACTCCAAGTTTCATGGTTTCGCCCGCCAAGCAGATTTGCAAATGCTTCAGTTGCGGCACAGGCGGCGATGTGATAGGATTTCTGCGCAAGCATGAACAGATGTCATACGTTGAAGCGATTAAATGGTTAGGTCGAAAATATGGTATTGAAGTCAAGGAACGTGAGGAGACTGATGAAGAAAAGCAACGCAATTCCACACGTGAGAGTTTATTCATCGTTAACGAAAAAGCACGCGACTACTTTGTAAACACGCTTCATAACAACGTCGATGGCGTTGCCATAGGCATGGCATATTTCAGAAGCCGTGGTTTTCGTGATGACATCATAAGGAAGTTTCAGTTGGGTTATTGTCTCGAAGAACGCGACACCATGTCGAAAGCCGCAATAGCCAAGGGTTATAAAAAAGAATATCTCATAGAGACGGGTATAAGTATTGAGACTGAAGATCATCGCCTGTTCGACCGTTATCGTGGGCGCGTAATATTTCCTGTTCACACTGTGAGTGGCCGTGTTGTTGCGTTTGGCGGACGCATTTTGGGTAGTAAGCGAAAGGATGTGGGAAAATACATTAATTCCCCAGAATCATCCATTTACCACAAGAGCAATGAACTCTACGGACTTTATTTTGCGAAGCAGGCGATAGTTAAACAGAAGTGCTGTTTCCTTGTAGAAGGATATACCGATGTGATTCAGATGCATCAGAGCGGCATTGAAAACGTGGTTTCTTCTTCCGGCACATCCCTTACTGAAGGACAAATCCGTCTGCTGCGAAGATTTACAAATAACATCACCATCCTCTATGATGGTGACAGTGCAGGCATCAAGGCATCTCTTCGCGGCATTGACATGCTGCTTAAAGCCGGATTGAACATCAAGGTACTTCTTCTGCCTGAAGGCGAAGATCCTGACAGTTTCGCAAAAGCTCATACTGCAACTGAGTTCCAGGCATTCATAGACGAGCACCAGGAAGATTTCATTACCTTTAAGTCGCGGTTACTTCTTGAGAGTGTGAAGCACGACCCTATTAAACGTGCAGAAGTGGTAAAAGATATCATACACAGCATTTCAGTCATTCCCGACGGTCTGATTCGCCAGTCGTATGCCCATGAATGTTCGTCGCTGCTGCAAGTGCAGGAAGACATTATCATCAAGGAAATTTCTTCCATGCGCAGGAAAGACTTCAAGATGAACAACAACGCCTCACAGCGCGACAACAAAGATTCAGACGACAGCATTAAAGAAAAAGTTGAAGCAAACGCGTCTCAAACCATCAAGGCGCCTACATCAAAACGTTCTAAGCAGGAGAAGCAACTTGCCATATTGCTCATTCGCTACGGCAACGAACTATTCACTGAAGACCCTCCTCTAAAATTGGCACCATATATCAAACAGGACTTTTCTGCTGACGGCATTACATTCCAGACAGACATATACAACCAGATACTTGCCGAGGCAGTGGAACTCAGCGAACAAGACAGCGATACGCTTAAACACTTCCTTCATCATCCAAATGAGCAGATCAACACTTTAGCAGCATCAATAGTATCCGTTAGTTTAGAACAATCAGAATCCATCTGGAGCACATACGTTCCTGAAGAAAAGCGTCTGCAGTCATTGGTTTCGCAGCAATTAAACAGCCTGAAATACTACATCCTACGCGACAAGGTGAAAGAGTTGCAAAATCTCCTGAAACAGCCTGAAGTGATGAACGACATGACGCGTATGATGGAAATAATGAAACAAATAAAGGACATCAAGGAGATTATCGATCAATTTGCTAAAGCACTCGATCTTGTCGTAACGACCTGACAAATTATAGACTTCAATACAAAAAAACAATCCATACAATTTAAGTAAAATTTATGAAGAAACTGTTATTACTTACTCTCGTTGCAGGTATATGCATGAGCATGCACGCAGAGTACAATTCAGATGAAATCACAGATGCTGCCACACCTATAGACTCTGCATCGATTGCTGTGGAAAGCGTTGAACCGGAAAAATCAGAGAAACCCAAAGGTTTTTTCAACCAAGTGCAGAAAGTTCTCGACGACACGCAGTCTGATATTAAGTTCGGCGGTTACATTATTGGCAAGTACAGCATCAACGACCGCAAACACCAAAGCAGCAACAGCACCTTTGATTTGCGCCTGGTGCGTCTTTACGTTGACGGTCATGCATTCAAAGATTTCTATTACAAGTTGCAACTGCAAATGAATGGCGCTCCCGGCGAAGACAAAGGTCCACGCATTGTTGACGCTTTCGTTGAATGGCAGAAGTTCAAGGAATTCCGTGTAAAAATTGGACAGTTTAAGCGCAGTTTCGGCTACGAAAACCCTATGAACCCACTGAATGTAGGTTTTGGTGCATATTCACAAGCAACCACTAAATTGATTGGCTTCAGCGACCGTGTAGGCGAACATGCCTGCAACGGCAGGGACCAGGGTGTACAGGTGCAGGGCGACTTCTTCCCTGCGGCAGACGGGCATCGGTGGTTGCACTATCAGGTAGGTCTTTTCAACGGTCAGGGTGTGAACCATTCTGACAAAGACAACCACAAGGACCTGATTGGTGGCATCTGGGTATCGCCTGTCAAGGGCATGCGTGTAGGCGGTTTCGGCTGGAACGGCAAATACGTGAACGAAGGCTACAAAGCAAGCGGTCTTGGTTCAGACTACGACTCACAACTGAAGTCCGTCAAGCGTCAGCGCTGGGCCGTCAGTGCAGAATATGAAGGCGACTGGATGGTTCGTGGTGAATATGTCTGGTCAAAAGGCAAGAAGATTGGCCGTGTGAAAAATGGTGTGGATGCAGAAGGGGTGCAATTATATAAAGACTCTCCCAACTATTCAGATGCCTGGTATATTCAAGCCGGTGCACCAAAATTTTACGGTTTCAAACTTATGGGAAGATGGGACTGCTACCGCGACAATAAGGAATGGAATTCGCTGAAACAGATATACGAAATTTCGCTGACGTACTATTTCAACAAGAACCTCTTCATTCAGGCAGAATACGACATCACCCACGACAAGACACTTGCAGAAGACCGTACATACAACACCTTTGGTGTTCAGGTTTATTGCAGGTTCTAATCTGATGATGTCTGATTACTTTGAAATCCCCTTGCTTTGGCTTGGGGATTTTTCTATTGTTAAATTTGAGTTTTTTCTTTTATCCTTTTCATTTTTTTGATTATTTTTGCCGTGTAGCAGGGAGAAAACTGCGACCAAGGAAGCGTTTTTGATTTATCCTAAAACCTGAAATCGCCAATTTCAAAGTATAGAAGGATTAAAACAATTGACGCTCAACTGTGGTATATATCTTTAGTGTGCTAACGCGCTCTGAAGTTCTATATACTTCACAGCGTGAGAGAATTGTTTTCAGTTCATTTCTATACGTGGTGTTTGGCGATACCAAGGTTTTGATGAACAAAGCAAATCTTCACGCTTTTCTTGTACCCAAACCAACAATTCACGACTTTGATAGTAATGCAGAATCAAACAATTAAACAAAAAGATACTCTTGTTGAGTTAAACAAAAATCTTCAAAATAGCAAGCCAAATTCTGTAAAACACTATACAGGTTTAAGTTGTCTTGAAAAAATGTTATCGAATAAAGAGTGTATTCAACAAAAGTGTCTTGACTTTCATCTTTATTCTTTAGATGAGACAAATGATCAAGAAGAGTTTTTAATGATAAAGAAATTGTTTTCAAACAAATCGAATAAATCAAAAGATTTTGAAAAATGCTTCAATAATTACAGAAAGCTGAACGGAAATCCTGTTTTTACATCCTTTACTCGCTCAAGAAAAATAGAAATAAATGAAGTTGGAATGTGGAATACATATAATGATAGAAAAGAAGAGGGTATAGCAATAGTTTTAAATTACTTAGAGCTGAAGAGACTCTGTAAGGAAAACAAATTAGAATTTAAACGATGTAATTACGCATATGTTTCGAAAATTCAAGGAATAGCGGAATCTTTATATAAAAGATGGAGTGAAGGGGAGGAAGAAGAAAACAAAATATTTGAGGAGTTGATAATAGAAACAATATGTTCAAAAAGAATGAATTGGCTTATAGAAGATGAATACAGAATATTTGGCTTTATTACAGAAAAAAACACAAAAAAAGACAAAAGAGCATATTATCAACTTAAAATACCAATTGATTTAATAAACAAGATTATTATCAGTCCATACGCAGATGAACACAAAATCACAGAAAGAATAAAAGGATTATTTGAAGAGAAAAATATAAAGAGTCCGGACATAAAGACTTCCAAATTGAACATAAAAAAACATAAAAACTAATAACAAAATTTAATGATTATGAAACCTAAATTATTATTGATGATACTAATGGCAGTATCAACATTCACTTTTACCAGTTGTGGTGAAGATTACGATGAAATAGTAAATGGTGGGACTGAAGCAAACAACGGAAATGGCAGTCAAAATGATAACACCGCTTCAGCCCAATGGCCCAAAGTAAAATTTGACACTTATCACGTTGCTCAAGGTGGGACCTTACCCTACTTAATTGGTGAAGACAGAAAATCTCTGATAACACATCTCAAGGTTACTGGTTTCGTTAACTCCGATGACTTGAATTTTATCCGTATGATGACTGGTTTGTCTTTCAAAAGCGGCACTTTACAATATCTTGACTTATCAGAAGCAAGAATTGTTGCAGGTGGAGTTGGATATTCAGTTGGATATGGTAATATTGAAGTTGAAACGGATAAAATCACAGAATGTTTATTTGCGAATTGTCCTAAACTGGAAGGTATTAGATTGCCAAATACATTAAAGGGTATTGGTGAAGGTGCCTTTTATAACTGCCAACGACTAAAAATTGTAGAAATACCAAATTCTGTAAAATATATAGGAATAGATCCAGATGATCCAGGTGCTTATTTTTATGATGGTCAATTTTATAATTCTTATAATTATGGAGCTTTTGAAGAATGTAAGAATTTGGTTTCTATAAATATCTCGAACAATGTTTCAATAATTCCAGGCAGAACTTTTAAGAATTGTTCTAGCCTAAGTTCAATAACAATCCCAAAATCGGTTACTTACATTGGATTAACAAATCGTTATGATGGTGGTGGTTCAGGAAAAGAAAGTATTAATTATAATGATGCTTTCTATGGCTGTGAAAGTTTGTCTGCCATAAATGTGGAAGAAGGCAATACAACATACGATAGCAGAAACAATTGTAACGCCATTATAGAGAAAAAAAGCAACAAATTGATGAAAGGTTGTATAAATACAACAATTCCTAATTCTGTAACTGCTATAGGTCGATGTGCTTTCGATGGTTGCTCGAAATTGAAATCAATAACCATCCCAAACTCCGTCACGAGCATAGAAAAAGATGCTTTCGAAGGTTGCACTGGTCTGACATCTGTAAATATCACAGATCTTGTATCATGGTGTAAAATAGATTTCGATTGTTATAGTTATTTGATTGATGCGTTTCATAGCTCTTACCACTACGGCAGCAATCCGTTAACTCTTGCGCACCATTTGTATTTGAATGGTAAAGAAATAAAAGAATTACAAATTCCCAACACGATTACCGAAATTAAGGAAGATGCATTTAATGGTTGCACAGGCCTGATATCTATAACCATTCCTAACTCCGTTACAACTATCGGATATCGTGCTTTCAATGGTTGCAACAGTATATCAAATGTAACAATAAACTCTAATTCTATTCTTAGCGAGACATCATACTCAAGACGCGTTTCTGGTATTTTTGGTAGTCAAGTGAAAAGCTATACAATAGGTGATGATGTTAAATCTATAGGAAGTTATGCTTTCTATGACTGCTCTAGTATGACTTCTGTAAGCATCCCCAACTCCGTTACGAGCATAGGAAGTTCTGCTTTCAGAGGATGCTCTGGGCTAACATCTTTAACCATACCAAACTATCTCACTGAAATTAAGGATTATGCATTCTATAGTTGCTCAGGACTGACATCAATTACTATTCCTGCTTCTGTTACTTTAATTAGTTATGACGCTTTTAATGGCTGTAGAAATATCAAAGAAATACACATGAAACCTATTACACCTCCTAGCGTTTATAATTATGAGGCTTTGGGAAATTACAATGCTACTGTATATATTCCCAAAGGTTCAAAAGAAAGTTACAACAAATATCCTTGGACAGACTTCAAAGCGATAATAGAAGAGTAAACTGAAGTTTATTAAACAAAGTTATTATAGCGTGCTAAAAAACACCAAACGTTTTTTGCACGCTATAATTGATTTTTTGTGTTGATTTTTGAAAAATGGGAAACATTTAGATGGATATAGATATAACTATTCCAGCAAATCCGGGCGCAATCGTTTTGTTCTTTCGAGTGACTGTGCGAGTTCCCATTCTTTGATCTTCTGCTCGTGTCCAGAAAGTAGAATTTCAGGGACTTTCCACCCTTTGTAGTCAGCGGGACGTGTATATACGGGTGCTGCGAGGAGGTTGTCTTGGAATGAGTCGCTCAGGGCGGACTGCTCGTCGGATAGTACGCCAGGTATGAGGCGCACTATGGCATCAGACATTGCGGCTGCTGCTATTTCACCTCCGGTAAGGACATAATCGCCGATGGAGATCTCCTTTGTTATAAGGTGCTCACGTATGCGATAGTCAACGCCCTTGTAATGACCGCATAGGATAATGATATTCTTCTTTAGTGAGAGTTCGTTTGCCATGGGTTGGTCGAACTGCTCGCCATCGGGCGTTGTAAAGATAATTTCATCGTAGTTTCGCTCTTTCTGAAGCGCAGCAATGCAATCATCTATCGGTTGGCATTGGATCACCATTCCGGCAAAACCGCCGTAGGGATAGTCATCGACACGGCGATGTTTGTCTGTGGTATAATCACGGAGATTGTGGAGATAAATTTCCACAAGTCCTTTCTTTTGCGCACGCGCCAGAATGGAAGTGTTTACGAAACCTTCGAGCATTTCCGGCAATACGGATATGATATCTATCCTCACGGTTGTATTATTTTTATTTTGCGCAAAATTAGTTGATTTTGAAAAAATAATTGATATGAGCAATTTGAAATGATAAAAAAAACATAAAATCGCAGTTAAATTTCAGTGCTTTAAGTTTTAGTATTATCTTTGCAGTTTGAAAAAAGTGCATGGCAAGATTGTGCCTGCCTCTCAAGACAGATACATGAAGTTTCGTAAATATATATTACCGTTGCTCGCCATTGTTGTCATGACATCGTGCAACAGTTATACAAAGGTGCTTAAGAGCGCCAGTTATGACCAGAAATACGAGATGGCAAAGCAGTATTATTCCCGCGGCCAGTTCAATCGTGCTTCTATGTTGTTGAACGATGTGATTCAAGTGCTTAAGGGAACAGATCGTGGCGAAGAATCTCTCTACTTGTTAGGCATGAGTAATTTGAATTCGCGCGACTACAATGCTGCAGCACAATTCTTTAATAAATACTACACATCGTACCCCAAAGGCATTTACACAGAAGAAGCGCGTTATTACAGCGGTATGTCGTACTACAAGAGCACTCCCGAGCCTAAATTGGACCAGTCGCAGACACTCGTTGCTATCCGAGAATTTCAGGAGTTTATCGACCAGTACCCTAACAGCCGCTTCCGTCAGGATGCCCAGCAAAAGATATTCGAACTTCAAGACAAACTGGTGGAGAAGGAATACCTTAATGCCAAACTGTACTATGACTTAGGTACGTATTTCATGAACTGCTACACGGGCAATAATTTTCAAGCATGTATTGTTACGTCTGAAAATGCCATACGTGAATACCCATACACCCCACGCCGTGAAGACTTTTCGTACCTAATTCTGAAATCTAAGTTTGAGTTGGCTCAGCAGAGTGTGGAATCGAAGAAAAAGGAGCGTTACCTCAATGCCGTTGACGAATACTATAACTTCAAGACAGAGTTTCCGGAATCGAAACGCCTGAAGGAGGCACAAAGTCTGTACAACAAGGCGGTCAAGTTAGGTTACGTGAAATCAAGCGATGAGGAGAATCAAGAATAGAAATATAAACAGGAACAAAAAACATTCAATATAATTATGGATTTTAAGAAAACGAAAGCCCCTACCGACACCACAACTTTCAATGTAATGGACTTTTGCAAGGAGACAGGCAACATTTATGAAAGTGTAGTTATCATGTCTAAACGTGCCAATCAGATTGGCGCCGAGATGAAGGATGAACTTATTCAGAAACTTCGCGAATTTGCAACATCCAACGAGACACTCGAAGAGACATTCGAAAACCACGAACAGATAGAAATAAGCCGTCGTTACGAACGCCTTCCCAAGCCCACTCTGATAGCCACAAAAGAGTTTCAGGACGGCAACATCTACTTCCGCAACCCCGAGAAGGAGAAAAACCGCCTTGATGACTAACAAATAAGCCAAAGAAATCACTGACCTCATGCTTCAACGAATTCAGAGCATTTATTTGTTTTTAGCCGCTATTGCATCTGCCTTGACGATTTTTCTTCCGTTAGCACGCTTTTGCGATGGCAGGAAAATAGCAATGCTTTACAGTTATCCCAGCGATATATCTTCGCCGCTAATATACAGTTTGTTGATATTCTCAATCTTTGCTGTGGTGATTGCCTTTATTGCGATATTTGGGTATAAGAACCGTAAGCGACAGATGAAATGGTGCAATTCACTAATCATGGCTAGTGTTTTTTTCTACATTTGCTATGCCTTTATCTGCTATAAAGTAGTCAGTGGCGGCAGTTTCACCTATCGTCCCACGATTTGGGTTGCTCTTCCATTTATCTCAATAATACTTGCTTATCTTGGCAAGCGTGGCATCAAACATGATGAAGAGAAAGTTCGCGCTGCAGACAGAATAAGATAAAAAGAGGCACTATTATACATATATTTTAAGACAAAGACGACATGTCACTAAATCGTGTTATGCTGATAGGCAATGTGGGCAAAGACCCTGAGATACGCTACATTGACAGCGGTGTTCCCACAGCCACTTTCAATCTTGCTACAACCACACGTGCATACAGACTTCAGAATGGCACCGAAGTACCTCAACGTACAGAATGGCACCGCATTTATCTCTGGAGAAAGTTGGCAGAAGTAACAGAAAGGTATGTCCACAAAGGCGACAAGGTATATGTTGAAGGCGAACTGCGCACACGCACATATACAGACCGCAAAGGTGTGACACACACGGTAACCGAAGTTTGGGCTAACATGCTTGAACTCATGTCGCCTCGTAAAGACATGATAACCGAGAGTGAGAAAACGAATGAAACTCCCAATGACAATGTATTTGGGCAAGATGGTGATAAAAATGAACCGTTTCCGTTCTAATTTCGTCTGCATAAGACCAACAAAGTTTTCAAAAGAAGATCTGATAATGACAGTGATGCCAATTATGACATCACTTTTTAATTAAATGTTAGTGAAATAAGGGATGGTATCCATCACATTTTACTTATTTGTTTTAGTAGCATCATACCTTTGTATGGCATTCGTTTCAGCCATGGAGAGAGGATTCATGTTACTTACGCGTGAAGCAATAGAGAAATTGCGCGAGGGTGAAAGAAAGCAAAGATTGCTTCTGCTTAACCTACTGAAACGTCCTCAAGAGTTACGACAAGCCATTATTATCTACCGCATGTTGTTTCTCTGCATTTTTATCTTCGTATTTGTGTGGAAGGTTGTGCCGTATTTCAACCTCGACAAACACTTAGTATGGACTTTAATCGGCGTCGCTTTCGTCATTGCTGCAGCAAACATCCTTCCACAACGCATGGCAGCCCCTTACGCACTAAAATTCATTTCTAAAATATCGACATTAACCCATATCCTGCTTCGTATTGTTTCCCCATTCATTACTCGCAAAAGTATACGTTCTGACAAAACAGATGAAAACGACACTATAGAAAATATTGAACACGTGATAGAAACTCGTGGGGGCGAGAAAACAAATGTTGAGAAGGATATGCTAAAGAGCATACTCCACTTTGGCACCACTACTGTTGACGAAGTAATGACGCCTCGAGTTGACGTTGTGAGTGTGAGCGTAAATGCCGGATATAAAGATGTGCTTTCCTGCATAGTTTCTGAAAATTTTTCTCGCATTCCGGTATATGAAGACTCTTCGGACCGA
The DNA here is from genome assembly GCF_003265305.2 of Pseudoprevotella muciniphila. NCBI lineage: Bacteria > Pseudomonadati > Bacteroidota > Bacteroidia > Bacteroidales > Prevotellaceae > Pseudoprevotella > Pseudoprevotella muciniphila. The sequence goes on along the minus strand of NZ_CP033459.1, from coordinate 192,953 downwards.
ATCAAAGGCATCCTTTATGTGAAGGACCTCCTGCCCTATTTGAAAGAAAATGACGACTTCAACTGGAAGCGGCTTATTCGACAACCTTATTTTGTGCCAGAAAGCAAGATGGTTGACGACCTGCTCCGTGAGTTTCAGAAGGAGAAAGTACACATTGCGATTGTTGTGGATGAATATGGCAGCATGTCGGGCATAGTAACAATGGAAGACCTCCTTGAAGAAATTGTTGGCGAAATTAACGATGAATTTGATGAAGAAGAACGCAATATCATAAAGATTAACGATACAGAATTCATTGTTGAGGGCAAGACAGCCTTGGCAGACTTCTATGAGGCATTAGACCTTGATGAGCGCGACTTTGAAACCATTGCCCGCGACTCTGAAACTGTGGCAGGGATGGTTCTGACATTGTTCAACGCATTTCCTAAGCCCCATCAACGCTGTGAATATGGCGGTCTTTCGTTTGAAGTTTTTGCTGTAGATTCTCACCGCATCAGCAAGATTCAAGTCAGAAAACTTACTATCGAAGATTCCGAGTCTCACAAAACATAGAAAGAGTGTTCACCAGGCAAGACAGCATGGCAACTTGCGTTTGTGCGTAACAAAATTCATAAAAAATTTGCCTCAACACGTTTCTGTTCGTAATTTTGCATTGCGTTAGGATGCACCCGATTCTTTCATTTTTGGGAATAGTCCTGACATATTGATTTGTTGAGACTTCTGCATCGACAATTAGTATTTTTTTCGTAATAATCCGGACAAACATTCATAAGATGAAAAATTCCAAGATACAGATGAATACGGCTGCAGACAATATTCGTATCATAGCAGCAGCGATGGTAGAAAAGGCTAAATCAGGTCATCCGGGAGGTGCCATGGGTGGCGCAGATTTTTGCAATGCCCTCTATAGCGAGCATCTCATTTACGACCCGTCAGACCATGAATGGATGTGCCGCGACCGTTTCTTTCTTGATCCGGGGCACATGTCGCCAATGCTCTATTCAGTATTGATGCTCTGCGGTTTCTTTACTATGGACGACCTGAAGAATTTCCGTCAATGGGGTTCCCCGACTCCAGGTCATCCGGAACGCAACATATCTCGCGGTATAGAAAACACTTCCGGTCCCTTGGGGCAGGGACACACATACGCAGTAGGCGCTGCTCTTGCAGCCAAACTGCTTTATGCGCGCACCGGCAATCCGGGTTTTGAACGAGAGAGGATATATTCCTACATATCAGACGGTGGTGTGCAGGAGGAGATCTCTCAAGGTGCCGGACGCATGGCAGGGCACTTGGGTCTGAACAACCTGATTATGTTCTTCGATGCCAATGACATCCAACTATCCACTGCGACAAAAGATGTCATTTCAGAGGACACGGCAGCGAAATACCGTTCCTGGAACTGGAATGTGCTCGAGATTGACGGCAACGATGCAGAACAAATCCGTGAGGCCCTCGAAACAGCAAAGAAAGAGACAGACCGCCCCACTCTCATTATCGGCCATTGCGTCATGGGTAAGGGCGCGATAAAAGCAGACGGCACAAGTTATGAAAATAATTGCGGTACACATGGTGCGCCTTTAGGTCCCGGTGCATACGAAAATACCATTCGCAACCTTGGTGGCGACCCGGACAATCCTTTTGTTGTCAGTGAGGAGACAGCCGCACTCTATGCCAATCGCAAGGCAGAACTGGAGGCTGTCGTGGCAGAATACCGTAAGGAAGAAGCAGCCTGGGCTGCTGCAAATCCGGAGAAAGCCAAACTGCTCGATGATTGGTTCCATAACCGCCTTCCGGAACTGCCTTGGGACAAGATTCAGCAAAAGCCCAACCAACCCACCCGTCAAGGTTCCAAAGTGTGTCTTCAGATGCTTTCGGAATATGTGCCTAATATGATAGTCTCTTCTGCAGACCTCTGTAATTCCGACAAGACAGATGGTTTTCTTGCCCACAGCAGTACGATTACCCGCGACAACTTCGCAGGCGGTTTTCTTCAGGCAGGCGTTTCAGAACTGACCATGGCTTGTGTCTGCATCGGTGCAATGCTCCACGGCGGAATTATTTCAGCCATGGGTACATTTTTCGTTTTCTCGGACTACATGAAGCCAGCAATACGCATGGCTGCACTTATGGAGGTGCCGGTGAAGTTCATCTGGACGCACGATGCCTTCCGCGTAGGCGAAGACGGGCCTACTCACGAGCCTGTTGAGCAAGAGGCTCAGATACGCTTGATGGAAAAACTGAAGAACCATAGCGGTAACGACAGCGTACGCGTTTTCCGTCCTTGCGATGTGCATGCAACTACAAAGGCGTGGGAAATGGCGATGAACAATTTCGACACTCCTACTGCATTGATATTCAGTCGCCAGAATATTGACGACCTTCCTCCCGGCTCAAGTTACGAAGGTTTCTCCAAAGGCGCATACGCCGTCATTGAAGAGGCTAATCCTGACGTTATACTTGTAGGTTCAGGTTCAGAAATCAGCACTCTTGTAGGTGCAGGCGAATTGCTGAAGAAAGACGGCATCAAGTACCGTGTAGTAAGTTGCCCCTCAGAAGGTCTGTTCAGACGTCAAAGCGAAGTCTATCAAAACGAGGTGCTTCCATCAGATGCCAAGATCTTCGGTCTGACATCCGGTCTTCCCGTTACTTTGGCAGGACTTGTAGGTAACAACGGCTACATTCATGGGCTCGACACCTTCGGTTATTCTGCTCCATTCAAAGTGCTGGACGAAAAACTGGGATATACACCGGAAAACATCTATAAGGAAATAAAGGCATATCTTGAACAATAACATTTTGAACAACATAAACGATATGACAAAAGCATTGCCCATAGGTTTGGCAAGCGACCACGCCGGTTTCGCCATGAAACAGTATGTGAAACAATATCTTCAGGGAGCGGGTTTAACTTTTACCGATTACGGCTGTTACAATGAAGAGAGTTGCGATTATCCCGACTTTGCTCATAAATTGGCTGAAGGTATAGAGAATGGTGAATGCAACTGTGGCATAGGCATTTGCGGCTCCGGCGAGGGTATCTCAATGACGCTGAACAAGCACCAAGGCATTCGCGCCGCATTGGTCTGGCAACCAGAGATAGCACACATGGCACGCCTGCACAACGATGCCAATATACTCGTACTGCCCGGCCGATACATGTCTGAAGAAACAGCCAAAGCATGTTTGGATGAGTTTTTCAACACGTCTTTCGAAGGTGGCAGGCATGTTCGCAGGATAGAAAAGATGAGATTGGACAGATAGAAAGGTGACATTTTTCAGATTTTGTCGATAAAAATCACCATAAGATTTTGCCTTTTCATTTGAAAATCATAATTTTGCATCCGTTTTAGAATAACAATTAAAAAAAGAATAGAAAAAATGACTAAATCAGACATTGTTAATGAAATTGCAAGAAAGACGGGCGTTGAAAAGAACGTAGTCATCAGTTGTGTTGAAGCATTCACCAGCACTGTGGCTGAATCTTTAATAAACGGCAATCCCGTTTATCTCCGCGGCTTTGGCAGTTTCATCCTGAAAACACGTGCAAGAAAGATAGGTCGCAACATATCAAAGAATGTAGCAATAGACATTCCCGAGCACAAGATTGCAGCCTTCAAACCCTCTCAGGTGCTTGCAGAGAAAGTGAAATAAACCATTCAGAGCATTTAATATATTTTAATCATAAAACCATTTACCTATGCCAAGCGGAAAGAAGAAAAAAAGACACAAGATGTCGACGCACAAGCGCAAAAAAAGACTGCGCAAGAACAGACATAAGAACAAGTAATAAAATTCTTGTGCCTACATGATGTGCCAATAATGCCTTCGGGGTTATTGGCACTTTAAGAATAACTAATCAGGTGTCTTAGCGTACGAGAGACTGCTTATATCCCATCTCTGCTGTTCTGCGTAAGCACCACGTTTAACCATCACAAATGACAAGCGAAGTAATAGTAGATGTACAGCCTCGGGACATCTCGATAGCCCTTTTGGAAGACAAGCGTTTGGTTGAATTCCAGAAAGAGGGACGTTCTGAGCATTTCTCTGTAGGCAACATCTATTTGGCAAAAGTCAAGAAAATCATGCCGGGCTTGAACGCTTGTTTCGTGAATGTCGGTTACGAACGGGATGCATTCCTTCATTTTCAGGATCTTGGAGTGCATTTCCATGCCTACGAAAAATACCTGAAACTACTCGACAAGGGCAAGAACTTACCATTGTCTAAAGTCGGCAAAGAGCCGGACCTGGAGAAAGAAGGCAGCATTCAGACAACACTTCGAACTGGTCAGGAATTACTGGTTCAGATTGTGAAAGAGCCTATCTCGACTAAAGGTCCGCGTCTGACATGCGAATTGTCACTCGCAGGTCGTTATCTGGTTCTCATGCCTTTGAGCAACAAGATTTCGGTATCTACGAAAATCAAGAAAGGTCCGGAGCGCGCCCGACTCAAACAGTTAATCAGTCGCGTGAAGCCCGAACACTTCGGAGTCATTATCCGCACCTCTGCAGAAAACAGAAGTGCAGAAGAACTCGAATCAGAATTCAGCATCCTGCTGAAACGCTGGGAAGAATCCATCAGCAAGGTGGTAGGTTCTGTTGAGCGTCCTCTTCTGATTTATGAAGAAACGCCTCGCCCTGTTGCGTTACTTCGGGATTTGTTCAATCCATCGTTTGAAAACATCTACGTGAACGATGAGAAGATTTTCAACGAAGTAAAGGAATATGTAACGCTTATTGCTCCGGACTGCGCTGAAATTGTCAAATACTACAAGGGCAACGTTCCAATTTTCGACAATTTTTCAGTTACCAAGCAGATAAAGACCTCATTGGGCAGATCTGTTACATACAAACATGGCGCATATTTAATTATTGAGCACACGGAAGCGCTTCACGTAGTTGATGTAAATAGTGGCAAGCGTTCAAAGTCAGAGGATGGCCAAGAAACAAATGCACTTGACGTAAATCTCGGTGCAGCCGACGAACTGGCGCGACAGTTGAGGTTGCGCGACATGGGCGGCATCATAGTGGTCGATTTCATTGACATGAGCGAAGCCGAACACCGCCAGAAACTTTACGAACGCATGTGCGAAAACATGCAGAAGGACCGTGCCAAGCACAACATACTCCCTCTGAGCAAGTTTGGCCTGATGCAGATTACCCGCCAACGCGTTCGTCCTGCAACGGACATCACCGTTGAAGAATCATGCCCTACATGCGGAGGCACAGGGCATATCAAGTCGAGCCTCCTCTTTACAGATGTTTTGGAAGGAAAAATTCGTAGGCTCACCAAACATCTTGGAATCACGAAATTCCGACTTCACGTACATCCGTTTGTGGCTGCTTACATCAATCAAGGCATTATCAGCCTGAAAATTAAGTGGCACGCCCGCTACGGTTTGGGATTTAAGATTATTCCCAATCAGAGCCTGTCCTTTTTAGAATATAAATTTATTGATGAAAACAACGATGAAATATTCATGTTTGAGGACAAAGAGATGCAATAACAAATCATCTACTAAATTAAAAAAGTGTGGCAAAATAAGCATTGCCACACTTTTTTGTTTGCATTAGTCGTAATACACCGACAATGATGAGTTTTATCAATTCTACGGCTTCATTCCAGCTTGGAAGACACAAATAAATCCAAGACTTGGAAAGCCACCTTCAGAGTTTTCAAACGAAAGGCCATAGACTCGTTGGTTTTGACTCGTATTCTTATCAACAATTATGATCAGGATATTATCTTTAAGCTCGACTTTTAGGTCAGGCCTGTCAATATGCTGTTCGTGAGTGTCCATAAAGAAATAAGAGGCTTTTTCTGGAATGTCTGCATCCGAACTAATACCAATTCTGTATTCAAAAGCTGTATCAGGTTCTGTTAAATTAGTAATGAGCGGATATGAATAGTTTACACAATTAAATTGTAATGTATCGGCATCTGCGTCAATAAAGACTTGATGATTATATTTGTCTGCCATCTTGATACTATGTGTGCCAGATGTCCACTTTATAGGGTCAGAAGGAAGTCCGTAATCATCGCTGCACGATGTAAACAATGATATTGCTATAAGAATAATAGATATCGATAATAAATGTACTTTTCTCATAATTGTATTATAAATTGTTTGCAACTATTGCGTATTCAAATTTATATCTGAAATCATATAAACTTTCTATGTAAGTATTATCTCCATCATCTGGAATTTCGCCGCCAAGTCGGGTGTTGAAGACTTTACAGAAATAATAACCATTTCTTGTACCGTTCCAGCCCCAATTACAATGAACCATATTTAAGGTGTTGTTATCTTTTGTTGCATTAAGATAGCCATCATAAATCCAAACGTGACCTTTCGTGTATTTGTACGTGATGCCTGCAATTTTCTTTCTTTCTCCGTAGCCAGAACCAAACATAATGTAATTTTGGGATAAAGTATTGATAATCCTACTTTCCTTAAAGTCTGCCCATTTGCTTACATTAAGTCCTTTAACTTTAAGGAAATTTGTAGCATCTTCTTTTTGAGCACCGCTTGTAACTCCGTAATCAACCGTAATACATGTACCAAGATATCTCATTAAACATGCAACTTCATTTGTCGATTGAGATGTTGTATTATTTAGGTGTCCATTATTATTTTGAGAATCTTGAATAATCTGACTCCAATGTAAGGTAGTTTGTATCTGAGGAATAGAAGCCACATACGGCACTTCTGTAACTACCTGATAATACGAAAGCATCTGTGCCAACGCTGTAATAACACAACCTGTTGCTGCATGATTTCCAATATTGATATAATAATCCGGAAGTTCAGGGCAATAAGTATTATAAGGTATACCCTGTCCCCAATTAGTTTGAAGTAAAGGAGTCTTTATGGTATTGATAGTCCAGCCTTTGGTGTCCAGGTCTTTGAGCTTAGGTTGATAATGGTTTGTCTGCGTAACAGAATCCTCGTTGTATGCCTCTATATCAGCCAATTCATTATCTATTGCAGACTCAAGAGCCAAGAGGAAACCTTCATTTTCTTCCGTGGCAAGGTCTTCTGCACTGAAATTGCCTTCATCAATGAAAGCAATAAGCGGGTCGGTGCGCTTGTCGGCTGCAACTATGGCAAAACCACTGTCGTCAGTGAAGTTAACCATGTACAACAATGTGTCTATTCCGGAGACCGGCTCAATATCTTTCAGTTTCCCTCTTTTCATAGACGAAGACTTGCTGAGGGCTTCCACGTTTGCTATTTTGGGAGTTGCCTGTTTCAGCAGTCGCTTCTTGGAAGACATAACTTGCTGTGCCGAGACTTCGCTTAAGAAATCCAGCACGAGGTCCTCTGCTTCTTCCGGCGTCCTCTTGTACTTCAGGTAATCAGTATCTGAAGAGTTTTCTGTCTGCACAACGTCATTCATTGAATTAAAATCAGTCAATTCGTCTTCATTGGAACAACTTGCCAATGAAATGCCGCCTAAAATCAGCGACAAAAGTAATAGATGTTTTTTTACCATAAAATTTGTTTTATAAGATTTGGTGTTTGAATATAAAATTTTTATAAATTTGTTTACTCTGTTATTTCAGTTTTCCTGCCTGATATATGACTATATATCCCAGAGAGGGACAGCCTATGCCATATTTAGCATCGTCCAAGGTCAAAACGGTTTTCCTTTGCGCGACGCTTGCGTTCTCTGGAACAAAGATGGTCAATGTGCCGTCCTTCAAATCTGCTTTTATCGTAGGTCTTGATATATGCTGTTCGTGCGTTTCAATAATGTAATCAGCCGATTTTCGCTGCGCTTTGTGAACGGTTTTCTTACATGGCGTGTATTCAAAAGAACCGTCTTGCTCCTCTAAGCGCTTGATAAAGGGACACAGATGATAACATTCATCCACATAGTTGAACTGCAAGGTATCTGCGGCTGCATCTATATACACTTCATGAGTATATTTGTTCTTCATGATGAGATGATGACTGCCGGAAGTCCATGTCAGCGGCACGACATCTTCACTCTGTCCATTCTTGCAATATGTTAACAGCATTGCAGAAGCAAGGAAGAGAACCGGATATGTTATAAAGTGCTTTGCGTTCAAATCTAAAGTCTTTATTTGTTATCTTAACCAATTTAACAGGTTTTTTATATCAAGAATTTGAGAGTTTCAGAATTATCATGACCTACTCTTCGATATACAAACCTCCTTCAAACCGGGCACGCCCTATCTGTATTGTTATAGTATAATCTCCCTGCGGAAGAGTTGATACTGAAACAAAGAACGGATTATCTTGCTGCACATTGGCAACGCCTTCGAGACATTCCTGGTTGTCTTGGTCAAAGACAGAATAAACAATGCTCACAGCTACATCGGAATCAAACGAAAGTTTGGCTTCATCAGAATAATAACAGACAGTTGGCAGTACATAATGAGCCGGTGCTTTTTTTGGTTTGTGAGGTCTATAACCTATAGGATTTGTAATACTAAATGAAATAGTATCCACATTAACTTGGCTATAAGCATCCAATGACATAAAGCCCAACGATAAAGCTATGACCGCTTTAGATAAAATAATTTTTTTGAAATACATAATTTAAGTTTGTTTAATTCGTTGTAAAGTTTCAATTTTAGAAGATAAATCTCCAAGAAAAAGTCGTTCCACCTTGTTCCACTTTTTAAAATTATTTTGTATTAAACTGAAATTCAGATGGTTACAAAATACCCCTGATTCCACACATTAAACATATATAACCTACCGGATGAAAAATATTTAAAAATATTTATAAAAAGTGAAACAACTTGAAACGAAAATTGCTTTGTAGAAAGAAATAAAATATTTATTTTTGTAGCTTTTTCAAAGCAAAGAAAGATTACAGATGAAACTATACAGACTATTCATATACCTGATTATATCATTTAGCGCATCATTGTTTTTATTGTCGTGCGGAAACCGAAACGATGCATTGCTGAGTGATATGGAGACCATCAAGCGTGAGGGAGACAGTGTTCCGGAAACAGCACTCAAGAAGTTAGAACACCTTTCAGACCGCATGAAAGGTGAGTCTGAATATGTGCAGATGAAATACGACTTGCTAAAGATACGTTTGCAGGACAAATCAGATATTATTCCTGAGAACGACAAGGCGGCAAAGCGCGTTTATGACTACTTTCAGGAGAACGGGAATGGTAATGAAAAGGCTGAAGCCGCTTATTATCTTGCCAGTGTGTATCGCGACCTGCACGACAGTCCCAGTGCCGTGAGTTTCTTTCTTCAGTCTGAAGACTTGTCCTTGCAATGCGATACGCCAGATTCTACTCTATTAGCAAATACTTATTCACAGTTAAGAGGTTTGTATGAGGCTCAATATAACTATAATGCGGCATTAGAGGTGGCAAAAAAAGAATTTGAAATTGCAAGAAATAACTCCAGGCTTCTTTGTCCTACGAGAATAATGGATGTTGCTACTTGCTATATATTATTGAATGATACAGCTAATGCTATTAAATATCAAGACTTTGCATTAAATGAAATAATTAAAAGTCATTCTGAAGAAGAACATTCTGATATTTTATCAGAATTGACTTTGGCATATTTCAGACAAAACATAAAGGAAAAAGCTGTTTTCTGCAAGAATAAATTACTCAACATTTCAAAAGAGAGATTACCTGAGATTTTTCATCATAATTTGGGAGTATTCTATTTAGAATCAGGTAAACTCGATTCGGCATACATAAATTTGTCTTATATATTCGAAAATCCAATAGATCCTTCTTATAAAGAAGATGCAAGCATAGGACTTCTAATGATTTCATTAGAAAAAGATAATAATGATAGTATAAAAAAATATGCCAGAGCCTATATAGAATCAGCAGAAGAATCAAAGCGATTCATGAAACGTGAAATCTCATTAAATGCCCGAAACGAATACATCTATCACAGGGACAAGGAACAGGAGACCAAGGCATATCAAGCCGCAGAGAACGCGAAGCGCAACTTGATCATAGCCATTTTAGGCTTTATTTCCATAGTTGCCATTTTTATTATCATTTTCCAGTGGTACAGGTTGAATTCTTTAAAGAAAATCAACAGGCAGAAAGAAATCATAAAGAACAAGAATACTGAAATAAGGGACAAAGCCGACCTGATAGAAGAACAGAGCCAACAACTTCAGGAAAAGGATGAGATGCTGAAGGAGAAAGCCATTCAGAACGAGACACTGTATCAGGTGGCTTATACAAAAAAACTGAAAGAGAACGGCGGAGAAATCATAGAGAAATTCCTGCTTGCATCAGAGGGAAAAGACAAAGTAAACGATGAAGATTGGCAATCGCTCTTTTCCGCCATTGACGGTCTCCATCCTGACTTCAGGCATGCAGTGCTGGAAAGGATCAAGAAACCTACAGAAGACAAAATCCGTATAGCATATTTGCTCAAGGCAGGTATGACAAATCCACAGATAATGGCTGTTACAGATTATAGCAAATCAAGTGTCTATAGAAAGTCCGACTCCATACGCAAAGCATTACCCGACTTTCTCAGAGAAGAAGAAGAAGAAGAAGAAGAAACTTGATGTTATTTCAGATTGATATTTTTTCAAGAATTCAAGAATTATTCAAGACGCGAGCACATATCTATATTCTCAAATTTTCGCATACGCTCAACAACACGTCTCAAATTCTCAAATTCTTGATAACTTGAAAAACAATCACTCGCGAAAGCCGAGTAACTTCATGAATTCTTACACACCCCACTAAAGGACTGTTGTACCTTGAACTACTCTTCCTCGTGCATCTTCTTTCTGATATATGCCCTCATGATGTTGATAGCCTTGATATTGTTTCCGCCTTGCGGAATGATGAGGTCGGCATATTCCTTCGTGGGTTCTATGAACTGGCGGTGCATGGGTTTGAGGACACGTCTGTACTTTGACATCACTTCGCGTGCAGTCTTGCCACGCTCTATGACATCACGCTCTATGACGCGTATCAGTCGCTCATCGGGGTCTGCATCTACGAAGATTTTCAGATCCATTAAATCACGAAGTTCTTTGCGATAGAGCGCCATGATTCCTTCGACGATTATAACGTTCGTAGGCTCCACGCGTATCGTTTCAGGAAGTCTGTCGCACTTTAGGAAAGAATAAGTGGGTTGTTCTATCGACTTTCCATTTCTCAGATCATTCACTTGCTGAAAGAGTAAGTCCCAGTCGAAGGCATCAGGATGGTCGAAGTTTTTCTGTTGCAGCACTTCGAGCGGCACTCCCGGTTCTGCGGCTTTGTAGTAGGAATCTTGTGGGATGACAGAAACCTTTGCACCAGGAATTTCTTCTACTATTTTTTTTACTACAGTGGTCTTACCCGACCCTGTACCACCTGCAATTCCGATAATAAACATAACTATGATCTATTATTTACGATGACAAAAATAGTGGAAATTTTCAAAATTGCAAAAGATTTTTGTATATAGAAATTAAGGGTGTTCCATAAAAAATCACAGAACACCCCTTAACTGTATTAATTCTCTTCGGGAACTATCTTATTTAATACCTTTCTCCGCGAGGTATCTCTCAGCTTCGAGAGCAGCTTTGCAACCGCTTGCTGCAGCTGTGATGGCCTGACGGTAGTGCGGGTCTGCAACGTCCCCAGCAGCGAACACTCCCGGGACGTCAGTGTTGGGCCGACCGTCTTGAGTAATGATATACCCTTGCTCGTCAGTTTTTATCCAAGGCTTGAAGAGGTCGCTGTTGGGTTTGTGGCCTATTGCGAGGAAGAAGCCGTCGATGGCTATATCCAATTCTTTTTCTTCAGGGCTTCCTTTCTTGTAAATAAGATGTGCGCCTTCAACTCCGTTCTCTCCAAAGAGTCCTTTTGTATTAGTTTCGAAGAGCACTTCTATTTTAGGATTGTTGAACACCTTTTCCTGCATGGCTTTTGAAGCACGAAGGAACGGTTTGCGGACAATCATATAAACTTTTGATGCCAGTCCGGCAAGGTATGATGCTTCTTCACATGCAGTATCGCCACCACCTACAACAGCGACCTGCTTATTTCGATAGAAGAAGCCGTCGCATGTGGCACAGGCACTGACACCTTCACCACGATATTTTTCTTCGTCAGCAAGTCCGAGATATTTTGCTACTGCTCCGGTAGCAATGATAAGTGTATGGCATTCTTCGGACGTTCCGTCATCGAATTCCACTTTGTAGGGTGCCTTATCGAGATTAACTTTCACAGCGATACCCGATCGCACTTCCGCTCCATACCTTTCGGCTTGTTTCCGAAGGTCTGCCATCATGACATTGGCATCCACACCTTCGGGATATCCCGGAAAATTTTCTATTTCGGTGGTAGTTGTGAGTTGTCCGCCGGGTTGCAACCCTTCGTAAACAACAGGGGTCAGCCCTGCCCTACCTGCATAAATTGCAGCAGTATAACCTGCAGGACCAGAACCGAGTATGAGGCATTTTATCATATTTGTAATTCTATTATTTAGGTATGAATTCTCTGAAGAAGAGAAAAGTATTTGAAATTCAGAGTTTCGCGATTAAGAACTAATAGGTTTGGAGAATGAGGCTAATATCGTGTAACTATGTCTCCTTTATTCTTTCCTTCAATCTCATCATAGTGGAAGACCTTATCGGGAATAGAAGTACCTGCTTTAAAATTGCTGACACGAATTCTTATCCAATTATATTTACCTTGACGCAAGCGTATGGACACGGGATTTAAGTTAGCATCGAATGCCGCGTACATTTCCTGTATTTCTGCAGCAGATTGTTTCGATACGAAGTGTACTTCCTTACATGTCATTCCTTGATAGGACACATTCTCATCGATTGACAATTTATAGCCTTTCTTATACATCGTCAAAAAAGCGTATGGATTTTTTTTATCCAACTCACTTTTCTTTGGGCTTGGGTCTATAGTAACCTGTGCTGGTTGATTGTTGCTTACGGTACGTTGTACAAAAACTTTCCCATCATACCATATCATCAGTGCGCATAAATTGATAAAAAACTTTTTGTTTTTGATTTTAATGGTTCCTTTATAAGTTCCAGCCGGTTGCCGGTTTTGGAAATAACTGCTCTCGTAGGTAAATTCAATGCCTTTATCTGCGCTTAAATCATTCTGGTACTTCTGTGCCACTTTATCAAGGAAGGCTCTTGCTTTCTTCTCATCATCTGCCTGTTGTTGTGATTGTTGCGCACAAACATTTGTGGCTGTTACAAGACAGATAGCCGTCAATGCGATAATAATTTTCTTCATATCAGTAATGTTTATATATTTCAAAAGTTAAATAATTCAAATAATCTTTATTTTCCGTGCACTTCGGCAAGTTTTGCTTCGAGTTGTGCCAAGTCGGAAATTAGCACGTCTCTGGGTTTGCTTCCACGCGCTTCGCTTACTATACCTGCTTTTTCCATCTGGTCCATCAACCTTCCGGCCCTGTTATATCCTATGCTGAAATGACGTTGTATTTTAGAAGTTGAGCCTTGTTGTGTTGCAACAATCATTCTTGCCACTTCATCGAACATGCTGTCGAGTTGATCTAACATTTGGACGCCTTCACCGCCTTTGTCTCCTTCAACGATTGGCTCTGGGAGAAGATATGGCGGGATGTATCCACTCTGGTTCTCAATAAATTCGCACACGCGCTCCACTTCGGGTGTGTCGATGAAAGCGCATTGCACACGCAGGGGTTCTGCACCAGTTGAACTGCTCAATATAAGCATATCACCTTTACCAATTAGTTGATTGGCACCTGTGGTCTCAATAATAGTCCTACTGTCGATTTGCGACACCACCCTGAATGCCATGCGTGCAGGGAAGTTGGCCTTTATTGTACCTGTAATGATATTTGTAGTCGGTCGCTGTGTGGCAATGACCATGTGCATGCCTACGGCACGTGCTTTCTGTGCTATACGCGCAATGGGCAACTCCACTTGCTTGCCTGCAGTCATTATGAGGTCGCCGAACTCGTCGATAATAATCACGATGTAAGGCATAAACTCATGCCCTTCCTTTGGACTGAGCAGTCTTTTTTTGAATTTCTCGTTATATTCCTGTATGGTTCTCAACTTTGCCTTTTTAAGCAAATCGTAACGTGCGTCCATGAGTTGACAAAGGCTCTGCAATGTGTTCACCACCTTGTTTCCGTCATCGTATATGATAGGGTCGTCTTGGTCAGGCAGCATCGCCATGAAATACTTTTCGAGCGAGGCGTACATGCTAAACTCCACCTTCTTAGGATCTATCATGACGAATTTGAGTTCCGCTGGGTGCTTCTTATAAAGCAGAGATGAAATCAACGCGTTGAGCCCTACAGATTTACCTTGTCCTGTGGCACCGGCTACGAGCAAGTGTGGCATCTTAGCAAGGTCGAATATACAGACTTCATTGGTAATCGTCTTTCCTATCGCAACAGGCAGTTCATATTTTGTTTCCTCGAATTTGCGCGAATTGAGCACACTCTCCATCGAAACAACTTTGCGGTTCTTGTTTGGCACTTCAATACCTATTGTTCCTTTTCCAGGTATGGGTGCTATGATACGTATGCCGAGCGCACTGAGACTTAGTGCAATGTCGTTTTCGAGGTTACGGATTTTGCTGATTCTCACTCCAGGTGCCGGTGTTATTTCATAGAGAGTTACTGTCGGACCAACTGTTGCGGTAATCTTTGTAATTCTTACATCAAAGTTTCCAAGAACCTCTATGATTCTGTCGGCATTTGCTTTCTGTTCGGCTTCGTCAATTTCAGTATTGTCATTTCCATACTTCTTCAGCAAGTCGAGTGTCGGAAACTTATAGTTTTCGAGCGACTTGCGCGGGTCGTACGGTCCCTGCTCTGCAAGTATCTGTTCAACAGTCTTACCCGATGCTTCTTCATCATCACCACCAGAAGAGATCTCCATTGACTCTGGTGTTGTACCATTATTTTGCGGTTTTGAAGGTTCTATTGTTTCAATAGGAATGTTTATTACTGTAGCGTTTTCGTTTTCTTTATTATCGATATTGATAACAACCTCTGTGTCGGGCTCATTGCCTTCTTCGTCTTTTTCTTCAAATAAAGTTCTGGAAGTAGCTTGATCCATTGGAGGTACAACACTCACAGTTCGTTTACCATTACTTTGTCCGTTTGCTTCTTCTGAGTTATTATCTTTTTTTGCAGAAGTGCTTGAAATCATTGAAGAAATTTTTTCTGTGGCAGTAGCAGTTTTCTCAAATCCTTTCTGTATGTATTCGATGGTTTTTTTCGAAACAAAAATGAGGTAGCAGATTGCTATAAGCAGCAACAGGGCTATCGCTCCGAAATTTCCGAGACTCTTTATGAGCCACTGGCTTACAAAATCGCCATGTCCCCCGCCCCACCTGAAACTGCCATTGCTCAGGATTGTAGCGAAGAACACACTACCCCAAATCATTATCATCATTTCGTGTATAAACTGCGGAAAGATTCTTCGTTTCGTAACCCCCATAAGTTTGAGTCCGAGTTGTATCATGAAGATGGGAATGATAAAAGAAAAAATACCAAAACAGTGGTTTATCAAGTAGTTAGCGGTAGAAGCACCTATCATTCCACCGAGATTATGCACATTTTCTGCGGATTGCTGTTCAAGAGCGGTTTGATCAAGATTTCCTGTAGCAAAGAACGACAACAGCGACAGCAAGATAAAGAGAGCAGCCACAGAAAGGAAGAGGCCTAAAATGAATCCGGCTGTTTCAAGAGTTTTAACCGAAAAGAAAGACTTCTCAACGCTTTTATTCTTTACCTGTTTCCGTTTTGTAGATTTTTTTTCAGCCATATCAGACTTGTTGTTGATTGTAATTGTCTCTTTGGGCTGTTGGTAATATAAACCATTAAGAGCAGACACGATTAGCATCAGCCATCGTTTCTACATCTTTTGAAACAATCACTATTTTTCTTAATTCCTTTTTCTGAAAGCAAAAATAGAAAAAAAATGACAAAAACACCTATTTTTATATGCAAAAAGTTGTTAATTCACAGACAATCTTCCTTAATTCATTTAGGCGGAAATCCTTTCGATATCAAGATTTCCGCCTAAACTACTTATTTATAGCGCCTACTATTCGTTTTCAATAGCAGCTTGTGCTGCTGCAAGACGTGCGATGGGCACGCGGAAAGGTGAGCAACTTACGTAGTTGAGTCCAATCTTATCGCAGAATCTAACGCTACTCGGTTCACCTCCGTGTTCACCGCAGATGCCGCACTTGAGGTCGGAACGTACTCCACGGCCTTTTTCTACCGCCATCTGTATGAGTTGTCCAACGCCACGCTGATCAAGCACTTGGAACGGATCTACGTTTAGAATCTTCTTTTCGAGATAAACAGGCAGGAAACTTGCGATGTCGTCGCGGCTATAGCCGAATGTCATCTGTGTGAGGTCGTTAGTACCGAAACTGAAGTATTCAGCACTTCTTGCGATGCAGTCAGCAGTGAGCGCTGCACGTGGTATTTCTATCATCGTACCTACCTTGAATGGTATTTCAACTCCTTCTTCTTCGAAAACTTTTGCAGCTTCTTCACGGATTACCTTTTCTTGTGCCTCAAACTCAAACACACTACCAGTTAGTGGCACCATGATTTCAGGCTTAGGATCAAGACCTTGCTTCTTCAGGTCGCATGCAGCACTGATAATGGCTCGTGTCTGTGTCTGCGTGATTTCTGGATATGTATTCCCGAGACGACAACCACGATGTCCGAGCATTGGGTTGTGCTCACTCAGGCTTTCTACACGCTGTTTGATGTATTCTACAGTAACGCCCATGTCTTCTGCCATTTCCTGCTGTCCCTTGGCATCTTGTGGTACAAACTCATGGAGTGGTGGGTCGAGCAGACGAATATTTACCGGGCATCCATCCATTGCCTTGAAAATGCCGATGAAGTCGGCTTTCTGGAATGGCAGGAGTTTTTGGAGAGCCTTTTTGCGTCCTTCGAGTGTTTCGGAGAGAATCATTTCGCGCATTGCAACGATTTTCTCTGCATCGAAGAACATGTGCTCTGTTCTGCAGAGTCCGATACCTACGGCACCAAAGTTGCGTGCTACTTGAGCATCGTGCGGTGTGTCTGCATTAGTTCTTACAACGAGACGTGTATATTTTGCGCAGAGTTCCATCAGTTCTGCGAAATCTCCACTAAGGTCGGCTGCTTGTGTGCTTACTTTTCCATCGTAAACATCACCCGTACTTCCGTTCAGAGAAATATAGTCGCCTTCGTGAAGTACTTTACCATCTATTTCTACAGTTTTCTGTTTATAGTTCACGTTGATGGCTCCTGCTCCACTTACGCAGCATTTACCCATACCACGCGCAACAACGGCTGCATGGCTTGTCATACCTCCTCTTGCGGTGAGGATACCCTCTGCCACAGCCATACCGGCGAGGTCTTCGGGGCTTGTTTCAATCCTGACGAGCACCACTTTGTGTCCATCACCAGCCCACTTTGCAGCATCTTCAGCAAAGAAAACAATTTGTCCGCATGCTGCTCCCGGACTTGCAGGAAGACCACGGGTGAGACTCTTGGCTTTCTTTACTTCCTCTTTGTTAAATACCGGGTGGAGAAGTTCATCGAGTTTCTGAGGTTCGCAACGTTGGATGGCAGTTTTTTCATCAATCATTCCTTCGTGAAGCAAATCGATAGCGATTTTCACCATTGCCGCACCCGTACGTTTTCCATTACGTGTCTGCAAGAACCAGAGTTTGCCTTCCTGTACGGTGAATTCCATGTCCTGCATGTCGCGATAGTGGTCTTCGAGTCTTGTCTGAATGGCATCAAGTTCCTTATAGATTTCAGGCATAGCCTCCTCCATGGAAGGATATTTTGCTGCGCGATCCTCTTCGGAAATGCCTTGTAACTCTGCCCAACGTTGTGAACCCACTTTCGTGATTTGCTGAGGCGTACGGATACCAGCCACCACGTCTTCTCCTTGTGCGTTAACAAGCCATTCACCGTTGAACAGGTTTTCACCGGTTGCAGCATTACGACTGAAACATACACCTGTTGCACTCGTTTCGCCCATATTTCCGAACACCATTGCCATAACAGTAACGGCTGTACCCCATTCTGCGGGAATACCTTCCATTTTTCTGTAAAGTATGGCACGGTCATTCATCCAACTATCGAATACAGCGCAAATGGCTCCCCAAAGTTGTTCTACAGGATTTGTGGGGAACGCTTGACCAGTACGTGTCAGAATGGCTTCTTTGAAGAGTTTTACGAGTTTCTTGAGATCGTCAACGGTGAGTTCGTTGTCAAGTTTGACACCCTTCTCTTCCTTTACCTTTTCTATGATTTCTTCGAAGGGGTCTATATCTGTTTTGTTCACAGGTTTGAGACCAAGTACCACATCTCCGTACATTTGCACGAAACGACGATATGCATCGTATGCAAAGCGCGGGTTACCCGTTTTCTTTGCAAGACCTTCTACAACTTCGTCATTAAGACCAAGATTGAGAATAGTATCCATCATACCTGGCATGGATGCGCGCGCACCTGAACGCACGCTGACGAGAAGTGGATTTTCAGGATCTCCGAACTTAAGGTTCATGAGATTCTCGATGTGCTTCATGCTTGCTTCAACTTCACTCTTTAGAAGTTCTACGACCTTTTCCTTACCTATTTCGTAATATTCGTTACAAACATCTGTTGTGATTGTGAAACCGGGAGGAACAGGTATTCCTATGAGATTCATCTCTGCAAGGTTTGCGCCCTTTCCACCAAGTTGGTTGCGCATGTCGGCACGACCTTCTGCTTTTCCATTGCCGAATGTGTAAACTCTTTTTTCGTTTTTCATTTTTAATTATATTATTTTTATTGAATTTTCAGTTGCGCAAAGTTAATGAATGCTTTTTATCCGTCAAAGAAAATAGTTCAAATCTTGAACTTTTTTTTTATTAAAGATACAAAACCACTCAAAATGAAGACACCATTTTACAAAATCAAGTTTTAATTGCACAAAAGAAACCCAAATAGGCAAACAAAAAAAATATCTCAGATCACTTTAACCTATTCATGAAATTTGGCATGTATTTTATGAAAATTATGTGTTTTTTGTTCTGTCGCGCTTATTTTTTTGAAAATAATTTTGCCAAAACAAAATTTGTTTTTATTTTTGCAGCCGCAAACGGGTAAGTGCTGCACGGCTTGCTCCCTCAAATCCTCCAGGGCTTGACCGCAGCAAAGGTAGTAAGGTTGACGCGGCGCGATACAGTTAGCTTGCCCACCCGCCTCTTTAGCTCAGTTGGCCAGAGCACGTGATTTGTAATCTCGGGGTCGTTGGTTCGAATCCGACAAGAGGCTCAAAAATAAAGTTACTCTATCGTCAGTTGAGTAACTTTATTTTTTTATTTCTAATTTTGCGTGTTAAAACTAAGATAATCAGAGAAAATGTCTGAGATTTTACATAAGTCTTCACTCGATAAGGATTCTGCGATGAATGCCTTTGTCAGACTTCTTGACGTAATGTATGAACTGCGGGAGAAATGCCCATGGGATCATAAGCAGACGTTAGAAAGCCTTCGCCCGAACACCATCGAAGAAACATACGAACTATGCGATGCGCTTACAAAGAAGGATTACAGCAACATTAAAAAAGAACTTGGCGACGTACTGATGCACATTATTTTTTATAGTATAATATCAGAAGAACACGGCAAGTTCAACATAACAGACGTTTGCAACAGCCTATGCGATAAACTTATATATCGCCATCCTCACATTTACCCTCCTTCGGAAACTACGCCTGAAGAGGGCAAGATTGAGACTGACGCACAAGTACAGGAACAATGGGAAATGCTAAAACGAAAAGAAAAGGGTGGCAATAAAAGCGTGTTGAGCGGTGTGCCAGTTGCCCTACCCTCTCTGATAAAAGCCTACCGCATTCAGGACAAGGCAAGAAATGTTGGATTCGATTGGGAAGAACGTGGCCAGGTGTGGGAAAAGGTAAAGGAAGAGATTTCTGAATTTGAGAAAGAGGTGGACGAAATGCACCATGAAAAGGCTGAACAGGAATTTGGTGACGTATTGTTCAGCATTATCAATGCAGCACGTCTTTACGACATAAATCCTGACAACGCCCTTGAGCATACAAACAGAAAATTCATCCGTCGTTTTGAATATCTGGAGAATAAGACGCTGAAACAAGGTCGCAGTTTGAAAGACATGACACTCGCAGAGATGGATGCCATTTGGGAAGAAGCCAAGCAGTTTGACAAATAAAATAAGTGGATAAAGAAAGATATGGCAGCATTGTTCGACCTTGATGGTGTACTTATAGACACAGAAAGCCAATATTCTGTATTCTGGACAGAGATTGGCAATCATTATGTGCCCAAGGAACCTACTTTTGCCAACGACATCAAGGGACATTCACTTGTCAGCATTTTTGACAAATACTTTCCCACGACAGAACTTCAAGAAGAAATAAAAAAGCACCTTCTTGCTTTCGAAAAGAAAATGCATTTTCCCTTCATGAAAGGTGCTGAAGAAGTTGTGCGTATGATGAAGGGGAAAGGCACGAAAACCGCTGTTGTTACAAGTTCAGATAAGGACAAAATGTCTTGCGTCTATCACGAGCATCCCAACATGCCATTACTTTTCGACAGGATTTTTACAACCGAAGATTCTGGTCGTTCGAAGCCTGCGCCCGATTGCTACCTAAATGCTGCAAACTTCTTTGAAACAGACATCAAGAAATGCGTCATATTTGAGGATTCTCTTAATGGTCTGATATCGGCTAAAAATTCTGGAGGAATGGTTGTAGGACTAACCACCACACTTCCGAAAAATATTGTTTCTCAATACAGCGACATTGTCATCAACAACCTGTCTGAAGTTGTCAACAATGTTGGTTTTTGGGACAAGATTAACAAACTTGCAGAAAAATACTTATAAATACATTATACAAAATGGAAGCATATATAACTGAAGATAACAAGAAAATTACCGCCACATGCATCACTTCAATGAAAAGTGAAGGCAAAAAAATTGCCATGCTTACAGCATACGACTATAGTACTGCCAGAATACTCGATGCTTCTGGAGTTGACAGCATACTCATTGGGGACAGTGCCTCAAACGTTATTGCAGGCAACAGCACAACTCTTCCCATTACGTTGGAAGAGATGATCTTTCTTACTCGTTCTGTAGTAAAAGGCGTGAAACGTGCGTTTGTTGTCTGCGACATGCCATTTGGTTCATACCAAGCCTGTCCGGAAGACGGAGTTCGAAGTGCTGTACGCATTTTAAAAGAAACGGGGTGTGATGCTGTAAAAATAGAAGGAGGCGCTCCTTATAAAGCAACAATCAAGCGTATAATAGAAACCGGTATTCCCGTCGTCGGACATTTGGGACTAACTCCCCAAAGTGTGAATGCGTTCGGCGGTTACGGCGTTCGCGCCAAAGACGAAAAAGAAGAGAACCAACTGATAGAAGATGCTAAAATGCTGGAAGAAATTGGCTGTTGTGCGATTGTGGTAGAAAAAGTGCCTGCATCTGTTGGTAAACATGCAGCAGAAGCAGTTAAAATACCTATTATTGGTATTGGCGCCGGACCATACGTTGATGGTCAGGTTTTGGTTGTGAACGATATGCTCGGCATGAGTAAAGACTTTCATCCCAAATTTCTACGTCAATATGCAGATTTACAATCAATTATAACCGATGCAGTTGGCAATTATGTTAGTGATGTGAAAGATAATACATTCCCCACATTAGAAGAATCTTATTAACGCTAAAGTGAGATAACTTAAATTCTCTGCGAATTGACTATTAAATTTGCTTCTCTTGTTAATTCTGATTGCTCGTGTTCTGCTCGCTTGCTATAGTAAAAATTCATGATAATTCATAATAAAAACCCGTTGGCGGAATTAAATAGTTCGCAAAATGTATAATAAAAAGTTGCATATATCGCAGATATTTAGTAACTTAGAGCATCAAACCTTTAAGTTATATAATCTCGTTATGTGCAACTTGTACACAAAGTTCGTCAAATTTCTGGAGATATGCCAAGCAGACCTGCGGTCTTTTTGCTCGAATAGTGAGCAAAATCAGTGCGATGACCGCATTACAGTACATCAACTTCATCAACAACAAACCCATAGGAAGAATTAAATAAGCACTGATTTAATTCCGCCAACGGGTTGTATCATATTAAAGTGTTTGAAAATCGTTTTCGTTAAAGGGAGTCGTCTTTCCTTAGAAAAGCCTATTCTTTCTTTGAAGAAAAGCGGTATCTTAGCGTGAGCATCGCATAGCGACCAAGCGTCCGTTCGTAGCTCTGAGTTAAAGCTGTTGCGCTATATGTCTGAGAGAAACCATCATTATTATTAAACAAGTCGTGTACAGATAAGGCTACAAAAAGATTTTTCTTTTTGAGGAAACTACGTTCCATCTCTAAATCCAGCATCGTCCAATGCTCACGCTTGCCGGTAAGATAGCTACCATAATTGTGGTATCGGCAACTCGCCTCTAAATTGATGTCAAAAGGAAGTTGCCAATTCAACTTACCTGAGATAAGGTGTTGCCATTGCTTTTTGTTGTTTGCTGAAAGATAGGTTGCATGATTCTCCTCAAATATGAGTTCATAGCCAAGTGCAAAATCAACGGTCTTTAATCTTAAACGTGGCTTGATTGAAGCCTTATAAGCGTAAAGGCGATTGTCATTGACATTCATAGTCGCATTTTCAAAAGATTCCGTGCTTGAAAAGGTTCGCGTCTTAGTAATTAAGGCTTCGGCAGAAGTTTCCAGCCAAAAACGCTGAGCGATGTCGAATGGAGTTGTAAAGCTTATGTATGCTTTGGCATTCCAATTACCAGACACATTAACAGGTTGCACCGTCGCAACTCCCGTTTTACGATCGTAGGTTGTGAATCTAGCTACATCATTGCTTAGTCGAGAATAAACGGTATGAACAAGTAGCGTACGAGTAAGCTTACCCTTCTCGCGTTCTTGAACAAAGTTTCGATTATAAAGGCCTACCAAGGTATGTCGGTATCCCATTGCAAGATTTTCATTACCTACTAAGATATATTGTGGGTCTGATTTGTCGGGATAACGGACAAGATCATGAATACTCGGTATATTAGGGTCAATATGGTATCTTACATAAGCAGTACCCAATTTTGCTGAGCGTGCAATCAAGAGTGTCATGAGATTCCAATATATGTAATCTCGTTGAAGAGAAAGCTCTGGAAGGTTTTGTTTACGAAAGTTCAATTGTGAATGCTTGATATGTAGTTCAGGTTTAAATTCAAATCCAAAAATCCCCTTACTCATACTAAGTCCGGCATCAATTTTGTGCTGATGTCCCTTTTCATTCCAAAATCGAGTGGTTTCATCGTCAACGCTTTGTGTTTGAGACATAAAACTGTTGCTATGAGTTAGATAGCCGGCACCATCATACGTCGTGTGGTCCTGAGTGTAGCTATATCCTGAGCTTAGACAAAAAAAACTAAATCCCTTGATTGTGAAGTACTGCTTGACACTGAAAATCACTCCTTGAGAGTTCTTGTGAGTTTTCGCATCAAGGGTGCGAGAAAGCCCATAGGAACGATATGCTTCTTGATTGAAGTATTTATAGTAAATATCTTGAATATCTTCCTGAGTATCAGAACCTAAATTGAGCTTATGCCCAAAATTCAGATAAGTGCGAGACTCAGGATTTGCATAGCTGAACCCAAGTCTATGCTGATAGTCAGAGCCACATCGGAGGAAGCTCTTTTCATTTTGTTGTAAATCAATAGCTTCTGAATCTTTCCCATCTGAATAAAGTAGGTCATTGAGTGCACTAGGGATACTTTCGTCCAAAATAATTGGCACTCCATTCCAATCTGCCTTGAGCATATTGCTGTTTCCTTTACTGCGACTTAAATCAAATGAAGACTTATAACTTGCCGAGAGCACTTTGGAAATATTCCAATCCATACTAAGATTTCCAGCAAAGCGACTCTTATTTGTAGATCCTATCGTTCTACTTGCGGAAAAGAGGCTGCCGTCAGAGAGGTATGACTCTGAGCGCTCTAATGCCTCCCTGTCGTACAGTTCCTTGTTATAGTCCAGACCGCCAGAGATTTTGAAATAACCTTTCTCTTTGAGGCTCTTTTTATTCTTCCATAAGAATGTCATTCCAGGCGTGTAGAACTCATTGTCTCCTGGTTGTTCTGTCCCTGCCCGCTCTTGTCCATCACCGTTATACCACATTTGTCTGTTGATATTGTTCGCATTGCCGAAGAGTGAAATGCGGAAGTCGTCGGTAAAGGTGTTACCAAATCCCTTACCCAAGAAGCGTTCGTCTGTACCCATTCCAAGTGCCAGTTCACCCGTCCAAACTCCCATATATTTACGTCGTACACTTACATCTGCGACGAGTTCCAACTGTCCATCGTCAATACCTGTCCGTTCAGTAAATTCACTCTGGCGCTCGTACACCTTTACATTTTTCATGATATAGGCAGGAAGTGCATGGAGAGCCAGTAAGGGGTCTTTCGTAGAGAAGTCTAATCCATTAATCAGCACACGCTTAACTTCCTGTCCATTATGATAGAGTATACCATCCCGAAAACTCATTCCAGGCAACTTCATGAAAGCCTCCCGAAGCAAGGCACTTTCCTTGATATTCAAAGCATCAAGGTCATAAATGGTAGTATCACCCCTTGTAACAAGCAGCAAACGTGTTGCGGTTACCGTTGCGGTCCCTAGTTCTTGCGGTTTGATAGTATCTACTTTCTGAAAGAAAGCGTCTCTTTCAGATAAGTTAGAAACGTTTGTTCTTGATAATCCAGAGAGAGGAAAAAGGATTAAAGAAGTTATCCAAATGAGACTGATTGTTTTATTCTTTATTTTCATGATACTAATAAAAATCGTTGTTACAACTGTTTCTTTTCCGCTAACCTCTGAAATACGTTGGCAAAGATAGCATAAAATTCATGTGGAGAAATTAATCCCCCTGAATTATTTTGCCATTGCTTCGCTCGGCGATTGCACGAATTGCGGTTGTTTTTCTCTGTCGCCCCGACGGGGTTCGCGTGTAGGTGTACACAACATAACAGGGGTGCACCCCTGCCTATGTTCTATCACCCCTAAGAGGGTTTTCCTCTTTGACGCGCGAGGATTTTATAAGTTACTATGTTTGCAGACGCTAACGATAAATTAAGAAAACCGAGACACCACTCTCGGGGGCTGCGAGCCCGATGCAGTTGGCAATTATGTTCGTGATGTAAAAAACAACATATTCCCTTCTTTAGAAGAGTCTTATTGATTTTTTAATCAAATTTTAATATGGATGCTTGCTACTGTGCAAACATCCATATTAAAATAATAATGGTTTGATGCAAAAGTTGGTCAAAACCATATAGTATCCAATATGGTTTTCTTCTATTGTCCGCAAAAATTTTGAAATGCGACATTATCAATCCCTTGCCTGTGTCTATCAAGAAATGCGACAGCATTTCGAAAACCATAAGCATAATCAGAATTTTCCATGCAGTCTCAAAAAGCAATAAGCAAAAACCCATCAACAGAGCATGTACAAAGGAGTGCTCCAATATAGGTAAAAGTACCTTCCCGTCTGCTTTTGCCCTAATCATTGAGGAAGTTGTCAGACAGAAATCAGCAAAAAAATGGCAAACAATCAGAGATGTTAATAACAAATAATTCATTGTTTCTGCAAATAATGCCATGCTGCGAGATATTTCCGCAAACGTTCCACACTTTTGTCAGAGATTTCTGTTAGGCGCCTGATATCCATATTATCTTCAAGATCTGCAATCTTAACTTCTCGGCTTATGGCGTTGTTCGCAGCACGTTCAATAAATTGCTGGTAAGTTTCATCTTCTTTTCTTGTTACCAACTTTATCGCGTCAATAATCTCTTGTGGAAAGCCCTCTGTTTTCAGATAATCTTCGGTAACATCTGTGTCTTCTATGGTATCGTGGAGAAGTGCTACGATCTTTGCATCTATGGTCTTGCATCTTTCAGACACACGAATGGGATGCATAATATAATTTCGTCCAGATTTATCTTTCTGTCCTTCATGTGCTTTGATGGCTATCTGGAGTGCTTTGTCATATAATTCTTTCTTATTCATGAAAAATGTTTTTAATAAGAAAAGTAACCCTTCGTGATTCTTTTTCTTGAAGGATTACTTTTCATGATTAAGATTCATTGATATTACAGATTATTCATTGCGATACTTCCCATCTGGATGACCATTTTAAGTTCTTGTTTGTTGTCATACAGTGTGATGTCTGCATCTTTTCCTTTTTGGACAGAACCTTTACGGTCGTATATACCCATAATTTTTGCAGGGGTTTCGCTTGTCATACGGTATGCATCAAAGTCTGGGATATTGGCTTGCTGAATTGCTGTTTTCACAAGGCGATCCATTGTTGCTATACTTCCTGCGAGCGCAGATCTGTCTGCGAGTTTACAAACGCCGTCTTCGATAATAACACGTGGGTCGAATGCTTCCGTAGCGTCACTTGCAGCAACTGCGAGCGCATCAGTGATAAGTGCTGTGTGTTCCACGCCTTTCATTTTGTAAACCATTGACAAATAAGGTGGTGGCACATGTATTCCATCAGCAATTACCTCTACAGTGAAGCCTTCTACTTCGTATCCTGCTTCCACAATACCTGCATGCTTAAATTCTCGCACTTTGTGCAATGAACTCATTGCATTAGTGAAGTGTGTCATGTGTGTAAACCCTGCTTTGAATGCCCTTACTGCATCCTCGTAACTACCCTTTGTATGTGCTATTGCAGGAAGACAGCCATGACTTACACAGAATTTTCCAAACTCTTCGGTACCCGGCAACTCTGGCGCAGCATCCCACCTCTTAATACATTTAGTACGTTCAAGAAGCGGTTCGTAGTCTGCGGGTATGGGCGGCGTGATGAATTCCGGCATCTGCGCACCTGCCATTGCCGGATTGAAGTATGGTCCTTCCAAGTGAAGACCCATAATTGGGCTATTATCTTCTGCCATCAATTTATCACACACCTCTACAGCGGCGTTTATCATTGGAATTGATGATGATGATAGTGTTGGAAAAATGGCAGTTGTGCCATGCTTGAGGTGCGCGTCAACTGCAATTCGGAAGGCATCTTCTTCTCCTTCCATGAAATCGCGTCCTCCACCACCATGAATGTGAAGTTCTATTCCTCCAGGAACAATATCGCATCCTTTGGCATCAATCCTTTCAGCGCCCTCTACAGGAAGGTCGTTATTTGTAACTTCAAGGATTTTGTTCCCTTCAATAATAACCGAACCACCCGAAAGCCATCCTTCCGGTGTAAGAATTCTTCCGTTGAAAATCTGTTTCATGATAATATATTTAAAGATATCATTCGTTTGATTGGCACACAAAATTAAAAAAATCTGAAATTATGAACAAAAAGTATCATTAAATCTTACGAGTTAAAATAAAGATTGCTTGTAAACGTCTATTCTAAACGCGGATTTTAGTAATTTTGCATAACAAATATAAAAGAAACATGGTACGACATATTGTTTTATTCCAAATTGACAAGAAACTTTCAACCAGTGAAAAGCATGAGTTGTTTGTAAAATTTAAGAGCGCCATAGAGCGTCTGCCGGAGACAATAACATTTATACGTCACATAGAGGTCGGAAACAACATCAATTCAGACGAGATTTGGGACATTTGTCTGCTAAGTGAGTTTAACTCTCTTGAAGACATTCGTCGTTACTCTGTTCATCCGGATCACATTAGGGCGGCAGGTATTATAAAACCCTATCTGACTGGCAGGAGTTGCGTTGACTACACTATTCCAAATTAAAATTCCGACTCACTGATTGTATCTTAGATAACTGCGCTTTTACAATAAACTCCGTTATTTATCGTTAATTGAATTAAGATGATAGACTATATAAAAGGAAAGGTGGATCGTCTTGAGACCACAGAAGTGGTTCTCGAGGCATTTGGTGTTGGCTACTCACTTCAGATATCGTTAAATACATATTCTGCTTTGCGTGGTCAGAGTGACACCAGGCTCTATGTTTATGAACAAGTTCGTCAAGATGCAGCCACAATGCTTTATGGCTTTTCATCTTGTGATGAACGCGACATATTTATGTTGCTTCTCGGTGTCAGTGGTGTTGGCGGTGCTACGGCTCGTGCTGTTATTTCAGCCTATTCGCCATCTGAGTTGCAAGATATCATATCTTCAGAAGACACTCGTGCATTGAAGAGTGTGAAAGGTATAGGTCAGAAGGCTGCTGAGCGCATCATTGTAGAATTGCGAGACAAGGTTCTCTCTCTCGGTGTTTCCGGCGGTTCTTCAAACGACATAGTCGATGGCATAACCATCGGTGCAAAAAAAGAACTTTCCAATGAGGCGATTTCTGCCTTAACCATGTTAGGTTATTCTTCACAGCAGGCACATAAAGCCGTCAGTTCTATCATCAAGGCTGAGCCTGACCTGCCTGTTGAACAAGTAATCAAGAAGGCTCTGAAAGCACTTTAACGTAAAACTGCACAAATTGAAAATCAGATATAAAGTATTAGCGGTTATCATCATTTGCCTTGTTTGCTCTGCGAGCGCTCATGCAAGTGTATTTGGAACACATTCTTTTTGGAAGGTGTATCTACCGTTTATACGTAGTTTTATATCAGAATATAGAGTTGATTTTTCAAACAGTACAGAAGCCGATGATTTGGATTCTACACAAATTGAGCGGATTGACTCAATTTTCCAAATTTTCGCTGACTCTACAGCATCTCATTCTGAAATTGCCCGCGAGGACTCTCTCATTACCCCTGTAAAGAAATCAACCGTAACAGACATGACATCGCCAAACACCTACTCCGGCGACCTCAAAGATCCTGAGAATCTTAGTTCAAAAGTTTATTACGATGAAAAAAGTGGCACATACAAGTTAGGTACTAAGTTAGGTGCCAACGAGAGTTTTCTTGAAGCACCATTCATCATGACTCCCGATGAATACAACAAGTGGATAATGAACCGCAGCATCCGTCGCTGGTATATCGACAAGAATCGTGAAGAATTTGAAGCAAAGGGCAAAGAGAAGTTCGATTTCACAGACATGCAGTTCAACATTGGCGCTGCTGACAAAATTTTCGGTAAGGGCGGAGTTCGTATCAAAACAAACGGAAGTGCAGAACTGAAAATCGGTGCTAACACCCGTTTTGTAGATAATCCTTCCCTTTCAGAGAGAAATCGCAAAGTTTTTGGATTCGATTTTGATGAGAACATCAATGTATCATTGAACGCGAAGGTTGGCGACAAAGTCAACATGGACTTCAACTACAACTCAAAAACCACATTCAATTTCGACACACAGAACATCAAATTGCATTACGACGGCAAGGAGGATGAGATTATAAAAAAGATTGAAGCAGGCAACATCAGTATGCCTACAAACAGCACACTCATACGTGGTGCGTCATCGCTTTTTGGTATTCGTACAGACCTTCAGTTTGGGAGGTTAAAACTTCAGACGGTATTAAGCCAGAAGAAATCATCATCAAAAAGTGTAAGTAGCCAGGGTGGCAACCAATTATCAAGTTATGAAATAAATGTGGCGGAATACGACGATAACCGACACTTCTTCCTTGCTCACTTTTTCCGCGATAATTATGATGCCAACATGAGTCAGTTGCCGAACATTATGAGTGGTGTCAACATAAATCGCGTTGAAATTTGGGTAACCAACAACACCGGAACAACCACCGACACACGCGACATCATCGCTCTTACGGATATTGGTGAACAAAGCCATATCAGCAACACAAAATGGTCAGCCGTTGGTTCAACAAATCCAGCGAACTCGTCAAACGACCTTTATGCCACTCTTTCCAGCAACTATGCAGAAGCACGAGACATTACACAAGCAACAGGCATTTTAGATGGTATTGGCATGATAGGCGGTACGGACTATGAAAAAGTTGGTTCTGCCAGAAAACTCAATACGTCCGAATACTCTCTTAACCGTGCGCTTGGTTATGTGTCATTAAAATCCACACTTCAGGCAGACCAGGTTCTTGCCGTTGCATTTGAATACACCTATCTCGGCACCACATACCAAGTTGGTGAGTTTTCCACAGATATTTCTGACAACTCGAAAGCACTTTTCGTAAAGAGTCTGAAGAATACAGCCTGCACTCCCTATCAGGGTAACTGGGACCTGATGATGAAGAATGTATATTCACTCGGTGCCACGAGTGTAAAGAAAGAAAAGTTCAAGATGGACATCAAGTTCCTTAGTGATACAAGCGGTGTTTTCCTAAGTTATCTCCCAGAGCCAAATCTCAAGGACAAAAAGATACTCCAACTTCTCGGTCTCGACCGTCTGGACAATAATAACAAACGTAATCCTAACAGTTATTTTGACTTTGTTGAGGGTTATACGATTGATGCCTCAAGCGGCAGGGTTTATTTTCCTGTAGTAGAGCCATTTGGTTCCTACCTTCGCAGTGTTATAGGCAATGACGCCATTGCAGACAAATATGTATTTCAGGAATTGTATGATTCGACAAAGACTATTGCAAAGCAAATTGCCGAAAAGAATAAGTTTGAGATTACTGGCGAGTTCAAGGCCACAAAGACAAATGAGATAATCCTCGGATCCACTCATATTCCTCAAGGTTCAGTGGTAGTTACTGCAGGCGGACAGACTCTTATTGAAGGAACCGACTATACGGTGGATTATTTTGGTGGTATAGTACACATTCAGAACCAAAGCATTCTTGATGCCGGCACTCCAATAAGTGTCAGTCTTGAGAGCAACAGCGAATACGGCATGCAACGCAAGACGATGTTTGGACTGAATTGGCAATACGACTTCTCCAAGAATTTCCAAATTGGCGGAACTTTCCTACATCTTAGTGAGAAACCTCAAACAACAAAAGTCTCCATGGGTGGCGAGCCCCTTAACAACACGATATGGGGCCTTAACATGTCATGGAAGAAAGAGAGTCAATGGCTGACAAACATGTTAGACAAGTTACCATTGCTTAACCTTACACAGCCTTCGAGCATAAATTTCACCGCTGAGTTTGCTCAACTCATTGCAGGTAACAATTCTTCCTCGCAAGGAAATGCGTCATATCTTGACGACTTTGAGAATGCAAATACCGACATAGACATCAGCGACCCGCATGAATGGATTATCTCGAGTGCGCCATCAATGTTCACGGAAAGCACATACAACAATGATGTCCGATACGGCTACAACCGTGCTTTGCTTTCATGGTATTACATCGACCCGCTGTTTACTCGACGAAGCAGTTCGCTTACTCCAGGATACATCAAGAACGACCTTGCGCAGTTGAGTGACCCTTATGTCAGAGAAGTTTACATCAACGAGTTGTTCCCAAATCGCCAAATTCAACAGAAAGAGAGTGCTACACTGAACGTACTCAACCTCTCTTACTATCCTAACGAGCGCGGCCCATACAACCTTGACCCCGACCTGAATTCACAAGGCAGACTTAATAATCCCGAAAAACGTTGGGGCGGTATGATGCGCAAACTTGAGACGACTGACTTTGAAAGATCCAACATTGAATTCATAGAATTTTGGATGATGGATCCATTTGTCAAGGCAAAAGAAACCGGGCAAGACCTGAGTGGAGACTTATACTTCAATCTTGGTGAAATCAGCGAGGACATTCTCAAGGACGGCAAGAAATCATACGAAAGCGGTTTGCCTACCAACGATAATGACCAGCAATTCAGCACAACCGCCTGGGGTAAAGTTTCAACAAAATCAACCGTAACATACGCATTCAACACTTCAAGCGGTTCAAGAAACCGTCAAGACGTTGGTCTTAACGGTTTGAGTAGCATAGAGGAGCAAACTTATGGTGCATACGCAGACTATCTTTCACAAGTTAAAGGTAAGGTATCAGCAGAAGTATATGATAGCATTTTTGCGAGTCCAAGTAACGACCGATACCACTACTTCAGAGGTTCTGACTACGACAATCTCAGATTAGGTATTCTTGACCGTTATAAATATATTAACGGAACCAACGGAAACTCTCCAGACTCAGATAATAGCCCAGAAAGTTATAGTACTGCATATAAGACTACTCCCGATTGTGAAGACATCAACCAAGACTACACGCTGAACGAATACGAAAAATACTTCCAATACCATGTGAAGATTGATCCTTCTTCTATGCAAGTAGGCCAGAACTACATTGTCGACAGCCGTACGACTTCTCCGAAGACGCGCGACGGCAACACTAAAGAAGTAACATGGTATCTGTTCCGTATTCCCGTTGACCAGTACGACAGCAAACAAGGCAATATAAACGATTTCAGTAGCATCCGCTTCATGCGTATGTTCCTTACGAATTTCAAGGAACCTGTTGTTCTTCGTTTTGCCACATTCAATCTTGTACATGGCGAATGGCGCAACTATGAACAGGCGCTTTACAACGGCGAGACACCTTCAACGAGCGGAACACTTGCAGCGAGCAGTGTCGGATTCGAAGAGAACGCCGACAAAACACCTGTAAACTATGTTATTCCGCCAGGTATTACACGTGTCGTAACTCCCGGACAAAGCCAAATTCTTGAGAATGACGAACAGTCATTAAGCCTGGTTGTAGAAAATCTTGCAACAGGCGATGCACGTGCAGTCTATAAGAACACATATCTCGACTTGCGTAATTACAAACATGTACAAATGTTTGCACATGCCAACGCACTTGCGGGCGACCCCAACCTTCAGGATGGAGAAATCAGTATTTTCTTACGTTTGGGTACTGACTTCAAGAACAACTTCTACGAATATGAAGTTCCGCTGAAAGTAACTCCAGAGGGTAAATACACACAAGGCACGAAGGGTGCGACGATAGTATGGCCCGAAGAAAACATGATAGACATCGACTTCGAGTTGCTTACAGACATCAAGAAGAAACGCAACCTTCAAAAGAGCCTTGGTATGGCAAGTTATGGCAGTTTATATAGCGAATACGATCCCAACAAACCTGCCAACAAAGTCAGTGTGATGGGTAATCCGTCGATAGGTGATGTACGCGTAATAATGATTGGTGTGCGAAACAACTCTCGTTCTACAAAGAGTGCAGAAGTCTGGGCGAATGAACTTCGTTTGCAAAACTACTCAAATCATGGTGG
Source organism: Pseudoprevotella muciniphila (assembly GCF_003265305.2). Classification (NCBI taxonomy): domain Bacteria; kingdom Pseudomonadati; phylum Bacteroidota; class Bacteroidia; order Bacteroidales; family Prevotellaceae; genus Pseudoprevotella; species Pseudoprevotella muciniphila. The sequence goes on along the minus strand of NZ_CP033459.1, from coordinate 159,828 downwards.
TTGGGCAGCAAGAGCCAATCTTAATCTACAACTTAGCGATTTTGCCACCATTAACTTGTCCGGTCACCATGAAACAGAGGGTTTTGGTGGTCTTGAGGAAACTGTAAACCAGCGTCGGAACGACAATCTTACAGAGTTCTCCATGACTACTAACGTGCAATTAGGCAAGTTGCTTCCTGAAAAAGCAAAACTGAACGCACCACTCTATTATAGTTACAGCAAGTCGAAATCTTCTCCCAGATACAACCCTCTTGATACTGACATGGAGATGGAAGATGCCCTTGATGGTCTGGCATCGAAACACGAAAAAGATTCACTTCGCAACATAACCGACAGAGTTGTTACAAACAAAAACTTCAGTCTTACTGGTCTGAGGTTCAACATCGCCACGAAAAACCATCCTATGCCATACGACCCTGCCAACTTTACGTTCGGTTTTGCCACAAGTCGCAGATATACCACAGGCGAGACAACAGTGTGGGAATTGGATCAGGATTGGAAATACTCTTTCGCATACGCATGGTCTCCTGTATATAAGACATTTGAACCCTTCAAGAAACTGAAAAGCAAGAGTAAGTGGTTTACAATACTTAAAGAACTTGGTTTCAACTATCTGCCACAGAGCATAACATTCAACAGCGACATCACCCGCAGTTACTATGAATTCCAAGAGCGCGACATAGAAAATCTTGACAACAAGAGTTTGCCTTTATCATGGAGCAGCGACTTTTTCTGGAACAGGAACTTTGCCATACGCTGGGACTTCACAAAGAATCTGCATGCCAGTTTCACGTCTGCAACAGACGCGGAGATACAACAGCCATATACTGCTGTAAACAAGGATCTATTCCCCGACAGATATAGTGCATGGAAAGATTCTGTGTGGCACAGCATCCAACACATGGGAACACCGTTGACATACCAACAAGCCTTTGAAGCGAGTTACAAACTTCCCATCAATAAGATACCTATTTTCGACTGGATTACAAGCGATGTAAGTTATACTGCCAACTATAACTGGACTCGCGGCTCAGATCTCGATGACGGCACTTCGTTGGGCAACACGATTGCTAATTCACGAAATATCAATGTCAATGGAAGACTTAACTTCGAAACATTATATAATCACGTACCATTCTTAAAAGAAGCCAATCAAAAGTTTAACGGTCAAGGTAAGAGATCTCCTACAAAGAAGCCCACACCAAAGCCTAAAGCCAAGACTGATAAGAAAGACGAAAAGAACGATGACAAAGACGGGAAAGACGGTAAAACTACCGTGAAAGGAGGAAGCCGTCCTAATCCGAACCGCTTTGAGAAGGAAGTGCAACTTTTAGCAGACACTACGATAACGATTTCGCACAACAAGAAGTCGAAGAAAATTCGTGTCAATGCGATAACAGAAGATGGCAAGCGTTACCCTGTGAAATACAAGATTAAGGACAACAACAGCATTGTTCTTAAAACTTCAAGCAAGGACTCTGTAAAAATAAAACTAACAGTTACCGCCACACCGCCTCGCAACAAGAACACCAAAGCATACAATTTTGCCCTTGGCGCAGCCAGATTTGCCATGATGCTGCGAAATGTCAGTGTCAGTTACAAAAACACTTTCAATATGAGCATACCCGGTTTCCTGCCAAACGTTGGCGACATTTTTGGTCAGAGAAGTAATGGCGGCATGCTTGCTCCTGGGCTGGATTTCGGTTTTGGATTTGTTGACGATAAATATATAGAGAAAGCAGCAGACAGGGGCTGGTTGATGCGCAGCGACAGTATTATTACGCCTGCAGCGACGTCGTTCACAGAAGATTTGCAAATTAGGGCAACTCTTGAGCCTATTCCCAACTTAAAAATCGATTTGTCAGCAACTCGCAACATCAATCGCTCAAAGAGCATTCAATATATGTATGAAGGTATGCCCACCACCCAGACTGGTTCTTTCACAATGACAACCATCAGTTTGAATAGTGCTTTTGCATCTATGGGCAATGCCGACAACAACTATAGCAACAAGACTTTCAACAAATTCGTGGCATCTTTGCCTCGTTACCAAAGTCGTGTTGAAGGACAGTACGCCCATGCCATATATCCTGAAAACTCATCGTTTGCAGGACAAGAGTTCAATCCTGAAAATGGTACGGTAAGTCCCTATTCAGGAGATGTCATGATACCGGCTTTCCTTAATGCATACACGATGAGCGGCTCTTCACTTGAGTTCTTCCCTGCCCTCAAGAAACTTCTTCCCAACTGGTCGATTACTTACAGCGGCTTATCCAAACTTAATGCTTTTAAACGTGTATTCAAGAGTTTCAATCTCAATCATTCTTATAAAAGCATATATTCTGTAGGCAGTTATAGCACCTATACAAGTTTCCAACAGTTTATGAATGGTTTAGGATTTGTAAATGATGTAACGTCGGGAACTCCCATTCCTTCTTCGATGTTCGACATTTCGACGGTAAGCCTTAATGAGACATTCTCACCTCTTTTCGGTGTTGACATGACATTCTTAAACAATCTGACCGCTAAAGTGGAGTGGCGACATACTCGTGTGGTTAATCTTTCAATGACATCCCAGCAAATTACGGAAACGATGTCGAATGACTTCGTCATTGGTTTTGGCTACAAGGTACAAGGTTTGAAATTGTTCCAACCGAAGCGCACCGTCCGCACTAAACGCACGAACGGCAAGAAAACAGATGACGAAGAAAACAATAAGAGCAGAACGACAAACAGCAGGAACAGCAGAAACAGTTGGTCGAGTGACCTCAATTTGAAACTTGACATTTCATTGAGAAACCAATCTGCCATCCAGCGCAACATACAAACCATATTAAGCCAGGCAACAAGTGGCAACCAGGCCGTTCAAATCAGTTTCAGTGCAGAATATGCCTTGAGCAGATACCTCTCTCTGACAGCATATTACGACAGGAACATGAACAAGCCCTTGCTTACATCATCCAGTTATCCTATTACTACACAAGACTTCGGTGTGAGTTTGAAGTTCTCGTTGTCGCGATAATAAAATAAAAGCAACATTATTCTGAAATGAAATTCATAGGAGTGAGCCAAACAAGCAACAACAATATGGCGGAATATTCTTTCTACCATATAGTTGATAGTGCGTTGGTTAACAATGGTAAGCCATTCTTTATTCCTAACTTTGCAGAACAATTTGAAGGTCGTCTTTGCCTGACAGTACGACTAAGCCGTCTCGGCAGAAGTATTTCAGAACGCTTTGCCCATCGTTATTTTGATGCGATTGGAATGGCTTGCAGATTTGTAGCAACAGACTTGCATGACTTGCTTATCGGACAGCACACGTCATACGATATGGCAACAAGTTTTGATGGTGCTGTGAATATAAGCGATTGCATCTTGCTGAACGACATTGACATTTCTTTGCTGTCTGCATCACTCTGCATTAACGGAGAGTCTGTGCAACAAATAAAAGAAACAGATTTCATTGCCAAGGCATCCAAAATAATTGCAGCCTACAGCAAGTATTCAACTGTGCGCCAAGGCGATTACATACTTATCGACACTGACGACATGCCATTTATCGCAACTGAGAATTGTCACATTGACGGATACATAAATGACCGGCATATACTTTCGTTCAACATCAAATGAACACCCATCTCCACTCTTGGGACTATAACATTGAATAATTCATGAAAAGGATTTCTACCATAATAACAGCATTTATTCTTGCACTTGCCAGTTATGCGCAAGAGTTTGTTACACTTTCATCAGAGGACTATCCCGTGGGCACATGGTTTGAAGGGTTAGTTGAGGGTGTTACAGAGGTGTCTTTGCAATATCCTGAACTTGAGAAACTAACTTCAAGAGAACGCAAGGAATTGAAGTCGCAGGGGCTGACAGTAGGCGAAAATCCCGTGCCAGAATTTCATGTTGCCTATTCACGCAAAAAGCCTGTTCTAGAAATACGTCTCTTACCTTTTGTTCAACGTGAAGGAACCTATTATAGGATTAAGTCTATTCTCGTTACACCGAAGAAGAAATCAGAAAATCGCATAAAACTGAAGGACGCGTCAAAAGCCTCTCGTTATGCTGAACATTCAGTGCTGTCTCAAGGCACTTGGGTAAAAATCCACGTATCAGAAGAGGGTATTTACCAAATGACGACATCCCAACTTTCAAGAATGGGATTTACTGACATCAACAAGATAAAAGTTTATGGTTATGGAGGGCGCAGTATTCCGGAATCATTCAATTTTTCGGGTTATGATGCTCTTACGGACGACTTGGAAGAGATTCCTTTATACCGCACAAACAGTAAAGTAATGTTCTTCGCAGAAGGCGTTATTCGCTGGACTTATCAGAACGGCAGCAAAAAATGGACACACCGACAGAATCCCTATTCAAAGTATTCCTATTACTTCGTAACACAAGGAGACAATCCTCTGACGCTGAACACTCTTGCTGCTGAAGCAACTACTACTTCCATCGACACTGTCCGTTCATATAATACGATAGACAATGATGCTTATTCCGTTTATCCTGGCGGCAGGGAGTTTTTAGACAGTTATGATTTTTCTTCGGGACAGAGCAAGACCTATACTCTTCATGCCCCTGGTGCAGTTGAGAATTCTCCTGCTATTGTTGACATCGCATTCAGTGCGAGTAGCAATATGTCATCAACAGCACTGACAACCACACTTAATGGTTCCACGCTTGGCACGCTTAGTGTCCCGATGTATGGTGAGAACGAGAGTGGGCGTCTTGTGGTTGGTTCTTTCAATACAACGAATATTACCTCATCGAACAACATCAAATTGCAGACGAGCAACAACAACACGTCTCGGCTTGATTATATCAGAGTAAACTATACGAGGCGATTGGACGCAACAGATAATGGTTATTCTTTCAGTCCTAACATTTTTGGTGCCGTCAACATAACGATAGCAAACGCTACTTCAAATACAGAAGTCTGGCGCATTGGCAGAAAAGGCATAAACGCTGCTCGTGTTTCGACTGCGTTGTCCGGTTCTACCCTTACAGCCAATTTACCTGATGGACTGGAACGATATGTGATAGTTAATCTGAATGAGGAATACCCATCACCAGATAGTGATGGGACTATCGCCAATCAGGATTTACATGGCGATGCCACACCATACGATATGGTTATCATCACTCCCTCAAGCGGCATTCTTGATGAACAGGCAAAACGTATTGCAGACCTACACAGCACTAGTGATGGGATGAAGGTAAAAGTCGTACAAGCCGGAACTCTATATAATGAGTTTTCAGGAGGCACACCTGATGCCAGCGCATACAGACTTTACATGAAGATGCTTTACGACCGTGCTTCAACAGACGATGATATGCCCAAGTATCTTCTGCTGTTTGGAGATTGCCTTTGGGACAATCGTGGTGTTACGTCAACTGGTAAGAACTATAACCTGAATAATTTCCTCCTTTCGTACGAAAACAACATCGGAACTTCAACAAGTATATCGTTGGGTTCGCTCAACACCTATCCCTGCGATGACTATTTTGGTCTTTTGGACGATGGGGAAGGCAGCAACATTCTTCGAGAAAAGACTGACCTAGGTATTGGAAGAATCCCTTGTCATGATGCAGCCACCGCCAAGATACTTGTTGACAAGATTATAGCCTACAGCAATAATGAGCATACAGGCAGTTGGAAAGAGATGGTTGTCTTCCTTGCAGATAATGGCGACAACAACATGCACATGAAAGACACTGAAAGTACCGTTGAGACCTTTACTGATGCTACCAACGACAAGTTTGTAGTCAGGAAGATATATCAAGATGCCTACAGGCGTGTAACGAGTGCAACAGGAAACACATTCCCGGAAGCCACATCCGCCTTAAAGGCCTTGATGCAGAATGGTGCTTTAATGTTCAATTACACGGGGCATGGTTCTCCTCATCAACTTTCTCATGCCAATCTGCTGAAGGAAGAAGACTTCAGCGAAAACGCTTCTCCAAACTTGCCAATATGGGTTTTCGCTTCCTGTGAAATCACTCCTATTGATCAGCAGGAAGAAGATATAGGTCGTCGTGCTTTGTTTAACCCAAACGGTGGTGCCATAAGTGTTATGTGTTCTTCACGTGCTGTTTATGCCAGTTATAACCGTGCTCTGAACAAGGCATTTTGCAAGTATGTATTCAATTTTGACAAAGATGGACGTCAATATACTATGGGTGATGCCATCCGTCTTTGCAAAAACGATCTCGTCAGTTCAAGCGACGACGTAACTTCCAACAAACTGAAATATGCCCTTCTCGGAGACCCAGCACTGAAGGTCGCCATACCTAAGTATGACATCATTCTTGACAGCATAAATGGTGTGGCTTTACAACGTAGCAGTTTCATACAACTCAAAGCCGGTCAGTTAGTACGTTTCAGTGGTCACATCGAAAACCTTCCCAATTTCAATGGTGTTCTTACGGCTACGATTTACGATCATGAAGAAACAATTACCTGTAAGAACAACGATGGCAGTGCTGACACTCCCATGAAGTACACAACACGCCAAACAATCATCTATGAAGGCAACGACAGTGTTTCAAACGGTAAATTTAGTTTAACTACCGTTATTCCTCGCGGTATCAGTTACACAGAAGATGCGGCGCAAATTGCATTGTATGCCGTTAGCAATGACAGACTTACAGAAGCCCATGGTAAAAACGAGCAATTCTACCTTTATGGCACCGATACATCAACAGTTAAAGATACGTTGGGTCCCAAAATCCAACCTTATCTCAATGATCCGGAGTTTATTTATGGAGGCATGGTAGGTCAAGACATTTTATTCGGTGCAACCATTACTGATGAGACTGGAATTGATGTAACGGGTAACATTTTGGGTCATGATATGGAATTGGTTATTGATGGGAAGACTTCCGACACTTATATTCTAAATAAATACTTCACCTACGATTTCAGCAGTTACAACAGCGGGACTGTAACTTATCAACTGACAGGCATCGAGCCGGGTCATCACACACTTACTTTCCGTGCTTGGGATGTATGCGACAATTCGAGTACAGCAGTTTTAAGTTTTGTTGTTACAGAGAACCTAAATTCAGAATTTGACATTTATGCCACAAACAATCCTTCGCGAACAAATACCAATTTCGTTGTATCAAACATAGATACATCAACAGGAAACACTGAAGTTGAGATTGAAGTTTATGACGTATTTGGAAGACGTGTTTGGGCAAAGACTGTCAATACTGAAGGTAGTCCATATTGCACCACGACCTGGAACCTCAGCACCACTACAGGGATGCCACTTCCGGCAGGTATCTACATATATCGCGCCAAAACTCACGGCAACGAAACTGATGGGAAAAAGATTATCATAATAAAATAGCCACAACACAATAACACGAATAATAAATCGTTATAAATTAGAGCAAAATAATCCGAATGAAAAGACATATCATCCATAAGGCGGTTTTTCCGCTTGCTATACCGCAATTTATTCTCCTTTTCGTCCTATTGTTTGCTGTTATTCCAGCAAGTGCTCAGGATGACGAGTTAGTCGATAAATTCAACCCCATCATGACAGCGGTAATATCGCAAAGCATTACCCCTGATGCTCGCGCGGGAGGTATGGGCGATGTGGGTGCTGCAACTGATCCTGATGTTCATTCACAGGCTTGGAATCCTGCCAAATATCCATTTGCCATAAGCCGAGCAGGTGTAAGTATAGATTATACACCTTGGCTTCGCCAACTCACCGAGGGCATCAATCTTGTTAATGCCGCAGGTTATTACAGAATCGGCGACTATAGTGCTGTAAGCGCCTCCATCAGATACTTCTCGTTAGGTGAGGTAACGACCAATGATGACAACATGACTGTTAAGCCCTACGAGTTCTCTATTGATGCGGCATATTCTCGCATGCTGTCAGAGACTTTCTCTGCAGCCGTTGCCTTGCGCTATATGTATTCCGACCTTAGCGGCCACTACGATGACAACACGAAGCCTGGCTCTGCATTTGCTGCCGACATTGCGCTCTACAACCAAAGTTATCTTAATATCGGACAACGTGAATGCCAATTAGGCTTAGGTTTGAACATCAGTAATATAGGTAGCAAAATCAACTATGGCGAAGACCGTTCCTACTTCATTCCCACCAATTTGCGTTTAGGTGCAAGTTTGATGATTCCCTTTAATGAATTCAACCGCTTTACGATAGCCTTCGATGCAAATAAACTGTTGGTACCTTCGCGTCCCTTGCAGAAAGCGGATGAAAGCGATGAGGACTACAACCAGCGCATTCAGGATGAATACCACGATATGTCTTCCATATCAGGAATCTTCAAGAGTTTCAGCGATAATGAAGATGGTTTTAAGGGAGAATTAGAAGAAATAAATTTTGGTATCGGCCTGGAATACACTTACAATGATAAATTTACACTTCGCGGCGGATATCATCATGAAAGCGAATCACAAGGTGGCAGAAGTTTCTTTACGGTTGGCGCAGGCTTCAGAATGAATGTACTTGCTATTGATGCCGGTTATGTAATTGCGACAAACCCCAATATCAACGCACTTGACCAAACATTGCGTGTCTCTCTCTCTTTCGACTTTGATGGCATCAAAGAACTGTTTGGAAGGAAATAGCAAAAATAAAAAAATGATTTTCAGAAGATAAAGTAAAAATAGAACATTTTTATTATCATTTCCTGTATGCGCTTTTTTGCGTCATGCAGGAATAGTGTTTTTAGTAAAGATTCTATAGAATTATGAGAATAGGATTTGGATTTGATGTTCATCAACTTACAAAAGGCAGAAAGTTGATTATAGGTGGCATTGAGATTGAACATGACCTTGGATTACTTGGACATTCTGATGCAGATGTATTGATTCATGCCATCTGCGATGCTTTGCTGGGTGCAGCCAATCTTCGAGATATAGGTTTTCACTTCCCCGACACGGATGAGCGCTATAAAAACGTTGATAGTAAGATTTTACTAAAAGAGACAACGAGATTATTGGTCAAGAAAGGCTACCGTATTTCAAACGTCGATGCAACAATTTGCGCAGAACGCCCTAAACTTAATCCGCATATTCCAGCAATGCAAGTTACCTTAGCCCCATTGATGGGCATTTCGGAGGACGACATCAGTATTAAAGCCACTACGACAGAGAAACTCGGCTTCACTGGCAGACAGGAAGGCATATCAGCCTACGCTGTCTGTTTGATAGAAAAAATATAAGACCAGGTTGAGCAAATTCAAACTACATAGCAACTATGCACCTACGGGCGACCAGCCTGATGCCATCCGACAACTCACGGAAGGCGTTCAGGCGGGACTTCCTGCACAGACATTACTTGGCGTTACGGGAAGCGGCAAGACCTTTACCATTGCCAACGTTATAGCCAACATTGGTAAACCCACACTGGTTCTCAGTCATAACAAGACACTCGCCGCCCAACTCTATGCCGAATTCAAGAGTTTCTTTCCTGAGAACGCTGTGGAATACTATGTGAGTTACTATGACTATTACCAACCTGAAGCCTATATTGCTTCGACAGACACTTACATAGAGAAAGACCTTGCCATCAATGAAGAAATAGATAAACTGCGTTTGGCAGCCACTTCTGCCCTTTTATCTGGAAGAAAAGATGTAATTGTTGTTTCATCTGTTTCTTGCATCTACGGCATGGGAAACCCCTCTGCCTTTTATGAAAATGTCATAGAACTTCAGTCGGGACGTCCTTACGTTATGACTCGCCTGTTGCGGCAACTTGTAACAAGTTTATATGTACGCAATGACGTTGCACCACAGGCGGGAAATTTCCGTGTTTCAGGAGACACAGTGGATATATATCTGGCATATAGTGATGACGTACTTAGAATCTCATTTTGGGGTGACGAGATTGATAGTATTGAAGAAATAGACCGCGACACCGGTTATAGAAAAGCGTCTTTCAACGACTACAAAATTTATCCAGCCAATTTATTCCTCACATCTAAAGAAACACAGGAACTTGCAATCAGAGAAATTCAGGACGACCTTGTAGAACGTGTGTTTGAGTTGGAGTCAATGGGTAAGCAGATTGAGGGTAAGCGTCTTAAAGAAAGAGTGGAATACGACATCGAAATGATTCGAGAACTGGGGCATTGCTCCGGTATTGAAAACTACAGCAGGTATTTCGATGGCAGGAAACCAGGCACACGTCCTTATTGTCTGCTTGATTTTTTTTCAGAGGATTTCCTTGTTGTCATTGATGAGAGTCATGTCAGTGTTCCACAAATTCGCGCCATGTATGGTGGCGACCGCAGTCGTAAGACAGCCCTTGTTGAATATGGTTTTCGTCTACCTGCCGCTCTTGACAACCGTCCCTTGAAGTTTGAAGAATTTGAAGAAATGGCGAAACAAATTATATTTATCAGTGCGACACCTGATGAATATGAATTACAACGTAGTGAAGGTATTGTCACAGAACAAGTGGTCCGGCCAACAGGTCTTCTCGACCCGCCTATCGAGGTGCGTGACACCGACTACCCTGTTGACGACCTCATGGATGAAATTCAAAATACAATTCAGCGAGGAGAGCGTATACTTGTTACCACACTTACAAAGCGCATGGCTGAAGAATTGTCAGAATATCTTCTAAACAGTGGTGTGCATACAGCCTACATTCATAGCGATGTGGATACTTTAGAACGCGTGCAAATTATGGAAGACCTGAGGAAAGGCATTTACGATGTTCTCGTTGGTGTGAATCTTCTTCGTGAAGGTCTTGATTTACCTGAAGTTTCGCTTGTTGCCATTCTTGATGCTGACAAAGAGGGGTTCCTTCGTTCTCACAGGTCTTTGACTCAGACTGCCGGACGTGCAGCACGTAATGTCAATGGAAAAGTAATCATGTATGCCAAGCACATCACACAATCCATGCAAAAGACCATTGACGAGACCAACCGGCGAAGACAAATACAAATGTCGTACAACTCCGAGCACGGCATCACCCCCAAAAATGCGTTTAAGAGTACGACAAACGAACTGGCCAAGAAAAAGGAACAATATGATATCCTGAAATCTGCAAATCAGGATAATGAACCTTTTGTTGCAGCAGAATCTATTGCCGAATACATCACAGATAATAAACCGCTTGAAGCGCGCATTGCAGAAGTTGAAAAACAGATGAAGGCGGCAGCCAAGCAGATGGATTTTCTCACAGCGGCACAACTTCGCGACATTATGCTTGAACTTAAGGCTAAATTAGAAGAAAGTAAAGCCTAAATTGTCCTAAAACAACTTCCAATCGAAGCCCTTTCTGTAAAAGAAGCCTATTGACGTATTAGTGAAATTTTGCTACCTTTGCATCGTTTATGAAGGCATTAAGCAAAGCAGAAATACAACATAGATTATCAGGTCGCATCTTTGAACTACTTACAGATACTTGCGATTCGCTTGGATTGGAGTGTTATCTTGTAGGTGGATATGTTCGCGACTTGTTTTTAGAACGTCCTTGCAACGACATTGATGTTGTAGTTGTAGGCAGCGGCATAGTGATGGCAGAAGCATTTGCCAAGAACATTGGTAAGGGTTGCCATTTGTCCGTTTTCCGTAATTATGGCACTGCACAAGTAAAATGGAAAGGTCATGAGGTTGAATTTGTCGGTGCCCGCAAAGAAAGTTACCAACGTGGTAGTCGCAAGCCCATTGTTGAAGATGGCACTTTAGAGGACGACCAGAACCGCCGCGACTTCACTATCAATGCTATGGCTATTTGTCTGAACAAGGAGCGTTTCGGCGAATTGGTTGATCCTTTTGATGGACTACTCGACTTGGAAGACGGCATTATAGCCACCCCACTCAACCCGGATATCACCTTTAGTGATGACCCACTACGCATGATGCGGTGCATACGCTTTGCCACCCAATTGAATTTCATTATAGAAGATGAAACGTTCGATGCATTAGCCCGTAACAAAGAACGAATCAAAATCATCAGTGCTGAACGCATAATTGAAGAACTGAATAAGATTATGTTATCCAGCCAGCCTTCGCGCGGTTTTGTAGATTTGCAACGTTGTGGTCTGTTGGAACTGATCTTGCCTGAGTTGTCGGCGCTTGACATCGTGGAGGTTAAAAACGGCAGAGGACATAAGAATAATTTTTATCATACTTTAGAGGTTTTGGATAACATCTGCAAACAGTCAGACAACCTTTACCTTAGGTGGTCTGCTCTTCTGCACGACATAGGTAAACCCAAGAGTAAACGTTGGGATGCACTGATTGGATGGACCTTTCACAACCACAACTACATTGGTGAGAAGATGGTTCCTGAAATTTTTCGTCGTCTGAAACTGCCTCTTGACGACCGCATGAAGTATGTAAAAAAACTCGTTGGTCTTCACATGCGCCCCATAGCCATTGCAGACGATGAGGTTACGGATAGTGCAGTACGTCGTCTTCTTTTTGATGCTGGTAACGATATTGACGACTTAATGCTCCTTTGTGAAGCAGATATCACAAGCAAAAATGAAGTTCGTAAGAAGAACTTTCTTCAAAATTTCAAACTTGTACGGGAGAAACTTGTTGCAATAGAAGAAAAGGACAGAATCCGTAATTTTCAGCCACCTGTTAATGGCGAGGAAATTATGGAAATATTTGGACTTACTCCATGTCGCGAGGTCGGTGTCCTGAAAATGTCGCTCAAGGACGCCATACTTGACGGCATAGTTCCTAATGAACACGATGCCGCATTGCAGTATGTTATGGATAAGGCAGAAAAGTTAGGAATCAAGCCTAAAATAAGGAAGACATAGCAAAATTTGATAATAAAAACCAAATACGTTGTTTTTTTTCAACAAAAATAGAAAACCATTGTAGATTTTTGAGTTTTATTTGTATATTTGCGCACTACATTTGAAATTATAAATCAACAGAATAACAACTGAAAAAGAAATATGAAAAAAGCATTGTTTTGCTCTCTTCTCTGTGTTCTTGCCATATCATGTAAGAAAGATCAGGCTATGACCATGCCAGAAGCAGACAACCAGTATGTTGTGCAGGAAATCAGTTACTCCACAGCAGAAATGACCACTTTCTATCCTGCAACTATTAAAGGTCAGGAAGACATTGAGATTCGTCCTAAAATCAGCGGTTTTATCACTCGTCTTTGTGTTGACGAAGGCGCAATGGTTCATGCTGGTCAAACACTGTTTTTAATTGACGACGTCCAATATCGTGAAGCAGTACGTCAGGCTCAAGCGCAAATCAATGTACTGAATGCCAACATCAAGACACAGGAATTGACAATCAAGAATAAGCAAATTCTGTTCGATGAGGATGTCATCAGTAATTACGATCTGGATTTAGCCAAAAATTCACTTGAGAGTCTTCGGGCACAACTCGAGCAAGCACAGGCACAACTGGCAAGCGCTCGCGACAATTTGAGTTACTGTTCGGTTAAGAGTCCTGTAGATGGCATCGTTGGTACAATTCCTTATCGCCGCGGAAGTTTAGTTAGTGCATCTTCCCAACAAGCCCTGACAACTGTGTCGAACATAGGAAGTATGCATGTGTATTTCTCTATGACAGAAAAGGATTTGCTTTCGATGACAAGGAATGCTGGTGGAATTCAAGGTGCTATCAATCAGTTGCCCGGTGTTAGTTTGAAACTGGCTGACGGTTCTGATTACGGCATAACTGGAACTGTGACGACTGTAAGCGGTGTTATAGATCAAAACACAGGTTCTGTGCAAATGCGCGCCAGTTTCAACAATCCCAATCGGGTTTTAAGAAGTGGTGGAACGGCAACTATACTCTTCCCTATACACAACACACAAGCCATTATTATTCCACAAAAGTGTACTTACGAAATTCAGGATAAGAAATATGTTTATGTAGTTGGAGAGGGTAACAAAGTGAAGAGTCGTGAAATTACAGTAATGTCACAGAATGATGGTACGAACTATGTTGTAACTACAGGTTTGCAACCGGGTGAACGTATCGTTGCGGATGCAGTAAGTAATCTCAAGGACGATATGGTTATCAAGCCCATCACTCAATCGCAGGCTGATGCTAACAGAGCCCAGGCAGCGGAATTTCTCAAAGACCCGATGAGTCAGTCAAAGAAGACAGACAAGAAGTAAAGTTTCTAATATACATTTGCTATCATCTAAGCCAAAGACATCCTTTAAAGGATTATCTTTCAGTTATCAACAAGACTTTACCCAATGAAATTAGATGCATTTATACAAAGACCTGTTCTCTCAACGGTAATCTCTATATTTATAGTTATATTGGGACTATTGGGATTGATTTCGCTCCCAATTACCTCCTACCCAGATATAGCACCGCCAACAGTATCTGTACGAACCACCTATGCTGGTGCAAATGCGCAAACAGTGCTTAATGCAGTGGTAGCACCACTCGAAGAGCAGATAAATGGTGTTGAGAATATGGACTACATCAGTTCTACTGCATCCAACACAGGTTCCGCTAACATCACTATAACATTCAAACAGGGCACTGATCCAGATATGGCAGCCATCAACGTACAGAACCGTGTGTCGATGGCTCAAGGACTGATGCCGGCAGAAGTAACACAAGTGGGAATTATCACTCAAAAGCGTCAGAATAGTTACTTGATGGCATTCTCACTTTATGACAAGAGCGACACTTACAGCACTGAATTTATTGAGAATTATGCAAAAATCAACCTTATTCCACAGATTCAGCGTATCCAAGGTGTAGGTGATGCTAATGTGATGGGTGCTGACTACGCACTTCGCATTTGGCTCGACCCAGAGAAAATGGCAGAACACCATTTGATGCCTTCAGACGTTTCAAGTGCTTTGGCATCTCAAAACCTTGAAGCCGCCCCCGGTAGTCTTGGTGAACGCGAAAATCAGACGTTCGAATACGTATTGAAATACAAAGGTCGTCTTCAAGAGATTTCCGAATTTGAAGAAATCGTGATTAAAGCAAAAGCGTCAGGCGAGTTATTGCGGTTAAAAGACATTGCAAAAATCGAATTAGGGCGCGTAACCTATGCCTTTACATGTAAAGTTGATGGCCATAGTGCGGTTACATGTATGGTCATGCAGTTGGCTGGATCAAATGCAACCGAGGTTATCAGTAACATACAGAAAGAACTTGAACTCGTAAAAGCAACTTTGCCCAGTGGTTTGGATATCAACGAAACAATGAACATGAACGACTTCTTGTTTGCTTCAATACACGAAGTTGTGAAAACACTCATTGAAGCCTTCGTTTTGGTATTCCTTGTGGTTTTTGTATTTCTTCAGGATTTTCGTTCTACTATTATCCCTTCCATAGCAATCCCCGTTGCGTTGATTGGTACTTTCTTTGCTTTGTATAGCATTGGTTTTAGCATCAACCTGTTGACTCTGAATGCTCTTGTATTGGCCATTGCCATTGTGGTGGACGATGCGATAGTGGTGGTTGAAGGTGTGCATGCGAAATTGGACCAAGGCTACACATCACCTATGAAGGCATCTATTGATGCCATGCGCGAATTGGGAGGTGCCATCATATCTATCACATTGGTGATGATGGCTGTGTTTATTCCTGTAAGTTTCATGTCAGGAACATCAGGTACATTCTACCGTCAATTTGGTCTGACAATGGCTATAGCCATTGGATTCTCCGCGGTAAATGCGCTCACGCTCTCTCCTGCCCTCTGTGCTATATTCCTTAAAGTTCATGACAAAGAGAGTTCGCTTGGTGACCGAATGAAGACAGCAGGAAAAGAGGCTGCTAACATCATGAAGGAGAAATACAAGCCCAAGAGACTGTTTAGCATTTCGAACAAAGTTACATGGTTGTTAATTATAGCAACTATTGTATGCATGGTTCTTGGACTTTTCGAATTCGAGAACGTAATTACAAGTTCTATTGCATGTGCTATAGCATTCTTTGCATTAATTGGCATGTTCTCTAAGAAATTTGCGATTGGGTTTAACAACAGTTTTGACAAAATGACCTCACGCTATCGAAAAGGTGTTGAGCGTTTTGTCAAAAAACCTATTTTAACGATATTATTGGTTATAGTTAGTATAGTCGGATTGGGATATATGATGATTATTACACCCAACTCTCTGGTCCCGAACGAAGACCAAGGTGTTATTATGGGTGCTTTGTCTATGCCTCCTGGTACATCTCAGGACCACACAGACCACGTTATTTCTCAGGTGGACAGTATGCTTTCAGCAAGTCCGGCAATATTGAGCCGTACATCTATATCCGGTTTCTCCATGATGGGTGGACAAGGTAGTAGTTATGGTACGTTTATTATAAAACTGAAACCTTGGGAAGAACGCAACATTGTAGGCAGATCAGACATGGTGGCTGGTATGGCTTTCCTTAAATCGCGCGATGTATTCAAGGATGCACAAATATTCTTCTTCCAACCTCCTATGATTCCTGGTTATGGTGCATCATCGGGTGTTACATTAAACCTACAAGACCGTACAGGCGGAGATTTGAATAAATTCTTCGAAGTTGCCAATAATTTCTTGGATGAAATGAGGAAACGCCCTGAAATTCAACAGGCTCAAACAAACTTCAATCCGAATTTCCCGCAATACATGATTGACATTGATGCCGCAGCCTGTTTGAAGGCAGGTATTCAACCCAACTTGGTTCTAACGACACTTCAAGGATATATCGGCGGTATGTACGTATCCAACTTCAACCGTTTCGGTAAGATGTATCGTGTGATGCTTCAAGCCCCCCGTGAAGATCGTGTCAATACAGAATCACTTAAGAAAATAAAGATTCGCAATGGTGATGAAATGGCTCCGATTACACAGTTCATGAACATTAAGAAAGTGTATGGTCCGGACAATATCACACGTTTTAATCTTTACACAAGTATTTCTGTTAATGGAACTCCAAGTACCGGTTACACTTCCGGCGATGCTATCCAAGCAGTTCGTGAAGTTGCAGAGCAACATTTGCCTCAAGGATATAGTTATGAGTTTTCAAGCATATCACGCGAAGAAGCAAGTACAACAAATACTACCGCTATAGTATTTTTGCTTTGCTTCGTATTCATCTATCTTTTGTTGAGTGCTCAATATGAAAGTTATCTTCTGCCTTGGGCGGTATTGTTATCTGTACCGTTCGGTCTTGCAGGCAGTTTCTTGTTCATTCAGGGCGTTGGCGGTGTGAACGACCTTATCAACCTCATAATTGGCCAGCAACTCAATCTTTTGGGCAGTGCATCGAATAATATATATGTACAGATTGCGTTGATTATGCTTATGGGTCTTCTCGCAAAGAATGCCATTCTTATTATCGAGTTTGCCCTTGACCGTCGAAAGATGGGTATGAGCATCAAGTGGGCGGCCATCAATGGTGCCGCTGCTCGTCTTCGCCCGATTCTTATGACATCATTCGCGATGATTATTGGCCTTCTTCCTATGATGTTTGCCACAGGTGCAGGTTCGAATGGTAACCGTTCGCTTGGTGCCGCTTCTATCGGTGGTATGCTTATAGGTGTGATTTTCCAGATATTTATAGTACCGGCGTTATTCTTCATCTTCCAGAGCATTCAGGAGAAGTTCAAGCCAATGACATGGGAAAGCGTTGACAGAGAAGACATAAAGGCTGATCTTGAGCAATACGCAGGATAATAGTACTAAGGTGGAGTGTTATGTATATCGTTTCTACCCCACCTCAACAGAATAACTGACCATTTTTTGCAAACGACAACAAAACAGCAATAATGAAGAAACTAATATACATTTCATTAGGACTTCTCTTCCTCAATGGTTGCAAATCAGCAAAGAAGGCATACGACCGTCTTTACAGCGACTATGTGGAGACTTACGAACTACCTACAGGCAACAATCTTTACAGAGATACTGCCTCAACGGACGGGTATTTGGCGTTGGGCGACACTGTCAATTTTGGTAATACGCCATGGCAGCAAGTGTTTACCGACCCCAAATTGCAGTCTTTGATTTCTCGAGCCATCGAGCAGAACACAAATATGAAGGTGGCTGACGAAACTATCTATCAGGCTTCGCAAGGTCTGAAAGTATCTCGCATGGCATATTTGCCACAAATAGTATTCTCTCCACAAGGTTCTTTGTCAAGTTTCGACCTTGGTGCAGCAGTAAAGACATATTCATTACCTTTAAGTGTGTCATGGCAAGCCGATGTGTTCGGAAATCTTCGCAATGCCAAGAAACAAAGCGAGATGACTGTTCTTCAGGCAAAGGCTGCCAAACAGGCTACACAAACGAGCATTATTTCGACTGTAGCCAATCTTTATTACACACTTATTATGCTGGATGAGCAACTGGAAACGACAGAGCAGACTTTGGCAATCTGGAAGAAGAATGTGGAGGTGATGAAACTTATGAAAGAGGCCGGCATAACGAATAATGCTGCAGTTTCACAAGCGCAAGCCAACTACATAGAATTGACATCTTCTGTTCCTACCCTAAAGAAGAGCATTCGTGAGACAGAAAATGCCATTTGTTACATCATGCATGAGAGTCCTCATTCTATCAGCAGGGCTTCCAGTTTTAATGCTGCAGGTTACCCGCGCAAAATTTCTGTAGGCATTCCCCTTCAGTTGTTGTCCTGCAGGCCTGACGTGAAGATTGCAGAACTTCAGATGGCTTACGCTTTTTATGGCCGGAACAAGGCAGAAGCCGCATTCTACCCCAACATCACACTCAGCGGTACGCTCGGTTGGACAAACAGCGCAGGAACGGTTTCGCTCAATCCCGGAAAGATGCTTGCCAATGCCGTAGCGCAAATAGTTCAGCCCCTGTTTATGAAAGGACAGTTGACAGCCAACCTTCACATCAGCGAATCGGAACAACGAAAAGCGCAACTGAACTTTGAAGATGCTTTGCTCAATGCCGGTCAGGAAGTGAGCAATTATCTGATGGCATACCAAACGGCTATCAACAAGGAAGAAATCCGCAGGAAAGAAGTTGCAGAACTTGAACTTGCACTGAAACGCACGAAATTGCTTTTCACACATACAGCAAGTACATCGTATCTCGAGAAACTGACAGCAGAATCGAGTCTGCTCAATGCTCAGTTATCTCTCACTAATGACAAGTTTGAACGCATTCAGGCTGCAATCAATCTATATGCGGCACTGGGTGGCGGACGCGAATAACAGAATCAACAGAACATTCCCATAACAGCAGACAATCAGAAGAAATATGATATCTCCAAAAGCAATCATAGAAGATGGTGCCAAGATAGGCGCAAATGTTGACATTTATCCTTTTGCATACGTTCAGAAGGACGTGGTGATTGGAGATGGTTGCGTGATTTATCCTCAAGCCAGTATTCTTAACGGCACTCGCCTTGGTGAGAACAACCAGGTTTTTCAGAATGCCGTAATCGGCGCGATGCCTCAAAGTTTTCATTTCAAGAAAGGTGACCCCGTGCGCGTTACGATTGGCAACAATAACATCATCAGAGAGAATTGCGTCATTGCTGGCGGCTACGAAGCAGAGAAGGGCACTTCTATCGGGAACGACAACTGCCTAATGGACCGCGTTCACCTCTGTCACGACAGTCAGATAAAGAACCGCTGCGTCCTTGGCATCAACACTATATTGTCGAGCCGTGTAGAGATTGACTCCAACACCATCCTCTCCAATAGCACAATTTGCCAGGTGGCAGTGAAAATAGGCAGATATTCGCTCATCCAGAGCGGCTGCCGCGTGCAGAAGGACATACATCCATACATCATTATAGGGGGCAACCCTGCAAGTTATCGCGGTGTGAATGAAACCATACTGCAACGCACAGGATCAGACGAGCGCATCATACGTCACATAGGCAATGCGTATAGACTCGTCTATCTCGGCAATTTCTCGCTCGAAGATGCCATCTTGCAGATTAAAGACCAGATACCGCCAAGCGAAGAGATAGACTACATCACCAACTTTATAGAAAACTCCTCTACAGGTATCGTAAGGAATATCGAAGAATAACAGCGAAATTTCTAAAATAAAAAAAGTACCGATGCTTTTGCATCGGTACTTTTTTTGAATTTGCTTTTTGATTAGTTGGGAATGGTCGGTGTTACACCGAATTCCACTTCGTACATATCCTTGCAATTTGACATTTCGCTGATGGTTGCTTCGTCGAGTGTATTCAGACCGAGAGCGTTCATGTCTTCCTTGAATTCCTGAACCATTTGTGGTGTCATCAGATGGTAGTATGTGCCATAGTCGCCAATCTGCAGTGCGATTGTGCGGAAGAAGCCCCACTGTTCAAAGTATGGAACGAGGTTGTAGCCTGTCAGGCGTGAACACTTCCTTATGAAGTTGAAGATGAACGGAACAGTGTTTGTGTTCTTGCTGACATTTCCTGAATTAAGGTAGTTTCTGGTTATCCAGCATGAAGAAGGATATTTGCTTCTGAATTCTGAGTAGCGGCTTCCCTTGTTGCTGTTCTGTATGCTTGCAATATATTCATACTTGTCTACTCCGTCAGTTTTCTCTATATCTGAACCACCTTCATTGTCCATTCTGCGCAAAGATTCATAGAGGTCCTGCGAGAAGTCTGCTCTCCAATTTCTGCTTGCATAGAGATAAAGCATGACGAAAGGTGTGAGTGCCTCTCCACCAAGTTCACTGTGGGAGATTCCAAGCATACGGTTTGTTATGGTGTAGTTTGTTCCGCCGAAATTCCATGTGGCTGCAGTATTGTCGTTTGCCGGGTGTATGATACTGTCGGTCATGAAACCGGCAAGTTTCTTATAATCATCACAGTGGAAATTATTGCGTGCGTTGTATGCCAGGTGGCGGGCAGAAGAAACAGTTGTACCACCGCTATATGGCGAGTCGTCTAACATCTTTTCCCTACCAGTTTCCCAATATCTGTCGCCGGGTTTTCCGCCTACTTTGTATCCCATGGCCTGTACATTATAATAGGAGTTCATATTGTTTGAAACTTCGCCCAGAGAACCCCAGCAGAAATATGGTTGCATCTGATGCTGGTGTCCCCATTCGTGGGAAAGTCCCCAGATGGCATCACCATCATTATACATTAACGTTCTGCAGTTGAGCACGCGCTCCTGCTGTGTCCAGACGAAAGACACACCATAATATCCTTGGAACATATAATAAGTATAGTTCACGTATGCCATAGTATGGTTTGCCGGAACTCTTCCATACTTTTCAAATCCTAAAAATCTATGTTCCCAAGCAATAAGTGAGTCGAGGAGGTTGATATATTGGGTAAAACCTTTGGTGGCATTCGAACTTGTTTTACAATGTTGGTACAGTCCGTAAGCTTTTGCAGATAAACCTTGGTCGCTTACGGCTTCTCCTTTTGCTTCCCATACTGAGTGAACCTTGTCGCCCACTACATCTATACATCTATTTGGTGCCACTCTACATAACTGGTACATTTCATTATTAGACAAAGATTTGTTAAGATAGCCATTCACTTCACCATTAATGAAGTGTACTTTTATGTCCGGATACTTTGTCTTGTCGGGCTGTCCATAAATATTGTAACAAATGTATGCAAGACCATCAAAATCGCTTGTATATTCTATCGTATTGAGACCATTGCGTAGTGTAAATTCATATACGGCAGGTCCACCGCCTTTAAGTTCGTATTTACCTTCGCCATTCTTTTCTGCCTTTATCTCTTGGCTATACCATGCCACTACGCGTAACGATACACTCCCCATAGCTGCCGGAATGCCGCTTACGGCTATAGCGTGTGTACCTTTCTTGATATTTATTCCTGTTACACCTTCACAGTGGTCATAATATTTACCAGGCGCATTCCACAGATCACTCAAATACTCCGGAGAACTATAGCAAGAGTATTCTGCCACACGATATTTGGTTGAATACTCGTTGTTAAACATCTTCGTTGCAAGCGATTTGATAAAAGGATTTGATAAAGAGTCGATAGATGCTGCCGTTACGTCCGGGCGGAGTTCGCTATACACATCATCTGCGAATATGGCAAATTCGTGCTTCGCATCATTGCTTACAGCACGGAACTGCATTTCTGCACAGCTTGCAAATGTTCCTGCTCCACTTTTCACTTTGAAAACAACTTGTGTCGGGTTCAAGAGCCCTCCGTCGAATGTAATTGTGCTCGGTGAAGATGATTGATTGAAGTTGTATGTACCATAGAGTGTGGATGTACCACCTTTAAGCGTATAATATACTTCAACTTCTCCAAAATTTCCATTCGTTCCAGAGCTTGAGCTACGTGGAACATAAGTTACATAGTCAATTCTCTCGACATTTGTAAAATTGTATGTAAGTATCGCAGGATTACTGGCACTTACGCCACCCGACCAATTGGAGTGATAGATTGTACTTAGGTTACCATCCAGTGTGAGCGAGATGTCGGATGAGCCTTGATGTGTATTATCTGAAGCAGAAGAAGGTGTGATTTCATCATCTTTGGGTATATCGGCAGCAGAACCATCCTCTGCCTGAACGATAGTAAGTATTTGGCTGACAGTCTGTTCTGCATTTACGAATGTGATTTTCGCTGTTCTGCTTGAGAAGTTATAGTTGGCATCTACATGTAGATAGACTTCACGATTGGAGCCTTTGAAAATTGTTACCCAATCAGCATTGCTTGTGATTTCGATATCATTGAGTTCCAGATTTCCACCGACAGTGTAACAAAGCGTGCGTTCGTTATAATCGATTGACTGACTGTGTGGCACAACAATTACAGGAGCCACTGAAGCGTCAACCTGGGCATTAACAGGAGTTGCAGAAAAGAGAACCGTTGCAAGCCCTAATGCAACTAATATATTGTTTATCTTTTTCATTTTCTTATAAGTGATTAAGATGTTTAATTTTCAAAGAAGCACTTTTTTTCCGTTGACAACATAGATTCCGTTTGGCAGTTTTACTGTTATGCTTTTTTCAACTGTTCCTCCCCATACTTTTCTACCTCCTGCATCAAAGATATTAACAGGTTGAGTACCAGTGAGAGACGTTATGACAACACTCCCTGCAGATGGTTCTACAAGAATACGTTCAGATTTTTCAACATCTGCTGTTGCCTGTGAAATACCAGTAAGTTCTGAACCTATAGCAAACGGTGCGCTTACAAAATTATAGTCTGCGAAATAACCGAGCGAGTGCGTCAAGCGCAGGATACATCTTTCATGATTTGTAAAGAAAACATATTTACCTGTGGTTAGCACATAATCGCCTTCGCCTGTTGATGTATTATATGCAACGAGAGGTGCACCTTCCTCATTTTCAGAAATATCCAAGATTGTCAGGGTACTCTGTGCACGTCCGTTGCCATCGTAGCGATAGTTGGCAAGGTTCATGATGTAATCAGTGTTGCTGCGTTCATCATAATTGGGGCAAACCTGAACATTTGTAATTCTGTTGCCATTTTCATCTACGATGATGAATGGCAATTGTGGTCCAACAACCATATATTTAGGACGTGCCGTCGTCTTTGGCAAAGCACGGAAATAAAGTCTGTTTCCAGAGATGTCGTAGAACATGAGATTTGTTGAATTCTGAAGCATCGAAGTCATTTCGTTGCCAGCAACACTTACATTCTTGAGTTTTGTCAGCGCCGTCACGTCAAGTTCGTTTATGGAATTGTTGTTCAAGAACAAATCGGACATAAGCGTACAATTAGAGACATCAACCGTTGTCAGGTTATTGTCAGCAGCGTTTAGCACCG
Source organism: Pseudoprevotella muciniphila (assembly GCF_003265305.2). Lineage (NCBI taxonomy): Bacteria > Pseudomonadati > Bacteroidota > Bacteroidia > Bacteroidales > Prevotellaceae > Pseudoprevotella > Pseudoprevotella muciniphila. The sequence goes on along the minus strand of NZ_CP033459.1, from coordinate 136,154 downwards.
TCAATGCGTCAGCGGCATACGAAGAAGTCTTAACAGACACATTTGTCAACCCGATACCAGACACATCAGCATAGTCTAATTTAGAAAAAGCATTCAGGTATGCCCTTGAAAACTTGTTTCGGGCGGCTCTGAGATATTGCAAATTGGCATGTGAACCTGTAAGATTCAGAACTGTCGAATTGGCAATGTTAGTCAGTTCGTTATCTGATATATCAAGTGTTTCCAGCGCGGGGACTGTTGTATTTCTGAGGTCAATCCTTCCACTAAGTTTGTTTCCTGAAACATTCAGGTCTTTAAGTTTTGTCAATCCTTTTACGTCGATAGCAGTCAACTCATTGTTCTGTGCATAAATGCTCTGCAAGTATGTAGCATTCGAAACATCAAGACTCGTAATTTGCTGTCCAGAGCAAATCAGTGTAGTAATGTATTTGCTGCCGGTGAGTTTTATTGTCTGGCCCTGCAAAGTACCAGTCATGGTGCGGAGTTTTTCGTCTCCGGTGTTGTAGGTTGTAGTTGTCCCCCCACCCCAATCGACAGTAACACCGTCGAAAGTGTGGTTAACCTTGAGAGTAACCTGTTCCCCAACTGCTTTTGAGGTGGTCATTGTAATTGTCTGTTCCTGCGCCATAATTTGTAGTGTCAAAACCGCACAAAGACACAGAACAGATAAGAATTGGTACTTATTTCCCATGGTTCTTAATAATAATTATTCGTTAGTATTTTGATTTGATTTTACTTATTATAAGTTCTTTGCTTAAACATCAAACAGTATGACAAACCTGTCTTTTCACGTTTACTTTCCAGTTTGCAAAATTAACAATAATATTCTTATACGAATTATTTTTATAAAAAAACATGCACCCTTGTATTTCTTTTATCTTCAAAATTCTAATAAAAGAAAAAAAAATCGTAATTTCGCGTTTGAAATGTGCGACTATGGCAGGTATAGCCATGATGCTTTAATATGTGTATAAACACAACTGCCTGCACTTCAACATATATCAATAACTTATCCAAAACAATAGCACAAAAATGAGTTTTCTCTCAAAGATATTCAGAAGGAAACAAAAAGAGGAAGAAGTTGGTTGGCGCGTTGGTGGCATGGAGGACTTCATGATGCTTATTCGTGTTTACTACCAATCTCTGATGGCCAACAATCTCGGTATCACTAATTTGGCAGCCCTCCCCGACCTCCGAATTTTCAAGCAGACACTACACGTTACGACAGTGAACAATCGTCTTGGTCTTGGAGAAAAAAACAAGAGCAAGAAGATGCTTATGGACATCTATGGCATCAGCGATGGTTTTTTCAAGGAAATTGATGCGAGTGTAAAGAAAGGTTGCAGGAATATGCAGTCGATGCAGCAATATCTCTACATGTTTCAGGGTTTCAGTCAGGAATTGATGATGCTTATGGGCAACCTGATGAAATGGAAATTCCGCATGCCGGGCTTCATGAAAGGCACACTTCGTGCCATGACAGAAAAGACGATTCATGACATCATGACCAAAGACAGGTGGAAAGACGACGGAGTACGCAAGGCTGTTGCTGCTGTACGCCAATATCAGCGTCAGTTGAACTATTCTGAGGAATGGATGACAGAATACGTATTCAACGTGATAATGCTTGCCAAGAAAGAGCCAAAGGCAGATGAGAAAGCAGAAGAGTTAGCAAAACAAAAGAAAAAATAACCTAAGAAGTGCTTTTCAGTGCTTCACATCTGGTTATCAATGACTGCCAAGATTATATTCTTCTCTTATTGTTAACATTCTTTCTCAATTTTGTCGTGACACCCAGCGAAGAAAAAATACTCAAAAGATTTGAGACGCGTGTTCGCCAATTAATGTTGTCTTATAAGGAACTGCAAAATGAAAATGCGTCCCTTCGCAACACTATTGGTGCACAACGTGTCATGCTCGACGAAAAGGAGAATGCTCTTTCTTTGCTACAAAAGGAGTACAACACACTTAAATTAGCCAGAGTTATCGATGTGGGCAGCGATGACCTAAAAGACGCGAAATTGCGCATTTCAAAACTTGTGCAAGAGATTGACAAGTGCATTGCTGCGGTAAACATTTGATTTCACATCCTGTCAAGTTGTCAATAAAAGATTACATAAATGGAGGACAAAATTGCTATCAACCTGTTAGTTGGCAAACAAATATATCCAATAACCGTACTGCGAGAACAAGAAGAAGTATATCGTCGTGCTGCAAAACTCATCAACGAGAGGTTGAGCCGCTATCAAACCAAATATCCTGGTCAGAATTACGAAAAATACCTGAGCATCGTACTCCTTGATTTAGCAGTTCGCGCTGAATCCTTGGAAGAAAGTAAGGATGCGGAACCTATCATAGAAAAGTTGGTCAAACTGAATGAGGAATTGGAAGAAACTCTTAATGTGCGCCACGAATAAATAATATTTAACAACATCAATCACAATATAAACACTATAAATCAATGTTAGAAATCATTATCGGTGCAACTTGCCTAATTTTGGGCGGCATCATAGGATATGTCTTGTTCAGATATGTTCTGAAAGGCAAATATAACACCATGCTTCAAAATGCAGAAAAAGAAGCAGACGTTATCAAAGAGAAAAAAATGCTTGAGGTAAAAGAGAAATTCCTCAACAAGAAATCTGAACTGGAGAAAGAAGTTCAGCAACGCAAGCAAAAAATTTCTCAAGTTGAAAACAAATTAAAGCAGCGGGAAATCAGCCTCAACCAAAAACAAGAGGACCTTTCACATCGCAAACAAGAACTTGACAATCAGCAGAATAAACTGGATGGCCAGAAACAGGTTCTCGCGAAGAAAGAAGAAGAACTTGAAAGAATGCAGTTGCAAGAGCGCGCAAAACTTGAAGAATTAAGCGGTCTTTCTGCCGAAGAAGCAAAAGACAGATTAGTACAATCAATGAAAGAAGAAGCACGAACTTCTGCACAATCTTTCATAAACGAGATTATGGATGATGCCAAGATGACAGCCAATCTTGAAGCAAAAAAGATTGTCATAAAAAGCATCCAGCGTGTAGCCACAGAAACAGCCATTGAAAACAGTGTTACTGTATTCCACATCGACAATGACGAAGTTAAAGGTCGCATCATCGGTCGTGAAGGTCGCAACATCCGTGCCCTCGAAGCAGCAACAGGTGTAGAAATCGTTGTTGACGACACTCCTGAGGCTATTGTAATAAGCGCTTTCGACCCTGTTCGTCGTGAAGTATGCCGTCTGGCTTTGCACCAACTCATCTCCGATGGTCGCATTCATCCTGCTCGCATTGAAGAAGTTGTGGCAAAGGTTAAGAAACAAGTTGAAGAAGAAATCATAGAAACAGGAAAGCGCACCGCCATTGACCTTGGTATTCATGGTTTACATCCTGAACTCATTCGCATTGTAGGCAAGATGAAATATCGTTCTTCATACGGACAAAATCTCTTGCAGCATGCCCGCGAAACTGCGAATCTTTGTTCTGTAATGGCGGCTGAATTGGGCTTGAATCCAAAGAAAGCCAAGCGTGCGGGTCTCCTTCACGATATAGGCAAAGTGCCCGATGAAGAAAGCGAACTCCCCCATGCTCTTTACGGTGCCAAACTGGCAGAGAAATACAAAGAAAAGAATGAAATTTGTAATGCCATCGGTGCTCACCACGATGAAATAGAAATGACCACACTCATTGCTCCTATTGTGCAGGTATGCGATGCTATCAGTGGTGCACGTCCCGGCGCACGCCGAGAGATTGTTGAGGCATATATCAAGCGTTTGAACGATCTTGAAAACATTGCGTCGAGTTATCCTGGCGTAACCAAGACCTATGCAATACAGGCCGGTCGTGAGTTGCGCGTCATTGTAGGTGCTGACAAGATTGATGACAAGCAGATAGAAGGTTTGAGTAATGACATTGCTAAACGAATTCAAGACGAGATGACGTATCCCGGACAGGTTAAGATAACTGTCATTCGCGAGACACGCGCGGTGAGTTACGCAAAGTAAAAGTAGTTAAAAGAATTATCGTTTGTGGTAATAATTGCATAACCACAAGCGATTTTCTTTTTATGTGTAAGTGTTTAAGAAAGCGTTTCTATCATAATCATAAGATGAGGAAATTATTATCATTTATAAGCATCTGTTTTCTTTCCGTAAACATTTATGGACAGGACGCATGGTGGCGCATGCGAGAAAATGTGACGTACGAACTGGAAGGTCAGTTCACGGGTGCTATCCATGCCAATCCATTTTGGCTTCAGGCAAACAAGCATGGCATGTCGAGCACAAAAAACATAAATGGCTTTGTTTCGGCAGGCATATTCCGCGATGCAGAAAAAGTTGATTCCGGATATAACTGGTCCATCAGTTATGGACTTCAAGCCGCTATCGCGGGTAATTACTCATTCTTTCCCATAAAACTGCGCCAGGCATATATGGATATCAATTACAAAACCATGCGCATATCTATAGGCAGTAAGGAACGCCCTATGGAGATGAAAAACAACCGCTTAAGCACAGGTAGTCAGACTTTTGGCATCAATGCACGCCCTATATTTCAGGCACGTATAGAATTGCCACATTATTGGCAGCCATTCAGAAACCTCAATTGGTTAGCCATAAAAGGACATTTTGGTTACGGTATCATGGTGGACACTTGGTGGCAAAAAAATTATCTTGACAATGGCAAACACTACGTTTCATGGCCACTATATCACAGCAAAGCAGGATACTTAAGAATTGGTAACGAAGAGCGTTTCCCGCTTGTTTTTGAAGGTGGCTTAGAATGGGCAACAACATTTGGTGGTAAAGCACATAACGTAAGCGACATTCCTGGTTACAATTATAGTATAGGTTACGGACCTAAGCAATGGTTACGAGCCATATATGGCGGCGGTAGCGATAAGAGTGATGGCAATGGTTATTCAAATGCTGCAGGAAACACGCTTGGCAGTTGGCTTTTCAGTCTGAGTTACAAGGGTAAAGGTTGGAAAGTGCGTGGATATTACGACCATTTCTTTGAAGACCAGTCACAACTGTTTCTGGAATATGGTTGGAAAGACGGCCTTTACGGTTTTGAATTCACGCTTCCTAAGAATAGATTCGTTAAAAGCATAGTTTACGAATACATATACACCAAAGATCAAAGCGGTCCCGTATATCATGACCATACTGCGGAGATTCCGGACCAAATCAGCGGTATAGACAATTATTACAACCATAGTTCCTACCAAGGCTGGCAATATTGGGGTCAGCCCATTGGCAACCCGCTCTATTATACAGCCCTATACAATGACGATGGCACTCTTGCCATCAAAGGAAACCGCTTTACAGGACACCACATTGGAATAGAAGGTGAGCCTACTAAAGAGATTGACTATCGTGTGCTATATACCCACACCAAGAACTATGGTCGATACGACGCGCCATATACAGACCCGAAATACAACAACAGCCTGCTTTGTGAAATCAACTACAAGCCCGAACACCTGAAAATCGGTAAATTCAACCTCGACGGCTGGTCGGCAGGCATTGGCATTGCATACGACCATGGCAAACAAATTGGCAACAACACAGGTGTGCAGATAACAGTTAAGAAAACAGGTTGGCTGTACCGATAAACAGATATTTCCTTATCAAAATTTAAAGATATCACCGTGAGAATAATACAATATATAATCATAGCATTTTTTGCTCTTTTTACTGTATTTTCATGCCAAAAATACACTAATGAAGATACTGACGGACAATGGCAACTTATTTCATTGACCTTGAACGATGATTCTACAGAGATAGACAAAAAGGCGGAAAGAATCATGTGGGCCTTCCAACTCGACCTGCTTCAGATTAGGGCTTTTGCACCACAAACGGAAGGAACGCCAGATTACATTGTGGCACGATACAGAAATCAAGGCGATTCGCTTCACATCACTTCTACCTATTACCATTTCCGCGACCGAGACAGCCTTTATACCGACCCTGCACAAACCATACTTGAGCCTTTTGGCATTCACGGCAATGCCACAAGTTACAAAGTGGAACGGCTCACAGACAACGAAATGGTTTTACGCTCGTCTTATTGGCTGTTGCGTTTCAGGAAATATTGATTGGCAATAGTTGTAGTATCAATTTATAAGTATGGTTAAACTCATAATTTTTGACTTTGACGGTACACTTGGGGATACTCAAAGTTTGATTGTGAGTACGATGCAAGCAACATTGAAAGCCGTCGGGCTCCCCATTGTTTCTGCGGAAGAATGTGCTTCCACCATTGGTTTACCGTTAAAAGAATGCTTTACACACTTGATGCCGATGGATGATACGACGGCAAGTCATTGTGAGAAGACATACCGAGAAATATTTTCAGAGAAAAACAAACAAATGAAAATTTCATCATTCCCTCATGTCATAGAAACCCTGAAAACACTACATGAGAAAGGAATGGTTCTCACAATTGCCAGTAGTCGCGGACACGAATCATTGGACGATTTCGTTCGTGACATGAAATTGGAATCATATATCAGTCTTGTCTTGGGTGCAGAAGATGTCAAGAAAGCCAAACCAGATGCCGAGCCTGTGCTGAAAACACTAAAGGCACTTCATTTCTCTCCAGATGAAACACTCGTTGTAGGCGACATGACCTACGACATACTAATGGGAAAGAATGCCGGCACAAAAACATGCGGTGTGACGTATGGAAACGGAAAGGCAAGCGAACTGCGTGATGCAGGAGCAGATTATATCATAGACAAACTCGCGCAACTACCTGGCTTGCTGTTTTAACATTAGTCCTATTGACAGATTTGGTTTAATAAGTAAAACAAAGAACCTTAAAGGAATACGATTACGGAGTCCGAGAATTCAAACTAATTCTTGAAATTCCAGGAGATGCCGAGGCGGAGAACCATTTGGTTTAATGGATGATGGGGTACATAGAAGGGATAACCTGTTCCGGAGGAATGGTTGAAGTGGGATGCCATTACGTAGAAACGTGTGCGTTTCAGGCTGAAATTGACGTAGGCATTAAGTTGAGGATAGTTGCCCACTTTTATCCTTGTTGCTTCGTCCTGAACTGCATATTGCCCTATCATGGGTGAATATGCCAATCCATAATACTTTGTGAAATAGCGGAGATCTACTCCAAGTTTGGTTTGCAATACCCTTGCTATGCGGAAATCGATGTAGAAATTTGAATAGACATTGAATTTGGGCAATGGGAGAATGTCATCGTCAGAACTCGACTGGTAGGTGAGTTCGTTGTACCAGTTGAAGATACCGAAATGGAACTTGTGTTTGAGTTGCGCTGATATGATTTTCAGGTTTTTGCTACTTTGGCGCACTCCTACTCCATAGAGTAAGAGATTGTCTGCGGTTGTGCTTGTAGATTCGGCAAAATAGACATAGTTCTGCAGGTCCTCTACAGCAACAGTAAGTTTTGTATCCTTGAATTTCAGTTCCGCTCCTATCCTCGTGCTGAATATTTTTTTATAGTCTTCATTGTCCCACCATGCGTTTCTACCATGATAGTGTTCGTAATAGAATGCAGGGAGTTCGTTGCGGATATGACCGAAGAGACCTAAACGCAACGTATCTTTCCAGAGCGGTAGATTTAGGTCGGCATTGGCATGTACGAAAAATTCTCCGAAGTTGCTTCCGTCTGTTCGAGTTTCGCCCGATACGTTGTAGTGGAAATAATGTCCCTGGCGTTTTGAAAGTCGTGCTCCTATGCTGATGAAATGGCGTGTCCATTTGTCAGTTCCACCATCGAGTGCCGGCATGGAAAACTTCTGGAATTCGTACGCTGCAAAAATGGAAAGCCCGGACTTTACCCATTTGCTGAATCCCTCGTTAATATCAAGGGCGAACGTGTTGTGTACGCTTATGAACTTGGTCAGGTCGTTAGCAGAGTCGTTGGGAAGATAAAAGTCATTGAAATAATCGGTGCTATAAGCATTCATGTTGTCGTTGGATATGAAGCGTCGATTATTTGTCTGGAATTTCAGCGTATGTACTAAACCAATGACGGGTACGAACTGCCTTTTGAATTGCAGGCTGTCGATAGAATTCTGATTGGTACGTTGATTTGCTTGCAGAGTATTGTCTATTGTATCAGTTGTAAGAGGCTGGGTTGCTGTTATGCTGTCGGCCACAGTGAGTTTTCCTACTGCATTAGCGAGTTTCTTGCCTAACAACTCATTGGCAGTTTCTGTTCTTACGACACGTCCTTTGGCATCGAGCGTACGATGGAATCCGATATTATAGCGATGCGTAAGATAGAAGGTATTGAGGTGCATCTTGTTCCACGTCTTACTCAGCCGAACGGGCATATCACTGGTGCTGTAACTTGTGGGGAACGCCTCTGGGTTGGTGATATATGTATCGTCTTCAAGCCCGCCATTTTCTGTAAGTTTGAGATAGTTTGTACTGAAATGTGCATGAAGTTGGTAACGTTCTCCGATGTATGTGCCAAACAACGTACCGTTCATTTCAGAGTTAGCCTGTCTGTCATAATAGCCACGTCCGTAGAGATAATCGAAGATAAAACCAAAACCTAATCTTTTATTTACGTTTGTGGCAAATTTTGCCGTAAAGCGGTCTTCACCATTCGTTTTATTACCACATTCGTGGTAGGTAAGATTGGTGAATGGCGATTTGGTATTGGTATAGACTATCTCTTCAGGTGTTCTTAGAAAAAAATCGTAGGGATTGGTGAAAATAAAATCATTTGCAGGTAAGGCTGATTTTTGTGTGAAATAAAGGCGGCTATACCTTGCGGCACCGAGATTGCCAGTGGTGGTGTACTGTCCATTTCTTCCTTCTGTAAAGGCATCATTCTGAAAGCCTTCTGACAGTGTATCCATCGAAGTCGGAAGGATTGTTCCTAACCTCTCATCCACTTTCCAAACATAGATTCCTTCTGGCACATCTTCTTTTTGCACAGAGTCTGTGCGTCCTGCAAAACGATCGAGATCTTCATCATCTGGTGTCAGGATGCGCTGCGCATGAAGTTGATGGCATCCAATTACGAGGATGAAGAGCGCTATGAAAGAACTATATCTTATTATATTCACGAGATAAATAATACTTTATGAAATCAAGTGCAAAAATAATGCATATTGCGTGAAAAGCAAAATCACCAATCAAAATGACTGGTGATTGTTTCTTTACTTTCGCGGAAAGTGAGGGATTGATTTCATCCATCACTGCGCTCCCGCGGGGTTCCTTGCAAAAAAAATCACAAACATCGCTCAAGCAAGCTTGGCGCCTTTTTTGTGATTTATTTAGCGGAAAGTGAGGGATTCGAACCCCCGGTACGACGTAATGCGTACACCGCATTTCGAGTGCGGCTCTTTCGACCACTCAGACAACTTTCCTTTAATGTGGTGCAAAAGTAGATAAAAAAATTCGACTATTGCACCGTTTGAGTTTTATTTTTCTTATTTTTTTGCGTTAAGTCCTTTAAGTACTTCTTCTGTTATGTCATAACCTTCGTCGGCATAAAGAATATTAAGTCCTGACTTGGCAAATACCATTGAATATTTGTTGTCCTTGTTATACTCTTTGAGGAAGTCTTGGATTTTGTTAGTAAAATTCACTGTATTAAGTGAGTCGCGCTTTGACAGGGCTGCAAGATCCTTTTGGTATTGAGCAGCAGCGCTTTGTCCTTCTTTTTCCAAACCGGCTTGTATCTGCGCTGCTTTTTGCTGTGCGGTATTAGGATCGAGTTTGCCGCTTTGAACCTGTTGTTGTAGAGGTGCTATTTGCTGTTGGAACTTTTTTTCGAGGTTTTGTGTAACAGATGCTGCTGCTTTTTCTATCCTTTCACGCTCTGCTTTCATTTTCTCCATTTCCTGCACGTATGGTTCATAGTTTGTTAGCAAAGAATCAAACTCCACATAGGCAAATTTTACTGATTCTTGCTTTCCATCAGCCTTTTCAAGTCCTGCTGCCGGTTTTACTTTGTTTCCTTTTTCTGTTTTTTCTTCACCGCCGCATGATGAGACGAGTGCCACGGCCATGAACAAAATGATTAACTTTTTCATTTTCAATGTTTTATTTTTTAGTTTTTATTTTATTGCTGTTTATTGTTTTTATTTCATCTTCTACCACACAATTAATACCTTTATCATTGAGTGGTTTATTACCTTTGATGTCAGTATGTACAAATTCCTTGCCAAAAAAGAGTTTTACACTCAGCAAAGCGAAGCATATTCCAACTATAATTAATATGGCGAGAAATGGGTTCAAATCGTATGTAAAAAATTGTCTATGGATGAAAATTTATGATTATCTTCGCGGTGCGAAAGTACAAACAAAAAATCAAATAAACACTATGACACAAGAAGAAATGCTTCAACCGAAATTAGTTTTCGACTGTTTTGCAGAAGTCAACAAAGTACCCCGTCCCTCAAAGAAAGAGGAGAAAATGATAGAATTCCTGAAGAATTTTGGAGAGAATCTGGGCTTAGAAACTAAAGTTGATGAAGTGGGCAACGTCATCATCAAGAAACCTGCTACTCCCGGACATGAGCATGTTCCAACCGTTATTCTTCAGAGCCACATGGATATGGTTTGTGAAAAGGTTGCCGGCTTGGACTTCAACTTTGAGACGGACCCGATTGAAACCTACATTGATGGCGAATGGATGCGTGCTCGCGGAACTACGCTTGGTGCAGACGATGGTATCGGTGTAGCCATGGAGATGGCGATTCTCAAGAGCGAAGACGTTGAGCATGGCCCACTTGAATGTGTCTTCACACGCGACGAAGAGACCGGTCTTTCAGGTGCTGCTGGCATGGGCAATGACTTTATGAGCGGTCGGTATCTCATCAATCTTGATTCAGAGGACGAAGGTCAGATATTCATCAGTTGCGCAGGCGGTGCAAACACGGTGGCAAAATTTCCATGGAAATCTGAAACTATTCCTTCCGGATACTACACATTCAGCGTTCAGATCAAGGGATTGACAGGCGGTCATTCCGGCGATGACATCAAGAAACGCCGTGCTAACGCCAACAAACTGCTCGTTCGTTTCCTGTGCGATGAAATGAGCAAGACAGATCTCCGATTGGTTGACATTCAGAGTGGTGGCCTGCACAACGCCATACCTCGCGATGGCAAGGCGATATGCGCCGTACCATCATCATTCCGTGATCAGTTGAGCGCAGATGCTAATCTATATTTGGTGGCCGTACAGGAAGAATTCTCCGTAACAGAGAAAGGTATAGAAGTTATATTGTCGACCGAAGATGATGCTACTGAATGTATGCAGCCAGATGCAGCAAAACGCATGTTAATGTCTTTGCGTGCAGTTCATAATGGCGTTTTGGAATTTGACCAGGACATGGACGATCTCGTTCAGACCTCATCAAATCTTGCAAGTATTCGCAAGCAGGGCGATGTAGTCAATATTGTTACCAGTCAGCGCAGCAACATCATGAGTGCCCGCAAGAACATGAGTGCCATTATCAGAGCGGCTTTAGAACTTGGTGGCGCCACCTGTACTACGGGTGAAGGCTATCCGGGTTGGAAACTCGATCCTAACAGCCGTTTGCTGAAAGTGTCGCGGGAAAGTTATGTTCGCCTGTTTGGCAAGGAACCACTGATTCTGGCAATACATGCAGGTTTAGAATGTGGTTTGCTAAGTGAAAAATATCCACAGACAGACATGGTTTCGTTTGGACCCACTCTTCGCGGTGTGCATTCTCCTGACGAACGTCTGCACTTGCCTACTGTGAAGATGGTTTGGGATCATCTGCTCGACATTCTGAAGCATATAGAAAATTAACCTTTGTGCAAGTTGCAAACTGACTTGTTTGCTATATACGAAAACAAGGTTATTGTCGTTAGAATATAGAGTTGGTGCGTAATCGCGCCAACTCACATTTCTCAAAATAAAGGGCAAATATCAACACATAAAAATCTCATGAAACGCCTTCCGATATTATTTCTTTGCACAGCAGTACTATTGTTGACGGGTTGTCTGAAAGACGATGAATATACGACTTCGAACATGCACCGCCTGAAGGTCAGCGTAGATACAATAGCCTTCGACACCATCATAAGCGGGCAACCCACCAACACATACACTTTCACTGTTTATAACAATAACGACAAGTCCATCCGCATCAGTCGTGCATATCTGGATGGTGGCACTGCATCGCCTTTTAAAGTAAATATTGATGGCAGTTACCTTGTTGATGGAAATGGCGGCGGCTATGAAATTGGTGCGAAAGATAGCATGCGCATATTTCTCTTTGCCAACGTGGCAGACGAAGACAGCGACCAGCCCATTGCATATAAGGACGTGTTGCATTTTATTACGGAAGGTGGAGCAGAGTCTAACGTGGTATTGACTGCCTATGGTCAATCTGTCATTACGATGAAAAGCGTGGCATTAACGAGCGATAGCACGTTTTCTGCATCCCGACCCTATCAGATATACGACAGTCTTGTTGTTGCAGAAGGTGCTACTTTGACCGTAAATGCCGGGAGCCGTTTGTATTTCCATCCAAAAGCAAAACTCATTGTAAGAGGCAGGCTTGTTGCCATTGGTTCTTCCACACAGCCAATCATGTTCCGCGGCGACCGTCTTGGAGAAATGTTTGACTCACAACCTTACGACCGCATACCTGCACAATGGGGCGGCATAATTTTCACCGGTAGCAGTTTTGACAACATCATCAATCACTGCGACATCCATAGCGGCACATTCGGTATTCAGTGTGACTCTTCCAACACAGACCAGCAAAAACTGACGATAGAGAACAGCATTATCCACAATATGGGAGGAGACTGCCTCACTGCAACTATGTGCAAAATATATGTAGGAAACTCACAGATTAGCAATGCTTTAGGAAATTGCGTAACACTAAGAGGTGGCGCATACGACTTTATACAGTGTACCATAGCAAATTTTTATGCCTTCAGAGGCGGCAGAGGTGTGGCATTGAGTTACACGAATTTCGATAAAGATAATGAACTTCCCCTAACTGCAGCCAATTTCAAGAACTGTCTTATCACGGGGTTCTCAAAAGATGAAATAATGGGCTCTAAAAGTGACAATGCTGATATTCCATTTTCATACCTGTTCCAAAACTGTCTGCTCAACACAGAAAAAACAGAAGACGCAGAAACAATCATAAATTGCCAATGGGACACTGATGACAATGAAGTGGCGCGAGAAAAGAACTTCAACCCCGAATTCGACTACGACCAATTGATATTCTACTTTACCCTAAATGAGAAATCATTAGCGGTAAATAATGGTGACCCTGCAATCTGTTCGGCATATCCGCTCGATTTGAATGGAAAGAACCGAACTGACGGAAGACCTGATATTGGGTGCTACGAAATGATACCACAAGAAACATCAGAATAAATCGACCAATTTTTATAATGGCAGAAAAAGAACAAAACCGACAAAAAAATACCCGACAGGCAAAACGCCCCGCTTCAGAAGAAACCAACTTCGGCAAACTTCAACCTCAATCGTTAGACTTTGAGAAAGCCGTTTTGGGTGCTATGATGATTGAGCGCGAGGCTTATTCGCTTGTCTGCGAAATACTCAAGCCCGAGAGTTTTTATGACCATCGTCATGAATTGATATATACCGCAATCCAGAACCTCAGCCAAGCAGACCGTCCTATTGACATTCTGACAATCACCGAACAACTGAAGAGGAATGGCACTCTTGAAGAGGCTGGCGGTCCGCTCTACATTTCTGAACTGAGCATGATAGTAGGCAATTCCGCACACGTAGAATTCCACGCAAGAGTCATAGCACAGAAACACCTCGCCAGAGAACTTATCAGTTACACCAGCAAAGTTCAGACACGCGCCTTCGACGAGACCGTAGATATTGACCAATTGATGCAGGAAGCAGAAGGTGAATTATTCGAAATTTCACGAACCAACATAAAAAAGGATTATACACAGATTGACCCGGTATTGAAAGAAGCCTACAAGGCTCTTCAGATAGCCGCTTCAAACAAGAGTGGCATCAGTGGCATACCATCCGGTTTCGAAGCACTCGACAAAATCACCAATGGCTGGCAAAATTCCGACCTCATTATCATAGCAGCCCGCCCTGCCATGGGTAAGACAGCATTCACACTGAGTATGGCGAAAAACATTGCCGTGGACATGCAGATTCCTGTTGCATTCTTTTCGCTTGAAATGTCGAACATACAACTTGTCAATCGACTGATAGTCAATGTCTGCGAAATTAAAGGTGAAAAAATAAGAAGCGGGCAACTGGAACAATATGAATGGGGACAGTTGGATATAAGAATAAACAGTTTGTATGGTGCAAAACTATACGTGGATGACACCCCTTCACTTTCTGTATTTGAATTGCGCACTAAGGCAAGACGACTTGTCAGAGAGCATGGTGTCAGGCTGATTATGATAGACTACCTTCAACTGATGAATGCTTCGGGCATGAAACACGGCAGCCGTCAGGAGGAAGTCAGCACCATCAGCCGTTCACTTAAAAGTCTGGCAAAGGAATTAAACATTCCTATTATCGCACTTAGCCAGTTGAACCGTAGTGTTGAAAGCCGAGAAAATAAGGAAGGTACACAAGGCAAACGCCCACAGTTGAGCGACTTGCGCGAATCAGGAGCCATAGAGCAAGATGCCGACCTTGTTGCATTCATCCACCGTCCGGAATATTATGGTATTAAGGCTGATGAGAATAACGTTCCCACCCATGGCAAAGCACAGATTATCATAGCCAAGCACAGAAACGGTCAAGTTGGCGACGTAACATTAAGGTTTAAGGGTGAATTTGCAAGGTTTGAGAATGATAACGAGTCCCAAATACCATTCCCAGGCGAAGAAGGTAACAACATCACAGGCTCTAAAATCAACAACTATGAGGACACTCCTCCTCCCCCAGATGAGTCTTTCCCTTTGCCAACTGATGACTCATTTATGCCTTCTGGCCAAACTGACGAACCACCATTCTAATAATCATTTCGCAGAAAACAAAACTACATAATATGACTTCGCTATTTATCCCTACAATAGACGGTATGTCGATAAATGATATTATTCGTCAGACTGAGGGCAGTTCCATAAAAGTTTATGCACTTTCAACAGAAAACACGACTTTTGAAGGTGCAGAAACCATTCGTCTACACCACAGCACCAGAATAGGTCATAGCAACTTCTTACAGTCCATTGCCTCGAAGGCAGACACTACATATTGCGCCATCTTTACCCGCCCCACAAGCATTCGTTTGTGCTATCGGTGCATTGAGCGCATGGAAAGGGTTGCTGACGACACAGGTGCACTGATGGTCTATAGCGACCATTATTCAACGTCAGATGGTGTTCGCACCAATTCTCCAAAGATTGATTATCAAGAAGGCAGTCTTCGCGATGATTTTGACTTTGGCGGTCTCTGGCTAATCAGAACAGATGCTTTGAAACGCTTTGTAGCATCTCCTCAAAGTAATAATCTGAAGTTTGGTGCATTGTATGCCCTACGCCTTGCCTTGAGTCGTGAAGGCAGCATTTATCACTTGCGAGAGTTTCTCTATGAAGAAGTTGAACTTGACACGAGGAAATCAGGCGAAAAACAATTCGACTACGTCAATCCTGCCCAGCGTGAAGTGCAGATAGAAATGGAGCGCATTTGTACAGAACATTTACGCCTTGTCGGTGCACTTATTGAGCCAGATGAAGTTAGCGATGTTCCCAAGGAAACTACGTCATTTCCTGTTGAGGCAAGTGTTATCATCCCTGTCCGCAACCGCGTCCGTACCATCAAGGATGCCATAGAAAGCGCATTATCGCAATCTACCGATTTTCCTTTCAATGTCATCATAGTTGACAACCACAGTACAGACGGAACCGGAGATATCGTGAAATCAATCTCTGAGGAAGATACACGCATCATTCTCATCCAGCCTGAACGCACAGACCTTGGCATAGGCGGTTGCTGGGACCTTGCCATTCGCAACGAGCATTGTGGCCGGTATGCCGTTCAACTCGACTCGGACGACCTCTACAGTAGCCCAAACACCCTGACACGCATAGTAGAAGCCTTCAGAAATGAGAATGCTGCAATGGTCATAGGATCCTACAGAATGGTAAATTTCAGTCTGGAAACACTCCCTCCCGGTCTGATTGACCATAAAGAGTGGACCGACACTAATGGTAAGAACAATGCTTTAAGGATAAACGGACTTGGCGCACCACGCGCATTCCGTACAGAACTGCTTCGTAAGATAGGTTTCCCAAATACGAGTTATGGTGAAGACTATGCACTCGGACTGACACTCAGCCGCTGTTTCCGAATTGCTCGTATTTACGATGAATTATACCTCTGCCGCAGATGGGAAGGAAACTCTGATGCCTCGCTTTCGATAGAGAGTGTGAACAAGAACAATGCTTATAAAGACAGTTTGCGCACGATTGAATTGAGAGCGCGCCGCGCAATGATAGAAAACTGGAACAAACCGGTTTCTCAGTCTGATGTGGATCGTTTCTTTTCCGAACAATTATCTATATGGAAGGAAGTTGAAAAGCGATTTGAAGAATTGAACACGAATATAAAAGTTCGCTCTTTTGAATGGAACGACATATCACTTCAAGTTCAATATAATCCGTGCCGCATCAGTTCTACAACGGCAAAAGTAAGCAAAACTGAAATAAAAAAACGCCCTTGTTTCCTTTGCGAGACAAACCGTCCGGAAGAGCAAATCAGTTGGGAAGTGGAGCGCCATTTACAGGTGCTTGTCAATCCCTACCCCATTCTGCCACGCCATCTCAGCATTCCCACCCGTCGTCATAAACCTCAACTTGTCAACACGCTGCTTGATGACATGCTACGGTTGGTTAGTTCACTACCCGACGATGTGGTTTTCTACAATGGTGCTCGTTGCGGTGCATCTGCGCCTGACCACGCACATCTTCAGGCAGGTTCAAAAGACATCATACCTCTTCAGAGAGACTGGAAGAACTACGAGAATCAACTTGAACGCATATACCCCAGCACTGAACAGGAACAATCCGACCTTGAAGACATCGGTTATGTCAACAAATTGTGCGGCGTCTATCTTCTTCGTCATTATGCCTGTCCCGCTTTTGTGGTCCTTACAGATTCTTCCGGTGATAAGACTCACCTGATTCGCAAGGTGATTGAAGCACTACCGGCAGAAAAAGGACAGACAGAACCCGACATCAATCTGTTAGCATGGCGACAAACAAGCAGTCGTCCTGAAAAGGAACATATTGTTTGCGTGGTATTCCCACGTCGTAAACATCGTCCTGAATGTTATTTTGCCAAAGGCAAGGACCAACTTTTGATTAGTCCGGGCGCAGTTGACATGGGAGGTCTTATCATCACACCCCGAGAGGAGGATTACAATCGCATCACAGCACGCGGAGTTGTTAACATACTGCGTGAGGTAACACTTTCAGAACAAGAGATTGGGCAAATAGTACGTAAAATGAGTTCTACAAAGAAAGACCGCAGAAATTCTTCTTCCACCATGTCAACGCAACTTAAGAAAGAACCCAACGTGACCGTAGGCATCATGAATGGCACAGAAATCCACTTTGAACTGAACGGGCCATACAGTGCAAAGGGAGAAACGCTTACAGGTAGTCAGGTTGTTACGTACAAAGATGGTGCAATCCAATGGAAAAACAATTACTACAGCGAACTCACTTTCTCTCCGATAGAAGAATCATCCACTTTCACATTAGACGATGTTACTATCGGTGTGAATTTCCATTGGGAGCGCAATGAGAGACAGACATTCTGCGGCACACTGAGGGTAATTGTTGACGAGGAAAAACTCGTTGTCATCAACGAAGTTCCTGTTGAGACCTATTTGACGAGTGTTATCAGCAGCGAGATGAGTGGCACTTCTTCGGCTGAATTACTGCGTGCACACGCTGTAGTCTCCCGCAGTTGGTTGTTGCGGCAGATGCAGCGCAGGATGAATGCACAAGATGGCAGTTTCTTCAGTTTCACCCGCAAAGACGATGAATTCATCCGGTGGTACGACCGTCAGGACCATACATTGTTTGACGTTTGCGCCGACGACCACTGTCAGCGCTATCAGGGCATCACGCGCGCTTCATCTCCAGCCGTTCTTGAAGCCATTGAAGTTACACGTGGTAAGGTGCTAGCATACGATGACGAGATTTGCGACGCACGCTTCTCTAAGTGTTGCGGAGGCATCTCTGAACGTTATGACACCTGCTGGGAAGACCGAGATGTGCCCTACCTTCAAGCCATACGCGACAATGCTAATGATGAGCCATTGCCCGACCTGACAGATGAAACACAGGCAGAGGCATGGATACGGCAATCACCCGATTCCTTCTGCAAAACCTCTGACATGAAACTTCTTACGCAAGTATTGAACGACTATGACCAAGAAACACCTGATTTTTACCGTTGGAAGGTAACTTACACTCAACAGGAACTCTCAGATTTAATCAGGAGTAAACGAGAAGAAGACTTTGGCGACATCATCGACCTTCAGCCTGTTCAACGTGGTCCAAGCGGCAGACTTCTGAAGTTGCGTATTGTTGGCAGCAAATGCTCTTTAGTCATTGGTAAAGAACTGGAGATACGCCGTGCACTCTCACCGTCGCATCTCTACAGCAGTGCTTTCGTAGTGGATAAAGGTGATGTGGTTAATGGTATTCCTCAATCGTTCACACTTACTGGCGCTGGTTGGGGGCACGGTGCAGGCATGTGTCAGATTGGTGCTGCCGTGATGAGCGACAAGGGTTATGATTACGAGCACATCCTTCACCACTATTACAAAAACGCAAGTATTAAGCAGATTTACAAATAAACAACAAAAAAGGAAGAAAATATGGAAAAGACTTCAATAAAACGACAATCACCATGGAGTTGGATTCCGACGCTTTACTTTGCAGAAGGTCTCCCCTACTTCATGGTCATGTCAGTAGCCGTACTGATGTATAGCCGGTTAGGACTGAGTGACACCGATGCAGCCCTCTACACATCCTGGCTTTATCTCCCATGGGTTATCAAACCATTCTGGAGCCCTATAGTAGATTTATTCAAGACGAAACGTTGGTGGATTGTTGTCATGCAGTTGCTGATAGGTGTTGGCATGGCAGGTGTTGCGTTCACCATTCCCGGTCCCGATTTTATACGTTGGACTTTGGTTTTCTTCTGGCTGATGGCATTCAGCAGCGCTACTCATGACATCGCGGCAGATGGTTTCTACATGCTCGAACTCGACAGTCACGAACAATCGCTGTTTGTCGGCATCCGCAGCACATTCTATCGCGTTGCCACCATTGCCGGTCAGGGAGGTCTGATAACGCTGGCAGGTTATCTTGAGAGCAGGCTTAAGGTACCCAAAGAGGCTTGGGTATATGTATTTGCAGGAACATCTGTACTATTCATTTGTCTATTCCTCTATCATGCTTTTCTGCTACCTAAACCTAATAGCGACAAAGAGCGTTATGTCGAACCTAAGATGTTACTGAATGACTTCGCGATGTCCTTCGTATCGTTTTTCAAGAAGCCACAAATCCTTATAGCACTACTATTTATGTTGCTATTCCGTCTGCCGGAGGCCCTTCTCGTTAAGATAGCACCTCTTTTCCTTATCAAGCCCATAGCAGAAGGCGGTTTGGGGCTTTCCACTATCGACGTAGGAATCGTTCAGGGCACTGTAGGTGTGATAGGTCTGACGCTCGGTGGCATCATTGGAGGCGTCATCGTTTCGCGTGGTGGCTTGAAGAAATGGCTGTGGCCTATGGTAATGAGCATAACACTTCCCAACATTGTTTACGTGATCATGGCTTATTATCAACCTGAATATTCTACAGTTACCGGTGCTATTATTATCAATTCCTGTGTATTCTTGGAACAATTCGGCTATGGTTTCGGCTTTACGGCATATATGTTGTATCTGATATACTTCTCTCAAGGAGAACTGCAAACATCACACTATGCATTCTGTACGGGTTTCATGGCACTTGGCATGATGATACCCGGTCTTTTTGCAGGGTGGTTGGCAGAGAGTGTCGGTTACCTGAATTTCTTCATCATCGTAATCTGTCTCGTACCCATTACATTCATTGTATCGAAACTCATTAAGGTTGATGCTGAATTCGGTAAAAGATCAAAAGAATAGCAAATCGAATCAGTCGGACAGTTTGTCGCTTGCGGCTTTATGCCTCAAGAGGAAAGTCCGGGCAACACAGGGCACCTTGCTTCCTAACGGGAAGAGGTTCGTGAGAGCCTGTCAGTGCAGAAGAAAACAACCGCCGTCGTTTGCTGACGGTAAGGGTGAGAAGGTGGAGTAAGAGCCCACCAGGCGCATGGCGACATGCGTGCTGTGCACTCCGAGGGTTGAAAGTTCGCGTAAACCGACGTCTGAAGGTGGTCCCGCCTGAGCAACTTGTTGCACGTCGGAGGGTAGAACGATAGAGCCATACGGCGACGTATGGTGTAGATAAATGACAAACACGCACGCTATTGTGCGTACAGAACCCGGCTCATCGTCCGACTGATTTTCTTATTTAATCAATAAAACCCGTGAGATTGCATTATTCCTTACATACCAGTTTCAAAACAGTAACAAGGTTTCTTTTAATAGCAACACTTGTTTTTACGTTTCCACTGTCATCAGCGAGCCAGCGCACACGTATCTTCATGGACAACATCTACAGCGTAAGGCTGACTGTGGATGGCAACGAAGACGTTTGGCCTGTTATTGAAAAGGGTAGCGGACAGGTAATTGAAGTTTCTTTCGATGACCTGACTCACGAGTACAGACGATACACCTATAAACTGGAGCATTGCGATTTTGACTGGAAACCCACTAAGGATTTGTTCGACAGTGAATATCTCAGATCGCCTGGCAACGAAGAAGTGATAGACGACTATGAGCCAAGTCTGAACACAACGGTGCTTTACAACCACTATCGGTTTACAGTTCCAAATGAATGGATGGAGCCACTTCTTTCTGGTAATTACAGAATATCCGTCATGACTGAAGATGATGATAGTGGCGAAGAGGTAACGGCTTTTGTGGCGTATTTCTCCATTCTCGACCCGAAAGTGATTATCAACGCAACCATGTCCACCAACACAGAGATAGACTGGAACGACAAGCACCAACAACTGACCATGCGCATCAACACGGGTCGCCTTCCGCAAGGCAACATTCAGAATGAGATAAAAACCGTGGTGCTTCAGAACCGCCGATGGGACAATGCCGTTATCAATCCGCGTCCCACATCTTCGATGGGCAACGAACTGATTTGGCAATACGACAGGGACTTGATATTCAAGGCTGGTAATGAGTACCGCAAGTTTGAGATGCTTTCCTGTCATTTAGCAGGTATGCATGTTGACCGCCTTCGGTGGTACGACCCGTATTATCATGCAGAGATTATGACGGACTACCCGTCTCGCAATTACATCTACGATGAAGACCAAAATGGTCAAAGCGTATTTCGCAACGAGTACGACACGGGCAATGACACGGAAAGTGACTATTTCCTGACCCATTTCTCACTTGCCATGCCAGAGTTAGAGGGTTATGACGTCTATATCAACGGGCGCTGGACTTACAACAACTTCGTGCCTGCATACAAAATGACTTACAACTCGTCTGCCGGGCAATATGAGGCATCGCTCCTGCTCAAACAAGGCTATTACAGTTATCAATACCTGGCATTGCCGGTTGGTAAGAGGAGCGGCGCACTGTCGCTGATAGAGGGCGATTATTACCAAACGGAGAATGAATACACCATACTGGTCTATTACAAACGCCAAGGCGACCGTTATTATCAACTAATAGGGATGAAGGACTTTTCCTATCGTCCGTAGCAATTTCAGAAGATGCTGAATATAGTTATTTTAGAGGGCCATGCCGTTAATCCCGGCGACTTATCCTGGGTCGCCTACCGCGCATTCGGTGAAGTTACCGTTTACGACAGGACAGCGGCAGAAGAAGTCATTGAGCGTTCAAAGGATGCCGATGTTCTCATCGTGAACAAGACGAAAATTAACGAAGACGTGATTTCGCGCTTGCCAAAACTGAAACTGATTCTTGAAGCAGCCACGGGTTATGACAACATAGATGTGGCAGCGGCAAAGCGGCATGGCATACCAGTTTGCAACGTCCCCGGCTATGCCCGCGATGCCGTGGCGCAAATGGTCGTGGCTATGATCCTCGACTCTTGCAGCAAGGTGGGTTACTACGCCGATGCAGTACGAAAGGGTGAATGGTCCTCCAGTCGAGATTTCAGTTTCCTCACCCTGCCCATCAACGAATTGAGCGGCTTAAGCCTGGCGATAGTCGGTTTTGGTTCGATAGGTAGCCAGGTAGCCAACTTTCTTCAGCCTTTCGGTATAAAGATTTACGCGGTTACGCACAAGCCTGCCGCCCAACTGCCCGAGTACGTGAAGCCTATCGCCCTTGAAGACGCCTTCCGTAGTTGCGACTTTGTCAGTCTCAACTGCCCGTTGAATGAAGACAACCGTGGCATTGTTAATTCATCGCTCCTTGAAACATGCAAGGTGGGACTGATTCTCATCAATACCGCACGCGGTGGACTCGTTGACGATGAAGCAGTTTGTTCAGCATTGGAAACGGGTCGATTGGGCGCTTACTATGCAGACGTACTCAGCGAAGAGCCCCCACGCGCCTCACATCCCCTTCTCTCTGCACCCAATGCCTTCATCACGCCGCACATAGCATGGGCAACGACCACTGCCCGACAGCGTCTCGTTGATGCACACCTCGCGAACCTGCGGGACTTTGTCGCAGGTCAACTAAAAAATACTGTCAACTAAGAAAAGAAAAGCCGTGTCGATAACATTTAATGAAATACTCGATTTTATAGGTACGCTCGCCTTTGCCATCTCCGGTATCCGTCTGGCGTCTGCCAAACACTTCGACCTGTTTGGTGCATACATTGTAGGACTAACAACAGCTATAGGTGGTGGTACGCTACGCGACATGATGCTTGGCGTTCCTATATTCTGGATGCAGGACCCGTTCTACTTAATCTGCACCGCACTGGCATTGCTTTGGGTAATGATATTCGGCAAATACCTCATCCACCAAAACAACACCTGGTTTATTTTCGACACCATAGGACTGGCGATGTTCACGGTTACTGGTATAGAAAAAACCCTATCATCTGCAGGGCATTATCCATTTTGGGCAGCCATTATCATGGGTACAATAACAGGTGCTGCAGGTGGTGTATTCCGAGATGTGTTTATCAATGAAGTACCGCTTATTTTCAGAAAAGAGATTTATGCTTTGGCATGTGTCATAGGAGGAGCGGCATATCACATCAGCATCTTAGCAGGTTTCGGTCCTGTTGTTGCAGGCATTGCTTGCGGTGTGGTTGTCATAGCCATGCGTGTTTTAGCTGTGCGATATCGACTTCACCTTCCAATACTGAAAGGCGAGGACGATTATAAAAAGCAAGAGGAAGATTAGAAATAATTACTTAAAAGTATTTATTTGACGGAAGTTGACTGTCTGCGCCTAATTTCAGCACAAGCCACAGCTGTTGCTACTGCTACATTTAGACTTTCACTTGTTGGTCGCCCTGCAGGATAGCTTGGAATAAATAATTTGTCGGTGACTAACTGCTCTATTTCTGGTCTTATTCCATTACCCTCATTCCCCATTACCAGTATGCTTGGCTGGGAAAGATTTTCATGAGTATAGATATTATCGCCTTCAAGAAATGTTCCTAATATGTTAAATATATTTGATAGTTTCTTGAGTTCAGTTTGGAGTTCTAAATAATTGATGTTCACTCTCGCAAGAGCTCCCATAGTAGCTTGTACCACTTTAGGTGCGAATGCATCAGCAGTGTCTTTTGAAGCAATTATTTGTTCTATTCCGAACCAATCTGCAAGTCTAATTATTGTTCCGAGATTTCCGGGATCTTGAATACCATCAAGTGCTAAGATAAGTTCTGTAGTTGTTTCTTTTGTTGTCGTATTATTCTTTCTTTTTTGCTTATCAAACACAGCGATGACTCCTTGAGGTGATCTGAGTTGAGACATTCTCTCAAGTTCTGAAGGGGGAACAATAAACAAATCTTCACATTCAACTATATCTGAGATGTCAGATTGGTTTTCTATGGCAATCAACATCTTACATCTGAAAGCAGAAGCAAGTTCTGTTACGCATTTTTTTCCTTCTGCAACAAAAAGATGATGTTCGTCGCGATTTTTTTTCAAACTCAACGAGCGAACAAACTTAATCTGATTTTTAGTGATTGTCATATTTCTTTATCGTGTGATTAAGAGCAAAGATACAGATTAAAAGTGCTATCTTTGCAATGTTTTGTACAAAATTACCAAAATAGGAGTTGTTTATGTGCTAATAACATTGCTTTTCATGTTATCAGCATGTAAACCTACGCGCTTTTTGGAAGACGACGAGATCATGCTGTCGAAGGTAAGCCTGACGAGCAAGAGCAAGCAGGAGAAAGCGGGAGACTACCGCCTTTATGTCCGTCAGGAGGCGAATGCCCGCTGGTTCAGCCTCTTTAAGGTGCCTCTTGGCATCTATTGCATATCCGGCAGGGACAAGAACAAGAAAACCAACCGTTTCATCCAACGCCTCGGCGAAGCGCCGGTGGTTTATGACCACGAACAGACTGTTTCGTCTGCCAAATCGCTGCAATCTGCGCTGCAAGGCAAGGGTTATCTGCAAGCGAAGGTGGATGTGGACACCGCGAGCAAGAACCGCAAGCTCGACGTAAGCTATACCATGCACCCCGGTATTCGCTGGTACGTCAGCAACCTGGAGTATTCTATAGAAGACTCCCTGATAGCTTCGGAGATAAGGAGAGCCTCGGACAAGACGCTTCTCTACAAAGGCATGCCGCTTGATGTGGGTCAGCTCAGCAGCGAGCGCGAACGCGTGATCCGCCATCTTCACGACTGTGGTTTCTACGAGCTCAATAAGGACTTCGTCTCCTTCATTGCCGATACGCTGCCCGGCGAGAACAATGTGAGGCTGACGTTTGTGTTCCGCCGCCCGCCGGGTGTGAGGAGCAACACTGTCTATCAGCCATATACCATCAACAGCGTGAACATCTATGAAGACGTTGACGGCAATGATGCGGACTGCGACACCATCAACAGCAACAACATCAACATCATCTACAAGGGGCGGCACAAGATGACAGGCAAGGTGTATGACAACCACGTTGCCATTCGCGAAGGTAAATTGTACAGCGAGCAGGATATGCAGGACACATATTCAAGCCTTAACAGTCTGCCCGCCGTGAACTACTCGTCCATCCACTTTGTACCTGACACTCAAGACAGTGTGCCAAAACTTGATGCTAACATTTTCGTTAAGAGCAATGCCCATTACAGCATAAGTGCAGAGGCTGACGGCACGAACACCAACGGTGACCTCGGTGCTGCAGTTACAGCGACTTTCACCAACCGCAACCTCTTCAAGGGTGCAGAAGCCTTTACCCTTAAATTACGCGGTGCATACGAGGCGATTACGGGTCTGGAGGGCTACAGCAGCCAGGACTACATGGAATACAGCGTGGAATCGAGCCTCAGGCTGCCCACTTTCAAGTTTCCGTTTCTCCCCCGCAGCCTAAACCGTAACCTGAAGGCTGTTTCTGAGATCAGCCTGATGTACAACTCTCAGGACCGCCCGGAATTCCACCGCAGGGTGCTTACGGGTCGCTGGGCGTATCAATGGAGTCATCACAACATGCCCAACTGGCAGCACAATCTGGACGTGTTGAGTTTGAACTACGTATTCCTGCCGTGGATATCCGAGACCTTTGAGAAAGAATACCTTGAAGGCGAAAATCCACGTTATTCCATTCTTAGGAATAGTTACGAAAACTTGTTCATCATGAAATCAAGCTATGGTTTCGTGTACAATTCACTTCGAAACATCGGGCAAAATGGCATCAATCAGACTAATGGCTATCAGATACGCTTTAATGCAGAAATAGCCGGAAACATTCTCTTTGCTGCTTCAAAGATTTTCAGGCTGAAGAAAGACGAAAGTGACCAATATAACATTTTCAACATAGCATACTCGCAGTATGCCAAATTCGACTTCGACTACGCCAAGAGTTTCCTCATCGACGAGAACAACTCCCTCGCCCTTCATGCTGCATTCGGCATAGCCATCCCTTATGGCAACTCGAAGATTATCCCTTACGAAAAGCGTTACTTTGCGGGCGGTGCAAACAACATTCGCGGATGGAGCGTCAGGGAACTTGGACCGGGCAACTACTCCACCACAGACGGCAAGGTGAATTTCATCAATCAGACCGGCAACATGAACCTCCTGCTGAGTCTGGAGTATCGCACCCGACTGTTCTGGAAGTTCAACGGCGCGGCATTCATTGATGCCGGAAACATCTGGAACTTGCACTCATACGAGAACATCCCCGGCGGACAGTTCAAGTTTGGCAAGTTCTATAAGCAGATTGCTGCGAGTTATGGCTTGGGATTGCGTTTCAACCTCGACTACTTCATAGTGCGGTTCGATGCCGGCATGAAAGCCATCAACCCTGCCATAGAGAGCGGTTCGGGGCATTGGCCCATCGCCCATCCGAAGTTGTCGCGCGACTTTACGCTCCACTTTGCGGTGGGACTGCCTTTCTAAGGCACCTGTTCAGAAATAAAATTATACAATATATGAAGTTTATCAGTTTTGGCAGCGGCAGTAGCGGTAATTGCTACATATTGCAACAAGGCGACAGCACGATAGTGGTTGACGTAGGCATCGGCATCCGCACGTTCAAGCGCTATTGCAACGTATACGGCATACCTGCCGTCAAAGCCAATGCCATCCTCGTTACTCACGACCATACGGACCATGTGAAGGCTGTAGGCGCCGTGAGCCGTGAATACAACATTCCTGTCTTTACATCGGAAGAGGTGCACAGAGGCATGGACTATAACCGCTTTATGAGCAAAAAAGTGCCGCCCGCCCTCAAACGCATTCTCTCAAACAATTCTCCCATTACCATCGGTGAGTTCACGATAACGAGCATACCCGTACCTCACGACAGTTCCGGCAACAACGGCTATATCATAGAAGGTGGTGGCACGACCTTATGCATCATCACAGACGCTGGAAGGCGTACGCCTGAGATAGAGTATTGCGTGGAAAATGCCGACTACCTCGTCATCGAGGCCAACTACGACATGGCGATGCTTGCCACAGGACCTTATCCGGCATATTTAAAACAAAGAATCAGGAGCGGCAACGGACACCTCTGCAACGACGAAACG
Organism: Pseudoprevotella muciniphila; assembly: GCF_003265305.2. NCBI lineage: Bacteria > Pseudomonadati > Bacteroidota > Bacteroidia > Bacteroidales > Prevotellaceae > Pseudoprevotella > Pseudoprevotella muciniphila. The sequence continues at coordinate 108,888 of NZ_CP033459.1, read as the reverse complement.
GCGGCCTTACTCGCGGAAAAATTGACAGAAAGGACCAAGCACGTCTGGCTCTGCCATCTTAGTGAAGAAAACAACAATCCCCAGATTGCACTGCGCACCATCAATGAGCAACTTGAAGAACGACTGCCGCTTCTTCATGCCAACCTGAAGATAGAAGCCCTCCGCCGACGTATTCCGTCGCAGATGTATGAATTGGACTGAACCATCTTCTACGATGAATGCAGAAGAGATAATCATCTATATGGAGTCTTTGCGTAACGAAGGGCAACAGCATGTGTTGAAACGCTTCTTCAAGACCGGCAAAGGCGAATATGGCGAGGGCGATGAGTTTCTCGGCCTGAAAGTGCCTCAGACACGCGAAGTGGTGAAGATGGCAAAAGATTTGCCGCTCGAAGAGGTGAAGAAACTGCTATACTGCCGCTGGCACGAAGTGCGACTTTGTGGTCTGCTTATTTTGGTCTGTCAGTTTGAGCGACAGGCTAAAAAGCGCTTGGAAAACGATGCTGAAGCCATCACAAGACGCGACCGTCTGGTTAGTTTCTACCTCGAACATGCTCATCAAGCCAACAACTGGGACTTGGTTGACATGTCAGCGCCGAAAATATTGGGACACTGGCTGATGCTGCCTACGATGCAAGGCGGTAAGGTCGGGTTGAACGAAGAATACAAGAGAAGCGTGATTGACGCACTTGCAGGGAGCAATAACCTCTGGCTGCAACGCACCAGCATGGTCTGCACATGGAAGACGACACAGCAAGGCGCCCCCACGTGGTGCTTACGACTTGCAGAGAAACACCTGCACCACTCTCACGACCTGATGCATAAGGCCGTAGGCTGGATGCTTCGGGAGATGGGCAAGCGGATAAGCGAAGATCTGTTGCGATCGTTTCTGAGCGAACATATCCACGAAATGCCACGCACTGCACTGCGCTATGCCATAGAGAAACTTCCCGAAGAAGAACGGCGCTACTGGATGAACATTCCGGTAACGAAAGTGTCCAAATAAGCAAATTATACCTTCATTACGAAAGAAAAGAAGTGTAAAATTTGGCAAATTGAAAAATTGCTTGTATTTTTGCATTCGCAAAAGCAAAATGGTACCTTGACCGAGTGGTTAGGTAGCGGTCTGCAAAACCGTGTACAGCAGTTCGAATCTGCTAGGTACCTCACAAGAGACGCGCAGTACGCGTCTCTTTTTCGTGTTTTAACAACACATCTAAAGAATCTATAGTGGTGTTCTATAAATTAGAATTATAGGGGTATTCTATAAATTTGATTTTTAAGTTATAATTAGTCTTGCTGCTTTCTTATCAGACTTTCGGTTGCGGCTCGGCATAGTGAAAACAAGTTTTCCCTCTGCTCTCGCCTTTGCGAAAGTTTGGTTCTTTTGGGCATCTTTTGACTTAACTTCTTGGTACATAGCCCGCTATGCACCTGCGAACTTAAATCAAAATCTACACCAAAAAATTCAAAAAACATTCAAGTCTAATTTATAGAACACCCCTATAATCTGTTAGCACACTATCTGTTCCTTTTGACAGCATTGAACGTCCAGCGTAGTTGTATGGAAAAGTCTGTTTGCCAAGAGCCGTCTATTTTCTGCGCGCCCGAACTTATAGATGATTTGTTGAAATAGTGCGTTGTGCCAAGTTTCATTCCTATTTGCAGGTTTCGGACGAAGTGCATGTTTGCTACTACCGCCATACGAAAACCGTCGTAATAGAATGAGGGCATATATGCTGCTTTGTAGAGTCTCGGTTCGTAGGCATAGAGTGCTACCTGATAATTGTCGCTAAAGAAGAGGGAAGCGAAAGTTCCTATATCAATGCGTTTTGAGGGTTTGAAGCCACATCTTGTAGAGAACATCCAGCCTAAAGCGTCGTTATCTTTTTCTACTTTTCGATAATTGAGCGAGAAGATGGGGTGGAAAGAGAACGCTTTGCCATTGAAATCCAAGCGCGCATTCATTCGATGGGTCTGTACCGTTTGCTTTATATAAAGGTGGTCGGGAACGCCCCTTTCCTTCGTCCTGAATTTATAGTTGAGAGAGAAACTCCATTTGTCGCTTTTATGGTAGCGCATGCCCATGTATGCTTCCATACCCGATGTGCTATGATAATTCAGAGAGACAGGTTTGGGCAGATAGAAGAAGTCGGCGTATGCCGTGAAATCGTAATAGTTTATGGCAGAAGTCTGCACAGCCAGCATTGCACCGTGCTCATTCATCGTTCGTGAATATTCCTGCATCACATCGCCATAGAGCGATTGAAACTTTGGTGAGATGCTTCTCTGCTGTACGAAGATTTTCCAGAGTTCAGAGGGATTGAAAGTAAGAGCGTTCGTTATGGCAAGGTGGAAATCCTTGTCTGCTGCCGTCTCGCCTCTCAGTATGAGTTTGTCTGAAGTCCACGAATAATCAACACTTATACCTGTAGCATCTTTGCCTCGGAAAAAGTTGGCATTATAATAGGTCGGCTTTGGTGAGACATACTTATTGTAATGTGAATAGTATGTTGTTGCTCCTATCATCAACTGCTTGTGTTCATAACCTATTCGGGCGCCTGTAGTGAAGTTGTCAACTCTATTTTCCTTGTCGATTTCTCCTTTCGTCCTGTGTAAGCCAGTGGTCTGGATTGTCCGGATAGTATCTCTTAAATAACTGGCATCGAGTGAGCGATAAGAAACGAAAGCCAAGAGATTAAATTTTCCGAAATTCACCTTTCCTGCTGCTCCCCTGAAGAAATCGACTTCTGCGGTTGATTTATGCGCTGTCAAGTTCGGCACGTTACGATTAAAACCATTTAAAGACATAAGCCGCGTGTTGAAGGAAGTTCCCCTGAATAGTAGTCCCTGCCCTATCGACACATTGTAATCGCCCACGATTACTTCATTTCCTTTAACAGGACTTTTATAATGGAAATAGAGTGCATAGTAATCATAGGGATAGTTATGGTGTGTTCCGAAAGTCTCTCCTGCATCTTTCTCGAGGGTCAATCCGTATTCAATTTCGTTTCTCCATTTGTAGCGAAAGCGTGTAACATTGTATAGCGGATCGCCTTTGTACTCCTTGTTAGAATTTGCAGCGAGTTCTGCTTCAGAATGGTGTTTATAACCTTCACGCTCATAGAAAGGAATGTCCGCGCGCGTTTCGATTTCAAATTTTCCTGAATATAGTTTCTGTGTGAAAGAAACTTTTTTCCTTTCCGGCTCTCCACAATAGAGAAAGAAACGCAGAAAATGACGGTCGAGATAAGTCAAGCCGTTGACAAACATCAGTTCGCCGAGGGTATAGAATTGATGTTTCTTATCTCTGTAGAGTATAATGGAATCAGCCTTAGCGCCATCGAGAAACGGTATGCGCAAGAGGTCGTATCGAGTTGCTGAATTGAGGTCTATCTTGTTTGCACGCAGTTCTTCTAACTCATTTTCTATTTGCTGAAGTTTGTCCACATTATCTTCATCCGCCATATTGAGCAAGAAATAGTCCATGAATTCTCCCCACGAAATGCTGTCGCGGTTCGAGAGTTGTGCAGAAACCGAAAATGGGATGATAAAGAACAATATCAGAAAACTCTTTTTCATAACAAAACAATCACTACATTGCTGATTTTCTTTTCATTACTGCCGTATAGATTCTTCCCGAGTTGATGCCTAATCTGCGAGCGGAGAAAAATTTTTCGTGTGCTTTATAGGTACAGATACTGACGTCAAGAATGTTTTGCTCATTAAGTCCGGCTTCAGTAAGTAACAAATAGTTGGCAAGTGGCAGGTTAATGTGCCATTTTTTTTCACCATTGCCTGCCAGATAGCGTCTGGCTATTGCATCCATATTGAAATTTGCTTTGGCGAAAGCATCATACACCTCATCGCCTACTTCAAAAACATCGAGACTGATACCTGGTCCGATGACGGCTTTGAGGTTAGCAGGATCTACAGCAAAGTTATCCTTCATCACCTCGGCTACTCTCGTTACAATATGTCCAACTGTTCCGCGCCAACCAGCATGTATGGCTGCAATCGTACCAGTGACAGGGTCATAGAGTAATATTGGAATGCAATCGGCTGTAGAAACCCCTATACATAGGTTTTCCTGATCAGTGATTACTGCATCGACATCTTCCAGTTGCTGCGCGCTGGGAAGATTATCATCAATACAGAGCACGTTAGTACTGTGTGTCTGATGAGGAAGAATGATTCTGTCTTCTGAAATCCCGATGGTTTCAGCAAGCATTTGCCTGTTCCGGCTGACATGGGAAGGATTGTCACCACAAAAAGGATTGACATTCAGGGAGGCATAATTACCTGTGCTTACGCCACCATGTCTCATTGTAGAAAAAGCCTGCACTGCCGTATCTAACTGGTATTCAAGCAATGCAGGTTTGTCTTTAATCGTCGTCATCTAAGAATTCTATTTCGTATTCTTCCAAATCAATGTCTTCAGGCACTTCGCCATCGTCTATTTCCCAATCTTCAAAATCCTTAATGATGACAGATTTTTCCCGGTCTCGGTGAACGATAGAACCGCCTTCCGTTACGGACTGCAGTTTGTTGCTCTCGCTGTTGAGTTCTTCCCAGAGAATGTCCTTGAGTTTGTCGATATTCTTACCGGTTACTGAAGAGATGAACACGACAGGCAAATCGTCGGGCAAGTCATCTTTAAGCATTTCTATCAGTTCATCGTCTAATAGGTCGGCTTTCGTGATGGCAAGCACGCGATGTTTGTCGAGCATTCCGGGATTATACTTTTTGAGTTCTCCGACGAGAACTTCATATTCCTTACGAATATGTTCTGTGTCACCCGGAATCATGAAAAGCAACAGGGAATTTCGCTCAATATGCCTTAAGAATCGGAGTCCGAGACCTCGTCCTTCGCTCGCGCCCTCGATGATGCCTGGTATGTCTGCCATGACGAACGACTTGCCATCTCTGTAGGGCACTATCCCAAGCGAAGGCTCAAGCGTGGTAAAGGGATAGTCGGCTATTTTCGGCTTGGCTGAAGAAAGCGCTGAGAGTAGTGTGGATTTTCCGGCATTAGGAAATCCGACAAGTCCTACATCTGCAAGGAGTTTGAGTTCAAGGATAACACTCATTTCCTGCATAGGTTCACCTGGCTGCGCATAGCGCGGTGTTTGATTGGTAGCAGAACGGAACTGGAAATTACCAAGTCCTCCTCTGCCGCCTTTGAGTAGCATAACGACCTGACCATCGTCTGTCACATCGCAGATGTACTTTCCCGTTTCAGCATCGTACGCCACTGTTCCTGGCGGCACGTCAATGTACTTGTCTTCACCGTCAGTGCCGTGCGAGCAATTTTTACTTCCATTCCCGCCATGACCTGCAAAAACGTGTCTGTCGTACTTCAGGTGCAGGAGTGTCCAAAAGTTGTGATTTCCTCTGAGATACACGTTTCCTCCCCTACCTCCATCGCCACCGTCAGGTCCACCGTTAGGCTGATATTTGGCGCGATGAAGATGCATAGACCCTCGTCCGCCCTTACCGGAGCGGCACAGAATCTTCACATAATCTATGAAATTGCTTTCGAGAGCCATATTTTTCTGTCTTTTAAGAATTTAAGTGCTCAGATCAGAGGCTGTCAATCACTTTGCAGAGTTCTGCATTGATTTCTTCAAGCGAGCCGTAGCCTTTTACTGCACGACGCAGGCCCTCCTTCTCGTACCAATCAATTAGAGGAGCAGTCTGGTTGTTGTAAACAGTAAGGCGTTTCTTGATAGTTTCTTCGTTGTCATCTGCACGTCCTGAAGTTTTTCCACGATTGACAAGCCGCTCGATAAGCATTTCATCAGGCACATCGAGTTCGAGCATGACACTCACTTCTGCATTTCTCTTTGCAAGCATATCCTTGAGCGCTTCAGCCTGAGGAATGGTACGTGGGAAACCATCGAAAATAACACCTTCTGCAGGCATGAGGCTATCGTAAGTAGCAGCAAGAATGTCTATCATCAATTCATCGGGTATGAGTTGTCCGTTGTCGATAAATCCTTTCGCTGTCCTGCCGAGTTCTGTGCCGTTTTTCATTTCTGCTCTCAGCACATCACCTGTTGATATGTGTTTGAAACCATATTTCTTTACAAGCAAATCACTCTGAGTTCCTTTGCCGGAACCTGGTGCTCCGAAAATTACAATATTTTTCATTCTAAGTTATGATATAATAGTGATTAAGAAGTTGCTTTATCATTCTACAACGTATATATCGCTAAGGTTTCTGCCCTGCCCGTCATAATCAAGTCCGTAGCCCACAATGAAATCGTTTGGAATCTTAAAGCAGCAATATGGAATGTCGAGGTCAACCTTCAGATTGCCGGGTTTGAGAAGCATCGCACAGATACGTACTTCAGCAGGATTCTTTTCCTTGAGATATGCCAAGATGTGCTGCATGGACAAGCCGCTGTCAACTATATCCTCCACGATGACAACTGTTCTACCTTCTATACTCTCGTTGAGCCCAAGCAATTTTGTAACATTCCCTGTGGAAGACGTACCTTGATATGACGCCACCTTTACAAAAGTGATTTCTGATGGTAATGTTATTTCTCTATAGAGGTCAGCAGCAAACATGAATGCACCGTTGAGAATACAGATAAACAGTGGCGTTTTTCCCTCCAAATCGGTATTGATTTGTTGAGCGACTTCTTTGATTCTCTGCTTAATCTCAACCTCTTTAAGATACAGGTTGAACTTTCTGTCGAGTACTTGCACGGATTTCATGGTGGAAAGATTGAAGTTAAAATTTACGCAAAATTAACACTTTCTTATTGAACTTGACTTGAAGTTTGAGAAAAAATAACAGACTTACGATTAAAATTAAAAAGGAACGATATTATCAATGAAAAGCGTTAATTTTGCGGTGTGATGCGTACGATTGAATTACTTAGTCCCGCCCGTGATTTGGAATGCGGTTTGGTAGCCATAGATCATGGCGCTGATGCTGTGTATATAGGTGGTCCAAGTTTTGGTGCACGAGCCGCAGCGGGGAACAGTCTGGCAGACATTAAACGACTTTGCGAATATGCCCACTTGTTTGATGCTCGGGTTTATGTAACACTGAACACTATTCTCTATGACGACGAACTTGAAGAAGCAGAGCGTTTGGTGCATGAATTGTATGCCATCGGCGTTGACGCACTGATTGTTCAGGACACAGCCTTGCTTGAGATGGACCTACCGCCCATAGCCCTCCATGCCTCCACACAGATGGACAACCGCACGGCAGAAAAAGCCATTGCATTGGAAAAGGCCGGTTATTCTCAAATCGTTTTGGCAAGAGAACTCAACTTGCAACAAATCAGAGAGATAAGTTCCAGTATCAATATTCCTATCGAGGCCTTTGTGCATGGTGCTTTGTGCGTGAGTTACAGCGGCAGGTGCTATGCGTCACAACATTGCTTCAAACGCTCCGCCAACAGGGGCGAATGTGCACAGTTTTGCCGATTAAAATTCGACCTTGAAGACGAGAAAGGTAACAAGATAATACATAATCGACATTTGCTTTCACTTCGCGACATGAACCGCTCAAAGCATTTGGAGGAAATGATGGACGCAGGCGTGAGCAGTTTCAAGATTGAAGGCAGACTTAAAGACGCGAACTATGTGAAAAATGTTACCGCATACTATCGACAGCACATAGATAAGATACTCAGTAGCAGAAACAAAGACTACCGACGGGCGTCTTCCGGTCACCATAGGTTCATGTTCTTTCCAGATTTACACAAGGCTTTCAACCGTGGATTTACCGACTATTTTCTGAAAGGAGATGGCTCTGAAATTCAGAACTTCTTTACGCCCAAGATGGTTGGAAAGGAGATAGGCTCAGTCAAGGACGTTATGCGGAATGGTTTTCAAGTTACACTCGGGAAAGATGTTGTACTCCATGCAGGCGATGGTTTGTGCTTCTACAATGAAAAGAACGAATTGCAAGGTTTTCGCGTAAACAGAGTTTCGGGATACATTGTGTATCCTTTCGGCAAAGTCAACATACCTGCTGGCACCATACTATTCCGTAACAACGATGCTGATTTTGAGAAACAGATGGAAGGTAAAACGGGCTATAGAGAGTTAGATTTGAAAATGACGCTTCGCGAGGTGGCAGATGGTTTCGTCTTAGATGTCTCTGACAAGAGCGGACGTCACGTTTCTGTGCGTTTCGAAGCCGATCATCAATCAGCAAAAAAAGCACAACATGAACAGATTCAACAGCAGTTGTCACGACTTGGAGGTACGATATTTAAGGCAACAGAGATAGATATAAGAACTGATTGCTTCATACCGGCATCGCTTTTGGGAAAATGGCGCAGGATAGTTATTGAAAAACTGCTTCGAGCACACAGAATTACAAGGAAGATAGATTATCGACATGCTACTTCAGACAGCAAAATGCTATCATCGACAATGCCTGATACATACGAAGCCAACATCAGTAACCGTCTTGCGGCAGAACGCTATAAAATTGACACAGGAATGACTGCTACTCCGGCTTTCGAGTTGGCACCTGAAAAAGGCTGCGAGATAATGACGTGCAAATATTGCATTCGTCGGGCTATGAAGTCGTGCCTGAAAGACGGTGGCGGTACGCTTGGCAAGAAGCCGTTGTACCTCCGCCTTAAAGACGGCAGGCGTTTTTCCCTTAACTTTGACTGCACAAAGTGCGAAATGCGTATCACCACATAGATTTTTATCCTTTGCGACATCCGTTAGTACTCTTCTTTATCCCTTTTGCAGTCGGCATAGTTACTGCATATTATGCCTCTGGAATTTTCACTACGGCTGTGGTTGCTGCAATTATGATTGTATCAATGGTTGGTCTGATATTGTCGCAATACATCATTTCCAAGAAATACTCCGATTATTGTCTTTACATTTTCTGTGGCATGACGTTGATGTCGGTCGGGGCTTTACTATGTTTACAAAGAATTAACGCGACACAAGTTGATTGGCCTCAAGATAAAGGTGACTATCTGATTGGCATTACTTCTCCGCCCCGACATAGCGAGCGTTCTCAACGTGTTGACGCAAAAATACTATCAGGTAAATATGAGGGAAAACTATTGCGTCTTTATTTTCCAGACAGTGTAAACATCTCAACAGGCGACGAGGTTTTCGTTCATACCAAGATTGATGCACCTCAAAACAGCGGTAATCCGCATGAATTCGACAACAAGGGCTATTTGCTTCAACAAGGCATCTCGGGTACGGGATATGTCTGGCAATACAAAAAGCGAGACGGCACCGAGCGAAAGTCATCCCTGCGTCAGTGGGGCGGCAAAGTAAGAGAAAAACTAACATCACGTTATTCTGAATATTTTGAGGGACAGTCTTTAGCAATTCTTGCAGCCATGACTATAGGCGACAAGAACGAACTTACCAAAGAAGTACAAGATATTTTCTCGCAGGTCGGTGCCAGTCATTTATTAGCACTTAGCGGTCTTCATCTGGGTATTCTGTTCTCAATATTCAATATTACATTCTTGCGTCGCACCCGGAACAGATATTTTCGTATTGTATTAAGCATACTCGGCATCGCTCTGTTATGGACATTTGCCTTTATTGCAGGTCTTCCAATCTCCTTACAGCGGGCGGCACTGATGTTCTCTCTGGCACAGATAATGATCATATTCCGCCGCGATGCTTTCTCAATAAACAACTTGGCACTATCTGCTATAATCATATTGATTATCAACCCATTATCTTTATTCGACGTAGGTTTTCAACTCTCTTACGCCTCAGTGCTTGCCATACTCTGGATTTTTCCGATCATTCCATGCCCAAAGGTGGTTGCAAGATATAAAGTTCTGCGTTTTTTCCATGACTCGCTGTGTGTTACATTCTGTGCCACAATAGGGACGGCTCCACTCGTGGCATATTACTTCCACAATTTCCCGGTTTATGGCCTGATAGTGAATCTTGTATTGGTATTTTTTGCTTACGGTATCCTCGTTGGAGCCATACTCTTTTTTATCTTGCCCTTTGCTACCGAATTTATTGCCATTCCTCTAAATGGATTACTGAAAATGCTTGAGGCTACACTTACATTCTTTGCCGAACTGCCTGGTTCACATCTCAAGCCCTACCCCACAGCAGTTAGCGTACTACTCATCTACTGTCTGATATTTCTATACCTGTTCTTCAGAAAAAAGCGAAAAACACTCTATCCTGTAGCCACTATCATTTGCACTTTCATCATTATTTCTGAAAGTTACGCCCATCGCCCGCACCGTCTTAAACCGCAGATAGTGTTCTACAATCTCTATGGCGGCAATGCCATACATTTCATCAACAATGAAGAAGATACTTATCTCTGGCAGCAAGGACGCGATGCCACACGCTCGCTGAGTTACATTGAAAAGACGTTCTGGGAGGAAGAAAACATTAAAACACCAGTCCAACTCCGAGAAGGCTATGACAGCGTCAAGGGCAATGCTTCCATTCTTTTCAGTTCTCTGACAGACCTGCCGAAAGCAACAGACAGTTTGCTGAAAGAAGAACCAAAATCTGCAGTTATTTCATTTCATAACAAACGTGTCATAGCACTTACCGGAAAAATTGCAAGAAGCAGGGATTCAACTGCTCAGGTTGATTATCTATACGTTACAAAAGGCTTCAGTGGCGACCCTGCCTCTGCGTTGGAACACTACTCGCCTAAAACGCTTGTCATCAGTTCATCGCTTGGTGATAAATATAGGCTAATGTGGAAAGTTTCAGCAAGAGAAAAGAATGTAACTATAAAAGACATGAAAGAAAGTGGAGCACTTGTTGTCCATTTATAGAACACCTCCTTTAGAGTGTAAACATTGCTACTCATAAACATTTACCCATTCCACATTTCTGGGTTTGGCATCGCCAATGACATCTGCGTGCTTTCCGGCAAGCATTAACGACAAAATGCTAATCCTAAGATTTTCAACTTTGTCAAGTTCCTTTGCACATGACAGAATAGTTGCACCAGTCGTTATAACATCATCGAGGAGTAAAACATGTTTACCTTCTATGGCTTTTCCGTTAACCAATTTGAAGATGTTTTCCACATTTTTCTTCCTTTGTTCAGCATTAAGGCGTGTTTGTGTAGGATTGGCGATGATTCTTCGAACCACATCATCGCGAACGGGAATTCCAGTTATCATGCTCAGCCCCTTTGCAAGATATTCGCTCTGATTATATCCTCTCTTACGCTTTTTCTTCTTTGCCAATGGCACTGGTATTATGGAACCAATGCCGTCGAAGAATCCCGTATCTTTCAAGTCATTCGCCATGATTTTTCCGAAATAAATGCCATATTGCGGACGGTCGTTATACTTCAACGATAGGACTGGACGAATGCTTTTTGCGCCACCTTTATACCATAAGAAACTACTCGCACGCTCTATTCTTATCTGTTCCCAGAAAAGACGTTCTACAACATTCCCTTCCTGCCCCCTAATCTGTGTAAAAGGGAGATCAAGATAACAATTACTACAGATAAAATCTTCTGCGGAATTCAACCTTCTGCCACATACGGCACAAGAGCGTGGGAACAGTATGTTTTCCACATCTTTCACCAATTGCGACAAAGTGTTCAAAAGTTTCATGCAAAGAAGTCTATTGCCTCCACAACTAATCGTTCTTCCAATTTTTTCGACAATTCCTTATTGCCCAAAACGCATATACAGCTAAAACTGCCGGGCCAACATACAAATTAGAAGTAAAAGCCACGACCACGTAAACAATAAGTGATGTTGCATAGACTATTAAGATTTGAGGAATAGCCTTTGAAAGATACATTCTGCACCTTACATCGTCAAATGCAGCAACGGCAAGCACGAGATTTATCCATATCATCGCCACAAACAGCCTCAGAACGAACGGTATGCCTTCTGCAAAGGGGTTGATGGTGGGATGATAGAAAAAATGTTGCCATGCATCGGGCGCATTACTTTCTAAAAAGCCATACACCATTCCCAAAATACCTGCTGCACATGTCATCATAACAGCATACGGCGAAGTAAGCGCCTCCACTATGTTCTTGATGACTTTAGCATGGTCTTTTCGTCTGACGGCAAAATATGCCACGGCAAGTATTATCGCAAATATAATGGCTGCGGCTGTTCTCCAACCGCTGAACCTATATATAAAGAATGAGATAGGATCATCAGGAATTGCTCTATCTCTTAAATCCTTTTCCATAAGCCATCCATGATTTTCTGCTGATTGCACAACGCTGACCCATAGGCTATCGTTTACCATTTTTTGAGTACTGTCGCTTATTTCACCAGAAGGCAATGGAGGTTTTACCACGATATCTGCCACTACGACTGAAGTTCCCGGAAGGATGGTATCCACATTCACCACAAAAGTGGAAAGACTGTTAGCATCCTTGAGTTTCAGAAATAGTGTATCTACAGTTTGAAACTTAAATCCTTTCCAATAATGATAATTTGCGTTGAATGAAATGCTGTCCACCATTCCTTCTTTCGCAGGCAGAAGATAGTCCTGATTAGGGCGGTAATAATGGCAAGATGTCAAACAGGCAGAGACAAAGACAACCACAAGAAAAAGACACCTCGCTGAAAAGCTCAAGTCATATTGTACAAGTTTTGTTCTCATAACTTGTTAATCATAAATTATTGATGAGGTCTGTTGCTTCTGACAAATAGAAATCGCCTTGTATCCATGCTGTTTGAGGCAGTTCCTGCCTGAGTGGGTAGATACAGAGGGGTTTCCCGTTCTTGAATTCCACGACATGCTTATTCAACACTGTGCCATCTTTGAGGTGTAGTCGTTGAACAGCTATTCTTTTGTCGATGTCATCTTTTATCATTCCTGTTTTAGAAGTAATTATTTGAAATGAGGCTGGTCTCTACCATCTTTCTTTTCTGCACTATCAAGTAATTCAAGTGCACGTTTGGAAACAGTTCCTGAATTATTTACAAAATCAGGTGCTGTTGCAGGTGGTGCTGAAGGCGGTGTTGCAGGCGAATTACCCGGGATGCGCGTCGTCCCCGAATCGTGAGCTGCACTATCGTTTCTGTGAACGCGCAGGGACTGAGGTTCTTGAGGCATCGCAATGGTATTTTTCTGTTTTGCTACACCTTCATTCCTTATATATAAGGCAACAGAAGACAGATACAAGATTTTTGGCTTAGCACTCCATCTGGCATCTTGATAGATAAGTCCTTTGATAGATTTCAAAGGTTTGTCGCCCACATAGACTGAAACTTTCTGTTTCCCGCTACCAAAGAGTTGCTGATATTGCGTAACGACGGAATCGCCTTCATAGACTAACACTAAGAGGACGTCGGCCGTTCGGTTGCCTTCTCTGTATAGCCATTGCACATTGAAATTCCACTCCAACCTGCATCCTGGCTTCACACTTTTCGGTGGAGCCATTTCAAATGTCAATCTGTTCTTCTGGTTTGACATTAACACATACGACGGCTTACCATTCCATATATTTTCTGCGCTATCAGTTGTTACTGCACCTACATTGGCTCCGGGAGCCAACTCTGCGAGCCTCATTTCCACGTGTTGATAGATGGCAAGAAGTTTCGTAGTATGTCTTTCGTAATATTGCAGCGACTGATGGAATTGTTCTCTCGTCAGCCCATGTTTCTTCAAAGCAGCATCTGTATAGATTTGTTGTGAAAAAGCCGTATTGTCTCCCTTCTGCATTGCCATGGCGTCAGCAATGTGATAATCAAGAAGCACCTCTACCATTTCCTTGGATTTTGGCACACCATCGGGTCTGTCTGAACATGAAACAGACAGAAATACGAACAAAGTACCTGTTATGAACAGAAGCCACCTCATGTTGACGACAATCAGTTTGTTTCTATCTTTTCTTCAGTTTTTGTTTCACTTTTATCACTATTCTTGTCAGAACTGAATAATGATCTGGAATAGAAGAGCAACATGGCTATTACGCCACATGTGATGGCTGCATCAGCAAAATTGAAGATGGCACTGAAGAAGACTCTTCCACCTACGAGAGGTATACTTTCTGGCCAAGTAAATAACGGGAAATAGAACATGTCCACCACCTTGCCCTCCAGGAATGCACCGCTTCCACTGTCAAAACTCGTAAAATGAGACACTTCGAAAGGTGTACTTTCACTAAATATGAGTCCATATAAGCAATTGTCAATCACATTACCCAGTGCACCTGCAATAATCATAGCCAGACAGATGATAAACCCGACAGGTTTCTGCTGTTTGACACATTTTACAAGCAAAAAGATGAAAAGCCCTATTGCTACAATCCTAAAAACGGTCAAGAAGAGCGTTCCTATGAAGTCCATGCCATACGCCATGCCTTCGTTTTCCACAAAAGACAGTCTGAACCAAGGAAACACTTCAATAGTTTCGTGCAGCCTGAAATTGGTTTTTACAGCAATTTTTATAATTTGGTCAACAATGACTATCGCTATTGTGACAATGATGGCGACAAGCGTTCTTTTCTTCATTTATTGTTTTTGAAAAGTTAATTAGAGCCCCACCAAAGATTATGGACGGGGCTCATGTCGTAGCATGTCTATTATTTATGGTCGCGCATGTTTTTCGCCTCAATGCTAAGCGTTGCATGAGGCACAGCACGCAGTCTTTCTTTGGGAATAAGTTTCCCTGTTACTCTACAAACACCATACGTTTTGTTTTCTATACGCACGAGGGCTGCCTGAAGTCCCTGAATAAACTTCTGCTGTCGGGCTGCCATTGTGGTGAGTTCTTCTTTCGACTGTGTTAGCGAACCTTCCTCGAGCGCCTTGTATGTGGGCGATGTATCGTCTACATTATTAGACGTTCTTCCGGTCAAGGTGTCCATTATCTGGTTGTAGTCCGCTTTTGCTAATTCTAATTTCTTCATGATGAGTTCTTTGAATTCCTGAAGATCCTCATCGCTATAACGCTGACTTTCCATAGAAACGTATTTATTAAATCTGTTAATATTATTTATCTTAGTTTCAGTTCTTTGTTATATCAACATCAACTTTGAATGTATCGAAATCGAAGGTCGTGTCGCTGGTTATATCAGCAAATCTTATTTCATTTGCAAGTACCTGCGCTGCAATATACTCCTTATGTTCTTCTACTGCTGCTTTCAGAGTTTCGTTGTCAGAGAACACCACAGTTATTCTGTCAGTTATTTCAAAACCGCTCTCTTTCCTGTATGTTTGGATGCGTTTTACAACTTCTCTTGCCAAACCTTCGCGCTTGAGTTCATCGGAGATGGTCAAGTCGAGGGCAACAGTAATGGTGCCGTCATGTTCAACGGTCCATCCGGGCATATCTTCGCTTACGATTTCCACATCTTCACGTTCAATGCTGACATTCTGATTATCCACCACGAGTTGCAACATTCCTTCTTTTTCAAGACGAACGATGTCTTCTTGCGAAAGTTCTGCTACAGCCGCAGCCACTGCCTTCATCATCTTACCGAACTTCTTGCCCATAACACGGAAGTTGCATTTCACTTTCTTGGATATCATGTCGCCTTCTACAAACTGCAGTTCTTTGACATTCACTTCGTCAAGAATCAGTTGTTTTACGAGACTTATGGCTTCTTTTATCTGCTGGTCTGCGATAGGAACAGCTATTTTCTGCAGGGGCTGACGAACAATGATATGTTCTTTCTTTCTGAGTGCAAGAACCATTGACGTGATGCGTTGCGCAAGGTTCATCCGCTGTTCGAGCGCTTTATCTACGAGTGCTTCGTCACAAACAGGGAATTTGTCGAGGTGCACACTGTCGGCACCTTGTTTTGCCAGACCGCTATAGAGATCTTTATAGAGTCTGTCAGCGTAGAACGGTGCGATTGGTGCCATTAGTTTGCTGATGGTTAGCAGACAGGTATGAAGTGTCTGATAAGCACTGAGTTTGTCGGCATCCATCTCTCCAGCCCAATAGCGTTTCCTACTTAGGCGCACGAACCAGTTACTCAGGTTTTCCACCACAAAAGTGGCTATTTGTCGTCCTGCCCTGGTTGGTTCATACTCATTGAAATCTGTCGTAACATTAGCAATGAGCGAATTGAGTTCTGAAAGAATCCAGCGGTCAATTTCCGGTCTTTCTTCATACGCTACTTGTGGTTCATCGCCTGTAAAACCATCCACATTGGCATACATGGTAAAGAAATTGTATGTCTGGAAGAGTTTTCCGAAGAAGGAACGTGCCACGTCCTGAACGCCTGCCTCATCGAACTTGAGATTATCCCAAGGCGAAGAGTTGGTAATCATGTACCATCTTAACGGATCAGAACCATAATTATTGATGGCTTCGAATGGGTTTACGGTATTGCCAAGGTGCTTACTCATCTTTTCTCCCTTTTTATCAAGAACAAGACCATTACTTATGACATTCTTGAATGCCACACTGTCAAACACCATCGTTGCGATGGCATGGAGCGTGAAGAACCAGCCTCTCGTTTGGTCAACGCCTTCTGCGATAAAGTCGGCGGGATAATAGGAACGGCTGTCGATGAGTTCTTTGTTTTCGAAAGGATAGTGAAGTTGTGCGTAAGGCATGGAACCGCTGTCAAACCATACGTCGATAAGGTCTGTTTCGCGGTGCATAGGCTTACCAGTTGGAGAAACGAGGACAATATCGTCCACGTACGGGCGATGCAGGTCTATTCTGTCGTAATTTTCCTTGCTGTAGTCGTCCGGGGTAAAGTCCTTGTCCTTCAGAGGATTTGACTTCATTATACCAGCATGCACACTCTTTTCTATTTCATCATAGAGTTCACTGATACTTCCGATGCAGATTTCCTCGCCATCGTCGTTTCTCCAAATTGGAAGTGGTGTACCCCAGAATCTTGAACGGCTTAAATTCCAGTCATTAAGGTTCTCGAGCCATTTTCCGAAACGTCCAGTTCCTGTTGATTCGGGTTTCCATGTGATGGTCTTGTTGAGCTCCATCATTCTCTCTTTCGCGGCTGTTGAACGGATGAACCATGAATCGAGCGGATAGTAAAGCACAGGCTTGTCGGTACGCCAGCAATGCGGATAACTATGCACATGTTTTTCGATTCGGAAGGCTTGTCCGCGAGCCTTCATATCCATACAGAGACTGATATCGAGCGTTTCGTCTTTATCGGTCAGATTGTCATCGTAAGCATTCTTGACGTATCTACCTGCGAATTCTGCGTAGCGCTCAACATTTACGCTATTCCTGACGAATTCCTCGTCAAGGTCCTCTATGCGGTAGAAACGTCCTTGTGGGTCAACCATTGGCACTTGCTTGCCTTTCTTATCAATAAGAAGCATGGCGGGTACATTGTTCTGCTTCGACACGAAAGCGTCGTCAGCACCGAATGTGCCTGCTATGTGTACCAAACCGGTACCATCTTCTGTCGTAACATAGTCGCCTAAAATAACTCGGAAGGCACCTTCACCCGGATTTACATAAGGCAGAATCTGCTCATAGTGCATTTCTGCGAGTTCTGTACCTTTCCATTCGCCTGTGACACGATAAGGGATAATCTTGTCACCTTGTTTATACTCATCCATCGGGAGTGTTTCGCCTTCAGGCTTGAAATAAGCGCTTACAAGGTCTTTTGCGAGAACCACACTGACAGGTTTTCCAGAATATGGATTGTATGTCTGTACGCAAACGTATGTGATTTTCGGTCCTACACAGAGGGCACAATTTGAAGGCAATGTCCATGGTGTGGTTGTCCAAGCGATGAAGTTCGGTTCGCCCCACTCTGCCATTTCCGGTTTTGGATCGAGAATGCGGAACATAACTGTTGCTGTTGTATCTTTCACCTCACGGTAGCAGCCAGGGAGGTTGAGTTCGTGGCTACTGAGACCGGTTCCTGCGGCGGGACTATAGGGTTGGATGGTATAGCCTTTGTAGAGCAGTCCCTTCTGATAGAGTTGTTTCAACAACCACCATAGTGTTTCGATATAGGAGTTCTCGTATGTGATGTAAGGGTGTTCCATGTCCACCCAGTAGCCCATCAGGTGACTGAGTCGTGTCCACTCTTCGGTGAACATCATTACATTCTCACGGCACTTCTTGTTATATTCCTCTATCGAGATGTTTTTTCCGATATCTTCTTTTGTAATGCCGAGTTCTTTCTCCACACTGAGTTCCACAGGCAGACCGTGAGTATCCCACCCTGCCTTGCGTTTCACCAGGAAGCCTTGCATCGTCTTATATCTGCAAAATACGTCCTTGATGGTACGTGCCATGACATGGTGTATGCCCGGGTGCCCATTGGCTGAGGGAGGTCCCTCATAAAACACGTATTCGGGGCATCCCTCGCGTTCAGACATACTCCTATGGAAAAGATCCTGCTTATCCCATTCAGCCAACACCTCTTCATTCACGCTGAAGAGGTCGAGTTTTGACTGTTCGTTGAATTTCTTACTCATTTAATAATGTATTATCTTCTTATTTCGGCACGCTATTTGGCGCCTCAAAATATCGGACGCAAAATTAGCAATAATTACCGAAACATATAACATAAAATATAAAGAATTTAATGTCTGTGTTCGTAATAAAAAATCCCTGAATGACATTGTCAAACAGGGAACTGATTGTGTGGGCGTTGACGGATTCGAACCGCCGACCCTCTGCTTGTAAGGCAGATGCTCTAAACCAGCTGAGCTAAACGCCCCTTTTGCAGGGAGTTATTCTTATCATTTTGAGGTGGGCGTTGACGGATTCGAACCGCCGACCCTCTGCTTGTAAGGCAGATGCTCTAAACCAGCTGAGCTAAACGCCCTCATCGTTTGTCGCTTCGTCAGAATTCGTGGGCGTTGACGGATTCGAACCGCCGACCCTCTGCTTGTAAGGCAGATGCTCTAAACCAGCTGAGCTAAACGCCCGTTTTCTGAAAAAGCGATGCAAAATTAGAAAGAATTAAAATAACAGCAAAATTATATGGGATTTTTTTCAAAAATATTTTTTTAGAAAGAAGTCGGATAGAATCGGCATTTAATTAAAAACGGTGCTACAGGCGTGTAGAGCTTCGTGTCTCTCCCGGTCCCTAATCGGGCGCTTTATTAAATAGCTATGAAGCATCTCTTCACTACGGCAACCGTTATATAAGCAGAAGCGACAAGCGAGGAACAGAGCGGGAGTCTCGCAAAGATTTTTGAGAAAAACCAGTAAAAACCCTCCCTTAAGTTGATGGAGCGAAGTATCTGTCGCTCTACGGCATTCTGCTTTTGTTGCGGAGGCAGGACTCGAACCTGCGACCTCAAGCGTATGGAACTTGTATGCTAACCAACTGCTCTACTCCGCTATAAAATCCAACTCGATTAAAATATACCGAAAAATGGATTTAGATAAGGGCTATTAGTAAAACTCTCTGTCATTACAAAGAACGACTAAGGTTATTCACATACCTCTTAAGAATGTGGTGCGACATTTGCAAAGAGTGTTTGACACCATTATAGGCACGAGCCGACAAGAAATGCCGTTATTAAGCTCGTTATAAACGAAGTATCTCTCTGCTACGGCAACCGCATTATTTCCAATCCTTCAAAGATTGTTTTCTTTACGGTGCAAAAATCGGGACAAATTACGCAACCTATTTGCGTAATACAAAAAAGTTTCAAAAAAAGTGCAAAAAAGTTTAACTACGCACATAGACTGCACATGAGATGTTAATTTTGCAGTTATAAAATAAGGAAGAACAAATAACATGGTTTCAAGATGAGCATTTTGCCATTTAGAAAGGAAGACAGACAAGCCATAATATTCATTGGTATACAAGCCAGCGGCAAGACGACATTTTATAAAAAAGAGATGTATGATGGGGGCTATATTCATATCAGCCTCGATATTCTCCATACAAGAAACAGAGAAGCAGAAAAGTTAGAGAAATGTGTTAGAAGTAACAAGTCTTTTGTCATCGACAACACTAATCCTACAAAATCGGACAGAACGAAGTATATTCAGTTAGCCAAACAACACGGTTATCACATTATAGGCCTATTTTTCCAAAGCAAAGTGAAGGACTGCATAAAAAGGAATGAACAAAGGGACGGCAATATACCTTCGAAAGCGATTGCCGCTACGAGCAACAAACTCGAGATGCCTTCCAAATCAGAGGGCTTCGATGAATTATATTTTGTAAAAATATGCAACAACGATTTTGAAATAACAAAATGGGAAGGATAAGATATGAACTTTGACACGCTTGACAAACAGATGCGACGGTTTGAACAATCGCTTGACAGAACCATGCTCGAAGGGATTTATATAGTAGCCCGACTTGACGGACACGGATTTACAAGACTTACTAAAAAAGAGTGGAATCTTGAGAAACCTTTTGACACCAAATTCCGTGACGCCATGATTGAAACCACAAAGCACTTGATGAGTTGTGGTTTTCGAATAATCTACGGTTATACTCAAAGCGACGAAATTTCATTGTTGTTCCATTTGAAAGACGAGACTTTCGGAAGAAAAGAAAGAAAGTTAATATCAATACTTGCTTCTGAAGCATCCGTTGCGTTCTCAATGCAAACGGGCAGAGCAGCCATATTCGACAATCGATTAATCCCACTTCCCACTGCAGAGAATGTAATTGACTATTTCAGATGGCGACAAGAAGATGCGCACCGCAATTCTCTAAACGCTCATTGCTATTGGGTGCTACGAAAAGAGGGTGTTTCTGCATATGACGCTAATGCATGTATATCGGGCATCTCGAACGCAGAAAAGAACGAGATTCTTTTTAAAAGAAGTATCAACTATAACAACCTTCCAGATTGGCAAAAGCGCGGTGTCGGACTGTATTTACAAAAAGAACAACGACAAGGCTTTAACCCCAGAACTAAGAAGACAACGACTTTTGTCCGTCAATCATTACGTATAGAAATGAATTTACCTATCGGTCAGGATTATTCGAGTCTTATTGCTGAAATAATTGATGAAGCCAACAAGGAAAAGAAATAACCGATTTTGAAATTATAACGATTGCTTAATGATTGATATCAGAAAGAAAAATGAAGTTGTAACTTTGCAGTGCATTTATTACAAAACAAAAAGACACACCAATGAAACATTTATTGAAACAATGGACAGTAGTAACTATTCTGATACTTAGTGGAATCAATCTGCAGGCTTGTTCGGAATCAGATTATTCCTTTCTGCCTGACACATCTTCACTTAGCACCTGGCATGCAGGAGACACCGTATCGGCAAAGGCTATAGAGACTTTTGGGGGTATTGACAAATGTTTTGCTGCAGAGCCCATACCTGATGGTGTATGGGCGAGAATGCAAGGTAAGACATACAAGGAAAACCCACATATCGGACGCGACGACTTGCGCCATGTCCGTGCCCTTCACTGGGACTACGATGAGAAGATACACATCGGCGAAATGGTTTGCAACAAGATGATAGCCGAACGTGTGGCACACATCCTGCGCGAACTCTACGAAGCCAAATATCCAATTCAGCGGATGCTTTTGCCTGATGTCTATAATGCCGATGACGAAACACAGATGCGCGATAATAATACGTCATGTTTCTGCTATCGTGCAGTTGCCGGGACCACCAAGTTGTCGAAACATGCACGCGGACTGGCTGTAGATATCAACACGCTCTACAATCCATACTATAAGGATCGTCCCGACGGCACACGTTTCATACAGCCGGCTACAGCAGAAGAGTATTGCGACCGCACCAAGGACTTTCCCTACAAAATAGACCATGATGATCTTTGCTTCCTACTCTTTAGAGAAGCAGGCTTTGAATGGGGCGGCGACTGGACGACATGCAAGGATTTCCAGCATTTTGAACTCATCGAACAACCCACAGTTCAGCGAATCGTTGAACGCGGGAAACTGCTCGTAGGTACGACTGGCGATTATCGCCCTTTGTCGTATTGCGAAGCCGATGGCAATTATTGGGGATTTGGTATTGAAATGGCAGAAATGATAGCAAAGAGAATAGGAGTTGAAATTGAGTATGTACGAACCTCATGGCCCACGCTGACTGCTGATGTCCTGACAGAGCCACAGACTTTCGACCTTGCCATCGGAGGGATCACCATCACAGAAACGCGTAAGGAGACCATGCTGATGAGTAACGGCTATTTAACTAACGGAAAGACCATACTATGCAGGTCCGCGGATGTCAATCGGTTCCAATCGCTTGCAGACATCAACAAACCGGAAGTGCGCGTAATGGTAAATCCAGGGGGACTCAACGAAGAGTTTGCCAAAGAGAACCTTACTAACGCGACCATTATTGTATATCAAAAGAATGAAGAAATCCCAAATCAAGTAGCAGAGGGCAATGCAGACGTTATGATAACTGAAATAACCGAAGCGCCTTGGTACGTCAAAAATGATACACGCCTCGCCGCACCACTCATCAACTCTCCCTTCACTCACGGAGAAATTGGTGTACTGATGCGAAAAGGGCAAGAAGATTTGCTTTCACTCGTAAATACGGTTATAGCACAAATGAAATCCGATGGCTCGCTAAGAGAGTTACACGAAAAGTATGGATTAGTGTACGGTTACGAATAGGCAAACAGACTCAAGAAGAGATTACACAAAAATAGAGTTGTAAGACCATAATACTTACCGATTGAAATAACAAAATAGGTCGGAATCCAATCAAGGAAGCCGACCTCATTTTTTCAATGCCCAAAAAGTTTAGCTTCCTAAGATATTGTGCAAGTATTTTGATGAAATTTTTCGTCAGAAAGTGCAACATTATTGAATTTGGCACATAAATTATCTTATCTGCCGTGTAGATGCCTGTCTGTGAACTTCCTAAGATATTGTGCAAGTATTTTGATGAAATTTTTCGTCAGAAAGTGCAACATTATTGAATTTAGCACATAAATTATCTTATCTGCCGTGTAGATGCCTGTCTGTGAACTTCCCATTTGGCTTGGGCACCCTATTGTATTTTTTTCATAGTTGATGATTAAACGTCTTCAAACGGCATCTTCATTGAACATGTATTCTGTTTGATAATCCTGATTGCTTTTTACCAACGCATAAGCGATGTGGATTAGTTTGTTTTTGACATTGTTAATGGCTACACCGTACAGTTTTCCTTGATCTATCTTCCGTTGATAGTATCGTTGTATGGCATCATTGTGCTGGATGGCACTTCTGGCAGCCATAGAGAGCAGGCCTTTGAGTCTGCGATTGCTTAGGTGTCTCACATCCTGTCTTGAGTTGATAGTTGTGCCAGAGGTGTTGCGGAAAGAGGCGACCCCACAGTATGTGGCCATCTTGTTGGCTGTCGGGATGTTTTGAAAATTTCCTGAGAAAACCATCAGGGCGACAGTGACCACCAGTCCGAAGCCTTTGATGGATTTCACATGTTCATAATTTCTTTCTAGTTGTTCGTCTGAACGAATTACCTCCATCATGGCGTTTTCGCACTCAGCAATGCTGCGTTCTAGCCGCTTTATTTCGTTATTGGTGTCGCGGCAGATGAACTTGGCTGCTTTGCTGACGGCATCGCCTTGGCTTTTCATGGCTTTTTGGCGGTTCTTGACACCTTTTAGCTTATCCACAAGGTTCTGGCGATACATGAACAGGTCTTTCAGCGCGGCCAGTTCCTTGTTTGGTATTTTGAAAAAGTTGATTTTATCGGGATGTCTGCGAGCATAGTCGGCTATGGCCATAGAGTCCGCCTTGTCATTCTTGCCTCGACGAATGCCCAAACTCTGTTTGATTTGGAGTGCGCTCTCTCGCCAAACGTGCATCTCATTCTCAACCAACCAGTGGCACATCTGCTTGTCATATGCGCCCGTGGTCTCGCAGCAGAACAGCCATTGCCCAGTATTGGTGTCACGAAGAGCATGTTTCAGGTCGCGGACCATTGAGCGGTAGCCTTTCTTGCTGTTCGGGTACTGTGCCAGATACTTCGGTTGCTGCTGGAAATCCGACTCTACAAAACTCACGTCAATAGTTTCTTTAGAAACATCAATGCCGATAAAAATCTTTTTCATACCTTTGTCGTACTTGAATTTTACATTTGATTGACCGTAATTAGTTGGGAATTACCACCCTAAATAGGTTTCAAACCTAACTTCCTAATTGACTTTCAACTAATAAAATCCAGGGAGGCCAACAACTAAAAATAGGCTCAAAACCTAGCGGACACCATTGACTATCTCCCTGGCGGTCAATCGTTACCTTACTACGACAAAGGTAATGAAAGCCGTGCAGCGATGAATAGTTTGATTAAAAACTTTCATCGCTGCAAAGTTAGGGCGGACAACAATATTTTCTTTTAGAAATCGCGTACCAAGCGGACACTTGATCCGAATTCACGCTCTTCCATGCTGAGAGCAATACCTTCGCCGTCGTGGAAGCCCACTACGTGGGCATACTCTGGCATGGCAGATACTGAGGATGTCCAATACCAACCCGTTTCTTGCCACTCTTCTATGATTACTCTTAATACCAGTGGGCGTGGGATTGTAATTTTCCATTCTTCTGACTCCTGCTGCGGGCAAGAATACTGCACCAGCGGCTTCCATAGCATCCCATTGGGCTGCTGAATAGACGTTTGTGGCATAGTGTTCAGAACCTGGCTCCCATGTTAGACCATCAGGGAGTTTCCAAACGTCTGGCAAGATAACCGCTCCCTTAACACCGCAGACGGTAGCGAGAGACAATTTATCTTCGTTGCCTTCACGATAGAAGAGCAGATGTTCCCATTCGTCAGCAGTAAGTGTGCGCCATCCGCTGTTCTCTTTCTTGCCACCATTGCTAATGGCGTTGTAGCCCCAGTCGGCTGTGCCTACAAGATGAGTTTGGAAATAGTAGGTGTCAGCCCAAATGTTCATCCATCCACGCTGGTCTGCACTGTTGGGCGGATAACATTCCTGACCATTCGGGTAGCCACTTGTGCCAAAGCCAAATAGACTGATTTCATTTCGGTCGCTATAATTGAGAGAAGGGCGATTGTTCTTATCGCCATCTTCGAGCATGTCATACTGCTTGTTCATGAAACTGAAAGTCCAGTTTCCCCATACCCATCCGTAAGTTTCTGAATAGGAGGTAGTAGAGGCTTTCAGATTACCTTTTGAGAAGTAAACTTTCTTGCCACCACCAATACTAAAAGCACCTGTGCTGCTTAAATCCTTGCTTTCAGGAGTTAAATTTGCTTCGACAGAACCCAGTTCTCCACGCCCTAAGGCATTAAACTCCGATGTGTGGCTATATTCGATTTTGCCTGCTGCGGCAAGCACTCCTTCGCTTTGAACATGGCATCTTACTTCAATCGTTAGGTTGTCGTCGCCAATGGGCAGAATAGGTACCACGATGTTTGCGCTTGGTGCATTAGCAGGAAGTTCGAACACACCGATGCCCGTCGCTGGGAATACCACCTTCACCTCGCGCTCAGAGGCATCTGAGGTGGTTGTAGGTGTGTAATTCAAGTCTTCTGCATCATATTGAAGCGTTACAGCGTCGGAAGTGATTCTGTAGTTTTCACTCTTGACAATTATTGCGTCAATCGCCAATGTGTTGCTCGTACTGTTTGTGATTTTTACATTTACTCCTGCTCCAACTTGGCGGAAGTGCAAATCATTTCCTTTCGTGGGCGTATAAGCCACTATTGGGAGCACTATGCCTTGATTGCCACTGGCCGACATGAGGCAGCTGTAAGAGTTGGGGAAGCGATAGGTGCCTGATGTTGCGCTACCATACTCCACAAGTTCCATACCAGACGTAGCCCAGAATGGTTTGTTATTAGCAAACGTGTTCACAAAGCGATTGAGCAGATAGGCATAATCGCCCAGTGCAAATACGGGTACTTTATAGATTGTGGCTTCGCTGTTATTGTTTCCAACGGTGAGTTGGTAGGCAAGTGTCCAACGCGAAACCTTATTCTCGCCAGTTTGTTCTGCACCATTCATTTTGAAATTCTCCATCGTCATATTGATGGCATCTATATCGCCTCCACCATTGCATATTTCGTCCCAATAGCGGCACCATTCCATCTGTTCTGCCGTTGCAGGCAAGAGGGTATAAGCGGTGCTACCATCAGTGCCCAATATAGCATTCTGTAGATAAGCCAAACCCCACGTTGGATTGCTTACCTCGTTATCTACGTTCAGCAGAATTCTGATATTCGATTCAGACATGTTATAGGTGAAACTACCGATATTGTGGCCACCCTTCATGCCTACTGGTTCATCGAGATCATCGGTAAGGTAGAAATAGCACCAATAGCCCGTACCATCAGGATTAAAATGATAGACTTGCACGATGCGATTATAGGCGATTCCGTCTGATGTTACTCCGGTGGCTGAATACGAAGTGTACCAATCGCCTATCACATTTTGCATTTGTTCCTCATCTTCGCAACTTGCAAAGAAAAAAGGAAATGTCAGCATCATCAAGAGAGATATGATTTTTCTCATAACGGTTAATGTTTTTATGGAATAAATTAAGTTATGTTATCAAACGAGGTTCTATGCCAATAGCAACATTTACTACTGCCACATTAAAATACTTTATGCATCAACGCGAGAAATTCGATTATTTTCAACCAGAAAAAATCTCCACGGGCATTATCGTATCCTTATTAGCATGACACGTGACAGTGTTTAATCTATTGCAAAGATAATCATTCTTTACAAGAATGCAAACGACAATACAAATTCTATTGGCAAAAGACCAACAAAGGAAGAATAAAATTTGTGAGGATTACGGAAATTTGCTAATTTCGCGTGCTCTAATTGAAGTATAACATATTAAAACAGAAATATTATGTACGATTGGTTTGAATGCAAGGTGAAATATGAAAAGACGCTCGAAGATGGCAGTGTAAAGAAAGTGAGTGAGCCTTATTTGGTTGATGCCATTAGTTTCACAGAGGCAGAGAGGCGCATTATAAATGAAATTAAGCCTTTTATGACTGGTGAGTTTGAGGTTAGCGACATTAAGCGTGTGAAATATGCAGAATTGTTTGAGACTCCTGGTGATGATGCTGACCGTTGGTTCAAGGCAAAGTTGGTATTTGTTACAATAGACGAAAAAACGGCAAAGGAACGTAAGACAACTCAGCAGGTACTTATTCAGGCAGGCGACATTCGCAAAGCTTTGCAGCGTCTTGATGAAGGCATGAAAGGTTCGATGATGGACTATACTATTGCCATGATACAAGAAACATTGATTATGGATGTGTACCATTATCAAGAAGCAGCTCCTGAAAGTGCTACAAAAGCATAAAAAGTGCTATTTTATACAAACAAACTACTCTGCTACGACATTCTTCCAATGGAAGCCATAAAAGAAAACATACAAGCCGTTCTTGCCGATTTACCTCAACATGTGAGGCTTGTTGCTGTATCGAAGTTTCATCCCAAAGAAGCGATTGAAGCAGCATATTCTGCAGGCCATCGCATTTTCGGCGAGAGCCGAGTGCAAGAACTGCAAGAGAAAAAGCCTATTCTCCCTGACGACATAGAATGGCACTTCATCGGACATTTGCAGCCCAACAAGGTGAAATACATTGCTCCTTACGTTTCGCTCATTCATGCTATGGATTCGGAAAAACTTCTCCGCGAGATAGACAAGCAAGGCAAGAAGGTGGGGCGAAGAATTCCCTGCCTGCTACAGGTACATGTGGCAAAGGAAGAGACTAAATTCGGCTTTTTACCTGACGAATTGAAGCACATTCTCTCATCATGCGATTGGAAAAGCCTAAGTTATGCGAAAATATCAGGAATGATGTGCATGGCTACTTTTACAGATGACGAAGAGCAGATTAGGCAGGAGTTCAAAACAGCCAACTCTCTTTTTGAGGAAATTAAGAAGGCATACTTTGCTGAAGATGCAGATTTCTGCATCAAGTCGTGGGGCATGAGTGATGATTACCACATAGCCATCGAGGAAGGCAGTAATATGATAAGAGTAGGCACCCGCATTTTTGGTGCACGACAATACTAAAATTACGATGAATCAAGAAATAGAACGCAGGCGCACATTCGCCATCATTTCACATCCTGACGCCGGTAAGACCACCCTAACCGAAAAATTATTGCTTTTCGGCGGACAGATACAGGTTGCCGGGGCTGTCAAGAGCAACAAGATTCGCAAGACAGCAACGAGCGACTGGATGGACATAGAGAAACAACGCGGCATCTCCGTCACTACGTCTGTTATGGAATTCGACTATAACGACTATAAAATCAACATTCTCGACACTCCCGGTCACCAAGATTTTGCAGAAGACACGTTCCGCACACTGACCGCTGTTGACAGTGCCATCATCGTTGTTGACGGCGCGAAAGGTGTGGAAGCACAAACGCGCAAATTGATGACGGTATGCCGCATGCGCAACACTCCAGTCATCATTTTTATCAACAAAATGGACCGCGAGGGCCGCGACCCCTTCGATCTTCTTGACGAGTTGGAACAAGAACTTCAAATCAAGGTGCGCCCTTTATCATGGCCCATCAACCAAGGTGCGCGTTTTAAGGGTGTCTATAACATCTATGAAGAACAACTTGACCTTTTCGTTCCAGATAAACAAAAAGTGACGGAAAAGATTGCCGTTGATATCAACAGTCAGGAATTAGAGGCGAATGTGGGCGAAGAAGATGCCGCAAAGTTGCGCGAAGATTTGGAACTGATTGAGGGTGTTTATCCCACGTTTGACGTTGATTCCTATCTGAATGCCGAAGTAGCACCAGTGTTCTTTGGTTCTGCACTTAATAATTTTGGTGTAAAGGAATTGCTCGATTGTTTCGTAAAGATTGCACCATGTCCACGCCCGACCAAGGCTGAAGAGCGCGATGTCAACCCCGAAGAACCTAAATTCAGTGGTTTTATCTTCAAGATTACCGCCAACATCGACCCTAACCATCGGTCGTGCATAGCATTCTGTAAGGTTTGCAGTGGTAAGTTTGTTCGCAATGCGCCTTATCAACACATTCGTCTGGGTAAAACAGTACGGTTCTCTTCTCCAACGCAATTTATGGCTCAACGCAAGAGTACCATCGACGAGGCGTGGCCAGGCGACATCGTAGGTCTGCCAGACAACGGCATTTTCAAAATTGGAGATACGCTGACCGAGGGCGAACTGATACATTTCCGCGGTTTGCCGAGTTTCTCACCTGAGATGTTCAAATACATAGAGAATGCTGACCCGATGAAGACCAAGCAACTGCAGAAAGGTATTGATCAACTCATGGACGAAGGTGTGGCGCAATTGTTCACCAACCAGTTCAACGGCAGAAAGATCGTAGGCACAGTAGGTCAACTTCAATTTGAAGTCATCCAATATCGCCTGGAACACGAATATGGCGCCAAATGCCGTTGGGAGCCGATACACCTTTACAAGGCTTGCTGGATAGAAAGCGATGATGCCGCAGAATTGGAGATTTTCAAGAAGCGCAAGTATCAATATATGGCAATAGACCACGAAGGACGTGATGTTTTCTTGGCTGATAGTGGCTATGTGCTTCAAATGGCGCAGGAAGATTTCAAAAATATCAGATTCCACTTCACAAGTGAATTTTAATAATTTGCATTTTAATCACTAAGCACATGAAAAAGGAAGATCTGAAAATAGTCTATATGGGCACTCCCGATTTCGCCGTAGAGAGCCTCCGACGGTTGGTTGAAGGCGGCTACAATGTGGTTGGTGTCATTACCATGCCTGACAAGCCCATCGGTCGCCATCAGGACACGCTTCAGGCTTCGCCGGTCAAGAAATATGCCGTTGAACATGGTCTGAAAGTACTACAGCCTGCCAATTTAAAAGATAATGCTTTCATTGATGAATTGCGGGAATTAAAGGCGGATTTGCAGATTGTAGTAGCATTCAGGATGCTTCCAGAAGCGGTATGGAACATGCCCCGACTCGGCACATTCAACCTTCATGCTTCACTCTTACCACAATATCGTGGTGCTGCCCCCATCAACTGGGCTATCATAAATGGCGATAAAGAGACAGGTGTGACTACGTTCTTCCTTAAACATGAAATAGATACCGGCGACATCATCCAGCAAGTACGCATACCTATAGCAGATTCTGACAACGCGGGCATAATTCATGATAAATTGATGGCTATTGGTGGAGATTTGGTCATAGAAACCATTGACAACATCATTGCCGGCACAATAAAATGTATGCCGCAAAATGAAATAGCAGCCGAAGAAAACCTTCGCCCGGCGCCAAAGATATTCAAGGATACCTGCCAAATAGACTGGCAGAAAGGCACGAAAAGGGTATATGACTTCATACGCGGTCTGTCACCCTACCCTGCTGCATGGACAACGTTGCAAAACGGCGACAAGTCGCACGTGCTCAAGATATTCGAGACTGAGAAAATTGAGGAAAGGCAGGATCTTCCTGTCGGTACTGTTATTATAGAAGACAAACGCTTGCTGGTATCACTTTCCGACGGCATGCTTGCCCTTAAGGTTGTTCAGATTGCTGGTAAAAAACGCATGAAGGTTGAAGAATTTCTCAATGGTTTTCATGCAAACGGCGACATAAAAGTGATATAACATCTTTACATGGTCTGCTTATAGAACAAAAAGCCCTCGGGTAGTCTGCCTACTATCTGAGGGCTTTGCTTTTCCAAAAATCGAGATACTGCTGGGCCACCTTAATATGGTCGTGATGACGCGCAATATACAACTGACTCTGTTTTTTCATACAGGGTATGTCTTTGCGGTGTTCTATGAGATTGCAGAGTTGATCGAAAACACTTTCTTCATTGGGTTCTACATTAACGATAGGTCTTAACTCGTTTTCATGCAGTATCTCATAATTCTCCGGTTCACCACCTCCAACAACCACAAGCCCTCTTGCCATTGCCTCCAGTGCATTCATGGCAGGGGTATAGGAATAGAGTTGGTCAAGTATGACATCGCTGTCGTTCATCAGGCGTTTATATTCTTCAAAAGGCACATTCTCAACCCGAACTATTTCACAAGCGTCAGGATATTTGCTTTCAACGCGTTCCAAAGCGCGTAGCATGATGTCGGTACCCTTATAAGAACTTCTTGAACGCTGTATGCCTATAAAGAACTTTATCTTTTCGCCTGTTTCAGGATTCTCTGCTTCTGCACATTTCCTGATAGGAAAAGGGATATATGTCAGTTTTTGCGGGAAATAAGGTTTGTATCCTGCATAGTATTCATAAAGTCCGGCAACTATGCCATCACAGTCATCAGCAATATACCTGTTCAATTCGCCTTTCGGACCTTCCAGCCAATCGTGTATCCAAATATCGTTATCCTCGCGATGTCTTACTTGCGAGCCTATATTAAAATCGCTGTATCTGAAGGTTTTGCAATCGAGCCCGGCTTTCACCCAATAGTAATCCATCCCAAAGGCACCAAGAAAAAGTTTTCCATTGTTGCGTCGCAATTGATGATAGAATTCATAGTGCCGCTCGGCCTTTAGCGGCAAGAAAACTGGGTTAATGATTTGAACCACATCGTAGTTTTCGAATTGTGGCATCAAAGTCTTGATTTTCAAGTAAGTCTTAATGCCACACCAAGTGCTGTTGCTCTCTCTGAAGAGGTCTATGTCGCGTGGATAGTTTTTCCAGTTGTCGCCCTCGCTGGCAAGCACCACGTCCTGACCTAAGGCTCGCAGTCCTTCGGCAAGGGTGGCATGCACATTACTATATTCGCCAAGCAAGAGAATCTTCATATTATATGAACGACAAATTTACTATTTATTACTAAAAGGTTATCAAGTAAGTTTTTTGATTTTTCTTAACTTACAAAAGAAAGGAGGCATAACTTGACGCCTCCCTTATTAAGACTGCAAACCAGTTTTGGGGTATTCTACTGCATCTCTTTCAATGCGCGGCTGAGTTGGTCGGGACAAGAAGTAGGTTTTGAACCGCAGCGAATGCCTTCGAGGCGTTTGATAACTTCTTCGCGCTTCATACCCTTTACCAATCTGCCTATTCCCTGAAGATTTCCATTGCAGCCCCCAAGGAAGTTTACGCTTTGCACACAGTCGTTGTCATCCACATGGATTTCTATCTGTTTGCTACATGTACCTGATGTAGTGTATTGCAGTGTCTTCAATGCTATTCAGGTTTCATGTTCGTGTAAACGGTTTGCACATCGTCAAACTCTTCGAGACGTTCCACCATTTTGTCGATGGTTTCGCGTTGCTCTGGAGTGACGTCCTTCAGGTCGTTGGGGATATAGGTAAATTCACCGCTCACCTCTTCAAACCCTTCTTCTTCAAGGTGCTTCTGAATTTCGCTGAAACTTTTCGGATCGCCATAGATAGTAAGTGTGCCTTCTTCTTCATCCTCGTCAAATTCATCTTCCACACCATAATCTATCAGATCGAGGATGAGTTCGTCCATATCAATACCTTCTTTCTTCTTGAACGAAAAGACTGCTTTATGGTCGAAAAGGAATGCGAGCGAGCCCATCGTTCCAAGGTTGCCGTTAAACTTATTGAAGATGGAGCGTACATCGCCGACAGTACGTGTAGGATTGTCGGTCAGCGTGTCAACAAATATAGCGATACCGTGAGGACCATAGCCTTCGTATGTCATGGTCTTGTAATCACTTTGGTCTTTACCCATTGCGTTTTTGATGGCGCGATCGATGTTGTCCTTCGGCATGTTCTCGCGCTTGGCAGTGGCGATTATGGCACGCAGTGTGGGATTGTTTTCGGGTTCAGGCCCACCGGTTTTCACTGCAACGGCTATCTGCTTCCCTATTTTTGTAAAGGTTTTTGCCATGTGGCCCCATCGTTTCAGTTTGGAGGCTTTTCTGTATTCAAATGCTCTTCCCATTTGTAATATTCGTTATTATGTTTGATTATTTATCTTAGTTTTGCTCCGAGTTGTTTTTCCAGACTGTTTATAATCTTCTGCATTATTGCATCAGTCTGTTTGTCATTCATCGTCTTCTGGTCGTCTTGCAAGGTAAAATTCACCGCATAACTTTTCTTGCCTGTCTCAAGGTTTTTACCTTCATAAACATCAAAGAGCGTTACTTTCTTAAGCAACTTCTTTTCGGTAGCGTATGCTATCTGCTCGATTTGGGCAAATTCAACCGTCTTGTCGACGAGTAATGCCAAGTCGCGACTAACAGCAGGATATTTGCTAATTTCCTTGAAGGAAATGGTGTTTTTGCGCGTGGCTCTCATGATCAGTGTCCAGTTCAAATCAGCATAATACACATCGCTGCCAAGGTCAAACTGAGCAGTTACGGCTTTTGCAACTTGTCCAAACTCCACATACACTTTTCCGTTCCTGTCGGTTATAGCCAACGACTTACTGAAAACATCGTTGTTACCTTCCTTTATCAGCAAAGCCTTTAATTGCACGCCAAGTCGCGTCAGGATATTCATGACGTAGGCTTTTAGTTCAAAGACTGAACTATCTTCGTCGGGATGTGCCCAACTGCCTTCAATACGCTTACCTGTAAGCCATAGCCCAAGATGTGCATCTTCACTGTATGGCGCGAGCGCTTTTTCAGGATTTCGCCGTGTTTCGTCATATCGATAGCAATTACCAAACTCGAAAAAAGCAAGATTAGCCATCTTTCTATTGGCATTGTGTCGTATGCTTTCAAGGCCTCCGAAAAGCAAAGTCTGACGCAGAACATTCAGGTCGGAACTGAGAGGATTCATCAACTTAACGAGGTTGTTAAGCGCGTAAGTTTTCAGATTTGCATAATATGCTTCCTTTGTCAGGGAATTGTTCATCATTTCGTGGAAGCCACAACCTACAAGTTGCTCACTTATAAGATTCTGAAGTTTGTTCGAGCGGTCTGTGTCTGTTTGGATGGTCAGCGAAGACTTTACGCTCGTTGGTATTTCCACATTATTGTAACCATATATGCGGAGTATATCTTCAACGACATCGCACGGACGCTGCACATCTACACGATATGCAGGCACATGAAGTTTTATACCCTCTTTGGTTTCCTCCACAATTTTCATCTCAAGCGATGTTACAATTTCCTTAATCACATCAACTGGGATTTCTTTTCCAATGAGGTCATGGGCGTATTTATAGTCGAGATTTACCTCAAAATATTGTGGCAATTCACGTGCTACAATATCTTTGACATCCATTGAGATTTTTCCGCCAGCCAACTCTTTTACGAGCATGGCAGCAGCTTTCAGTGCATAGACTTGTTGTGTGGGATCAATTCCACGTTCAAAGCGGAATGAAGAATCTGTACTAAGTCCGTGACGACGTGCACTTTTACGAATCCATGTGGGATGGAAGTATGCACTCTCAAGAAGGACGTTTGTGGTT
This sequence comes from Pseudoprevotella muciniphila, assembly GCF_003265305.2. Taxonomy (NCBI): domain Bacteria; kingdom Pseudomonadati; phylum Bacteroidota; class Bacteroidia; order Bacteroidales; family Prevotellaceae; genus Pseudoprevotella; species Pseudoprevotella muciniphila. The sequence continues at coordinate 74,696 of NZ_CP033459.1, read as the reverse complement.
GTTTCGTAAGTTCCAGATCCTCTACCACCAAAAACTCCAGCGATACACATAGGTTCTTTGGCATTGCAAATAGCCAAGTCGCGGTCGGACAATTTGTGTTCTTCTCCATCAAGCGTCACGAAGGGTGTGCCTTCTGGCATTGTCTTTACAACGACTTGTTTACCCTCTATCATATCAGCATCAAAACAGTGTAATGGCTGTCCGTATGCAAACATGATATAGTTGGTTATATCTACGATGTTGTTTATTGGACGAAGTCCTATTGTAGTCAGTTTCTTCTGCAACCACTCGGGACTTTCTTTTACCTCACAGCCCATAATGGTTACACCGCAATAACGAGGGCAAGCCTCCGCATTCTCTATGCGTATATCGATATCAAGGTCATGGTTATCTACCTTAAAGCCATCCACACTTGGGCGGTGAAGTGACGTTTCATAGCCATTGCGTACAAGCCATGCGTATAAATCACGTGCCACTCCATAGTGTGAACAACCATCCGCCCTATTCGGCGTGATATCCACTTCGATGAGCCAATCGCTTTCAAGATTATAATATTCCGCTGCAGGTGTACCCACAATGGCATCTTGAGGCAATACTATAATGCCGTCATGAGAAGTTCCGACACCTATTTCATCTTCAGCACAAATCATGCCGTTGCTTTCGACTCCGCGAAGTTTTGATTTCTTTATAACAAACTCTTTGTCGCCATCGTAAAGCACTGTACCGAGGGTGGCGACAATCACTTTCTGTCCTGCTGCCACATTTGGTGCACCACAGACAATCTGCACAGGGACTTCTCCTCCTACGTTGACTGTCGTAACGTGCATGTGGTCGCTATTTGGATGAGGTTCACATGTAAGTACCTCTGCCACTACGAGGCCTTTCAGCCCACCTCGAATGCTTTGCACTTCTTCTACTGCACCCACTTCAAGCCCTATGCTTGTGAGCGCTTCTGCTGCCTCTTGAGCCGTCAAATTGCAATCAACGTACTCTTTGAGCCACTTATAAGATATATTCATTTTGGTATTGTTTTCGAAAACTGCGCGAAGTTACTGTAAATGCTAAAATCTGCAAAATGTTTGAATAATTAAGTGTTAAAAATCCAATTAATTCTTGCTCTTTTTTTTCGCCTCTGTTACAAAACATGCCACGAGTCCGTACGTGATGGTTGGACGAATCCAGATTTCTGTGAGCAGATAGTCAGTGTATTCGTTGATGGCTTCAGAAATATAGCATAGTTGTAGAGTGCAGCAATGAGCATGTCAATGATACAGATGAGCCACAGGTTTCGCTTGGTGTAGTTCTTCCAGTTCTTGCGTGCATAGAAGTAAGTCAGCGTGCAGAGCAACAGCACAGCAAGGACGAGACACGACAGGTGGAGTGCATAATCTGCCAAAGGCGGCAGGAAGAGTATATCGCGCAGCAACACCGTTATTCCCACCGAGATGGAACACCAATAATTGAACCGATGGGTGTCAATCCGGTTGAAAAAGTACATCCATATCATCACCAGACAGAAAATGTAAAACATATTGAGCACGAGTTCTGGCCAAGCCTCTCTCAGCCCGAAATGGAACACACCATAGAGCATAACACCTATCGACAGCATACCGGCGACAGCAGTTATAACGATATCGAAAATCTTGGCATTGCTTTTAAATCTTGTCTGCACATTTATAGAATTTAAAAATAGTCATTTTATACCTTATGATAACATCTGTTTTGTCCTCGCTATCATTCCTTTTGTCTTCTTCTTTGTGTGACGGTAGCGGGAGTCGAACCCGCTACCGCCTGTCCATTCAAATCTTTATAAACCTTGTTTATATAAGAGTGTTCTAAAAATAAGTGATTACCTAATTTATAGAACACCCCTTTAAAGATTACATTGCCACTGCGCTGGGGATGTTATACAATGCCCCCTTTGCAGCATCGTAGTATTTCAGTGTGACAGACTCTCCGGCTTTGCACCCGTAGATATGAAGCGGTGTACTACCGGAGGTTGAGAGCGTTACCGTACCACGGCATTCATTGCCCACAAAGGCACCTGCGATATTGCCGCTGACGGGTGTAATACCCACTTTGGTCAGGAGAGGCTCCACTCCCACAGTCTTCTGCACGGGATACTTGGCAGAGCCGTAGGTAAATTCGGGGATGAACACCTCGTCGATGCCAGTTGTTACATCAGAGTTCAGGCTGATGTTGTCAGAGAGTGTAAAGATGTGATTCAGCTTCTGGCAGTAGTATTTCAGCGACATGTTCACCGTTTCCGACCCCGTCTCGTTGCCATAAGCCTTCATTAGGAACTTGCCTGTAATCTGGCCACCCGAAACAGGGACAGCAGGACCGGTCAGGGCACGTATTTCGTTATTCACGAAGAGTGCCATCAGGTCGCCGTCGGAAACGTAGGGTTTCAGTTCATCCTCTATCTGCACCTTCAGGATGGTCCAGTTTTCATAGAGTGAGGCGTCAGGTTCCGTCCAGTTTGGGCGTTCCTGATTGTTGCTCCAGTCAATTTGCCACTCGGGGGTCTCACTCTGCAATGACATCGTGTAAGAAGCATTCGTGTTGTTGTTGGTGTTGATGATGTCGTTGGGGTCGTCGTCGCTGCAGCTTGCCGCCAGAACGAGACTTGCCAACATAAGAAACATTAACTTGATCTTATTCATAATATTCAATATTTACTTTTATTTAACCACAACATTGAGTTTAGCTCGAGTTCGTTTACTTTCGGACGAACTCGAGCATACTCAATTCGTCGCTCACTTAATCACGATCTTACGACCGTTGAAGATGTAGATGCCACTCTGCGTCGGCTTCTTCTGCAGCCTGATACCGCTGATGGTGTACCACTTGCCATCCTCGTGCTCAGTTTGCGCGAAATTGATGGCTGTCGGCATGTCAGGACTACCGATGACTTCGTTTGCCCTGAAGGTCATGATCTCGTCGGTAGTGGCGACAATTTCACCTTCGCGTTCAATGGCGAACCAGATGCCCTGCATAGGCTCGCTGGCGATGCTGATGAAGAATTCAGTCGAGAGGTCAGAGTTGAGAGTTGAGAGTTGAGCTGCACCAACTTCTTCGCCATTGGTGTAAGCTACCAGTCGGTCTCCCACCTCCGTGTCAAAGCCTTCAACTATGGCACTGATGTTCATCGTGCTGCGTGCCCTGGCAGCGCTGCTGCTATTTGCACTTGCCGTCCAGTCCTCGCGGAAGTTGCTGTCCAGTTCGAAGAACGGATAGGTAAACTTGACGTCTGCATCGCCCTTGCGGAGCATCATGTAGCCCTCTCCAGGCTTCATGTACTGCAGGCTGCCGACCCATCGTCCCACGTTGCCCGCCTTGGTGAAGTATGCAAACTCTGTGTGGCTCTTTATCACGTCGCCTGGTTCTGCGTAATCGTAGTAGTCGCTCAGTGCGGTCTCCACACTCAGGTTCGTCATCGGTGTATAGCCAATGGCATTCCAGCCCTTCGACAGTTCAATCGTACGTTCAGTTTCCTGCCTGATGATGGTGCCTCCAATGGGGAACTTGCAATCCTCTTTCACCTTGATGGCATAGGCGTTCTTCGGCGAGATGACTACATTTGCCGTACTTCCTGAGGCAATCCATTGCTTCTGTGCTGCTTCGTAGTTCATCGTCAGGTCGCTACTCATGTCGGTCAGGATGTCGCCGTCGTTCCAGTGCATGCTTCCCAACAGTGTGTTCACGTCGCTGAGTTGGTCGCTCTTCACGTTGAACGAAACCCAGTTCCAGCCTTCCTGCAACATAAAGTTCTGCACGAATGCCTCACTGCCATCGAAGCGCACGGGCTTATCGATGCCCAGCATGGCGTCTTTCACGAATTTGATAGAATCCTGTGGTATCAGCACGATTTCGCGTCCGGTGCTGTACTGCCACAGGCGGAAGCTCAGATAACTGTCAGCCTTGATCGTTTCGCTGTCATATACAGTCAGGAAAAGACCTGTCTCGCCCGTCTGTGGATCATTGCTGATGTTGGCGAAGCCGTGGCATACGTTTTCGCTATCAAATACGCCCACAATGTCGCGTGCATCGGTATCGAGTTCGTCGTAGAGATACACCTGTCCGCTGATGATCATCGAGTTCTGCAAGAGATCACCACTCACGTTCTGTGCCCAATCTGGCACATCGCCTTCGACAGTCAGATTCAGGTAGAACGGTTCTGTAATGCCCTCATCGTCGGTCAGATAGATAATCTCGTTATACGTACCTATGTTCAGGTCTTTGCTGACCGTTGCATAGACATAATCCAAAGACTGCGGCGCCATAACATCGGTGTACTTGTTCAGCATGAGCCACTTCGGACAGTTTTCTATCTTATATGTGTGGGTAGTGGCACCGTTGTTGTAGAACGGCAGTTCACATCCCTCACCGCTACCATATTTAATAGTATAGTCCAGTCTGTTCACGAGCCACTGCAGGCTGCTGTTGGTCACATAGTAGCAAGCCGTCTGTGGGGAAGCCATCGTGTTGCCGTTTTTGTCCTCGATGTCACGCACCGTCACGTAGATGTTGCGGTGGTTCAATCTTGCGGCATTCTCGTCAAGGTCTAGTAGCAATTGGTTACCCCTGCCGATAAAGCCAAACTTCAAGTTCTTCACTTCCTCGTAAGGCACTACGGGGGCTGCCTGACTCTGGTCGAAGTGTTTCAGCACGGCATCCATCTCATCCACGAACAAGTAGTCGCGCACCAGCGTGTTGGTAGGCTCCTTCGTCAGCGGGTCGAGCTGATAGCGTGGCTTGCCCTGGTCGTCCAGATAGATTTTCTTGCTGTAGGCATAGGGCACGAGTTCCAGGTCGTTGTCCTTCTGGCGCTCGATGCGGTCGAATGACAGGTAGGTCAGCAGACCCGCCTCGTCGCCGTTAGGACTCTTCGTGGCATAGGTCTCGATGAGTCTCTGCGGCAGAGCCTGGGCAAAGAACAGCAGTTCGTCAATGTTACCCGTCATGGCATCCGTGCCGTCCATCACCTCTACATCGCCGTTATCTTTCACCACATCGTAGCGAGTAGCACCGATGAGCGGATATCCACCGCTGATTCCACCGATTGAGTCAGCTTCAAACGTTGTGCGCAGCACCTTATCTACATAGATGTTGGCAACGTTGCGGGCGCGGTTCACTGTCATGGCGAAATTGTGCCATTTGCCATCGCTCCAGTTGCCCGGCACTTCTGCGACAAAGCCGTTTGAACGGTATCTCAGCGTGTCGTTCTCAAATCCGATGTGGAAGATGTTCTGTGCGCCGTTGTCCTCTTTCATGCCGCGACCGTTGGAAAGCAGTGCGCCGCTACCGTCAGCATCTGTCTTGAACCAGAACATCAGTGTATAGTCCTGCTCGGCGGTACGGTTAATGGCGTTCTTGTCGAACAGAATACCCTTGTCCGCCTTATCCAGATGCAGAGACAGACCGCGTGGAACGGCCCACGAAGCTCCGATCAGCTTGGCATTGGCACCCTGTGTTTGGTCGATGGCATAGTCGCCCGAACCCTCATTCATCGGGTAGTAGTCCACGAGATTGCTCTCATAGCCAGTCAGTCGGCGGCTACCGTAGGTAGTGCCGATGAGTCCGCCGTCCATGGCAGCATACCACAGGCGTGCCTCCATCATGCGACCCTCGTAGTACTGGCTATCGTTGCGGTTCTGCTCGTTGGTACGTCCAAAGATGAGTGTACCCGTGCCGCTGTACAGGCCTCTTAGTCTGTTGCTACCAATCTCTACGCCGCCATTGAAGAAGGTCAGCACGCTGTCTTGCTGGTTGATGCTCACAGCCACCTGGTTGAAGGCGTTCTTGCCAATCGCTTCTTCGCTGACGATTTCCTGGTCGTTGACCACCGCCTTCAGTTTGAAATCCTTGGTCAGCCACAACTGCAAATCCTGTCCGTTCGTGCCATGCGAGAACAGCGGCATGTCGCGTCCAGTTTCGGCTGGCTTAATCATCATGTCGATGGTCAGGTCCTTGCCACTGAAATTACGTTTTGCCTCGGTCTCCACACTCGCCTCGCCTGTAAACTGCACGCTTACCATTTCGGAGAGGTTGTCGTTGTTTACCTCGCCCTTCACCTCAAAGTTGGTGATGGCACTCAGATAGTTATATTCAATGTCTTCAGAGAAGTTGAACACGATGTCGTCTCCGCTGGTCAGCAGACCGCTCTTCGGCTCTGGTGTTCCGAACAGTTGCGGACGGCGCGTGTCCTTTATACCACTGATGACCTTCGACGACGTGGTAAGGAAGTCGTTGCCGTTGCGGCAGCAGAGCACTGCCCGCAGGTCGTACGTCCGCTCCATTACCCAGCCTTCACCGTAGAACTCTGTAATAATATTGCCGTTCTCCGGAATCATTTTACGCACGCCGTTGGCAGTCGCCATCAGCGAGTCGTTGGCATAGAACGAACAGAGATTCGTCCATGAGTCATCGCCACGCTGCGACTCTTTGTACTGGAACTCGATGTGGTCGAAGTTGTGCTGGTGCCTGTCGAAGCCGTTGATGGTAACAGGTATGTACCAGCCGCGGTCAGCATCCACCTGAGACATGGTGTTCAGCACCCACTTGTCGCCTGGTGTGGCGATGTTCACCGGTCCTGCCTCACGCAGGAAATGTACGTCGAACGAAGTCAAGGCATAGGTGTGTTCCGGGTCAGTGGGCGACATCACGCCGATGGTCAGCCCTTCATAGTCGAAGCCCTGTCCTGCTCTCACTTCCATTTGCAGAGTGGTAGGCAAGCCCGGTATGGCTGTAATGGTCATGCCTGCAGTGGTCAGCGGCTGACCATTGACGCTGATCTTGGCACCGTTGTAATTAGTCTGATCCACGGCATACAGTTGCAGTATGCTTAAGCCATCGGTAGCCTCTGGCTTCTCACTCTCATTAGCCACAACTATGGTAAAGCGTGCTGCATCATCGATGGCGACACCGCTCACGCTCTGCTTGTCAAGATAAATCTTCGGGTTGATAATCTTCAGCGTACGGGCATCCAATTCTGTGCCTGGGTTGTAGTACTGTGTTACGCGCCTGTCTTCCCACGGGTTCTGGGTTGAGCCACCACGTGTGCGATAAACGAAACTGCGCGGGCCTTCAACTTCTAATTGCCCGCCACTCATCCTGCCGGTCAACTTTTCGAGGTCCTTGTTTGACGTCGCATAGAAGTTGTCGTTAGTGAAGACATCCGTTGCCGCTACTTTAGTCGCGGACACCGAAGTGTTGCACGGCTTCACACGATAAACGTCCACGTTCAAGTGGCTGTTCGGATCGACAGCGATGGTGAAGGTCTCCGTGCGGTTGTAAGCCTTGGCTTCTGATCGGGTGCCAACGGTCATCATGTTCACCACGGGCATGAGCGCCCACCTGAACAACAAGCCAGTGAACTCGATATTAGTCGTAGTTTTGTTGCCTTCGGTTTTCAACCATTCATTTTGAGGTGTTTTCACCGTCGGGTTTTTCGTTACCAAGGCTTCCAAGACAGCAGCAACAACACTGAGCGCAGTCGAGCCCACATTGACAGCCGCCATCCACGCGCCGCTCACTTTTGATTTCTCAAAGTAGTCGGGCTGCACGCCGAAGGGGAAGTATTGCATGGTGGTCTCCGAGAAGTTGGCATCGTAGGTTTCACTGTAGTTTACGCCCGCAGCACCGGCAATGTCGTAGTTGTTCACAAGGTCGGTGGCACCCAGTTTCTCACGCTCGTTCTGGTTAATCATCTGCGCCCAGGCATAGATAATTTGGAACTTCTCTTTCACCTCGTCGGTGAAGTCGCTCTCGTTAGCACCTTCTGGCAGCACCACAAGGTAGTTGATGCCTTCTTCCGCTTCATCGTAGATGGTGTTGTAGGGATGTTCATAGATTTCCTTGGTGTTCACCAAGGCGAACATCGGGTCGTCCGGCTCACGCAGCGAGAGATAGACGGGCTTATGGGTGGCGTTTGCCAGAGCCTGTGCCTCTGCCTTGCTGCCGGTGTACATCAGGTTGAGAATCTCTTTCGCCTTTGCAGGGATAATCTGCGTTATCAACTGTTTCTGCGAATAAATGAAGTTCGATTTCAGCTTCGGACCATAACCTAACGACAGGTCGCGCACCAAGTGGAATTTCTCCCCATTGGCATCAAAGCCCTCGGCAATCTCCACCAGGTCGCCATACTGCGCATACTTGGACAGCAGTCCCTCCTGGCTCAATTGTCCTATGCTCAGTTGGCTGCGAATTTCGTTGTACATGCTGTCGGTGATGGCGCGTATGGTTGACATCGGCGTTACCGTAACATTCTGCACAGTGCCGATATAGAGGTCGGCGTCGGCACCCACCATCGACGGGTCGCTGCTGGTGCTCACTGCGTTTGAGAGAACCATCGTGTAGGAGTACGCTTTGCTGCCCTGCATGTTGAACACGAAGTCCTGCACAGTGGCGGAGCCGTTGTCTGAGATACTCGTGTAGCCGGTTGTGGCACCAGCGTAAGCTCCCGGTGCAGAGGCTATAGCTCCCTGCACGGTGCCTAAGAACGTCTCCTGCTTCTGTCCTAACGTCATGCTCAGCACCGGACCGGCAGCCAGCGAGAGGTTCATCATATACGAATAGTTGATGGTGGCACCCTTCGCCAGTGATGCCGAGCTGTATCCACCCGGTGGATCGCGCAGGATGTCGAAGAGGATGGGCTGTCCTTCGGTCAGGATGTCCTTGCCTTCACCTAAGGGGAACATGTTTAGCACGAAGCCGCGCAGCGGCTCAGCCTCATATAGTGTACCGTCGCGCTCCACGGTGAAGGTTACCGTACGCAACGCACCCAAACCCGTCAGCAACTGTGTTACCTGATCTGCCTGCACAGTGAAGACCGCCTGTCCCAGGCTGTCCAGTTCCTGTTCCACCTTTTCTGCGCCCGCCTTCATGCCGTTCTGCATAAATGCCTTGCCTCCACTCAAACGCACCAGATCCAGGGCGCCGGTTCTCGGGTCGTTGTTATACAGATAGCGCTCTGCCACCTGCAGTTGTATGCCGTATCGACGCTCCAGACTGAACACAGGAAAAGTGAATGTATAGAGTGCCTGCGTCTCGTCTTCGGGATTCTTGAAAGCGAGCGGCACCATGCGCTGAACGCCTGCCAAGTTGCTCGCCATGTAGTTCTTGTCGCCGAAGTAGTCGAAGTCGTCGTAGCCTATCTGACGGTAGGTTACCTCCACCGGTGCACGGTAGATTCGGTTATAGATGGCGTGATACTCCAGTTTGGGGTCTTTCACTGATATGCCGTCAACATCCTTGTAGGTACCTACGCTGGTGGTGTCATGGCTGACAAGGCAGTCGGTCAAGTCGATGATTTCGCTCACCTGTCCCTCCTGGAACAGTGTGGGATATCCCTTGCAATACACCTGCTGCACTTTCCAGCGCACTGGCGGCAGCATCAGCACGTACTCACCCGTTTTCGGGTCTGGGTTTACCACCATGCGCTTGCGCTGCGTCAGTACCGTTGTGTAGTGCTTGTTACCGTTTCGCGTGTGGCGCACTATCTCCTCACGCTGTGTCTTGTTGGGGTTCAGGTTGTCATAGACCAGCCACGACGTGTTGTCGCCCTCTAAGGTAAGCACCATCGTCAGTGAGTCGCCAAGGTTGTTCTTCGACAGGTTGTTGTCTAAAGGCTTCATGCCTTGATCCTCGCCTCCAACGATACGGCCGGTCAGTTTCACTTTCGTTGAGTCGTAGAAGTAGACGCCTGACACGTCGTCAGTGATGTTCTGCAGGTTGCTGTTCTTATACCATCCGCCGTTGGTGAAGACGTGATTGTCCATCACGGCCTGGATGGTGTTGTCGCCCGGCAGCAAGCGGAATGAGAAACTGCCATCGTAGTCAGTCTCCACATAGCCGCCCTTGTTATTGTGGATTTTTCTGCCGTTAACCAAGAAGTTAGCACCCTTCACGGGGATGCTCGTGCCGTCGTACATCACATAGCCCGAGAAGCGCTTGCCGTTCGTAATGATAAACTCGCTTATCGTCTCGCTGTTGCTGGTAGCATTGAAAGTCAGCAAGTAAGAGCTCTTGCCATCCTCAAACTTGGCGCCGCCCTTGCTCACGGGTGCAATCTTATACTCTACGGATGTCTTACCGTTGTACGACAATTCGTCGATGACGAAATAGCCGCTCTCGTCTGTATAGGCGTACTTCACCGTATTGTTGTCATAGATGGCGTCCACCCTGATGTCGGGTGCAGCCGTGCCGTCGTTGAACCGCACATAGCCTTCCACGAGGCCTGTGTGTTTGCTCTCACCCACTGCCACTTTGGTCTCGGACTCAGAGACTCCCTCACACTGGTTTGTTGCAACTACCTTATATTCATATACCGCGAGAGGAGAAATGGTCTTGTCCTCATAGCTCGTCTGCGAAATGTTGGTCGCCACTTTCACCCATGCATCTTCGCCCTCGCCCTTCACGCGGCGAAACACGGTAAAGTAGTCAATGGGGTTGCCATCGGTATTCCATGCCAACAACACGCTGCTCTGACGAGTCGTCGTCAGCAGTTCGCGATCTATCTTACCGCTGCTGGCGTGATAAAAGTCGGGAAGCGTCGGATTGGTATTCACTTCAATATATTCATGGTAAGGCACCGATGTCTGGGTGGGATTGATGGTATTGCTCTCCTTTGTCCATCCCTCGGTGAAATAAGGCTCGAAATCGCTTAGCGGATGCGTAACGATACCGATAATTTCGGTGGTAAACATCTTGGGAAGAGCCTTGTCGCCAACCACTTCCCAGTTGTCGCTGCCCAAATTGCTTACCAAAGCGCTGGCAGACATCGAACTGCTGCTGTTGGCTCCGCGCACGTTATTATGCGAATAGTTGTTTTTGGTATTATGGTTTTCACCATTGCCCCAATAAGTCCATGGCTTGATGTTCAATCCAATATTCTCAATGTTGCCAATGATACCTCTATCCAGACAGTTTTGTACTGCAGCATCTGTAACGGTGGCACCTGCGTCGCCATCTCTGAAACCAAAGAAGACGCCCGCAAAGCCAGCGAAGCCATTGATTTTGAGCGTGCCGTCGAACAGACAGTTTCGAATGTTTGCATGAGTCCCGCGTCCGACAAAACCAGCTACAAGATTGTTGACACTCTCTATACTTGCCGACACACGGCAGTTAAAGATGTCGGTCCACTTACCGTTCACTTGTCCTGCAATGCCCACGAGACCTGCAGTGTGGTTACCGCCCTTAATATTGCCAGTTAAGTGCAGGTTCTTGATAGTGCAACCTTGACCATTCCTGAACAAGCTATAACTTTCAAAAGAATCGCCACCAGAATTGAGATTTACATTCAGTGTATGTCCATTGCCGTCGAAGATGCCACGGAAAGTACCCTCGCCATCCCAAGCGACACAATCTTTAATCGTAAAGTCGTTAGCCAAGATGGCGTTGGTGTAATCATTGGTCTTCACTGCTTCCTTAAATTTCAGCCAGTCGGCTTCGTTGTGCAGCACCATGAAGGTCTTGCCATCGATGACCATCGTAGGAATCTGGTCGGTTAACTCCGTTGTTGCATAACTGTTGGTTAGCGTCAGCTTGATGTTTACGTCGGGTCTTTGATCTACACATGCCCATGTGGCACACTGAGACAGTTTGGTACTGAAATGGTCGGGCTCGAAGAGGCTGTTTTCAATAGTTACGTTGCTGTTGGGTGCAACCCAGCCTATGTAGCCTCCGTTCTCGTAACAATTTTGTCCTTCAAAACTGCCGTCGAACTTACAGTTGCGAAACACGATATTTGCTCCACTCAAACGTCCCACGAAGCCACCATTGTCTGAAGCACCATTATAAGTGGTGTTAAGGGTCATTGACGAGCGGCAACTCTCAATGTTAACCGTACTTCCTTCAATGACCAATCCAATGAGGCCCGCCACATTCCTTTCGCTGCTGCTGATGGCACCTGCGGTGTGCAGGTTGCGTATGGTAGCATTGCCGGCATAGCGGAAGGGGGCTATAACTCTCTCCGTCCAGTCCGACTTGTTGAAGGTCAGCGTGTGGCCGTTACCGTCAAAGATTCCACGGTAATAAGCACCGGGGTCAACACCTGCATGTTCACTGATTTCAATGTCGGCATAGAGACGGGCGTTGATGTCCTTAGTATTTCTTGCCTCATTGACCATCACTGCGAATTTGTGCCAGTCTGATGCGCTGCGGATGGGGACGTAAAAGTCGGTCAGTTCATCCAAATGATGTATTGGCGACTCGCCCCGTTCCACAAACAAATCCACGTCGAACGTTACGCAAGGCCTGAAGAAGGTCAGCACCTTGTAGCGCTGCTCTCGCTCGGTGGAAGTCAGTACATAGCGCATGGTATCGACAACCTCGCCGGCGCGGTTTTTCATCACGACGCGCAGCACCATCTGGGCCCGGTCGTCCCACAAGGCTCCCGGCTCCTCGGCATACTGCCACGACACGCGAGCAGTGTAAGCAAGCGAATCTTCCCACTGCGCCGTATAGTCAGCTATGCGCAGGAGGTGCAGGTCGTTCAGCACGGTTGAGGCGCGGGTGGCACAATTGTTGTTCTCCCAGCCCCAGTTCTCGGTCATGGCGCGACGCACGCGGTAGGTCAGGTTGTCCAGCGTGCCGCCATTATTCAGATGAGCCTCGGATATTGCCTGCACGAGGGTGCTGTCAACGAAGGTGTAAAGGCTGTCCGAGGTAATACCCTGGGCATACATCTCCATTCCAATTTCCTCGAAATCCTCCTCCTTGCCCGTCAGCGAGCGCTGGATGACGAACTGGTCAGTGTAAGTCAAGTCGTTTACACTGGGATACGCCAGTTTCCACGTCAGTTCCATCTTCGACTTCAGGTCGTCCAAGGAGCGCACCGTCATGCCGTAAGGTGCATGGATGACAGGCAGGTCTTGCACCACCGACGACACGTCCTCGATGTCGTTGTCCAGATTGTCCTTGTAACTCACAACAACGTGGAAGTCTTTGTGAGGCACCGTGGCATCGAGATAGATGATATCGCTGGTAGCCTTCGGCGACAAATCCACTTTCTGCACCTTGCCGTACTGGTCAGTATATTCATAGTGAGCCTTCGTCATCTTGTCGGTTGCCATGAACCAGGGGATTTCCAACATACCCTCCTTGCTGTACGACATGCTTGGCGAGGTAACCTGGGGCACAATTCTGTCTTGCGCCTTCGGCACATCGATGGTCGTTGCGGAGAATCCAGTCAGTTCGTAGTCTGTATCCCATACCTTTCCGTTAGTATAGTCCAGCATGATACCCCACTCGAACTTCAGCTTCTTTCCCAGCATGTCGTAGGGCACGCGCCATACGGCAGAAAACTCGTAGGTTTCGCCATCGTTATTCTCATAGATGTTGCGGGTCAACTCTCCGTCACTACTCTTGAGCGTGAAGTGGTTCGTTGAATTACCCTGTGTGATGTCGAGGCTACCGCCCACTTCAGTTCCGAAGAAAATCGGCACTGTTGAGTCGCTGTTGTCGTGACTTTTCTGTTTTTCGCCGGAGCCTCTTCCGGTCTTTCCATAATTAAATCCGAAATGCAGTAGGCTTTTCTTTTGCACCGTGCCGTTATCGTCGGTCCACGTTACATAGAGGTTGCCGTTGCACACCCAGTGGTCATCCTGGTCCTCGTCGTAGACGGGCGCCTTGATACGTATGGTGTTCGCACCGTTGAGCATGACCATATACTGGTAGGTCTTCTCAACGAAACGCTCAGCCATCGTAGTATGAGGCAACAACCACAGAAAGAGGAACAGTAGCATTAGCCACCGCCGCCCTCGCAGAAGGTTTAAGCTGTGATACATAATTTTATAATTTTATAGTTTTAATGAAAACATAACATTTGCATTTGATTTATAGTTTTGAGTATTGCTTAATTCTTCACTACGTCCGTTTCGTTTTTTGTGTTCTGTTCTGATGTTTCGGAATTTTGACCATTTGCTTTCAGGTCCCGTTTGGTATCAAGACGCCTTAGAAAGAAGTTGAAGGCCTCCAGACCTGCCAAGACGAGTAGCGTTGCAGCAACTGAGAGTATATACATACCTCCTCCACATGCCAATCCAATGGCTGCAGTTACCCACAAACCGGCAGCGGTGGTCAGTCCGCGGACTATGTTTTGGCTCTTATGAAAAATGATGGTTCCTGCACCGATGAAACCTATTCCGGAAACTACCTGCGCCGCCACGCGTGACACGTCCCAACGCTGTTCTTCTGAAGACATCGTTCCTGAAAAACCATACGCCGATACAATCATAAAAAGCGCAGAGCCTAATGCAACGAGAAAATGTGTTCTGAAGCCAGCCTCTTTGGCGCGATATTCGCGCTCCAAACCGATTAGACCGCCCAACATGGCAGCACAGAACACGCGTAATATGAGTTCTAATTGTATATCCATTAAAACGAGTTTTAAATGTATCAATCTTTTAGGAAGATGCCCTCTTTTTCTACAACAAGATGGTCCTTCATGTAACTAATTTCTGTTTTTTTACCTTCGATTTCTAATATAATCTTACTGCCCTTAACCTTATAGGTGCCATTTTCTTCCGTTTTGGATGAATGTCCTTCAATTATAGGCACGGTGCCGTCGGGAAGCACGTAAGTGGCAGGGTGCGAAGGCATTGACGATGAAGTAACGACTTTTACCTTTTTATTGTCCACAAAGTGAATAGTCTTTATCACAGTCAGAGTTCCGGCATCAGCCACAAAATATTCTTGCTTGCAACTCCATTTTGTTCCGCTTACTTTCGGCTTTTTCGAAATACATGCCCCGGTCATTGGCAGTGCTAACATTATCAGGCTTAATAATGCCAATACGGTGAATTTAGTGCTTGTTTTCATATTCGTTTTGTTTATTGTCTGGAAGATATTGTTCTATAACAAGTCCATGTGAAGAAGATAATTATTGCAAAAATAGTATTTCTTTACGACACATACTAACATTTATGACGTTTATTATCAAAATTTCACGTTTCCGCCCAACATAATAAGAAAGCCAGGTTGTCGCACACCCGCAATTTCATAATAACGTTTTGCCGTAAGGTTAGTCAGGTCTGCAAAAAGTTCAACATGCTTCTTCTGCCAGATAAGTTTGCAATCGAGGAGAGCATGTGTGCCATAATTCTTCAGGACGTCTGTTGGTCTGAGATTTTCATAAACTTGATAATATCCGTTGCGGTTCTGTATGCGCAATGTCCAATTTGCAGAAAATTCCTTAAATATACCATGCGAGAGCGTTGCTACAAATTTGTGTCTCAGATATTCCATGGCATAATTCGATTTGAATATCGGCATCTCGTCCCTTCGGTTCTGACTGATATAAGCATACGCGAGGGTGAGTCTTTTCAATGGTTGATTGTTTCCCAACAGATGATTGAAATCTAATGTAGCATTCAGCGATACCCCCATATTGTCGAGTTGGAAGTTGGCAGCATGATAGGCATCCGTTGCATCATACATCACCCAATCAATCATGTCCGTACCATGGTTGTAATACATTTTCAGCGATGCGTCGACCCATTCTGTCTTATAATTCATGCCAAGACGGAAAGAGGAGTTTTTTTCCGGGTGCAGCCCTGCATTACCCTCTTGCGCAACACTTTTGTACCAAAGATCGGTGAATGTGGGCAGACGCAGCGATTTGTTCCATGAGGCATAAAAGCGCCAATGCTTGTGTGGTCTGTAACTCACATCGATGCCTGGATAGAATCTGATTTTATGGTCGATAGCATTATTTCGTTCAGCCATCAAGCCAAAAGAAACAGTCCATTGGCTTAGGATGACATTGTGCTCGAAGAAACAACTCAAATTGGTTCTCGCGTCTTTCTTGGTATATTTCAACGAATCTTGACCAGGTATGCGGATCCACTGATGAGGTGGCATATCATGCCCGAGATTTCTGCTCAATAAATCTTCTTCGCGGAATTCTGCTCCCACGGAAGTTTTCCCGAGCATCCAATGCATCCAAGCATTAAGACCGAGCGTAAACACATCCGTCCTGTTGAAATTCTCATAGTCGTGTGTGTGTCTTATCCACTGATAATGGTCTGTGGACCGTATCCAGGAGAAAGAAGGTGCGAAATGTATCGTTCCATTGGTTTCTGCTGACAAACCGATATGATATCGCCTTGTGGCTTCCCACTGCCTGTTGTTGGCAGGGCTATAGAAAGTGTTTGCTCCGAAGTTTTCTGTTGATATTCCTGCCTGGGCATTGAGGCGTATTTCATCATTCAGGAAGTTGCCTTGCCAGAAAAGTTTGCTTCCTTCGAAATCTCCATTATCTACCGCGCCATCACTTCTCTGATAGGAAGTACTTACTGAAGACACAAAGGATTTCCATTTTCCTGTTAAACGTGCATCTGTTCTGACAGTACCATAACTGCCGGTTTGCACTCCAAGACTGACAGGATGATCTGTACTTTTTGTTACGATATTTATGGCACCACTGAAAGCCTGCGTACCAAAAACACGTGAAGCCGCACCTTCCAGCACTTCTATACGCTCTATATCATTCAGATTTACAGGGAAATTTGCTGCATTGTGGCCTGTTTGTGGATTATTGAAAGGCATTCCGTTGACGAGGATAGTCAGTTGGTCGAATGTGCCGCCATCAATGCATACGTCCGATTGAATACCAAAGCCGCCGCGCTGCCGGACATCAACGCCTGCGGCTAATTTTAATACGTCATTGATACTCGTGACTCCCGCTGCCGCAATGTCTTCACGCGTCAGCGTCATCACCTGCCTTGCCGCCTGGTCTGCTGTCAGTGGGGCTCTTGAAGCAGTTACTGTAGCCACACCGAGTTCTAGAGTGTCGGGCGTTTCTGTCCGATGTTCCGTAATCTCGATAATGCTGTTAGCACTCAACCTTGGGGCTGCAGTTGCCAGCGTTGCTACGCCAAGCACGCCAATTCGTACTTCGCGTCCCATGCAGGAAAACAGCGCCCACCCCTTACGACTGAAATGCTTGAATGTCAGCACCTTGCTTCCAATGTTTTTAGAGGTGTACATTGTAAAAAATAAAAATTGTAAAAAAGTCGTGCAAAAGTACATAAAAACGCGTTAATTTTGCCATGTCGCAAATTAAACTATCAAACAGTTTTAATATCAAATTGTTATAACCCCAAATAAACAATCATGAAAATCAAGTTAATATTAGCCATTTCTATTCTGATGATGGTGCCCGCGGCACTAAAGGCACAAGTTGTGCAGGATGGCAACTACAGGACGAGTGCCCATGTGCGTTCCGACGGCACCATCATGGACGGAAATTATCGCACCATCGGTCACGTGAAGAGCGACGGCACTGTGCAGGACGGCAGTTATCGCACCATAGGACATATCAAGAGCGACGGCACTGTGCAGGACGGCAGTTACCGAACCATAGGACACGTCAAGAGCGATGGCACAGTTCAGGACGGCAGTTATCGAACCATAGGACACATCAAGAGCGACGGCACAGTGCAGGACGGCAACTACCGCACGATTGGACACGTCAAAGGGGTGGACTGGAAGTATTCAGCCGCGTTGCTCTTTTTTTTCGGAGCATTTAAATAAAAAGCGCTCTATTCTATTAGATAAAAAATCTTTTACTATTTTTGCATAGAATAACAATAACATAAACGATTATTTTTATGGATCCGAACAAGATTGACATGTTTTTAATAGCGAACGGCAAGAAGTTTCCTGCAAACAAACTTGAATTTGTTCGCCAGAGGCTTTATGCTTTGCCACCTGAGAAAGAGAATCTTCCGTATATGGTTGACCTCAAAGACCCAACAATGATACTGATTATGTCTATCCTCTTGGGCGGTTGGGGAATAGACCGTTTCATGATAGGCGACATCGGTCTCGGCATCGGAAAATTGCTTACTGCCGGAGGTTGTGGCATCTGGGCTATCATCGATTGGTTCTTAATTCAGGATGCCACACGTGAAAAGAACTTTCAGGAGTTCATGATGGCATTAGGGTAAATCAAACTTTTAAGAATGTTTAATTCAAAGGCAAACACATTCCAGATGTGCTTGCCTTTTATTTTCCGAGTAAATACTCTGATCGTATGGTGCTTAAAGTCCAAGGCAAAATCGAAGACTAAATAGCTACTATATAAGACAAAAGCAGAGAATCTACGTTTTTTTCATTCTTTCGGAATGAAAATACATCGTTTTTAACTACCTTTGCCATTGATGAAGGACGATAGAGAATATTATCGCAGAATCAGTTCGGAGCGAACGGACAAGTTGTTTGTTCGCATTATGAACGCTGTTACGGAAAACAAGCGCTATCGAGGTGGAGACTGCACAGCATCAAGCATTGCAGCCGAACTAGGCATCAAAGCACGCGACATCTCGGCTGTGGTAGCCATTCAGACAGGTGAGAACTACAACACCCTGATTAACAACCTTCGCTTGCGCGATGCGTGCAAAATGCTTTCTTCGCCGAGTTACAATAATTACTCAGTTGAAGAAATCGGACTATATGCAGGTTTTTCTTCGCGCCAATCATTCTATTTGGCGTTTTCAAAGGCCTACGACATTACTCCACGACAGTATAGGTTGCTTCATAATAAGAAGCACTGAACTTTTCCAAACCGACAGAATATCACACTATATAGATATCATAAAAACATAGATATAGATGACAGAGAAAGAACAAATCCTAAACCTTGTGCATCGGTGTGTGGTGCCCGCCATAGGATGCACAGAACCCATTTGCGTTGCACTTGTTGTGGCTAAAGCGAAGGAGATTTTAGGCTGTCTGCCGGATAAGATTGAGGCGCGCCTCAGTGCCAACATCATCAAGAATGCCATGGGTGTAGGCATACCCGGCACAGACATGGCTGGTTTGCCCATCGCCATAGCCCTCGGTGCTCTGGCAGGAAGGTCAGAATATGGGCTTGAGGTTCTGAAGGATTGCACAAAGGAGGATGTGGAACGCGGGAAACGCTATACTTCTGAAAACCGTATAAAGGTTGTACTTAACGAAGAAACTTGTGAGAAATTATATGTAGAAATCATCTGCACTTCAGGCGATGGACATCACAGTCGCGCTATCGTGGCGCGTCAACACACCAATTTCATTCTTCTTGAAAAGGATGATGAAATCATCTTGCAAAAAGCGCTCGACAAATGCAAGGATACAGCGTGGGAAGAAGTAAGCCTCACGCTGAGAAAGGTGTATGATTTTGCCATGAACACCCCGTTAGACGAGATAAGTTTTATCAATGACGCGTGCAAACTTAATATGGCAGCAGCCCGCGAATCGCTTAAAGGCAACTATGGGCATTGTCTGGGTAAAAACCTGATGCGTCCTTTGGGGCGTGGCATTTTGGGCGACTCCATGTTCTCACACATACTCTCGAGTACAAGTTGTGCCTGCGACGCTCGCATGGCGGGTGCAATGATTCCCGTCATGAGCAATTCAGGCAGCGGCAACCAAGGTATTTGTGCCACCAATCCGGTTGCGGTGTTTGCTGAAGAAAACCACAACACACCCGAAGAGTTGACACGTGCCCTTATGCTGAGCCACCTGACTGCCATTTACATCAAGCAGCATCTGGGTACGCTCTCTGCACTCTGCGGTTGCGTAGTGGCATCCACAGGCGCAAGTTGCGGCATTACCTACCTGATGGGCGGTGGATATGAACAGGTTACATTCGCCGTGAAGAATATGATTGCCAACCTGACGGGTATGATTTGCGACGGTGCCAAACCGAGTTGCTCGCTGAAACTTACGAGCGGTGTGAGCACCGCTGTCCTGTCTGCCATTCTCGCCATGCTAGGCGAACACGTTACGAGCGATGAAGGCATCATCGACGACGAGGTTGACAAGTGTATCAGCAATCTTGTGAGCATTGGTGCAAATTCCATGAATGAGACAGACAAATGTGTTCTAGACATAATGACCTGCAAATAAAAAAACAGACTTTCTAACCGAAATGAAGCATATAATTGTCCTTCTGCTCTCAATACTGCCTTTCGCATCGTTTGGTCAAGCCAGACTCGATGCGCGTTTGCGTGCATTGGAACACCGACCTGCACAAACGGCGAGAAGGGCTCAGAAATCTATCTATGATGCCAATAATACCCTGAACGTCATCATAGAAACGGAGAATAGCAGCAAAGTGGTGGAAAGCATAAAAGCCGACGGCTTCGCTTCATTCAAAATCGACACAAGAACCGCCACTGCTCACATTCCGGCAAGTTACCTCAAGACACTGAAAAATGTCGATGGCGTCAGGTTTATTCATTCTTCACGCAAGAACCGCCTGCTTACAAACAATGTGCGCAATGCCACCAACGTCAATCTTCTGCATAATGGGACTGATCTTGAGACACCTTTCACAGGCAAGGGGGTAATTGTAGGTATCATCGACGAAGGTTTTGAATACCGCCACATTTCTTTCCTCGACGCAGAGGGCAACAGCCGCGTGCGCGCACTGTGGTACAGACACGGCCCGGACTCCATTCCTACCACGGAAATCCCAACAGGTGGCGACGACTATGACGCCGGCAGCCACGGCACACACGTGGCAGGCATAGCGGCAGGCTCCAAAGTGGGCGCACTACCCTACTATGGTATGGCGCCTGAGAGTGAGATCATCATGCTGCCATCCGACCTCGAAAATGCCGACTTGCTGGAAGAAATAAGTTACGTCAAGCAGTTTGCCGAGACAGAAGGAAAACCTTGGGTGGTGAACATGAGTTTCGGCACACTGATAGGACCTCACGACGGCAAGGACGTGTTCAGCCAGACTGTGGACAGAATGATGGGCGAAGGCGGACTGATTGTTGCTGCAGCAGGTAATGAAAACAAGGAGATGCTCCATGCTTCACACACGTTCACTTCGCCGAACGACACCGTCAACCTCCTCGTGAGAAAGAACTACGATGAAATATATCTCGACATCTGGGGACAAGATGCCGATTCCTGCCGCCACTTATCCTTAAGACCCTATTTCTATTCAGGAAGCACAAAGACATACCTTACTGAAACGCAGACAGAGGAAGTCCTCTTTGAGGACATTGAACCCGGCAACAAGAAAGAGAACTATTATTTCCACCTCGACAAGGACTTTCTGGGCAGCAACCGCTATTTCGGGGTTGAGATATGCGGAGATGCAGGTACTACTTTCCATGCGTGGACAGAAACAGACTGCGGCATATTCCATTCCCCCGACGCATCCTTCCTTTCAGGCGACGACAACTATCTGACATGCGATGGCGGTGCAAACATTCCGCGTGCCATTGCCGTGGGCAGTTATAACACCAAGAACTCGCTTACCAACATCAATGGCAACACCTTGTCATACGGCAGCAATTACCCTATGGGCGCCATGTCATCGTTCAGCAGCAAGGGTCCATATCTGGGCGACGGACTGAAGCCGACAGTAGCGGCACCCGGCGCATTGGTCGTTTCTGCATATTCCAAGTACACACCGGGGTTCTCCAAGACCGGCAGTTCGATCGTCACTTCGTTCACCAGAAACAACGAAACTTACTATTTTGGTTTCAAAGGCGGCACTTCTATGGCGTGCCCTGTCGTGACGGGCATCATGGCACTCTGGCTTCAGGCGTTCCCGCAGATGACGCCCGAGCAAGCCATAGAAATTATAGAAGCCACGAGCACAAAAGATGCCTACACCACGACCGAGCAGAGCGGTTACGGCAAGATAGATGCCTACGAAGGCTTGAAAATGGCTTTGCAGATGGCAGAGGCAACGGGCATTGCTTCATTGCAGAGCGGGCTTTCTCCGGTAACCTTGCTCAAGAGGCAGGACAACTGGAAAATCCTGTTCAACAACGCTCTTGACAGAGCAGAAATCATGGTATGCGACCCTTGCGGCAGAATTATCAAACGGCACGTTGTCATCAATCCCAGCCGCGGCGAAGAGACACTTATCAACCTGAATGATGTTCAGGCAGGAACATACATCATCAGTATCACAACACCGGAGCGCATAATTTCCCGAAAATTCATAAAAAAATGAAGAAACAGGCAGATATAGAAGAACGGTTGAACGAAAGGGGCATCAAACCTACGGCGATGCGGATTTTGATATTACGCACGATGTTGGAGCAGCCTTGCGCCTTGTCTGTGGCTGACTTGGAGGACGTGTTGGTAACGGTTGACAAGTCCACAATCTTCAGGACACTGACCATGTTCCTGCAGCACCACCTGGTACATGCCGTTGATGATGGCAGCGGCAAGTTGAAATATGCCGTTTGCAGAAACGACTGCCACTGCGGAGAGGAAGACTGCGAACTTTCCGACTTCCACATCCATTTCTATTGCGAACACTGCCGGCACACCTACTGCCTGAGGAGCGAATCGGTACCGGCGGTAAATTTGCCGGAAGGATTTGTCAGTCATAGCGCCAACTATGTGGTAAAAGGACTCTGCCCTTCTTGCTCAAAGACATAATTAAGACATTTAACTTTCTGAAGTTATCGCTACGCTCGGAGTTAACGAAGTTAACGAAGTTATCGACGATACGTTGGACCGATTAATAACAAAAGAAGAACGAAAGATATCAATAGCATTAACTAATGTCGTTAACTTCGAGCGAAGCGATAACTTCAATAACTTCGATAACTTCAATAACTTCAAGCAAGTGGAACTTGCGGAACTTAAATTAAGACATAATCAATTCATTCTTAACACTAACCTTTATAAAAATAAAACATTATGGCATTAGAAAGAACATTGGTACTCCTCAAGCCTTGCACCGTGCAGCGTGCACTTATCGGCGAGATTATCAGTATTTTCGAAAAGAAAGGTCTTCACATCGTCGGTCTGAAGATGATGCAACTGACTGATGAACTGCTCAGTGAGCATTATGCACATTTGTCCGAAAAGCCCTTCTTTCAAAGGGTAAAAAACGCGATGATGGTTTGCCCCGTCATTGCTATGTGCCTTGAGGGCGTTGATGCCATCGAAGTAGTCAGGACACTTGCAGGTCCCACAAATGGTAGGACAGCACCCGCAGGAACCATCCGCGGCAACTACAGCATGTCGTTCCAGGAAAACATCGTCCACGCAAGCGACGGCCCCGAGACGGCTGCAGCAGAAATCAAACGTTTCTTCAAACCTGAGGAACTGTACGAATGGACATCGAACAATATGTCTGCCACATACGCGTGCGATGAATATTGACAAGAAGGACCTACAAAAACTCAACCGGTCTGGACGAGGGCACTCCTTTCCAGACCGCTTTTACTTATAGGACACAAAAAATGCTGCATTGATGATGTGATGAAACTCCTAAAAAAACAGGATTTGAGTGCCACTCCGTCTTTGTAATCCGACTCCAGCATCTTACGATGAGTATCGGCACGCCATTGAGCGAAGGAAGCTTTCTCGGTTTCAAAGATTTATTGATGAGAATCCCAATCTAACCAATGCAGCGTTTTACCATTATGTCTAATGCAAAATTAAACATTTATTTTAACTTACGCAAAGGGTTTCATATTTTTTTTCTAAAAAAAACACAAAACGTCATTATTCGTAAAAGCGAGCCGGTGTATCATTATTTTTACGTATTTTTGCATTTAATGGTATTTTAAAAATATTATCATCAAAAATTGCATCACAATATGTTTCTCGCCCCTAAGATTTACCAGATAGACATTGGAAATGTATCATTTGTGCTTCATGCCCCTGCACCGCCAAGGAAGCATCACTGGGCAATCATCGGCAGTACTGAAAGTCTTGGGTCATGGAACGTGTTGCTGTCAAAGCCATTAGTGCGCGAAGAGAAAGCCGGAAGTCATCTGTTTGCGAAGACAGATGAGGAAAATATCGGTACAATAGAGTACAAATTCATTTTGCAGCACGACGATAACTATTCAGATGTTACATGGGAAAAAGGCGCTAACAGAAGTTTTTTCAACGACGGCAGCGGCAAGCCCATCACTCTCGAATGTTCGCTCACTCCTGAAAACATCGACTTCCCTCTCTGGCGCGGTGCAGGCATTGTTATTCCGGTTTTTTCCTTGAAGTCGAATGGCAGTCAGGGCGTAGGAGATTTCGGCGATCTGAAAATGCTTGTGGACTGGGCGAGCCACGTCGGCATGAGTGCCATTCAGGTATTGCCCATCAACGACACCACGGCGACCAAGACCTGGCGCGACTCATATCCTTACAACAACATATCTGTCTTTGCGCTACACCCCATTTATCTGGACCTGAGAGAATGGACTTCTGCGAATGACATCAGCAATGAAGGACCGCTCGACTATGACAAAGTGTTGCAATACAAAATGTCGTTTCTGCAGGACCTGTACAGAAAGAATGGGGCGAGGACACTAAAAACCAAGGTGTTTCAGAGTTTTGAACAAGAGAACCACCATTGGCTTCGTCCTTACGCCATCTTCTGCCATCTGAGAGACAGGTTCCATACTGCCAACTTCCGCCAGTGGGACACTTTTTCTCAATATGACGCCAAGTTATTGGACAGGTATCTGACTGAAACACCAAATGCTTTAAAATCTGTTCGTTTCTACGAGTTTGTGCAGTTCCTGCTGCATCGTCAGATGTCTGCCGTGCACGAAGCAGCCAATGCAAAAGGCATTATCCTCAAAGGCGATATACCTATAGGCATATCGCGCGACAGTGTGCCGGCATGGGTGGACGGCGGGTTGTTCAACTTCGACGGACAGGCAGGTGCTCCGCCTGATGCGTTTGCCAAGGAAGGACAGAACTGGGGATTTCCTACGTATAACTGGGAAGTCATGGCGAAAGACGGCTACCGGTGGTGGCAACTTCGTTTGCAGCATTTGTGCAAATACTTTGACGCCTACCGCCTGGATCATGTGCTGGGCTTCTTCCGGATCTGGGAAATACCGCGCAGCGAAGTTTACGGCATTCTGGGGCACTTCCGCCCTGCTCTTCCGCTGTCATCTGAAGAAATACGGCATTATGGCTTCAGCCTGGATGTCAGACCACTCAGCACACCTTCGTTCAGTTACGATGTTCTCAGGTCTGAACTCACTGCGGAGGAAATTGACACCTATTTTACTTACGACGGCGAGCGCTACCATTTTAAGGATAAATACACGTCTCAGCGCGACATAATAAAAGAAGTGAGCGATGAGAAACTGCGAGAAAGACTACTCCATCTCAGCACTGAAGTACTCTTCATTGACGACCCTGACGATAGCGGGAAATATCATCCGCGCATCGGTGCACAAACCACACGCCTGTTTGAAGAAATAAGCGAAGAAAACCGCAATTCCTTCAATCGTCTGCACGATGATTTCTTCTATCGCCGGCACGATGATTTCTGGGCTGCAGAGGCGATGAAGAAACTGCCTGCACTGCTTGATGCAGTGAACGACAGCGAGGGCAGCCTTCTGCCCTGTGCAGAGGACTTGGGCATGGTGCCGGGGTGCGTAAAGAGTGTCCTTGAAAAACTGGAAGTCCTGACATTGGAAATAGAGAGCATGCCTAAGATTTATGGTCATAGGTTTGCCGATGTATTGAACAATCCCTACCGCTCAGTAGCCACCATCAGCACACACGACATGCCACCATTCCGCCTCTGGTGGAAACAGGATGGCGAACGCACGGAAGCCTATTGGCACGAAGTGCTTCACGGCATGGGTAATGCACCGGAAGAAGCCACGGCTTCGGCGTGCGAGCAAGTGGTAAGCCGCCACCTGAACTCACCATCCATGCTCTGCCTGCTGTCGTTTCAGGACTGGACAGCAATCTCGCCCACCCTTCGATCGCCCAATCCTGAAGATGAACAGATTAACGTACCCTCCAATCCTTACCAGAACTGGAACTACCGCATGCATATCACGATTGAACAAATGGCGCTCGACAGTGCGTTCAGCGAGAAGGTGCGCGGACTGATTGAACGAAGCGGAAGATAAAAACTGCCCGAACAATAACGATTTTAACAAATAACACTATCATAAAACATGAAAGAACTGGAACTGAAGTATGGTTGCAATCCCAACCAGAAACCTGCAAGTATAAGTATCGCGAACGGCGAACTGCCTGTTACAGTGCTGGGCGGTCGTCCGGGTTACATCAATTTTCTTGATGCCCTGAATGGCTGGCAACTCGTCAAGGAACTCAAAGCAGCTACGGGTCTGCCTGCTGCCGCATCGTTCAAACACGTATCGCCCGCAGGTGCTGCTGTGGGTACTCCCATGAGCGACACATTGAAGAAAATATATTTCGTAGATGACATCGCAGAGCCACTTTCGCCCATCGCCTTGGCATACGCTCGTGCACGCGGTGCCGACCGCATGTCGTCCTACGGCGACTTCATAGCACTGAGCGACACCTGCGACAAAGCCACGGCTTTACTTATCAAGCGCGAAGTGAGCGATGGCGTCATAGCACCCGACTTCACAGAAGAAGCACTCGACATTCTCCGTGCCAAGCGCAAAGGCACTTACAACATCATCAGGATTGACCCTGCGTATGTACCCGATCCTGTCGAGACCAAGCAGGTGTTTGGCATCACTTTCACACAAGGACGCAACGAAATAGACCTCACGCGCGACGACCTTTTCGACAACATGCCCACAGACAACAAGGATTTGCCTGAAGCAGCCAAACGCGACCTGCGCATTGCGCTCATCACGCTGAAATACACACAAAGCAACAGCGTCTGCTACGTCAAGGACGGACAAGCCATAGGCATTGGTGCCGGTCAGCAGAGCCGCATCCACTGCACACGTCTGGCAGGCAATAAGGCGGACATCTGGTGGCTGCGGCAGCACCCCAAAGTTATGAACCTGCCCTTTATAGAGAACATACGTCGTGCCGACCGCGACAACACTATCGACATCTACATCTCAGAAGACCACGACGATGTGCTCACTGATGGTGCATGGCAACAGTTCTTTACTGAAAAGCCCGAAGTGCTCACTGCGGAAGAAAAGAAAGCATGGATAGCAAAGAACACGGGCGTTTCACTCGGCAGCGATGCATTCTTCCCCTTCGGCGACAACATAGAACGCGCACACAAGAGCGGTGTGGCATACGTGGCACAAGCCGGTGGAAGTGTACGCGATGACCACGTCATAGATACATGCAATAAATATGGCATCGCCATGTCGTTCATCGGTATTCGCTTGTTCCACCATTGATAGTTGATAGTTGAAAGTTGAAAGTCGTTAAAATCTAATTAGATATGCGGAAGGCTAACGAACAGGAAATCAATCAGGCTATTCACAGCGGCATAGTTTTCAAGGGTGCGCCTAAGAAACCAAAGGAGTCAGGCAACAAGGTGAAGACAAAGGCAAAGAAGAAAGCATACATCACAGGTGCACATGGTTCGGCATCGGCGAAGAAGAAAGCCGATATCCGACGAGCCCGTGCCAACAGGCACAAATAAAGCATATTGAACCCCAATCGGCACTAATGACTGATTGGGGTTCATATTGTTTATTATAAAGAAATCGACGGATACTATAATTGCAGACAGAGGTTTTCTGCGGCTAAAATAGTATTGGGGAAGATTGAAGCGGCTTCATCAAGGAGTATTTGTTCGTCAAGATATCTTGCAGAGAAGTGCCCTATTACAAGTCGTTTTGCATTGGCAAGTTTTGCCATTTCTGCGGCTTGTGCGGCAGTGGAATGGAAAGTTTCGCTCGCTCTTGCAGCATCGCAGTCAGCAAAAGTGGCTTCATGGTAGAGCATATCAGCACCCTGGAAAAGTCCGGCATTCTCCGGAACAGGCTTAGTGTCGGAACAATAAACGTAAGTACGCGGTACATCACCAGGTGTCGTGAGTTGCTCGTGTGAATAGTATTTTCCATCAGGTGTAGTCCAGCCAGCGCCTTGCTTGATGTCATAGATAACAGGTCCGTTGATATTAAGAAAATCCATCATGTCTTTGCGTATATGCGCCAGTCCGGGCTTTTCGCGGAAGATAAATCCCACACAGGGTATCCGGTGATTAACGGGAAAAGCGGTTACTGTCATCGACTTATCCTCATAGATTTGCTCTACAGTATTTATAGGTATAGCATGAAATTCCACCTTGAATGAGAGGTGCTTGCAGAAAAAATCCAACTGCGACCTAAGGATAGGTTCAAAATCTGCGAAGGCATGGACGTGAAGGGTGGCAGTCCTTGCTATAAGTCCAAAGGTCGAGATAAGCCCCATCAGACCAAAGCAATGGTCGCCGTGGAGATGGGATATGAAAATGTGGTTCAGTTTGGAGAATTTGAGGCGTGATTTTCTGAGTTGCATCTGTGTACCCTCTCCGCAGTCTATCATAAAGAGTTTTTCGCGGATATTGACCACTTGCGAAGATGGAAAATGTTGCAGAGTAGGCAATGCACTGCCGCAACCAAGTATATTGACTTCAAATTTTTCCATAAGTGGACTCTATGTATTATTATGCCAATTCCACTACTGTTATACCTGCGCCACCGAATTGCACATGTTCATCGTGGTAACTCTTTACGCCACGTACCGAACTGACATATTGGCGAATGGCTTGACGGAGAGCACCGGTGCCTGTGCCATGCAGTATGCGCACCTGCGGATATTCCAGTTGTATGGCATCGTCGAGAAAATGCGCCACCTCATTCACCGCCTCGTCTGCACGCATGCCGCGAAGGTCGATTTCGGGTTTGAAATGCAGTTTCTTTTCATACATGGCATCGCGCGTCTCCTTAGAGAGGAAAGTGGCAACTTTCGATATAGTGTCTTCTTTAGGCTTTTCGGCAGGTTGCAAGCGACTTATCGGCACGTTGGTGTACATCATGCCAAAGAGCACACGTGCTTGTTTGCCAAGGATAGCCTCCACCTTGCCCAACGTGGTCTGCCCTTTTATGCGCACCGTACTGCCAACACTGATTTTTCCTGCAGTATCACGTGGCTGAGTGCCGTTAGAACTTGTCGCAGAAAGTTGGGCTGTAGCATCACCTTTTTTGTTCTCCTTATTTTTTCTTCGCTCCTGCCTTCGCTGTATTTTGGCTATTTTTCTGGCTATAGCATCATCCTCTCTGTTTTCAGCCTGTTCCACTTCGTCCTTGAACGATTGC
This sequence comes from Pseudoprevotella muciniphila, assembly GCF_003265305.2. Classification (NCBI taxonomy): domain Bacteria; kingdom Pseudomonadati; phylum Bacteroidota; class Bacteroidia; order Bacteroidales; family Prevotellaceae; genus Pseudoprevotella; species Pseudoprevotella muciniphila. Next base: position 45,699 of record NZ_CP033459.1, on the reverse strand, counting down.
AATTCCTGGCGTGCCTCGCGTGTACGTTCTTTCTCTGCCTGCGCCTCGCGTATGCTACGGATGGTGTTTTCTATCTTGGCATTAGTCTGGGAGAGCAGTTGCCTGGCTTCTTCGCGGGCATTGACCAACACGGTTTTGCGCTCATTGTTGAGTTTTTCCATCTCCGCATCATAGCGGCTCAAGGCGTCCTCGAGTTGTTTTTCCTGTTTGTGCACATTCTTTCGCTTCTTCTCCCAATACATCTTGTCGCGCACGATGTCTTGCAGATATTTGTCGGAGAGGATATAGTTTTCACCTACCATATCGGTGGCCTCTGCTATAACATCTTCGGGTATGCCGATTTTCCGTGCTATTTCTATGGCAAACGAACTGCCGGGATTGCCCACCTGCATACGGAAGAGGGGTTGCATCTCGCCGCGGTCGTAGAGCATGGCGCCATTCACCACAGTGGGGTAATTCTCTGCCACGCGTTTCAGGTTCTGATAGTGGGTCGTTATGATGCCGTAAGTATGGCTTGCCACAAACCGGTGAAGTATGGCTTCTGCGAGTGCGCCACCTATCTGTGGCTCTGTTCCTGACCCGAATTCATCAATCAGAAGCAGAGAATGATTGTTTGTGTGTTTCATCATCTGCTTCATGTTGAGCAGATGGCTGGAATAGGTACTCAAGTCGTCTTCCAGACTCTGTTCGTCTCCTATATCGATGAACATACTGCTGAAAACGCCCATCTTCGAGCGTTCGTTCACTGGTACGGGTAAACCGCACTGAAGCATGTACTGCAAGAGCCCCACGGTCTTCAGGCAGACTGACTTACCACCTGCGTTTGGTCCGCTGATGATGATGATTTTTGCCTTTTCGGGCATCTTTATATCGAGCGGCACCATCTTTGAGCCATGTTGCATAAGGCTCTTCTGAAGTAGCGGGTGTACGGCTTCCAACCAGTGTATCTGCGGACGGTTCTCCACGTTTGGCACAATGGCATTCCACGAGTCGGCTATGCTGGCTACGGCGTGAAGATAGTCAATATGGGCAAGGAACTTCATTGCTCCCATGATGTCGGGAATACGTGGGCGTACCATGTCACTAAGTTCCTGAAGTATGCGTATGATTTCTCGTTTCTCTTCACTCTCAAGTTGGCGTATTCTGTTGTTCGCCTCCACTACGGCTGTAGGTTCGATGAATACGGTCTTGCCTGTAGCACTCTCATCGTGCACGATACCCTTTATCTTTCGCTTGGCACTTGTCGTTACTGGAATTACGAGTCGACCGTCGCGCAATGTGGGTGTTACGTCGCGGTCTATGTATCCGGCATTCTGCGCTTCCTGAATGATGTTGCGCAGGCTGTGGCTGATGTTGCGAGTGGTCTGTTCTATGCTGTGGCGCACTGTGAGCAACTTAGGAGATGCCGTATCCTTAATGCGTCCGTATTTGTTGAGCACCTCGTCTATACGGTTCACTACATCTTCAAAACTGCCCACACTTTCTGCCAAAGCCATCAAGTGCGTAAATGGTGCATGTTCTTCACCATCGTCTGCACTCTGTCGCTTGAAAAGCGATGTCAGTTGGTCAACCGTATGGAGCGAACGCTTCAGGTTGAAGAGATTAATCTCCTCCATGTATGTCCGATCAGGGCGTATGTGCAGCACAGATTCCCTTACATCGAAAAAATTGGCTTCGTAGGCATCTTCATAGAGCATGGCAAAGCGCCTCAACTCCTCAACGAGTCCGAGTGCCTGCATCACATCAGCATATTTACTGCGGAACGTTACTTGATTATCGACCCACTCCGTACCGAGCGTACTCAAGCAGCGCCCCTTGAGCAAACGACGCACCTCCGTGAAGCCTATCTTTTTTTCAAAATTCTCAGGATAAATCATGCCCTTTTCCATTCAATCTGCAAAATTAGCACATTTATTTTTATTATTACAGAGGATTTTGCCTCGGTTTTTTAATATAATCATTTTGTAGTATATTTGCAGCAGATTAGGAGAATGGTTATGTCGGAACATTATTTGAGAATATACAGAAGGGTTTGTGTGCAGTTTCTCTTTTTGCTTCCTGCCGCTTTATTCGGGCAGGTTGTAACAGAAAGCGGCAGTACAGCGCGGGGCAAAACAGATGTTGCAGAAGTGCTCGACAGCATTGCAGCGATAACGGAGGACTCCACTGCGGCTCCTGACTCTACCGCTATTCCTGACAGCATAATTTCCGCCGTTAAAGACACGGTTATACCCCAAAAGAACAAGATAGCATTCGACGGCATCGCCCACAGATATTCTGCACGACTTGACTCTCTGAAAGACGAATACCACGAATGGGAATATACAGGCGATGATTTGCTCTCCAACCCCTATTACATCAACCTATTCTCCTCTCCCACCCTCTACAAGGGTTCGTTGCGCCGCATCATCGGCAGCCCGAAGTTCAAGGAAAGCAACAGTGAATGGAATGCCAACTATGAAAGGGTGCGTCTGACCGACCTCGCCCTTGTCAACATCTATGGCAAGCGGCCATATCTCATAGAAACAACCGGTCTGGCACCGGAGGAAGGCGGAGGTATCAGAAAGGATCTGGAAACGGAAGTAATACCCATTACGAAACTGTCGGAAAAGGTGGACAAGCCGAAACTCACAAAAGATCCGGTTGTCATCAAGCCCGACTGGGAAGTAACGACGTTTCGGCCTAATTTCTGGACATTCAAGGCTGATGTGAGCCTGCGCTTCATGCAGAACTACATATCGAGCAACTGGTATCAAGGCGGTGAGAGCAACAACTCGCTACTCGGTTCAGCGACTCTCGAAGCCAACTACGACAACAAGCGCAAAATAACGTTCTCGAACAAGTTAGAGATGAAACTGGGCTTCTATTCTTCGCGTTCCGACACTATTCATAAATACAAAACGAATAGCGACCTTCTGCGCATGACTAACAAACTTGGCATTAAAGCCACCAAACATTGGTACTACACTTTCATGTTGCAGAGTTGGACTCAATTCTACAGGGGTTTTAGGAGCAACAACCGCTATGTTTACAGCGACTTTATGTCGCCCTTTGAGAATGTGGCATCTATTGGTATGGATTATAAGTTCACATCTAAGAACAAAAAGTTTAATGTCAGTGCTACACTCTCGCCTTTTGCTCACAGCCTGAAATACGTTGGCAGAGAAAAACTCATCACGAGTAATGGTTTAGACGAAGGTAAGCATCACAAATCCACTTTCGGTTCTACAATAACGGCGAATGCAACTTGGCAACCTATCAAGAATGTAACGTGGAAATCGCGATTATACTTTTTCACAGACTACACCTTTGCCAAAGTTGAATGGGAAAACACCTTTCTATTCAAAATCAACGATTTCTTGTCAACGGAATTGTTTCTTTATCCCCGATTCGACGACAGTGTGAAGCGCAAGGAAGGCAAGTCGTACACACAGTTCAAGGAATATATTTCATTAGGTTTTGGTATGTCATTCTAATACCTTCTTGTGAAAATCAAGAAAAGCCCAGCGAGTAGTCCGAGCTGCCTTTCAGTCGCTCCGTCAGTTCAATGATTTCAAGGCGGCGCATAGCAATCAGCCCTGCCAGATATTCCAGCAATTCGCACAGTACTCCGCCGACGCGCGTGGCGGTGTTCTCTCCGCGTTCGGAAGCATCGCGCACTTCGGCGGCAGCGGTCAAAATAGTAGAAAGTTCCTTTGCCATAGTGTATCAAGTTTGTTTAACTCACCTTGCTTTTTGCGTCCCAGCCATCGCCGCACCTTACGCGGCGGGCTGACATACGCTGCAAGGTTCATTGAAAAAGATACGGCAAAGGAACTTTATTTGGGTGGGGTTAGAAAAGAAAGAAAAAGCGTGCCACGATGTGCAGCACGCTATGCGTTAGGGATATTAGCCGAATGGCGGAGATTACAAGCTCCGTTTACGTTAGCCCGACCCGTCAGGGTACGCCCAAATTATTCTTCAAACGGATATGTTTCGTCGTAGATTTCACTAAGCGGGCGGTCGTTGAAGAGCCAGTGAGGTGTGGGTTGTATATGTTTGACTTTGTAACCTTTTAATTGTGCAGACAACGCACTAATAGATGTTTCTTCGCCTTTATAGCACACCTTACGCTCTGAAAGGATTGTAACAGAAATTGACGCATCTTCTTTCCAAATAAGTACATCACCTTTCTGCAACCCCATCTCATAGAAATTAAGCGGTGGACGCTTGGTCTGTGCCTTTGAACTGGCTGCTTTATCTTCGTCAGTGAGGTCATTTTGGATTTCTTCACTAACATTCTCCGTTACATCTTCATGATGGAAAAGTTCAAGTATAGCTTTAGCTTGCTCAACTTGTATCTTAAAAAATTCCCTGTTGGCATTTATACGCTGTGGAGAAAAAGCAGTATGGAGTGCTTTTTCAATTTTAGCACAATCAGATGTTTTGACTTTGCAAGCAAACTGACATTCAAAAGGAACTGGAACACCAGTGGTGTAGAGTTCTTTCATTCGCTTGTCAATATCTTCTTGTGCTGTCATACCAATTTTCACCAAACCTGGCATAACGGGATTTGTGAGAAGGTAAACAATACCGTATTTTTTTTCAGTTGGCATATTTAATCGATTTTAAGTTTAGGAAGACTATAATGATATTCTTTTGCTATTCACGATAGCATCGCAGAATCACTATTGATAATATCGAAGAACCTGTCAAAGAACTGCTTGAGCTTTTCCAAAACGGTTTTGCGCCACATGTCAAGAACTCCCTCGCAACACCTGCAGGCCGACCAAAGCCTTTTTACTACGTGAGAGTTCTATGTATTTTATGTATGTTTTCTTATGGTCAGAAATGCAGGTTGTAGCGTACTACATGCGCAAAAATAAGCATTTCCGAAAAAACTTGGAAGTTTAAGCTTTGATATTTATCAAAGAATTTTCTGTTTTATGTTGTATCGTTATAACAGATGACGTTTGCGAGTGGGCATTATCTTCATTGCTTACTGTCTGACTGATAAGTGGATATGGAATTTGAGCCGTGCCTAAAAGGTACAGCTTTCCCTGCACGTCAGTCAGACGAAAAGCGGATGGGCGTTTGGGGTGCAAGAATGGTTTACAGAGCGTAGCGGTGAGTTTTGACGTGTAAATCCGCACCCCATTTTCCACTTCGTCGGTAACTTCAAGTGAAGCAAGTCCTACAAGCGGAAGTTCCTGCCAGGGCATAGGTTCACGAACAAGGGCTATGGCTTGGGCTGGCAGGATAATGGCGCGGCGGAGGTGGTAGGCGGCACAGTATTCTATCTTGCGGATAAAGCGGAGGTGGTGATGGTCATGGAGCGGCGCAGTGCATGTGGATTTGACTAAAATTGTCTGAAAAATCAAACTGTGATGAGGATTTATTATTTTGGTGTCTGCTTTTGATTTTCTACAATGCTGCTCCTATGATGCCGTTTACGTCAGGAATGTTGTGTTCATTGAGCCATTGGTCTATGCCTTGAATTACCTTTATTGTTACTGCAGGGTCGATGAAGTTGGCTGTGCCTATTTCTACTGCCGTTGCGCCTGCCTGCAGGAACTCAATAGCATCTGCGGCTGTGGTTATTCCACCAAGGCCGATAATAGGTATTTTGACTGCTTGTGCCACCTGATAGACCATGCGGACTGCTACGGGTTTTACGGCAGGTCCAGAGAGTCCTCCTGTTTTGATGCTGAGAATGGGTTTACGCCGCTCAATGTCGATTGCCATTCCCATAAGAGTGTTGATAAGAGATACGCTATCAGCTCCTTCTGCTTCTACGGCACGAGCGATTTCTGCAATATCTGTAACGTTGGGCGAAAGTTTAACGATAAGCGTTTTGGGATAGACTTTTCTCACGGCTTTGACCACCGATGCAGCACCGCTACACGTTACGCCGAACGCCATGCCGCCATCGTGCACATTGGGACAGGATATGTTCAGTTCGATGGCGGGAATGTTGTCGAGTTCCGCTATTCTTGCCGCACATTCAGCATAATCTTCTGGCGAAGAGCCTGAAACATTGACGATTACGTTTGTATTGAGGTCTTTGAGTTGCGGATATATGCTTTGACAGAAATAGTTAGCCCCTTTATTTTGTAAGCCTACGCAATTGAGCATACCCGACGGTGTTTCTACCATCCGGGGGTAGTCGTTGCCTTGACGGGGCTGGAGGGTTGTTCCCTTTACGATAAACCCACCAAGGTCGTTCAGGTTAATGAAATCTGCAAATTCAATGCCGTAGCCAAATGTGCCAGAGGCTGTTAGTACGGGATTTTTGAGTTGTAGGTTCCCTATTGATACGCTAAGTTTTGCCATGTCAATCTGAATAGTTTTATTAGGGAATTAATCCCACATAAGTTTATTGATATTAAATACTGGTCCTTCGGTGCATACACAGAGGTTGCCTTCACTGGTTTTCTCTACACAGCAAAGGCAGGCGCCGAGTCCGCACGCCATCATGTTTTCGAGCGATGCTTCACAGAAGATGGCTTTTTCCTTAGCGTATCTCGCCACAGCCATCATCATCGGTTTTGGTCCGCAAGTATATATTCGGCTAAACTCGCCTGCTGATAAGACTGAATGATTCGTAACGAACCCTTTTTCGCCTTCAGAGCCATCTTCTGTTGTGATATAAAGTTCTCCTATTCGCCTGAAATCCTCTTTTTGGAGCACATCAGCTGAAGTTTTTCCTCCAAGCAGGAATTTGGGGTATGCACCAATACTGCGCGCCAATTCTCCGAGATAGAGTAAAGGGGCTGTGCCCACACCACCACCTATCAACAGCACTTTTTCTCCACATTCGGGCAATGTGAAGCCCCTGCCAAGAGGCAGAATGCAATTCACTAACGCACCCTCTTTGAGGCTGCATAGCCGCTTTGTGCCCTCTCCTACGGCATGCACGAGGAGCCAAATTTCATTATTCACCTTATCTACATAATTGATGGAAATGGGGCGGCGGAGAAGTGTGGTTGGTGAATTATCTACTCGCACTTCCACAAATTGTCCTGGCAATATCTCTGGTAGTTTTTCTTCAGATTTTAACACCATTAGGGCATGATTGTCCGAAGGGTGAGAAATGTGGACAAGAATTAGGTTGAGAATTTGTTTCATCGCTACTTTAATATGAAATGTCAAACAAAGATAACACTTTTAATTGTAACTTTCTTGGAAATGTACATAAAAACGGCGGAATGTTTATGGTTTGCAATGTTTTTCGTATTTTTACACTCGAAATCATATTTAACAACGATGCCAAAGATATCAGAGCGCGCGATAGAAATGCCTTCATCGCCCATACGCAAACTTGTTCCCCTTGCAAATGCAGCTAAAGAACGTGGTATAAAAGTATATCATCTCAACATTGGACAGCCCGACTTGGCGAGCCCGGGAAAGGGACTTGAAGCCTTAAAAAATATCGACCGCAGGGTGCTCGAATATAGCCCGAGTCAGGGTTTCAAAAGTTACAGGGAAAAGTTGGTAAAATATTACGAAAGTTACAACATTCACCTCAGCGCTGACGACATTATCATTACGACTGGCGGAAGCGAAGCAGTGTTGTTTGCATTTCTTTCTTGCCTAAATCCTGGTGATGAAATTATCATTCCCGAACCTTCATACGCCAATTACATAGCCTTCGCTATTTCTGCCGGCGCCAAGATACGCTCCATTGCCACTACGATAGAAGAAGGGTTTTCGCTACCCAAAGTGGAGAAATTTGAGGAACTAATCAATGAGCGCACACGTGCCATCATGATTTGCAACCCGAACAATCCTACAGGTTATCTTTACACACGGCGAGAAATGAACCAAATTCGGGACCTTGTAAAGAAATACGACCTTTATCTGTTCAGCGATGAAGTTTATCGTGAATTTATCTATACAGGTTCACCCTACATCTCTGCCTGCCATCTTGAAGGCATTGAGGACAACGTGGTGCTGATTGACTCTGTTTCTAAACGTTACAGCGAATGCGGCATACGCATCGGTGCATTGATTACGAAAAATACGGAAATACGTAAGGCTGTGATGAAATTCTGTCAGGCACGCCTCAGTCCACCACTGATTGGGCAAATAGTGGCAGAAGCATCCATGGAAGAACCGGAAGACTACAGCCGCGAAGTCTATGACGAATACGTGGAGCGCAGAAAATGCCTCATCGATGGCCTTAACCGCATACCTGGCTGCTATTCTCCCATTCCTATGGGGGCTTTCTATACCGTAGCCAAACTGCCTGTGGATGATGCAGAAAAATTCTGTGCATGGTGTCTGACAGACTTCAACTATGAAGGTGAGACGCTGATGATGGCACCGGCGGCAGGTTTCTATACCACCCCTGGCGCCGGCAAGAATCAAGTTCGCATTGCATACGTACTCAAAAAGAGCGACTTGGAGCGGGCATTGTTTGTGCTCAAGAAAGCACTCGAAGCATATCCCGGCCGCGTTATGGACTAACAGCCAAACATAGATATGTCTTTCTCTTTTTTTCTTGCACGTCGTTTCTTTCAAGGCAACAAAGACGGAAAACGCAAAGCCTCCACACCAGCCATACATGTGGCAACAGCAGGTGTGGCAATAGGCTTGGCAGTGATGATTGTGTCCATCTTTGTGGTCAAAGGATTTCAGCACGAAGTGAAAGAGAAAATCACAGGATTCGGCACTCACATCGAACTGCTGAATGATGCCCGAGTGGGCTACAGCAACACAATGCCACCTCAGCCCGCTGCAATACTGCCGCCAGAGTCGTACCCCATCGTGACAGACTCTTCGGTAATCTCGGAAATGAAGAACATACCCGGTGTCAGTCATGTTCAGCGCACTTCAATGAAGATGGGCATCATTAAAACCGAAGATCACTTCAAGAGCATCGAGATAAAAGGCATAGGCGAGGAATACGACACAAAGTTTCTTAAATCGGCACTGACAGAAGGCAAAATACCTCAGTTTTCTTCAAAAAGTGCTTCAGGGAAGGTGCTCGTTTCCAACCAGATGAAACGCGAGTTGGGCCTTAAGTTGGGAGACAAAATCTACGTTTATTTCTTCGAAGACATAGTAAAAGTACGACTTCTCGAAATCTGCGGTATTTACCAGACCAACCTCAAACAGTTTGACGATGTGTTCATCATATCCGATCTCTACACGGTGAACGAATTGAACAACTGGTCGGCAGACAAGAGCAGTGAATTGGAAATCACAGTATCGGACTTCAACCGGCTTGACCGACATCTGGAAGACGTTTCGGCACGCTTCGACGGTCGGCGCGACACGTCGGATGCCGTTTATTGCGTCATGTCCATCAAGAAGAATCCCAACACAGCCAACACCTTCCAATGGCTCAATCTTCTCGATTTCAACGTATGGGTCATCTTGATTATCATGGTGATGGTGGCTGTATTTACGATGACAAGCGGCTTGCTGATACTGATACTGGAACGCATCCCGACGATTGGCCTTCTGAAATCCATGGGTGCCACAACCGCCTCAATAGGACGCGTATTTCTGAATTTTGCAGCCCTCATCATTATCCGCGGAATGATCATCGGCAATGTATTGGGGCTTGGACTGGCATGGTTGCAGAAACAATTCGGCATTGTCAGCCTCGACCCACAATCCTATTACGTGGATAAGGTGCCTGTTCTTTTCAACTGGTGGTGGTTCATTGGTCTGAACCTGGGGACACTCGTTATTACCCTCATTGTCCTTATCATTCCCAGCCTTGCCATTTCACGCATACAGCCTGCTAAAAGCATACGATTCGATTAAGGTCTGTTCTATTTATTCTGACAGTTGCTTGGGGTTATATCCTTCAGATATATTCCATGTATCTATAGTTTCAACTTATCTTATGGAAGTCGCCTAACACAGCAACGCCTTGTCCATCTTTGTAGCGTTTCTGTGCTTTGAGCATATTGTTGTAATAGAGATAGAAATAGCCGTCTTTGATGTAATAGGTATATTTAGTTTCTTTCTTAACCTGTCCGTTCGAAATGGTTTGTATGGTCAGGTTGTAGCCATCGACTATTATACGCATCGTTCCATCCTTATATAATCCGCAAAACGAAATGTTCCTGAAAAACTAAACGAAGCGTTCCGTTTCGCAAAACGAAATGTTCCTTTTCGGGGTTCCCTCCCCCAATAAAAAACGCCTCAGATTTCTCTGGGGCGTTCCTATTCTTCACTCACCACATTCAAGTATTCAAGTCAAATCGCACGTTCTCATCGCCGGCAAGCAGTTGGCGTGTGCGTTCCTGGTTGTTCTCGTATATGTGTACGTTGCCAAGGTTCAGCGTTATGCTTTTCAGAGGCAAATCTATCTGCCGAGCCATGAGGTAGAGATGGTAAATGTCAGCCGGCAAGCCAAGGTTCGCGTCGCTGCTTCGCTGGTATGCTGACAGTACCAGTTCCCCGTCGTCTATCTGGAACTGCACGAGGCTCAGGCATGGGGCTTGGTTACTCTCTGCACCAGTCTCACCGAGGAATAGCACATAGTTCTTGCTGTTTCGCTTCTCGCGGTTTATCTTCGCAATGAGGGGAGGCAGTTTTTCAAAGTAGGTCGGGTAACTGTTCACCAGGACAGAACCGCAATAGTCCCACCAGTTGATGCCCACGTCGCGGTATCGTTCCACGTTCCGCTCACCCTGCATAAACAGTTGCAGTTCATTCTTCAGTTTCTTTCTGGCTATGCCGTGGCTCTCGAATATGTCGAGCAGGTCTGCAGGGGTCAGTGACAACTGTTCATTGAGCAGGTAGCGGATATTCCCTTTTTTGTTCGTCTGGATTTTTCCTTTCTCCAGAACCTTGCCCAGTATCTGGTAGTATTTGTTCATCGTTCAAACGGTATTAGAATCTTGTTCAAGCGGCTTTCGTATATAGCATGATGTCCGTATAGGACGCGCTGTAATTCATGTGGGCATTGAATTCCCGACGCAGGCAGTTCTCAAACGGGTTGCCCAGTTCCGGATGCTTACCCATCCAGTCGCACAGTTCAACGATAGAGGACTTGTTAGAGGTAAAGTAGATGAAGCGGTGTCCGGCAAGCACAGTCAGCACGTCGAGGTAGTCTGACAGTTTCCAGTACATCCTGTAGGTCTTGCAGTCAGTGCTCAGATAGGGAGGGTCAACGAGGAACACCACATCTGGCACGTCCTTGTATTTTTCAAACACATCCCTATAGTCACAGGAAGTAATGGTCAGTCCGTCGAGGTAGTCCTGACACTGGGGATAGTCTGTCGTCCTTATATTATTATATAAAGTCTCTTTCTCCAAGTCTGCAAACTCCGTGGCATACTTCATCGAAAACATTACCGAAGAGGACAGCGTGATATAGTCAATATAGCCGTAGTCTCGCTCATACTTGCGGACGCATGAAAGCACACGTTCCTTTGTTTCTCCCAATATGGGCTTGTGGCGAGGAACGTCCACAATCTCTCTCAGTTCTGCCAGCAGCGCATTGGTCACGGGCAAGGCATCCAGCCGCTTACTGAAGCCGTCAAAATCGTTATAAACTACGGTGGAGTTCGGCTTCTGGCACTTGGCTATGTGTGACAGCAAGCCAGAGCCACCGAACAGGTCCACGAACGTCGTACCGTCAGGGAACTGCTGGAGAACCTTGATGTACTCCTTGGCAAACATCCGCTTCTGTCCCTGGAACGGAAGCGGTGCCGATAGATATTGCTTTCTCATTGTCTCAATATATGTGATACGACAAAGGTAGCTGCCTTATATGAGACGAAGAAAGGTTCAACCCGAATCACACTGCACCGGCCGTGCAGTCAGTCTTAAACTTCTTGATGATGTTGTACACCTTGCGCTCACTCACCTTGTACCTGTCAGAGAGCAGTGCCACGATATATGTCATCTTTTCACCCTGCCTTTGCATCTTCATATAGTCTGCATAAAGTGCCACGTAACGGCTGTCGTCGGGCTTAAAACCGACCGAAATAAGCCTGTCAATAAGCTCTTTGTTGAAATTAATTATCTCAAATAGCGTCATTTTCTATAAAAATTTGTACATTTGTAGTGCCAATCATTTATTCGACAATAAAAACCGCAATAGTGCGATGAAGGGCATAAACCCCCAGTTGTACACTATTGCGGTGTCGTGTTAATAAATGATTGGCGTCTATATTAACAGGCTGGGGGCTTTTTCTATGCCCGCCCCCAAGGGCTTAGTCAGATAACATTCAACCGGAAATATCCGGGTTGTATTCAACTAAAAATCAACGCATGGATGGACCAGCCTGCCGCAGTTCCGAGCACAGTCAGTCCGAAATCAATCCAGTCCCAAGCGGTGATACGCTTGTTGTACATGCAGTCTTTGTATTCCAGCGCCCCTGCCGTGCAGAAACCAGCAACCAAAGCCATATACCAGCCGTTGCTGACCAAACCAAGCACCATGCCGCCAAGCAGGTGCAGGTATCTGTGGCTTGTTTTAAGCCATTTCAAAATCTTTCTTATCATGCTAAATGTATTGATATTTTCTTGCTTACGCACATCTCAGTAAACTCCTGCCATGTCGGTGACGCTTCCCCGTCCGCGTTCCATGCTGTATATATGCCAGAAGGAATGCGCAGATTCTTCTCGTAAGCAGTGCCGGCATTTTCGACGATGAAGACAAGGCTCTCACGAGTTAGTTTGGGGCTTTTGCTAAAATCAAGCGTGCCGTCCGTCTCATGTCCCGTCCGTATGTCTTTCTGTGCGTCGAAGCCTTTGAGGTAGCACTCCTCGAGGTTACCGCAATTAAGGAATGCGTTTCCGAAGCCAGCGTAGTTCGTCACCCTGCTCACATCCAAGTACTTCACCACCCTCAACGCGGAGCAGTTGGCGAAGCCTGCAGAAAGGTTGCTCACGCACAGCAAGCCGCTGGCATGGTACGGCGAATAGAATACTTCGAGCGACTTGTTGCCGTTCGCCATTGAGTTTGCAATAAGCGGAAATATTTTGCTATGAATGCCGGTATATGTATATATCCGCCTGTTGGTCTTGCCGGCATAGGGAGAGCCCAGCGCACCAAAGAGGCTGCCCGCACCATTGATGTCCACGCCTGCGCAGATGACCTCCATGTCAGCCGCACTCAAGCCGGTTACCAGGTAGTCGTTGCCTACCTTGTGCATACGCCACGTTCCGGTCAAGGTGTCATAATCCGCACCATGCGCTGCGTAGCGCGTTTTCTGCCGCTGCAACGTACTGTACACATTCTCCACGATAACCACATTACCGCCATAGTCAGCTGCGTTGTCAACAGACGTACACTCGACTGCAATGGTTCCGGTGGCAAGCGTGGTGCGTATGCCGGTGCTGTTGCCCGTGGCATGGCAGCCTTGGCAGAGCATGGCGGTCTGTGCGCCCGACGTCGCCGCGCCCTGTGCCGAGAAACCCGTGCCCTCGCGCGTGCTGCCCGTCCAGGCATGACCCGGCAGGTTCTTTCGCGCAGTAACCCCGTAATAACTCGCCCGTCCGCCGCTCGCCGGCGTACAGCCGTTACCGTTGTATTCATAAAGCCCGCCGCGCGAGGTCACTGCACAATGTTCGTGGCAACTCTCCCCGTCGTCCGAATTGTCGTGCGCCCAGCAGTCTTCCAGCACGATGTCGGAAGGGGCAGCAGACGTGCCGTGTCCGTTGAAGCCGTCGTTCGAGCAGCCGAATGCCTCGCAGCGGCGCATGAGGAAGTCGGTCGTGCCGTCGTAGCGCACCGCACCGGCAGCGTTCGTCATGCCCACACTCACGTTTTCCAGCATGCCGTGCATGCCGCCCAGCAGCAGCCCGGAATAGAGGAAACGCACGTTCCTCACCTCAATGCTGCCGCCTTCGGAGGCTGCAACGGTCCGGCGCGGAATGACGACAGGGTGCGTGGCAAGGTCGGTGCCGGCTACGATGGAGAAATAGAGCGTCGTGCCGCTCACGTACCATTTCAGCACGTCCGCACTCTCTTCTATCTCGGCTATCGACGCAGCAGGATAGATGCGCGTGGAGGGCAGGCGGTGCGTCGCGCCTTCCTGCACGGGGTGCACCTCGTCCGGAGCAATCGCCGTTGCCGCGTCAGCCACATCGTGCTGCCAGAGATACGTGCCGCGCACGGGCGGATTGTCGATGGTGGCACTCATCACACGCGTGTAGCCGCTCACAGCCGTTGCCGCCGTCACGCGGTAGCAACTGATGCAGCGCACGCGCCCGCTGCCCGTCAGCCTGCCGTAGTTCGAGAGGTCGAGCGGCAGGTTGTAGTAATCGCCCGCGAGCATCACGAGTTCACCGTCGGGAGCGAGCAGCGAGTTCGCCCGGCGCAGGGTCTGCACGGGGTTGCCCTTGCTCAGTCCGTCATTCTCATCGCTGCCCTCCGGCGAGAGGTATATGCGGTGCGCAAAGGGGGTGGCACTCACGATGTCTGCATGGCACACGGCACTGTCGGTCTGCGTGATGAACGTGCGCAGAGCGTTGAACACCGCCAACGTAGCCCCCAAAGGCGGTACGAGTTCATAGTCGCCCTCACCGGCGGTGCAGTTCACGTAGCCCACCACGTTATTATCGTCATCGAGCCACACCACGATTGGGAAGAACGATGTAGCAGTCTCGCCGACCAACTTGGTATGAAGCATAAATCTCTCCACTCCGGCTACAGACATGGGAACTGTGTGCAGATAGGCACTGCTGGTGCTCACACTCCCGTCCGCACGCATCAGCCCCGTCTCGGTGAACACGTCATCAGCAAAGTAGCGATAAATACGGCGGCAATGGCTCCGCTCCATGGCTTCCAGAACTTCTGTCGCCTGCGATGCTGCCGTCTGGGCAAGGCCTGCTTTCTCATTGGCATTCTCGGCTGCCGTTCCGGCTGTTGCTGCTGCTGTCTCGGCCAGCTCCTTTGCCGCCATAGCCGCAGTAGCCGCCGTTCTTGCCGGGGAGCCGAGAAGACTTACCGGCACAATCACCAATTCCGTACCCCGAAGGGCTGGCAATGTGTTGATACCGTCCAGGGTCTGCACCCTCGCCAGTTCCGTCACGTCCTGGCTCTCGGATTGAATCTGTGCAATAATCTCCTGCTTCAGTTCTTGTTTCTCTTGTTCTGTCATGTTGATGGAATTTTATGGTTAATCTTGCATGTTGATTATTCTCGCTGTAAACATGGTCGTAAAACCGTCTATCGTAGCAGTGCGGCCAGGGTCATACACCAGCAGCACCTCCACCGTGCCGCCTTGCCCGATTTCAATGTTCGCCCAACAGCCACCGTTCCAGTGCGTAATCAAGGGATAGTCCTCCGAGTTCCAAGGGGTGTTGTTGCTGCCGTCCGGCAGGGTGTTGCGCCCGTAAACGTAAAAGTTCAGCGAGCCGAGGTCGGAGGTAACGATAAGTCTCACCGCAAACGGAGTACTCGTGACGATGCTCAGCGCATTGCGCACGGACGACAGTCGCGGAAGGGCTATGCCGGCATTGGCCGCCGAGCAGTTCACGATGATGCGGTTGCTGTCCGACAGCCCCACATCGTATATCTTGTTCGCCTGGCTCACGCCCACCTTTGTGAACTTGTAGCCGTCGATAAAGCCGTTCAGCACACCATTGCCGGTGCCGGCAAAAGCAAGGTTCGCACTGCTGGAGTTCCGGATGTCGAACAGGATACCCCATTTGGGCAGAAACCCATTACCCGTGTCAACCAGGCGGCACAGCATGGGTTGCCCCATACTGTTCCACGTGCCGAAAATGGCCTGACGGTCCGTGTCGTTGAAACCAATCATGCTGTCATAGAGGAACAGACCGTTCGTGTCATCGTGAATGACCGGCTGCAAATTGCCGTGTTCGTCCTCCTCGTAGGTCACGCTGCCCACGCCGATATGGTCGTTGGCTATCACAAAGCCGCCGATATAGCCGCTCTGGGCATCTATCTGACCGCCAAACTTACCGTTTATGGCCTCGATGCTGCCATCTTGTTTTATCTTGAAGTACTGGTTGGCTGTCACCAAACCTTCCAGCTGGATGTTGTCGGCAGTCAGCTTAATCACGGTGCGGGTCTGCTCATGCCCCTCCCCATCAATATAGGTCTCCTGTACGCCTACACCTATCAATGCCAGTTTACCATCTGGTCCCTGGGCATAGATACCAGTGCCAGTAGCTTTCACCATAATGCCGCTCTCGGCAAGCACGTTGCCGTCCTGATCAAAGTTCTGCGCGGCTATCTTCACCAGCTTCTCACTTTGCTCGAACAGTGTCCGGTATTTATACGTCAGGCTCTCAATCTTGTCTGTGCTCAGTATCAGCATATACAGATAGATGTCGCCAGTGAAACTCAGTTTGAAGTCGCCTGTGCCGTTCCACAGCCCGTTGCAGGTGTACTGCTTGTAGCCATCGGTCACTGCCAGCGTCTCCTCCACGTCCATAGAGTTGAAGTTCTCAAAGCCAGTCTTGTCAACGCCCTCGAAACGCACCTTCAGCGTGCCGGCACTTGCGCAGCGGTACAGGAAACTCAGATACACCGGCTTCGCCTCCTTCAGTCCCGTCGCCGGGTTCGTCTCCATCGTCGGTTTGCTTCGTAGGCTCGCATTCTTCTGGATGATATACTTGTTCTTGATACGCACCACCACGCGACCGTCGTCTTTTGTCACGCTCGCGCCGTCGCCTTTCTTGGTCAGCACGTTCTCGTTGGACCAGATCCATTTGTTACCCGCAAGCCAGAACACGGTATCGTTCTCCGTCAGCCACTTACTCAGACCATCGTCGAAACTGGGATTGTTCAGATAGCCTTTCTCCTGGGCGAAGTCCTGGCGCAGCGCACTCATGCTGCTCTCGATCTTGCCTTCAGTTATCTCAAACTTGGTCTTGATGTCCTCGCCCGTCGCAAGCAGGAACGTGCCGCGCAGATAGGCGTTGTCGCTGTACAGGCCGTTGCCCTGCGGCTGGTTGTCTGCCGGAAACCAGTCATCATTGATGCCGTCCAGGTTGCCCAGTCGCGCACGGAGGCAGCCTGTGAAGTTCTTCGCCTTCACGCCGTCCATCACGTCGATTCTCGGCTGGCCGTCCTCGGTGGCTGATATGAGTATCAGGTTCTGGCGCAGCGTGTCCTCGGTGTTGCCCATCAGCACCACCTCGTCCGCTTCAGCCGGAAGACTGGCGTCAAACTCACTCGCTTCTACCAGTACCGAATTGCCGTCAACAGCAGCCACCTCCACCCAATAACTTTTCAGGTTGCCGCCGGTGAAGGTCTGGCAACGCATCAGGTCATGCACCTGAAAGGTGTTCTCCTGCTCAAAAGTAATAATATAGAAGTCATCGGTCTCCTCGACCGTCTTTATCTTTCCGTTGGCAGCACTCACCACTATCTGACCGCCCACGCTGCGGATCTTTTCTACCAGCAGTTCAAGCACGGTCATCACCTGCCGAACCGTCAGCTTGTCAATGGTCAGGTTTGCCAGTTCCTGCTCATCTATCCACAACTGCCAGCCCTCACCGCCAAAGCCGTCCACAAACCTTGCGCTGCGCAACAACTGGCGGACAACCAGCGTCAGCAGTTCAGCATTGCCTAAACCGTCAATTCTTGCACCTTTCTCGCCAGCTTCGAAGTCGCCGATGTCAATGCCCTTGTCGAAGATGATTTTCTCCTTGGCACGGTCAGCGTTGTTTTTGCTTAGGAACTCCTTGTGCGTCCGCCGCGCACTGTAGATGTTGTTGTCCGTCGGCTTGGTCTCGTCCCAGCTCCTGATAAGGTCGGGGACGTTCACCGCACCCAGTATGCTGCCGGCATACATCTTCACGTCATGGATGCTGTCTTCTATCTTGGTCATCGCACCAGTCGATAAGGCGTCGCTGATTTCCAAGTCTATCTGGCAGGGGTCGCTCGCCTTGCGCGTCAGTCTCGTAATGCGGCTGCTCCTGTAACCGATACCGGGAAAATACTTCTGGCTCTCCAGACGCACCCGACGGCCTACATACAGTTGCGCACCGACGCGCTCCACCCACTTCGGATTCGTCGGAGCCTTATACACGCTCTTGTCCAGAAGGTGCTCACTGTTGAAGGCTTCAACGGCTGCCAGGTATTCTTGTTCTGCCAGACCGTAATACTCATCCGGCATCCTGATGTTCCACAGAATGTAGGTGTCAGTCGCCTTCGGAACAAGCAGACCGCCCTGAGTATCGGGCAGTTGCGTGTCGTCATCGTATGGCCACGTCGTAATGATCTCAAACTCCCTGGTCTCGCTGTTGTAGTTCACCTCAAAGTCACGGCCCTCAAGCTCGCCGCTCTGGAAACTCACATGCTTCACCAGTCCGGCTATCTCATAGTCGTTGGGATCGAAAGTCAGACCGTCGTCCCGGAAATACCATATCGTGAACGGATTGCCGTCGCTGTCCTTCACTTCCTCCCAGCGCACGTTGCTGATCTCGCCCAATCTTCGAGGGTAAATACCGCTGAAGGCCTCCTGCTCGTAGTGGTGGAACACACCATACTTTTCAACAAAACCGGGAATGTCCACATACTTTGCACCATCAGGCAACTGGAGTCGTGTCGAGCCATATTTCTCCCTGTCAATGTTCCGGCTGCTGCCTATCGGGAAAAGCCGCGTGTAGAACTTCACACCGTCAGCCTCGTCCCTGTCAAGCGACAAGAGACTCTCGCCGTATCTCAGCGTCAGCTCCTCACCATGCTCACAGCGGCACAGATTCACCGTCTCACCCTCTATCCACCATTCCGCGCCCGCAGCTTCAGCCACCAGGCGAAGACCCTCATTGCAGTACGTGCCGTCATAGTCGATGGTCAGATTCTCGCTCTCAATCACAGTGCCCACCTTCCAGTTAGTCGTGTGGTCCATGCCGTCGTTGATGTTCTCCACAATCAGCCGCACATGCTCTGTCGCAGGAGCAGTCAGAGTGAATACGGCTTCGTTCTCACCGTCGCTGTTCTGTAACACCAGCAGACGCTTGATCAGGCTCTCGATACCGTACAACTTCACGTTGTACTCCCACTCGCGCTCGTTCTTCTGACTGGGCAGGTATCGCTCCTGAAGCCAGTAACGATCACCGGCAAAGTCCGCATAATCGTTCACTTCCAGTTCCAGAAAGGCATAATGCGTAAAGGAGAGCGACAATACATTGTCGCCCTGAAGGCTCTTGTCCTGCTGGCTGCTGCCGACAGGTTCAACCTGACACTTCAGCTGTCCATTGCTTCCGTATATCTCAATCATATTTGAATGATGTTATAATGCCATTAGAAAAACATCAGAACGAAGGAACAGGCTCGCGGAACTTCACCCTGAACGCACCGGCCTGCTCACCCTCTACCCACAGATTAGATATCGCGGTAAAACCGTTGGGCCACTCCACGGCATACATCCGCAGCGTCAGACCAAGCGAGGGAAAGTTGAAAGTCAGCCAGCCGTTATTGCCCGTCTTCAGAAACTGGATGAAGGAGGTATATCTTACGACAAACGCAGCAGGACTATCGGCCTGGAGAGCGAAATGCAGCGTAACGTCGCGACCCTCGCTCTTCACGTCAAGCGTGTCACCCATATCCTCACCGTCCTGCTCCCTGATGTTCACGGCCACATGAGCCTTCGTCTTCGAGGGGGAAAGCAAAGCGTTAAGGTTCTCATGCCCACCCTTGCGCTCCTCACGCAGGAACACGCCGTAGGTGTCCCACAGGTCGGTGTTGTTCACCAACACCTGGCCGCTCAGTATATGTTCTACCTGTGCCATAGTCTTTATCTCATTTTGATGCCGTCCCGGCGCATCGACCTGATGTCATCGGCGATGCCCTCCAGCTTACGGCAATAGTTTGTGTTCTCTACCAGTTCGCCGAGACGGTCAGTCAGACCGCCCCAGCGGTCCGCTATCTGACCGAGCAGCTCGTCCATGCTCGCCCAGTGACGCTGGCCGCTCGTAAACAAACCTTCCAGTTTGGTACCCTGGTCCTGCGTCATCGTCTCGAAAGCACCAGCCTTGCCACTCTGAGTCACGCCGGCTTCATCAGGATCAATACGTGCAGCAGTGTAGGCGGCATCACGCTCCCTGTTCATGTCGTCGAAAATGTTGCCATACCAGGTACGCAATTCGTCGGCCTCCCATTTCTCCAGACCGTCTTTCATGTACTCCGAAAACCGCTCGTACCAGCCCTGCAAACGGTCGCTGTAACGCTCAGACATCAGCCAGTTCAGAATGGCGTCCTCGAACATGTCGTCAACACTCGACAACATCTCCTTCGTACCGTTCTTCATGTCCTTTACCAGACTGTTGAACGAGCTTCGTGCACTGTCAAACGACAGACCTGTCATCTTCTCCCTATAGGCGTTCTCTATCTCCTCCAGCTCTTTCCAGTAGGTAATGTAGTCGTCCATGAACTCCGAAGCATCCTTGTAGCCGTCGCTCGCAAGGTCTTTCAGGTGGGTGTACTCGCTGGTCAGTTTCGTGGCAACCTCATACATCTCCTTGCTCGACAGTGCCCAGAAGTCACCAGCACTGCGAACATTCTTGCCCAGCAACTTGCTGATGGCATCCCACTCGGCACTCTTCATGCCTTCGTCTATTTTTTTGTTGGAGCTGTGATGACCGTCTGTCCATGCCTTGTACCAGTGGCCGTTTGTGTAGGCAGCACCGCTACGCGCCATGCTCTCCTGCACATTCTTTTCCATTTCCTGGATGTTCTTCTTCTGCTGCTCGTAGAGACCTTCCACGTTGCTCATCTTCGCATCGCTCAATTCGTCGGCGAGATTGTCGATGGCTTGTTTCAGGTCCTCGTTGCTCTGGCTGAGACGTTCCAGGTCTTCTTCTAAATGTTTGTCGCTGTCACCGTCGCCGAGACGGTCGGTCAGACTCGAGAAACCGCCGAAAGTCACCGTATCAAGTATATGGTTCAGGTGCTCCATCAGGTTGCCTATGGGCTTCGTGATGATGTCCCCGCTCAGCAAGTCGTCAAGAAGTTTCTCCACCGCACCGATAATCGTGTCCTGGACACTGGTGATGATGCCGCTGATGCCATTCTCTGCAATCGCGTCGAAAATGCCGAGCACGGCACTCAGTATCTCACCCGTCATGCCGGAATCGCCAAGGGCTTTCGTCAGGGCTTTGCTCACGATATTGTACTTGCCTGGCAGTTCCCACAGGCTTTGCGTCATGATTTTGCTCACGCTCCTGTCCTTCCCAAGCAGGTTCCGCAGACCCTGCGTCAGGGCTTTGATTACACTCTTGTCCTTGCCAAGCAAATCCTGCAAACCTTGCGCCAGAGCGTTGCCAACTTTCTTGGTGATGGCACTACCGCCGAAGAGTTTGTCAAACTCCATCAGGCTCTGACCGATACCCTTCAGCGAACCGCTCGTAAGGCCGCTGATGGCACTCTCCAAACCCTCGAACATGTGTTTGGCGCGGTCGGCACTCGCCTTCAGCTTCACCGTCGCTTCGTTCACAGCGCGGCTGCACGCCTGTACCTGTTCGCTCGCCTTGCGCTGACGCTCAGTCAGCTTCTCCACTTCCGACTGCCACATCGCCATGGCAGCCTTGTCGCCGCGGGTCTGCGCATCAATCAGGCTCTCGCGCGCAACGCGCAGTGCATTTGAGGTATCGGCATACACGCGCTGCTCTTCCTCCTGAGCCGATATCAGCCCCTGCATCGAGCGCTGGTACGACTCCATGTCGTCACTCACGCGCTTGAAAATGTCGCTGTCCCACACCGTGGCACTCGTATCAAGCTTCTCGATCAGTGCGTACAACAGTTCCTGCTCTTCAACAGTGCTCTGATTGAAACCCTCGCTCCGCGTAATAGCACGGAGTTTTTCCAAAGTAGGCTCTAACTGCTCCTTGAACATGGTGCCGAAGTCGCCGAACAGACTGCCCCAGTCAATGCTCTGCTTGATGGCAGCGGCATCCGCCTGCTCCAACTTAAGGTCACGCTCCTTCTCCAGTTTCAGACGATCACCCTCGGTCTGCGCTTTCTTCATCTTCTCGGCATAGTCCTCCGTTATAGCCAACTTCTGTTGCTGATAACTGCCGTACTCTTTCAGAAAATCACGCATCGCCTGAGCCTCGGAGGCATAGACGGCTTCGGTGGCACGCTTCCGCTGTTGCTCGTTCGCAGCATCGGCTTTCTCTCTTTCTTTTTTCTCGGCGTCTGTATAGGAGGTGTCAACCGTTTTCGGGTCAAACAACTTTTCCTTGTTGGCAGGATTCGCTTCGAAGGCCTTTCTTGCATCGTCAATCTTTTCCTGCTTCAGGTCTTCGTAGGCGCGTCTTATCTCAGCCTTCCTTTTGTCGAAGTCAAGTTGTATCTGGTCGAGCACTTTCTCGTTGCTTTCTTCCAGAATGTCTATCTCATGCTGGCGGGTCTCAAAAGCCAGGTCCTCTGCCTCGCGCTGACGTTCCAGTTCCTGCTCTTTCACCAATTCCTGGTAACGCTGCTGGTCGCGTTGTTTGTCAATAACGGATTTACCGCTCGGCTTGCCGGAACTCCCGGAACCTCTGGAACGTCCGGAACGACCACTCCCTGAACGACCTCTGCCGGAACCGCCGCCGGATGTACGTCGGACGCCTTTGCCCTTGCCGATATTCTCGGCATGTAGGCCTTGCACTTCTTTTTGTTTTTGTTCCAGCTTTCCGACGCGGTCGTTGGCTTCTTTCCAATCAGGAGAACCGATAACTGCATTATCGCGGTCGTTCTTAGCTTCTTTAATGCGTCTTTGCAAATCGGCTTCAGTTCCTTTGGTCAGCTTGTCGGGGATGAGTAAGTTAATATCTATCAGCAACTGCTTCAGAGCTTCAAGCTGCGATGTGTTAGTTCGGATGTTCACCTCGTCAGCATTCAGCTGATCTATCTTGTTCTGAACCTCCTGCTGCTTACGAATAAGCTCCTCGTAGTTCATCTCGTCGATGGCGTCGTTCGTGGTGTCTTTCAGATCTACCGTCGCATTGGCAAGGCCCTTCAGCTGAGCCTCTGTCCGTTCCAGTTTGGAATAGGCACCTTGAAACCCCTTGGCAGAGGTCTCCACGTATTCGTATAGACTGTCGTGGAAACCCTCTATCTCTTGGTCCGTCGCACCCAGCGAACGAAGAAGGGACTCAATAGAAGTTACCTGCTCCTCTACGGCTTTCTTACCCTCTTCCGGCCCCTTGGCAAACGCCGCTGATATTTTTTGGGCATTGGTCATCACATCCTGGGAAATCATGTTCCAGGTATCAGAGGTTATCTCACGTATATGTTGAGAGTTTTTTTCTACAATTGTCGTTTGGTATTCGTAAGTGCCTAAAGCATCATTGTAAACATTGGCGTTTTCAAGGACCTTGTGAGAAGCGCTCGCCGCCGCTTTCATCAAATCATCCATCGCCTCCTTCTCGGCGTTCATCGCGTCCTCATTGGCTTTGCCGGCGGCTTCCGCAAGATTCTTCTCGGCGGCATGCCGCTTGATGGCGGCCGTAAGGGCCTCGTATTTCTTTTCCTGCTCCTCAAGCGTGTCGTTGACGCTGATCTGCTCCATGTTGTACTCGCGGGCTATCGCATTCATGCCGTCAAGAGCTGTCTTGTAGCTCTTCGTGCCTTTCTCCACATGCTTCAGCACGTTGTAGTACGTGTCAAGCTGAGACTGCTCATCCATCACCTTCTTGCGGAAACGGTCAACGGAATCCGACGCTTCGTCTGTCTCAGAGGAGAACACCGACAATAAACCGATAATGGACGTAATCGCAACCAGTGCAATGCCGAACGGATTAGACATAAAGGCAGCCTTCAGACGGTTCATCGCCTTGGTGCATAGCTCAGTCGCGGCAGCCCACAAGCCGGTGGCCTCCGTGTTGGTTTTCTTCTGCACCGTATCCACCTGAGTCTGAAAAGTGTTAAGCCGCTGAGCCGCAGTCTGTTTCTGCGTCGAAGCCGTAGCAGAGTTCTTCGCTGCCGCCTGACGTATCTCCACGGCAGTGTTTTTCTCCTTCACCGCCGTGTTCAGTTCCTCCTGGGCTTTCTCCGCCGCCTTCGCATCACCGCTACGCAGCGCAGCATCCAGCTCATCTTGCTTAGCAGCTACATTACGCTCCGCAGCATCAACCATCTGGTTCGAAAGTTCAAGTTCCGAATCAGCTGACGCAGCATTCGCTTCAGCCTCTGCCAGCCTCGCTTTCAGCTCTTTTTCCATCGCCATGACTTCGGCATCGATGGCTGATGCATTCCCTTCCTTCGCCGCACTGTTAGCCTGGGTGGCAGCGGTCTCGGTTTCAATCGCACCCGTGTCAAGCGACGACTTGTAATCATCCACAAGGCTCTGAAGCTCGCTCACACGGTTGTTCTCTATAGTCTCTTTCTGCCGCGCTATCATGTTCTGAAAGGCTTCAATCGCCATCAGGGAACCTTTGTACTCGCCGTAGGCGGCAACAACGGTCAGAATAGCAGTGCCCAGCTTGTCGTAGTTCTTGATGGCGGATGTCGTGAGGTCTATAACACCGACCATCACGCCCTGGCCTTTCTCGCCCATCTCGTTAAGCGCATCTTCCCATGCACCTTCCAGATTGCTCATCGCCCCTTTCAAGCCCTTGCTCTGCTTCTCAAGCATGCCGTGAAACTTACCGCCCTCAGACGTAGCAGTCTCAAAGGCGTCGGCTACCATCTCTACCGTAATCTTGCCGGCAGACATCTCTTCTTTCAGCTCACCGATGCTCTTGCCGGTCTTCTCGGCAATCACGGTCAAAGGGTTGAAACCAGCGTTGATCATCTGAAGCAGGTCCTGACCCATCAGTTTGCCCGTGCTACTCATCTGGGCAAAGGCAAGCGTCAAAGAGTTGAACTTCTGAGCATCCCCCATTGAGATGTCGCCTATCTGTCTCAGGATGGGCATCACCTTCTCAGCCTCAATGTTGAAGCCCAGCAGAGTCTGGGCTCCCTTCGCCAAGTCCTGCATCATCATCGGCGTGTTCACCGCAAAACTCTTGATGTCGCCGAACAGAGCACGGCCCTTAGTCGTGCCCGCAAGGGTCTCGAACGAAATCTGCAAGGACTCCACCTCACCGCGAACGTCCATAATCTTGCGAACGAAGTCGCCAACCTGACTCACGGCAAAAACGCCGCCAATCGTGTTGCGAAGACTCGTCAGAGAACTTTCAAGACCACGCGTCTGGTCCTGAGCCTCCTTCAGACCGTCCTTCAAGTTACCCTTCATCAGGAATTCTATCTCTACAGGTCTCATTTGTTTAATTCTTTGTTTCTGGTTTGTTCAGTGTATTGTTCCCTATGCTGCGACACCGTCGCAGCACATACTCAAGTGCTCAGATTGCTCTGGAAGAAACCAAGAACATCATCGCCGACTTCTTCCCGCTCGCTCCCTCTTTTCTTCCTGACGTAGCGAGGAGCGTCCGCCAACATCATGATAAGCGTCTGGTAATTCACACCGTCCAGAATATACTCACGGCTCCAGCCTGTCGCATTCGCAATCTGCCAGACAAGACCGAAGGGGCTATGGCTGCCTTCATACTCGGTAGTTAACTCCCCTTCCTTTTTTGGCTCAACCTCAGCTTCATCGGATTCGTCACCTCCGCTGATTTGATAATACGCATAAAATTTTCAGTGCCCAAAAGCAGCACGAACTTCATCATGGCTACCTGAAGGTACAAGTGGTCCACAAAGTGACGCAGCAGCCATGATACGAACCAAACAGGCTTCCACCACTTGCCGCACATCGTCAGAGCAACCATCTTCGAAATCGTCTTGCCATGATCCGCAACAAACTGCATCTGAGCATCCTTGTCCATCGACTCCAGCTCAGCATACGTCACGCCAAGGCTCAGGTAAAGGCGCGCTATCCTGATCTGACCGCTCAGACGAGGACGCTGCATCGTCATACGGAAATACACCGGACGCTTCCTGAAAGGCAAACGAAAGGGCTTAAAAGGCACGGAGACGCCGACGTCAAGCAGCGCCTCCGATGCCTCTAACTGGATTTTCTTGTCATCCATGGCTCAGAATAGTAGAAATCAACCCTCATCGGGAGTATCCATAATCTCGTAAGGAGCACTGCCGTCAGCAGGCTTCATCACCTTCAGAGTGCACGCAACCTTCGACACTTCAGTCAAGGTCAGCTTGCCGTCAAGGTTCGCCAGAAGCATGGCGTTCGGAATACTGATGGTCTTGCCGCTCGGAGTGTCAATCGTGCAGGGACCGCTCAGCTGAACAAGCTCCGTAGGAGCCTTCCAACCGGTAGCCACACGGCTCTGGCCAGTACCCGTAGCAGTAACAGTGCCGCCAAGCATGTCGGCCAGGTTGTCATAGTTCAGCTGAATCATGTTGAACTTCGGCGCAATCGTGCCGTTCTTCTGAGCCAAAACAAGCACAGGAGCATCCGGCACCTGCTCTGCCTCAACATCGACGCTCTCCGGAGCAGTGCCGCCCCATTCGAAGCTGTCTTTCTCAATGTAGCCCACTTCCTTACCGTTGAAGGACATTTTGTTTAGGCCGTACAAAAAATCTTTCTTGTTCATTTTTTCAGTTTTATAAAGATAAAGATGATTATTGTTCCTCCGGAAACAAGTCCGAAAAAATACCATTTCAATGCCGTTCCAATGCCGTTAGGAGATTTCTCTTTCACCTCCTGAACTTCTTGCCTGGCTTCGGCAAGTCGGGTCATCATGCCATTAAGTTGTTCGCCATAGTCTTTGTGCAGATTCCTAATGTAACGCTCATATCGCTCACACTGGAGCTGCAGACTGTCGCATGTGGCATAAATATAGATGTACTCGGGGTCGGTGGCTGTAGCAGCCTTGCGCGAAACCTTCACACTGGCCTGACCGCTGCGGTCGCTGTAGCTCGCACCGCTCGGAAGACTAAGGAGGCTGTCCGTCGCTATCGTCAGCGTCACCGACGACATCGGAACAGTCACAGGTTCCGTCCGGATCTCCACAAGCTCGCTTACGCTGTCTATCGACTGGCGAATCACGCTGTCCGTGCGAAGCGTTGCAGACACTTGCGCGTGGCTTGACGCTGCTGCGCTCTTTCGGTGTGTCGCGCATCCGCTCAAGAACAGGACAGTCATCGCTGTAACGGCAACTGTTAGCACTGTCAACAGCCTTACGGAAACGGGCCACCTCGCGTTTGAGCGATGACAGTTCCTTTCGCGTTTCATTCAATTCTTGTTTTAAGGGTTCAACAATGTTCTGTATCAGAATCCGGGTCGCCTGCTCAGTGTTCGTAATCTTCACCGTGTCGCTCTCGGCAATCGCCCTCTCCGCCTCCGCACGAGCCTTCTTCAGGGCACTGCGGATGGTCACGATGGAGATAAGCGCACCGACAAGGCTGCCGCCTAATAACCAGTTGAGGATTTGACTGAGGTCCGTTTCCATATCTGATAACTATTGATGGTTGATTATTGATTGATACCAAAATACTGCTTCAGAGCATCAAGATGGAGTGCCGCGACAGCCTCCTTGCCGGATGGCGACATCAGGAACTCCACATCCGCGCGGTTGTCCTGGAACAAGTTCTCACTGAGTACCGCAGGGCAGACAGTGTGCTTCAGCACGTAGAAGCCGGCCTGCCAGTAATGCTCACCGGGTACCGAGCGGTTGCCGCGCAGACCGCGGACAAGCGCAAGGTCGCACAGCAACTTCGCCAGGCGCTTGCTCGACGATGAGCACGAACGCGACACATACACCGCAAAACCGCGGGCGTCGTGCCACTTGCCATCACCGCCGGCAGCATTCACGTGAATGCTCACATACACGCAGTTCTCCTTGCCATATTTGCCGCAGATGCCGTTCACAATCTTGCAGCGCTGGGACAGCTCGGTGCTCATGGGGAGAGGGACAACGTCCTGAGGCATGTCAACGAATACCGTCAGACCCAGCGACTCAAGACGCGGCTTGAGCATCGAGATGACCTCACGGCTGAACCTGTACTCGCGGAACCTGCCGTCCGGAGAGCATTTACCTGCCACGTTCACACCGTGGGCAGTACCGAGAATAACAACCTTGCTCATGACTTCCTGACTTTAGGTTTCACGACTGCCTGTTTCACCACCTCGGCAGAAGCCACGGAAGCGTCGCTCTTGTCTTTGTGCTCGGCGCACAGACCGCGAACAATCAGGTCCGAGGCACGAGCCTGGTCATCCATCTCTAAGATGGAGCCGGGCTCATACACCGTAACATGGTCCGTCTTGTCGCGGAAAATCTTCTTTACAATCAGTCTCATGTTTCACATCATTTTAAGGTTGCGCTAATTCCTGACCAACAACCACGGTCTTCGTAACACTCGTGCCGGAAATACCGATGGTTACATTGGCATAACGAATTGCTTCGGCGTCTTCTGTGAAGGGGTAAGCCTCACGGGTAAACGTCACCTTATTGCCGCTCACAGATACGGTCAGCCATGACGCATCGCTCTCAGCTGTAACACCCGCACCGTTGCTCGTCGCGTATGTACGGACGTTGCTGCCTGCTGTCGAGGGCACAGTCAGTTCGGCGTCACCGGAGATGGTGGGCAAACCACTCGTCTCATAGCCGCTCATAATAACACCGCCCGCATCAGCCTTCTTAGGCATGCAAACGAAGTAGTGGCGGAAGTTGATCTTGTTGCGCTGATACTCGGGATCGTTCGCAGCCTCGCTGTAATACATCTTCGTACTTCCAGTGGCCTTGAACACGCGAGGAACGTAGAACGCAAAGCTGCACTGGAACTCACCGGTATCGGCACTCGCACCGACAGCTTTCTTCTGCCCCGACGTGGTGTAAATCGGATTGTTCGCGAACTCGTAGATGTCAAAACCGTACTGACGACCTACCGTACCGTTGCCGCGGTCGATGTTGTACTGTTCCTTGAAGCGCTGGTCGGTCTCCAGCAGGTCGTTCACGTGGTCCGTGGAAAGCACCAGACGGCGACCGTCTGCAGGGACTTTCAGTTTATCAAGCGCACGCTTCAGGTTGATAACGTCCTGCATGCACAGCTTGATACGGCCCGTGTCTGCGTCACGCGCACCAGTCGTAACAAGAACCGGAGTGGTGGCAGAGTTCTGCTGCGCGCACAAGGCATGAGCAGCCTTCTGGAACTTCGATACGTTGATGGCATTGCCGTGACTCTCCTTCACGCGCGACATCTTGTCATACGAAATGGCATAGAGCTCGTCATCGGTCACAGGAGTCACCTTCGTCTGGAACTTGTCAAGCTGAACGGCAATGTCAGCATCGTCCAAAGCCTGCAAGGGAATCGGATAGGTCGTGTTGTTGATCAGAACGTCTGGGTCAACACCGACCTCAACAAGATGAATCACATCATTGTTCACTATACTCGAACTGTCGGGAATGCCGTCAAGCCAGGTGGCTTCAAGGCCGCGGCGAAGGTACTTCACCAGCTCACCCGTCCAAATCTCGGTATAGACTCCGGCACCTAAGGCACCAGAGGGTAACACGTTGCCGACAGTGGCGGCAACAACATTTAGGCCGACGGCACCCACGGCGGGGTCAACGCCGACCATGGCAGCAAGAGTGCCGCCCATCAAGCAGTTCACAAGAACCGCAACGATCATTCCAATAAATCGAATCATTGTATTTCTTTTTTGTTGGTTTCTGATAATACTCTTGTCTCGTATGTTGCGACTGTGTCGCAACCTTAAATCTCACATTCTATGCCGTACTCGGCCTTGTACAGTTTCTTGTACTGCGCCGGGTTCTGCTCACGCAGCTTCGACAACTCGTCGCTCGGCACGTCACTCAGCTTCTTGTACTCGGCATGGCCACCCGCTGGGGCACCACCGCCTACGATGTGGCTCAGCTTCACCTGGGGCGACATGGCGTCGAAGGTCTGCTTCAACTCGTCGGCACCGATTTTTTTGCCGAGATCCAGGAACTGCTGTTTCTTGTCCTCGCCGATCTTCTTCTCGGCAATGGCAGCGTTCACAAGGGTTTCAATACGGGCGGCACGCAGCGTGTCGCGTTCCTGGCGCAGGGTCTCAGCCTCCGCACCGTCAGCCTGCAGCTTTGCCAGCTTCGCGTTGATGGTCGCTTCGTCGGCATCCTTAGGCAAGCCCAATTGAAGGGCTAACTTCTCTTGATCCATTTGCTTTGTTTTTTGATTTTTGTTGTTATTACTATGCAGCAGCGGCAACTCTCTCGCCGCGTCTTTGCCTAACTCTATGCGCTTGCCGTCCTTCTGCAGAACAATGGCATCGTCGTTAGCACCGATGTCAACAAGCGACACCTCGAACAGTTTGCTTTTGCTGATGGTCGGACTGGTCTGACCCTGCACCAAATGCTTCGGGTCTTCGCTCAGTTCCAGAATGTCGATACCGACACTCACCATCTTCAGGCTGCCGAACTCCCACTGCTTCTTGCAGCGCTGACTCAGTTCCGTGGCCTCGTCAAACATCAGTTCGCCAGTCACCTCGTCACCTTCAACCCGCAGGTCTTTCACGTAGCCGATAACCTGACCACGCTCGTGCATATAAAGTAGTACGGGGTTCCTGTTGTACTGCTCAACGTCCATGCCGGCCGTAAGTACACGCGTGCCGTAACTGTTCAGGCGCTCGTTGCTGATTCTCACTCGTTTTGTCTTGCTCATTTTTTCCAGTTCTTTTACGATGTTTCTACCGCAAAGATGAGGGCTTCAGACAATCCCGCAAAAAAAGTGTGAAACCGTTGCACACTTCTCTGAAACCATTGCACACTTTTTTCCTGCACCACCTGAAAATAACCACTTTTGCAGCAAGAACAATCGCGTATGTTGCGACTATGTCGCAACTGAAACAAATAAAAAAACAATGACAAAACAAGAAAAGACAACGAAGAGAGAGGCAAACGGAACTGGTTCCGAATTGCCCGAACGCACCAGGCTTTCGCGTGAGCAGATTGAAAGGAAAAAGACGCTCGGACGCTCACTGTACCTGTCAGGCATGGAACTGACAGAAATTGCCGAACAATTAAGCGTGTCCCGTCAGTCTGTCTCCAAGTGGTGCAGCAACGACGGATGGAAGGAGGCGCGTGCAGCCAAGAACATCTCACGACCGGAACTCGTCAACAAGTTGCTCCTCGCAATCGACAACCTCATCGCGCAGGTCAATGCGTCAGGCGACCCCGAAGCCATCGGAGCACTCGCAGACAAACTCTCGAAACTATCATCCACCATCGAGAAACTTGACAAGAAGGCGAACGTCATCGACGCCATAGAGGTATTCATGGCATTCAACCGGTGGATTCAGGACCAGGCATGCTACGACCCCGAAATCACACCCGAACTCATCAAGGCAATCAACAAGTACCAGAACAAGTTCCTCATGGAAAAGATGGCATCGCCGTCTGCACTATAGCATCTATGTAATTCTATGACATCTATAGCAGACCTCAGGAAAATACAGGAAGAGTGGAAGGAGCATTGCCGGCAGATTCAGAACCTGACCGACACAAAAAGTCTCGTCCGCGAGAATGCCACACAGAAGGAGCAGCGCATACGCCGGCTCCAGAAAGACTATGCCGCTTTCTGTGAGTATTACTTTCCGCATTTCCTGACGCTCCGCGACAAGGTGACAGGCGAAGCCATACGAACCATACACAACGCGCCGTTCCACAATGCCGCTGCCACGAAGGTTAAGAACACGCCTAACCTGAAAGCGGTCTTCAAGTGGCCGCGTGGTCACGCTAAGTCCACACACTTCGACATCTTCATGCCGCTCTGGTTGATGTTCCAACCGAAGCGGCTCATCAATTTCATGGTGATTGTCGGTAAGTCTGAAGACAGTGCCGACCGACTGCTGGGTGACATTCAGGCGGAGCTCCAGTATAACAAGCGCATCATTGCCGACTTCGGAAAGCAGATGTCGCTCGGCAACTGGACCGAAGGTGAGTTCACCACAAAGGACGGCGTGTATTTCCTGGCGTGTGGACGTGGGCAGTCGCCACGTGGTCTCCGAAAGCGTGAGTCACGACCGGACTACATCGTCATCGACGACCTCGACGATGACGAACTCTGCCGCAACGAGCGGCGAGTCCGCGAACTCACCGACTGGGTGAAAGAAGCACTCTTCGGTGCACTTGACGTGGGACGTGGCCGTTTCCTCATGGTCGGCAACCTTATCTCCAAAACCTCCGTGCTGGCGAACATCTGCGCCACCAAAGGTGTTCACGTCTCGACGGTATATGCCGTTGACAACGAGGGCAACCCTGTATGGAAAGAGAAATGGACGAAGGAGGAGGCACGGGAATATGCCGAGTTTGTCGGCTACCGCGCTTGGAACAAGGAGATGATGCACAACCCCATCGTGGAGGGCACCGTCTTCCGCCAGGAGTGGATCAAGTGGGCCAAGCGTCCGGCATGGAAGGACTTCACCGAGTTTGTACTGTACATCGACCCGTCATGGAAAAGCAAGAAGTCAAACGATACGAAAGCCGCCAAACTATGGGCGAAGCACAAGACACACCTGTGGCACCTCCGCGCTTTCGTGCGCAAGGCATCGCTCGCCGAAATGGTACGATGGTGCTACGACCTCTACGAGTGGAGCCTGGACGTGGGTATCTCCATCCGATTCGCAATGGAGGCATCCTTCATGCAGGACATACTCCTCGATGAGTTCACTACAGAGGGAAACCTCCGAGGCTACCAGCTGCCCATCACGGGCGACACACGGAAGAAGCCCGACAAGTTCCAGCGAATAGAAGCCATCAGTCCGCTCTGGGAACGCGGATTTGTGTTCTACGACATCTCACAGAAGGAAGACCCCGACATGCAAGCCGGACTCGAGCAGCTGCTTGCCTTCGAGAAGGGAATGTCCGGCAACGACGACGCACCGGATGCAGACGAGGGTGCAATCTATATCCTCCAGAAGAATACAAGACAACAAACCTATAAACCGAGGTTCGGAAAAAGATCAACCTCTAAAAACATTTGGTAACATGATAAAGCTGATAAAAGAACTCATCTTCGCCTACCGCTTCAAGCGGGCCGTCAAGAAAGCAGACCGCTTTCACCATCTAACGCACCGCAAATATATGGTGCTGGTCATTAACCGACGCCTCGAAGTCCTCTCCAAGCAGGAACTCAAAAAGTTCATAGCCGGTGGGGTGTTCCGGAAAGGTACCACCATTGCCGACCTTGAAGCGAAGGCGCTTTACATAACACTCTAAACTTCTGGCTATGTTTGTAACAGATCAAGACTATAAAATCGTCATCGGCGACCAGGCTCTGAAGGTGGTCTCACAGGTCAGCCAAGAGAACCGAGCCAATGCCGAGACGGAAGCCGTCGAGGAAATTAGCGGCTACCTCAGACCCAAATACGACACAGAAGCCGTCTTCTCGGCAACGGGAACGGGACGAAACAGGCTTGTAGTGATGTACACCTGCGACATCGCCCTCTACCACATGGCAGCCAGCGCACCGCAGAAAATGGGAATGGAGATACGAAAGGAACGCTACGAGCGGGCAGTCAAATGGCTCGAGGGAGTACAGTCCGGAAAAATCGTGCCAGAACTGCCTCTTGCCACCGACGAAAACGGAAACCCCGTCGGCTTCCCGATGGTGTACGGCTGTCAGAAGAAACTACGTCATAATTGGTAAAGAACTATGGGAAAGAGAAAGAGAAACAAAAATACAGACAATAAACTGCTGGTGCGAACCCCGTTCGGAACATTGCGCCTGGCTAAGAAAGATGCGCAGCACTTCAAGAAGACGGTAATGGAACTGCAGCGAACCACCGACTCGCTTACACGAAAGGATATCGGAGACTGGCGCAATGCCTGGCTGTTGGCAATAAACGTGGATAGACCGAACCGACAGAGGCTATACGACATATATCGCGATGTGGAGGTGGACTTGCACCTCTCCGGCTGCATACAGCAGCGCGAGGGCTTTGTCATGGCTCGCTCATTCAAATTGGTCAACGAGAAGGGCGACGAGGACGAGGAAGCAGCTAACTACTTCAATACGCCCTGGTTCAAACTCCTCATGAAGCTCGCGCTCGACGCCAACTACTGGGGACACTCGCTCATAGAACTGGGAAACATCACCACCGGCATAAACGGACGGCAGACATACGACGGAGTGCGGCTCATACCACGCAAGCACGTCATTCCGGAATACCACTGCGTCGTCCCTGACCTCGGACAGGACTGGCACAATGGCATTGACTACCACGAACCGCCGTTCGCCGAATGGCTCATCGAGGTGGGGCAGCCAGATAACCTCGGACTGTTCCTAAAAGCAGCAACACAGACCATACCGAAGAAAAACGCACTGGCGTTCTGGGACACCTTTGCCGAGATCTTCGGAATGCCCATGCGAATAGCACGGACCACATCACGAGATGACAAAGAACTCGCCAAGATGGAGCGAATGATGGCAGACATGGGTACCGAGGGATGGGGCATATTCCAGCAAGGCACCGAAATAGAAGTGGTCGAATCTACCAAGGGCGATGCATTCAACGTCTATGACAAGCGCATCGACCGTGCCAACTCCGAACTATCAAAACTCATCATCGGGCAGACAATGACCATCGAGGACGGATCAAGCCTCTCACAGTCCGAAACACACCTCGAAGTCTTCCAGAACATCATCGAGGCAGACTGCGACAACATCCGTGACATGGTGAACAACCAACTCCTGCCCCACATGGTACGGCACGGCTTCCCGCTCAAGGGAATACACTTCGACTGGGACTACAGCGTGGACTACACACCAGAGCAGCAGGCAGCATACGAACAACTCGTACTCAACAACTACGAGGTGGACCCTGCATACTTCTCAGAGAAATACAACATGCCTGTAGGGGAACGTAGGCAGATGCTGCCGCCTGTCGCGCCACCAGAGCCGCCACAGGACGATGAAGACCCCAAAGGCAATAAAACGCCCAAGCCGGACAAAAAGACGCGACAGGAACAAAACAATCGTGCCAGCGAGAGCCATCAAGTTCGCTTGAATGGCCGAGTGCAGCCGATTGAAGGCGAAGCCAATGCGCGCCCTTTTTTCGACTGAGCCCCAGTGATTACCTGGGGCTGCACGAACGCTATGCCCGAATCCTTGCGGACGGCGGTTTCCCCGTCGCCACTTTCGCCCGTGAGGACGAGATACGTCAGGAACTCTCGCGCCTGTTCGAGGGAATGATGAAGACAC
Organism: Pseudoprevotella muciniphila; assembly: GCF_003265305.2. Taxonomy (NCBI): domain Bacteria; kingdom Pseudomonadati; phylum Bacteroidota; class Bacteroidia; order Bacteroidales; family Prevotellaceae; genus Pseudoprevotella; species Pseudoprevotella muciniphila. The sequence continues at coordinate 10,685 of NZ_CP033459.1, read as the reverse complement.
TCTACAAGGAGCAGGGGGCACAGTTCCGCATAGAGTTACTGGAGACACCGAAAATGCAGGAGTTCATAGAGACACATGCCGACGCACTCAACTCCGGCTTCCAGCAAGTCAAAATGTCTGATGCCATGCGCCAGCGTCTTCAGCGGTCGAACTACATCTTCTCCGGCATGAAGACGTTCCACGAACTCAACGAGGCGTTCCCGTCTCTCATTGACGAGAACGGCAACAGAAAGCCTTTCGAACAGTTTTTGAATGACGTTCGCAAGATTGATAGCACCTACAACCGCAACTACCTCCGCGCAGAATACAACTTCTGTCAGGCTTCAGCGGACATGGCGGCAAAGTGGGAGCAGTTCATGCAGGACGGCGACCGATATAACCTGCAGTACCGAACGCAGCGCGACGAAAAGGTGCGTCCGGAACATGCTGCACTCGACCGCGTAACGCTGCCGATGTCCGACCCGTTCTGGGAGGAGTATTACCCGCCTAACGGATGGAACTGCCGATGCACCGTCGTACAGGTGCGCAAGACTAAATACCCGGAAACACCACACGACGAGGCTATGGCACTCGGAGCCGAGGCCACGGGAAAGGACACAAAGGGCATCTTTCATTTCAATCCTGGAATAGAACAAAAGACAATGCCAGACTATAATCCTTACACCATCAAGCGGTGCCGGGACTGTGACATTGCAAAAGGGAAAATATCACTGGTATTCGTTCCAGAGAATGAGTTATGTGCTGCTTGTCGTATCGTAAGGGCATTGGCAAATGCAGATGCCAAACAAACGAGAAAATACGCCAAGCCATTACAGGGAACGACTATAAACACAACGAAGTTCCCACACCCCATCAACATTTCAAGGGCTTCTATCACAGAATGGACCAACCAACCCAACAAATATCTGCAGGAAAAGAACAAAATGCTACTACGCATAAATGAAGTCTTCGAGGATAAAGAGTGTAAATATCTGGGGCCAGCAGATCCCCCACCTGGGAAGGAAAAGGAAAGGGTTGTACAGCACCATATATTCTCCACAAAGGTACGAGGGGAAGAACAGTGTATAATTGTTTGGGAATGGGATTGGGGAGAATATACCCTGCATTCTATTTCTGACCATCCCGAAAAAATCAGAAAGCACATAAAAAAGAAATAGCAAAGAGAAAGAACTACCTGGAACTACAATCCAAGACTCAGTCTCAATGCTATTCTGACGACAAAGGTACAAAAAAATCCGTTACTCAATCAAAAGTAGCGGATTTTTTTCATTTTAAGGTCTGTTTTTTTGCTTTACGGCGGATTCTTTGCCCTGATGCACCTTTACATGGCAGTCATGGCAGAGAAGAATCAGATTCTTCGTCTGCAACGCCAGTCCGGGGTTCTGGCTCACAGGAACCAAGTGGTGTATCTCCAATGCCTCCAGGGCAAAGTGCTTGCCGCAAAGCTCACAGCAGCCGCCACGCAGCTGGTAGAGAAACCGTTTCTTCCGGAGAAGAGCATTCCGTCGATTGCGCATCTGCTCGTCTATCGTACGCCTGCGCTTCATCCGAACGTTCGAAATGTAGAAATAAAGACCGAACAGCTTGAAACTCTTGAATATCTCCATACTTCTTCAGGTTTTGTATGTTGCGATTTCATCGCAACGATTTAATTGCCACGCATTGGTAACTCTCAATGTTCTCAATAATATCCTCATGATTGTGGTTCGTGCTGCTTCCCACAAGGTCAAACTCCAGAAACGTCTTGCCTCTCCTGCAAGCCAACTGATGGTGTATCGCCTCCAGTAAGTCGAACACCTTCAGGCTCTGTTCACGGAACTCACTATCTGCAGAACTGCTGCCCTGCCAGTCCGTCACCACATGAAGGTGTACTATCGGCTCTGCACGATATTCCGCTCCAGGCTGTATGGCATTCCACTGGATGGGCTGGAACTCCACGAACACCGCCGGACGTTCCCAATTCTCTTCCTGCTCGATGAACTCAACGTTGTGGTTCCACAGGTCGATGTGCTTGATGGCACGTTCCCAGCCTTCAGGAACGTCGTCTTCAGTTTCTGCTACTCCGTAGTAACCTTCTGGTGTTACATATAGTTTGGATAGTTGCTCTATGAGCATCTGATATACTTCTTTTCTCATTTCTCGTGTATTTTCAATTATCGTGCAAGCCGAAGGCAGAAGAGCTCGCTCTTATGCTGAGGCGCAGCCGATAATCATGATTCTCGAATCGTAAAATTGATGGATTCTTCAATATATCCGCTCAGGTTCTCCTCGATGATGGTCCGTACAGCTCGCTCCACTTCAGGACTGGTACCCAAAAACCTTCGGCGAGGAATCTTGATGGTGGTACCGGCTTTCTTCAAGGCCATGAACTTCCAGAACTCGGCTTCGCCGCTCAGCTGCACCGTGCGCTTGTCGTTCCGCCGGCTGACGTCTTTCTTGCGACCGAACGAGCCGGTAGCCTCGTAATACTTGTGCCAGAAGTATTTCTTCATCCTGGTTGTCACCACTATCTCGCCCCCATCGTTGTGAATGGCGGCGTAGGGCTCCGTCGTGAAGAACGTGATGCTGTTCTCGGTGGTCCGGCTCTGGATGCTACGGCGCAAACGTCCCGTATCGACCAGTATGTGACCGCCGGGACGAGTCGCGCTCTTCCTGCGCTGCCACGCCTCACTGAAAAAGGCCTGACGCTCAAAGTTCCGGTCGAACTCGTCGGACATCTCTACCTCGATGTCCTTAAGGATTCTTCTTAAAATAGCCTGGATCTCTGACTTCATCTTCGGGGTATAACAGTTCCGGGAACAAGAAGCCCTGTGCAGAAAGCGCAGCACGCTCCTCAAGAAGAGGATTGGCAGAGGCCTTCAGCAGATTGTAAAAAGTACGCTCGCTGATGCCGTATTTCGGATAGACATAACGTTTCCAGATCTCCCTGTTCGGAAGACCCGTCTTCGCGTACGTGTCGTAAATCTGGTTGATGTCGGCGACACGCTTGGCATAACTCTTGCCTTTGCGCTTCTTCATTCCCATGCAGCTGATTGTCGAAGTTAATTAATGCACTTTATAGGGCCTGACGTGCAGGGTCATCTCACAACTGACAAGTACCCTGCCGCTGCCCTCACAGTTAGGGCATAGCCTTGAAAAGCCCAGTTTGGAGACAGTGCCCCTGCCGTGGCATTCACGGCACAGGGCAACTTTCTCGGGCTTAGTGATGCTCCGGGTCTTCATACGGCAGTCTCCTCTTTCTTGGGTTCAACATAGAACGTCTCGTCCTGAGTCACCTGAATACCACAGGCTGCCATAGCCTCGCGCATAGTGACCTCACGGGGATCGCCCGTCGGGGTGTCATATACTGCAACTTCTTTCAGGTCACGGTCGGCAAGCAACTTGTCCTTAGCAATCTCATCCGTCTGGCGGATGTAGGCGAAAGGCAGGAACTTCTTAGCCAACTGTAGCGCACTTGCCCAGGTGAAGCCCTTCAGGGTTTTCAGCTTCGGAGTGCCGGTGCGGAAGCCGATGGTGCCGTGGGCCATGTCAAGGCTCTTCTTCTTGCTGAACAACTCTGCCTGGTTCTCGGTGGCGAAACTCTGAAGCACATCGAACGACTTGTCTCTGTCACTGCCTAAAGCGGCTAACTTGTCGGCGTACTTCTCACGGATCTTGGCGCACTGAAGCTCAATCTCCGCATTGATCTTCTGAATCTGGGCATCACTCTTCGCATAGGTTGCGAATGCTTCGTCGGCGGCCTCTCGGGTCACGCCGGTGATAATGGTTTTCTTTTGTCTTGCCATTGTCTTTTTGTTTTTTTTGATGGTTAATACTATTGCTTCTATTGCTTCTATTGCTTCTATAGCTTCTATTACTACTAAGCCTCTCCCATTACGGTCAGGGGTATGGCTTTCAAGCAGGGTTCCGGTTCCGTATGCTGCGACTGTGGCGCAGCCTCCCGCGTCTTGGTCCCCTTCAGCCCGCCCTTGCTCATAATGGCACGAAGCTTCACCTGAAGCGCGTCAAGGTCTTTCACGCCCAACTGAGCGAACACCCGTCCAGCAATCTTAGGGTTACTGCAGAAATCGTTGATGCGCTGCCAGTCGGTCGTATCGACACCAGCCTTCTGCATCAGCTTCAGGCACAGGCTGCGCTTTTTCTTCAGTTGCGCCTTCCAGCCAGTGCGTTCCTCCAGAGAGGCGCACATAGCGTTGTACTCTTTCTGCGTCATTTCTCTGAGGCTGGTGGTCCGACCGTCTGTGAAACTCGACACAAGGGTCTCTTTCATGTCCTCACGGTCAACGCCGGACAGACGATTGAACAAGGCATAAAAACGGTGATAACTCTTTACACTCATGGTAGCTTGGCGTTAATCTGGCGCATCTTTTCAAAAGAGGCTTCAAGCCCTGACTCATAACCGATAAGCAAACCCATGAAACCGCCAAAAACAGAACCGGCAATAATGCCAAGAACAGGGGCGAGAACTACGAACAGCCAAAACAGCGGATTCCACCATCTCGGCGCTAATAATTGTACTTTCTTGATGTTTGTCTTCATAATGATATATATTGTTGATTAAACATGATTCACACCTTTCCACTCAATCGTCACCTCAGGACGCAACTGACCCGCACCACCGCACAAAGGACAGGGCTGCTTCTCGCTTTCGCCAAATTCGTCGGTGCCCCAGAACCAACCGCTGCCGCAGCAATAGTGGCAACGCTGCACCATGCCGACAACGTGCTCACGCAACGTCTTGATGCTCGGACTGCTCAATTCAAGTATCTGCTTCGTCTTGCTCATTTCTTGCTTTTGATTGATTGTTTTACGTTTACTTTCTCAGCGGCTCGCAGATAACTGACAATCCTTTCAGCATACAGCGCATCGGTGGTCTCTATCACGCGGCAGCCGGTGGTCTTGGACATCCGCAGGGTAAGGTCGCACTCGCCGCACTCCATCCAGTCGTCAATCACCAAACCCATACGGTCTTTTTTTACTAATATCTCAGTGATCATAATTTCTCCCTTTCTTTTGCCAATCTGAACCGTTCCTTGAGAACGACGTTGACATTACACACACCACAGCACACACCATCATACCTGACGGGAGCGGGATTATGGCCCTTGCCGGAAAATGTACGGCCGCAAATGCAACACGCATTGTCTAACTCAAATGTGTTTTTTACTTTTCCCATAATTAAAAATTATTCGTTGTTCTTAACACGCCTTCTTCCCACACTACGAAACTGTTGCCGGCATCGGGATTGAAACGCCCTTGGCAATAGGCTCGGAAACCGACGACCCTTACTTTCACACCGGCACGGTAGCGAAGCCTGACGGCTGGCTTTCCTAACGGCTGTCCCTTGGCTTCCTGACTGATGAAGATGAAACTCTTCTTAGGGAATGTCTCAAGCAGGACTTTGGTTTCGGGCCATTCCCAGCCTGCGTCCTGAAACGAGTCCACAATGATGAACTTCGCACTGTGCCGCCTCTTCAGACGCTCGGTCAGGTCCTCCACCGTGTCACTGGTCACGACACGGAACCAGCCCTGCTTCTTGTCAAGGTCAAACCGTAGCATCCGCTCTTGGAAACTCTGGTTCAAGCCCTCCTCATAACTCAGGTAGAGCACTTGCCCGTAGTGGGTCAGTTCGTAGGCCAGTTGCATCACGAAAGAACTCTTGCCGCTGGCGGACGCGCCGCTGATGAACCACGTGGAGTTCTCCTCCGGCGAACCGAAGGCTGCTGCCCACTTGCCACCAAACGGCAGCGTCTTGTAGGTCCTCTTGGCTATTTCTTTCGGACTGTAGGCGCGCTTCATATCTTTTTGTTTGTTGTATAACACCAACCCAATAGGCGGTTGAACGGAAGTCCTATGCCGTGTAAAGTTCCCATAATACAGAAATCGTCCTCCTCATCGACATCACCATCACAATAGCCTGTATAGACCTCTCCATTGTTCATTACAAATATTGCCTCGCGATTTTTGTCTATTTTCTGCAATTCAGATGGGGCTTTCAGTACACGGCGGCTCCCATCTGAAAAAGTTACTTTTATTTTCATATCAGGCTCCTTTCTTGATTTTCTCAAAAGAAGTGCCAGTGAGTGCAGAGTCAAGCTCGCTTGAACTTTGCCGAACGCAGCCTTCTTTCAGCTTGCTAATCTCCGTATAGACTCGTCTCAAACCACCCTGGCTCTTGCGCACGATCTGACCGATATCGGTTCCCGCCGGGGCGTTCACGCTGGCCACAACTCGCGCCTGCTCCATCAAGAACGCCTTGCGGTCGTCTCCCTGGTCTGGAGTGACACGGCTGTACTTGCCGCCGTAACGTGAGAAGATCTCAGCGTAACCCACCTTCTTGCCTTCCACGTTGCGGTTGATCTTGGCTGCCAGTCCGTCGGCTCCCATCATATACCAGCCGCAGCACATTTCGGTGGCGTTCCAAAGGGCTTTGAGTTCAAGAAAAGCCTCGTATGCAAGGTCGCCGGCTTCGTCAAGCACCACCAAAGGGCGCTCCATCGAGCGCAGATAGTAAACCAAATCCTCATAGGTGTCCTGGTACTTGCCCGTGGCACCCACGCCGAACTCGTTGGCTATTTTCTTAACCAGGGCGCGTTTTGTCTTCACCTGGCTGCAGTCGATATACACGGCGTTGCGGTGCTCATTCACATACCATCGAGCGGTGTACGTCTTGCCAATGTTCGGAAGGTCGCACAATATCACGCTCAGGCTACGCTCCTGGCAAGCCTCTAACTGTGTGGTGATATAGTCGAAGGTCGCGGTCCTTGCGCCCTTCCACTCGATAGAGTCGCGCAGGTTCACGTCTAAACGGCGGGCAATGTTCACCCAGTTGGCATCACTCAGAGCCTTGTCCGTCTGACCCTTCTTCAGACTGTTGTACACGCTTGCGGAAATGCCCAGCGAGGCAGCGTGCTTGGCATCGCTCGGGTAGTTCTTGCGGTTCTGGGCTATCGCCTCCAGAATCCGCTGTTTTTGCCAATCTTTAATCATATTCTAACGGCGTTTTAATGTTATTCTACATATCTGCAAGAGCTTTGCTTTCCACATCTACAGGAACATACAAGAGCTCTTGTTCTGTTTGTTGCGGTGGCAATGCCACGGCTTCTGTCTGCATGACGGGTGCTACACTCGGCTTAATCACACCCAGTTCGTCAATGGCATTTTCCTTTACATACTTGCTGAACTTCGCAATCTTCTTGCGCTGCTCGATATAGTTCACGGTGTCCTCTTCGGTTTGTTCTGCCATTACGCGGTTGTAGGTCTGAACTTTCTCCACTTGGTCAATGTACTTGTCGCCCTGGAAAATATACACCTCAGAAGGCTTGCCCTCCTCGTCAGGCATATAGTACGCGGTCACCTGATAGTCATTCGGGCGAAGTTTCTCTAAAACGCTGGTGTCGCTCAGCCACCAGTCTTCGTGTGCCACACGCACCGTCGAGTTCCTCCTGATGCTCGTTTCCACACGCTCACCGATGTAGCGTGCCAGCGTCAGTTTATCGAGAGGCTGCAGGGTCGGGTTGATGCGCTCACAGAGAACGTCCCACCTTGTCATGCCGGGGAACTTCTTCTGGTTGGGGTGCAGTTGGTGGTTCCACTCATAACTGTCACGTCGGTCTTCTGCCACCAACTGGTCCCAACTGAAGTATTCCTTGTCCTCGTAGAGTTCGTTGGTCTCGTCGCTCACTTTCTTGTACTCCTGACGCCACTTGCCCTTGCCGTAGAAACGGCCAATGCCCTCGTGGTTCTTGTGGATCACGCTGCGCTTCTTCGCACCGTTCAGAGGCTCGGCATATTTTTCCTGTGAGTTCTGGGGGGCGCAGAAGTGGACGAACGGGAAAGCGACACCGGCTTGCAGGAAACCATCTTTGTACTGGGTCATCAAGTGGTTCTCCACCTCAATACCTGCAGGCATTCCCCAGCCCTGTTTCTCAATCAGCCGGAACATGTCGCGGAAGCAATCTACCACCAGACCTTCATCCTTCTTGCGGGCGTAACTGGCACCGACTACGCACTGGCTCACTACGTCGTAGGCATAGTAGGCATGGACGCGTTGCTTGGTGTCCTTCAGTTTTCTCGTCAGGTCCACGTCGTCCATCGTAATCTGAGACAGTGAGAAACTACCGCCGTGACGGTGGACGTGTGGCATCTGCTCGTGCATGAACGTAGTCCAGCTCATCAAAGAGTGCTCAATGAGCGTCTTGTTGGCAGGCTTGTTCAGATAGTTCGTGATAGTGCTTTCGCTCAGTGCCAACGGCTCACCGGTCTTCTTGTCCGTGAAGTCGTCAGGATTCAACAGCTCACCGGTCTTCGGGTCGTAAACGTCCAGTTCACCGCACACGAACATATTGTACATTTCCGCAATGTTCGTGTTGAAAGGCTTGTTCGGAAGCACCGCCAGACCGAGTATCAGACGCTCTGTCCTGTAGTCCACCTTCCGCGCACACTGGTTGCCGAACTTGCCGCTGATGAGGCAGCCATACCCGTTACGCTTGTATTCATTCACCTTCTTGCGAAAACGAAGCGTACTCGCTGGCAGTGTATGACCGTATTCTTCACGCAGGGCTTCAATGGCCTTGGCCATCTGCTCCCAGTTGTATTTGCCGCCAAACAGCTTTTGGGCTGTTGCTGCACGCTCATACAAGCGGATGCAGCAGTTCAGCACACTGGCGTTCACCACATACTCCTTAATCTTCTCAGGAGGCAGGTCAAGACCTGCTTGCTCCCTGCTGTGGAAAAACGCCACCGCAGCCTGGTCAACCTCGTAGTTGCTGCACACCCAACCCTTCAGGTGGGTCAGGTCGCCGTTGGGATAGAGGGCTTGAACCTTGGCTCTGTAGTCGCGTGGAAGACTTTCAACGGCAACAAGGGCATACTGACCGGCTGCACCACCGCCACGACGCACCACGTCGATGCGTCCACGGCTCGCCATCGCCTTGTAGTTAGGGATGCTCATCACACCGCTATCTACAAGTTCACGGGCACTTATGCAAAGCCTGTTTCCGTAATACTCCATCTTCCCCTCCTTACTTCAAGTTCCTTGCGTAGTTCTGAATGGTAGGGATGTCTCTCACAAGCACCTCTTCATAGCGATGCCTGGGCGAGCCTTTGAAACGTACAACGCCCTCGCCTGTGGTCAGGCTGACTTCCAGAACGGCTCCATTGTTAAAATACTGGCGCATGAAACGCTCACCGCTGTCCATTGTGTCGTAGAAGATCTCGTCTTCAGGCACGGCAGCCTCAACCCAGCCGCCCATCTCCTGACGGGCTACATGCTGAATCTTTCTCGCCAGAAGCGTCTGACTCTCAAAGCACAGAGCCTTGTAAACCATGCGCTCAGTGCAACCGAACAACTTCGCGAGCCTCGCCTTGTTCTCCTTCGAAACCTTTATGGTTCTCACGCTTTTTACTTTTGCCATAATCATTTATTTTATTTCTGTTATTATTGGTCTTAAACTCACACCGTAGCTGTTCATCAGCCGACGGACCATATTCTTAACATATAACTCAGGGGCGGAGAAAACAATGCCGTCCTCTTCGTTGTAACTGAAAGACACACCGTCAACCATAAGCAGCGTGGCCACTTTGTGCTTCACGCTCTGCGTCTGCCATTCTTTGATTTCATACATGTTCTTTTAACTGTTAATTTGTTTGTTTCGGCAAAGTTTCGTACATTTGTCCCCACGTTCACTAATGAACACATGAAACATGTATCGGTTCAAAGCTAAAATCACAGTTCGCCAAGGGCGCGTTGCCACAGAGAAGAGTGAAGAGGCTCTTCGAAGCTACGCTGAGGGTCTGTTGCTATCCGTATCAAATCCTCTTCATATATCATGTAAGCAATCTTTCGCTTACTACCATCCCGACGAGGAAGCCGAGATGCGTGGCATTGACTTCGTAGAACTAAATCTTCACCTTTGGCGTGATTGCAAGCGATTTCGTTCAGTTGTTTCTTTGTCGCAGTTAGTTCGCGCTCTAAGCGACCTACTCGACGGCACAGCTGGCACACAAGTTCTCTGTCAGATTGAGGAGCCTGAAATTTCTCCATGCAATTCAGAGCTTCAGCATACTTCTCCTGGCTCCGAAAATTCGACTTAGTACTTTTCATTTCATTAAAAATTAAGTTGTACATTTATGAACACGCGGCAAAGATAATATGAAATTTTCATACTGCAAAACATTTTAACGTAATTTTTCATACTAAAGACAAAATTATGGGTGAAAATCTCAGATTCGTTCAGATTTTGGACGATTTAAGAAAGGGTGGGGCAATAGCCGATTATGTCGAAGCCGCCAGCATATTAGAAACGAACAAGGCTGGAATTAGCGACATAAAAAGTGGAAGAAAGAAGTTGTCGGTCGAGATGCTCCGTCGTCTGAAATTGTCATACCCAACTGTCAATATAGACTGGATTATCATGGGAGATGGGGAACCGTTTATCTCTGACAAACCGGTGGCACTACAAGGGGACACATCAATGTTCCTTGATCGCATAGCGGAACAGGCAGAAGAAATAGGTAGGCTTAAAGCACGGATCGAGGAACTTGAACGCCGTAGGGGGGACAATGCTGGTCATGCCCAGAGTTCCGATATTGCAAATGTAGGATAGTTCGTATCATCAAGAACGGCAAAGAGTACCTCCTATAGTTCCCCAGAAACCCCTCGAGGGGTGTTCCCCCCCCACCTT